>JAAESX010000335.1 GCA_024228935.1 Pseudomonadota bacterium
CCATGACGACAACTCCAGGGTTGACGGTCAGCTGTCGACTGAACGGGTGCCAACTCTTGATACCCGTTCAGGTTTTGACACCCGTTCAAGTTTTGACACCCGTTCAAGTTTTGACACCCGTTCAAATGCATACGTCGGATGAGCGGAGTGTCCCCAGGTGTGACGCTCGGTCCGGGTCGCCCCGTCACCTCGTGCGAACGTCACACCCGGCGACATTCAGGACGACTCACGGCCCTATGGCAGCTCGAGCACCAGCCGATACCAGCCCTCGCCCAGCACGCGGCAGTCACCGTCGTGCCAGATCCAGACCGCGCCGTCCCCCAGGATCGAGGCGGGAGCGCTCCCCCACGGCGACGTGTCCGTGCAGGCCGGCGCGGTGGTCCAGGACGAGTCGTCGAACGCGACGTCGGTCCAAGAGCCAGACGGCGAGCTGTTCGTATGCACCCAGCTGCCGTCGCCGGTGAGCACCTCGGGTACCCCGTCGATGCGAACCGAGGCCACGAAGCCGGCGATGACCGCCGCCTGGTCCGTCGCGTACACCGCGAACACGTGGGTGCCGCTCTCGAGCGTGTAGTCGTAGGTCGAGGCCGTGCTCCAGCCGCCCTGAAGACCGGTGTCCATGGCCACGCCGTCGATCCAGCCCTCCCACGCATCGTCCGCGGTCAGCTCGATCTGGACCGCGTACTCGACGACAGGGTCCTCGCCCGAGCCCATCTGGATGGCCAGGAGCTCCTGGGTGTCCGAGGTCACCACCAGCGACGCCTCGTCTGGCGTGGTGTCGGTCGGCGCGTAGTCCACGACCAGGATCTGGGTGGCGCCCGCCTCGAGGGTCCCGTCCGCCATGCCGGAGATCGACAGCTCGGGCGAGCTCGGCGTGTAGACCAGCTCGACGTCAGCCGGGGCCTCGCCGATGTTCTCGAGCGTGAGCGTGACGCTGTCGGAGTCTCCGAGGAGCAGCGTGCCGAAGTCGTGCTCGGCCGGACCCAGCGTCAGATCGGGGCGGAACGTGTCGCCGATCAGCGGCACCTCGACGGTCGGGCTCGACGGGTCGTTCGAGTCGATGAACAGTGAGCCCTCGTAGGTCTCCTGCTGCTGCGGCGAGAAGGTCACCGTCGCCTCGACGACCTGACCCTCGGGGACCAGCACCGAGTCGGTGAACGCCACGTCGAACGCCGCGTGATCGACGAACAGATCGTCGATGGCCAGGTCCTGCTCGCCGACGTTCTGGATGGCGACGACGACGGCCAGCTCGTCCTGAGCAGCCTGGACGACGCCGAAGTCGATCGAGCCCGGGGAGACCTCGATGATCGGAGGTCCGGCCTCGCCGATGGGCTCGACGACGTCGGGCTCATCGACGAGTTCGTAGTCAGAACAGGCGAGTGCGAGAAGCAGCATTCTGCGAGTCTCGCCTATTCCGGGCGTTCCGTCAGGAGATTCCGACGACGGTGCCCTTGTCCTGCTTGACCGCCTTCTTCACCCCGTTCTTCGCGTCTTCGGCGTAGCGCGCCTCGACCTCGACCTCGAGGGTGACCTTGAAGGTGCGGACGGGCGCATCGGCCTCGAACTTCTCGGTCAGATCGGCGTCGATGGCGGCGTCGACCACGCCCAGGGCCATGCCCTCGCTGTGGATCCCGAACACCTTGCGGGGCTTGATCTCGAGGCCCGGGAGGAACGTGCCCTCGAGCGCGACACCGGCGATGTCACCGACCTCGTAGGTGTTCTCGAGGTTCGCCACGATGGTCCGCTCGCCGACCTCGGGGGACTCGAACGTGTAGATGAACAGGGTGTCGGTCTTCTCGTGGGCGGTCTTGGACGTGACCTTCATCGCGCGGACGGGCATGGCGTCTCCTTCTTTGGCCGCCCGCTAACGTGAATCCGACGGGATTCCGATCGCGTGGTCGTGAACATCGGATCCGTCACGAACATCAGCGGTGTGTCGAGCGCCTACAGCAGCGCGGCGACCGCCAAGGCCCGGACCGCGGCGGCGACACGGCGTGCGGACCTGGTGTCGTTCCACCTCGAGACCAACGCCCTGGCCAAGACGCTCTCGCGCATCCGGACCGACCTCGACGAGATGGAAGGCAGCATCGGCAATGGGCGGCGAGTCCGCATCGGCTCGGACGCCATCGACCTGGCATCGGACCTCGAGTACACGACGCTCACCTCGACCGAAGAGCTCAACACGGACGACACGTCGTACTCCGAGCACGACCTGAGCTGGTCGGGGTCGTCGACCGCCGGGATCCAGATCACCGGCGACTACAACGGCAAGTACGGGGACGAGACGCTGGAGTTCAAGGTCAAGCGCGACCGGACCATCGGAGGAAACCGCTGGATCCGTGTCGACATGAGCCTGGCGTCGACGGGCAAGAAGAAGGACACCCTGTGGTTCCAGCCGTACACCGACCCCGTCTCGGACACGTCGAAGGCCGGGCTGACCGTCACGCTCACCGGCGGTGAGGTGGACAAGAACGACGTGGCGGCCGTGGACGTCTGGGACACCGTCGGCACAGACCTGGACCCGGACCAGGCGTTCAGCGACCTGGACTCGTGGGTCGACGGCACGGTCACCGATGGCTCGTTCGAGATCGACGGCGTCTCGATCGACGTGTACGCCGACGACACGCTGAACGACGTCATGGCCCGGATCGAGGCCAACGTCAGCCACATCGACGTCTCGCTGGCGGACGACCAGCTCACCTTCACCCGCACCACCTCTGACGACACGGACATCGTGGTCGGCTCGGACACCTCTGGCTTCCTCGACGCGATGAAGCTGACGGGGGCGACCGCCGACCTGGGCTACGCCGGCACCGGGACGGGCGAGACCCCCATCAGCGACGTCGACGACCTGTCGAGCGTGAGCGACGGAACCCTGACCATCAACGGCGTGGCGCTCTCGATCGACGTGGACGCGGACTCGCTGGTCGACGTCATGCAGGCCATCAACGACGGCGTCGAGGGCGTTTCGGCGTCGCTCGACGTCGAGTCCGGGACCATCGAGCTGCGCACGACGGGCAACGTCCGAAACATCACCCTCGCCGACGACACCGGGCTTCTGTCCGCTTTCGGCATCGAGGACGGCGTCTACCGAGGCTGCTCCGGGCGCTCGCTGGGAAGCGGCAAGCGGCGGGACGTGACCGACCTCATGCTCGAGATGGAGCAGGCAGTGGCGGCCTGGAACGCGGCGGGCGGCGACTCGGTGGGCTCGCTGAAGACCGCGCTGTCCGACGGCATCGACTTGCACACGGAAGACTCGAGCTGGGAGGACATCGGCCTGTCCTTCGACTTCGACGAGAGCTCGCCGATGGACCTGGACCTCTCAGCGCTCGACAAGATCCTGCGCGCGGACCCCGACACCTTCTTCGAGTTGGTCATCGGCGGGGACAAGACGAACGGGCTGATGGACACGATGCTCGCGGTGCTGGAGATGACCGGAGAGACGCTGGCGAGCGAGCACGGGAGCTCGGGCCTGCTGGTGGACATCGCGGCGTAGCGCGCAGAACCCGCGAGGGTGACGGTCAGCCTCGGGCTTGTGCGTCGCTGAGCGCCCGCTTCGTCGAGAGTGACGGTCAGCCTCCGGCTTCTGCGTCGATCCGAAACCCTGCCCCGACTCCGCGCGACCCGACGCTACTCCAGGACCTCCGGACAGAACCGCGCGTTCGCGAACACATCGCAGCCCTCGAGCCGCTCGGCCCGGTAGAGCCCCACGGACTCGTCCTCCCACCGGTAGCTCCACACGACGTCGTCGGTCACCTGATCGACCTCGAGGATGCGCGCCCGGCTCGAGTCCAGCGCCCCGTCGCAGCCCGGACAGTGCCCGATCGCCAGCAGGATCCGGTCGTCGCCGAGCCAGTCGGCGCCTCCCCACGCCGGCTCCTGCCAGTCGTCCTCGGTCCACTCCCAGTCGAGTTCGTAGGTGCCGTGGATGAGGTCGAGCTGGAACTCGCGCACGCTGCTGTGCTCGCCCGGCTTCCGCTCGCCGTTGTTGTACAGGAGTAGCCGGTCCCCCTCGACGTGGATGTCGTGCGGCAGGTAGAAGCCGTCGTCCGTGATGGACGTCCCGCGCAGGTCGACGTCGATGAGGCCCGTCTCGATGTCGATCCGCACGATGCGGTTCAGGTTCCGGACGTTGACCCAGGCGTGCGTCGGGTTGCCGTCGTCGTCCTCGTCCACCTGCAGCGCGTTCGGGTGGTAGGTGTCGCCGCTTCCGGCAGGGAGCTCGCCCCGGTCGACCGCGTCGTCGCTGTTCCAGTCCCAGACGAGCGCTCCGCCGTCATCAGGGTCCCGGATCTCCACGCCCCAGCCCAGGTAGCCGTCGCCGTTGATGGTCGTCAGGCCGGCCGTCAGCCCAGACGCGGTCAGCCCCACGTCGTGGTGGTACTCGCCACCCGTCACGGGCTGGGGGCCGGCGTAGAGCAGCTCGTGGCCCATGTCGATGATGCGCGGTGCGCCGGTCAGCTCGTAGCCGCCGCCGTAGATCAGCTCGCCAGGCCCTGCGAGCGAGGCATCCGCGCTGCCCATCTCGTCCTCGACGTCGTGGTACCAGCGGATCTCGCCGTCCGGATCTAAGATGACGAGCCGCTGGTCGTTGGTCGACTTGCCGCCCTCGAACGGGTTGGTCAGCGTGTAGACGCCGGTCATCGCCGAGGTGTCCCCGGAGACCACGCCCTCCTCGACGCCCACGGGAATGCGGTTCGTGCTCGTGCGGAACTCGCCGCGAGCCCAGAGGTCCTGACCCGACTCGGCCTCGATCACGCAGTCGTAGGTCGACGAGGCGAGCAGCCCGAACACCCCGACGACGTGGTTCGTCCGGCCCTCGCTGCGGACCACGTGGACGTCGCGGTCGTCGTCGCGCGAGGTGCAGGTCACCACAACGTCACCGGCCTCTTCGAGCTCGATGTCCAGGTGCTTTCCGGTCACGGCGAGCGCCTTGTCGACGCTCCACCGGAGGCCCAGGTTCCCTTCGGTCTTCTGGCAGGCGGCGAGAGCGAGCAGCAGCATCCCTACGCTTTATCTCGAAGCGGACCAGGTCCCCTTGTCGTTGTTGCCGACACGGACGCCGCCCTTCATCGACGAGCCACTCGTCACCGTGCCGTCGAGCACGATGTTGCCGCTCATCCGACGCTGGCCGGACACGACGATGCTCCCGTTTCCGGCCGCGTCCAGCGTCGCGGTTCCGGTGACAGGCGTCTTCACCGACACCCCCGCCATGTACAGGGTCGCCGTGCCCGAGAGGCTCGTCCCCGACTGACTCAGGTACAGCGTCATCGAGCGGTTGTTGAAGGTGCCGTGCCAGGTCCCTGCGATGTCGGCGGAGCCAGCCGGCTCGGGCTCGGGCACCGGCTCCTCCCACGGGTCGGCCTCGACCGCCACCTTCTTGGCGGGCTTGGCGACCGGCGCGACCTCGGGCTCGGGCTCGGGAACCGGGGGAGCCTTGGGGTCGGCGACCACGACCTCGGGCTCGGCAGCCGGTCCCGGCGCGTCCCGCATCGTGGTCCACCACGCAGCCAGCCCTCCGCCGACGCCCAGCAGCAGCAGCAACAGGACACCCAGGACGATCGGAAGGCGCGAGGGCGGCTCGACGGCGGGGCGCTCGGGAGCGGGCTCGTCGACCAGCGACGACGGGTCCATGGTCCCCAGCGCCGAGGGCGGGTCCGGGTCCGAGCCCGCGAAGCCGTTGCCATCGCCCAGATCGTCGAGGCTGAGCGTGGCGTGGCTCGGAACGGGCGTGAGCATCGCGGCCGGAGCGCCAGCCGGGACGCTGGAGAGTCCGGCGGAGAGTGCCGCCGTCATCGCGCCGGCGTCGTCGTAGCGCTGCTCGGGCTTGTACCGGGTGGACCGCTGGATCACCGGAACGAGCGGCGCGGGGATGCCGATCAGCAGCTCGTCGTCGAGCTCCGAGGCGTACAGATCGATGGGCATCTGCCCGGTCAGCGAGGCGAACAGCGTCGTGCCGACCGCATAGAGATCCGCTCGCTGATCGACCCGTCGGGCCGAGATCCGCTGTTCGGGCGCCATGAACCCGAGCGTGCCCATCACCGACCCGGTCTTGGTCAGCGGCTTCGGCGCGTCACTGACGTGCGCGATGCCGAAGTCGGCGAGCTTCGGCGTGCCGTCCTCGGCCAGCAGGATGTTCTGCGGCTTGATGTCCCGATGGACGATGCCCTCGCCGTGCGCGACACGCAGCGCCTCGAGGACCGCCAGTGCGATGCGACCGGCCTCGTGCGGGGTCCGCGGGCCATCCCGCTCGAGCAGGTCACCGAGCGAGCCACCCGGGAGCAGCTCCATGACCATGAACGCGCGCTCGTCGTCCAGCCCGACATCGACGACCTGGACGATGTTGGGATGGGAGAGGCGCGCCATGGTGCGAGCCTCGGTCAGGAACCGCTCGCGAATCGTGATGCTCTTCATCAGCCGCGGAGCCAGGACCTTCACCGCCCGGTCGACGTGCAGCATCGTGTCCCACGCCGCGTAGACGGTCGCCATACCGCCTTCGCCGAGTTTCCGACGAAGCTCGTAGCGACCGTTGGCGAGGGACCCGTTCACACCGGGACGCTACCCCAGGAGCTTCGTGATCCGCCGAGCCAGCGCGCCCACAGCCGGGCGCTCCAGCGCGGGCAGCGTCTCCTCGGTGAAGCCGCCCTCGGGCACCTCGAGCGCACCCAGCGCCATGCCACAGGCGGCATCGACCGCGATGTCCTTCCGGTACCAGTCCATGAACCAGTCCGCGCCGTCACCCTGGGCCTGGACGACGCCGTCCTCGACGGTGAACGTCAGCTCTCCGACGCGCCCCGGGTCCAGCGCGTGCAGCACCTCGGCCAGCGCCTCGCGACCGGGCAGGTTCTGGGGCCAGTCGCCCTCGGCGTGACGAAGGATGGCGTCACGGAACGCCCGCTCGACCTTGTCGGGCAGCGAAACGCCCGCCTCCTTCTCAGCGGCGACCTCGGCCAGCACGGCGTCCACGTCCGGCAGCGGCTCGGTCAAGTCGGGCAGGGGCGCGGTCTCCTCGAAGTCCGGCAGCGGCTGGGTCTCGCCGGACTCCATCGCCGCCTCGATCTCCGCCACGGCATCGGCCATCGGTGGCGCCTTCACGCGCTTCAAGGACAGGGCGTCCTCGATCTCGGCCTCGGCGGCCGAGGCGGCGTCGGGCTCCTCGTCGTGGGACCACGCCGCGTCGTGCGGGGTGACCTCGATGCGGACGCAGGCGCCCTGGAGCTCCTGACGCAGCGTCGTGGGGTCCTCGCACAGGATGACGATGACGTTGTTGCTGCCGCGCAGGACCTCGTGTCCGGGCCACTCGGTGATGGGGGGTGCGTCGTGGTCGAACGCAGGCAGGCGCTTCCGGCGGACGCCCGCGTAGCTGTCGACCTTGACCAGGATGTAGGCCTGGTCGGCGCCGGCGGTGGTCAGCGCCAGCCACATCACGCCGAACGCTCCCTCGACGGTGCTGGTGTGCCGCTTGACCCGGATCGCGTCGAGCGTGACGCGAACGTCTACGAGCCGCCGGAACGCCCCCAGGTCGACGCCGTTGAAGTCGAGCTTGGCCTTCCGCAGGTCCGGCGACAGCTTGCCGTCAGACGGGTCCGGGTCCAAGACACCGACGATGTCCCGCGACTGCGACAGGAACGCGCGCAGCACCTCGGCCGCGCCCACGATCTTGCCGTTCACAGCCCAGCGTCCCTCGCGCACGGGTGGTCCGTGCAGAAGGAAGACGTTGGCCTCGTCGGCCAGGTACCGGGTCTTGAGCTCCTCGATCCAGGTCGGCCAGGGCATCGCTCACTCCGTGGGGGGCATTTGGGTGGTGTAGGCGCCGTGCATCGGCGTGCCGTCGACCCCATCGGGCCGGACCGGCGTCAGCGCCCAGGTACAGCGGCGCTCGCCCTGCGGGTGCGGGGACTGGATGCGCCAGAGGGGGGACAACCGGTAGCCGCGGTTCGGCCCGGTGTGGATGACGTCGTACGTCTTCTCGTGGTCGACGTCGCTGACCTTGCCGTTCAGGAGCGTGACGTCGCAGGCGACCTCGAAGCGCACCTGCCAGCCCTCGCCGACGGCCGGGACGGCGAGCTCGGCCATGAGGATGTGATCCCCCTCGGCCAGGGTTCCCGCGTCGAGCCCGATGAAGTCCGGGCAGTCCTTGTCGTCGCCCTGGCAGATCCCGACGGAGTCCTCGCCGTAGGGGCGCACCCCGGCGCGAAGGTCGTCCAGTGGCTCGCTCAGGAGCGCGGCCTCCCAGTCCTCGAGCGCGTTCGCCGGGGGGGGGGACACACTCCGGACAGGCCACCTCCGGGCAGTCCTGGGCGGTCTCACAGGCCGCCAGCATCGAGAGAAACAGCATGGTCATCGCGTAACTCCTTCGTCCCGGCGGGTGCCGTTGTTTCAGCGTGGGGCTACGCTGGCCGAGGAGGTGACGCCTTGCTGCTCGCATTGTGTCTGACCGTACTGGCCCAGGACCCCGAGGACACGACGCCCGCCGAGGCCGTCGAGGAGGCCCCGGTCGACGAGGCACCCGCCGAGGTCCCTGCCGAAGACGGCTGGGAAGAGGCTGCGGTCGAAGAGGCTGCGGTCGAGGAGGCCGCGGTCGAAGAGGCCGCGGTCGAAGAGGCCGCGGTCGAAGAGGCCGTGGAGACCATCGAGGCCGTGGCCGAAGAAGAGGCCCCCGAGAGCGCCGGCTACACCAGCGGCTACGCGGCCGGCGAGGAGGACGCCAAGCGCGCCTCCGACTACGCGCTGCACGGCCTGGCGGGCTTCGGCGCCGGCTGCATCGCTGGTCCCTGCGGCTGCGTCGCGGTGCCCGCCATCGAAGCCGTGGTCGTCCCCGGTGTGCCCGCCGGGCCCTGGCAGAGCTTCGACGAGGAGTACAAACGCGGGTACATCGACGGCTACCGCAAGAAGGTCCAGCGGCGCCGCATCATCTACTCGCTGGCCGGCGCGAGCGTCGGCACCGTCCTGGGGGTCGGGACCGGCCTGGCCTTCGGTGTGTTCATCTCCTGAGGAGCCGCTCGCAGTGTCGGGGACCGAGAACTCGACAGTTGACCGCCAACCTGCGAGTTGTCGTCGGCGAGAGACCGAGAACTCGACAGTTGACCGCGCCAACCTCCACTGCCCTCGACCCATTCCGAGGCCAGCCACCGGGATAGCCCCCGGCCATGGAACGCGTCCCTCTCAGCGCTGTACGGCGCTTCATGCTCTGGTGGTTCGGCAAGACGAACCCCTACGTGTCCGCCACGGTCGCCATCGACTTCGGCATCCCCCGGGACTGGCTCGCTCGCGTGAACGAGGGCCAGGAGCACCGCATCACCGTGAACGCCCTGATGGCGGGCGCGATCGGCAAGGTCCTGCTCGAGTTCCCCGTCGCCAACCGGCGCATCGTGGGCACACAGATCTTCCAGCCGCCCGGCGTCGGCGTCGCCATGCCCGTCTCGCTCATCGGCCACGAAGGCGAGAAGCGGATGGAGGTCTCGATGATGGCCCTCCGCGGCGTCGAGTCCCTGAGCCTGCGCGACATCGCCCGCATCTCGAAGAAGGACATCGCCGTCGAGCGAACCGGCAAGATGACGGACGCCTGGTCCGACAGGCTGACCCGAATCATCGAGGCCAGCCCCGACGTGGTCACCCGCCGCATCTGGAACCGGATGGCGGCGTTCAATCACAACCCGCTCTTCGCGGACAAGGTCTGGGAGATGGCCCCCATCACGACCGCGCTCAGCAACGTCGGGTCGACCTACGACGGCACCCCGGGCATCTGGTTCCGAGGAGCCGCGGTCAGCCTCCCCGACCGGCTCATGCACGTCGGCACGCTGTGGGGACTGTCCGGCGTGGTCGACGAGGTCGTCGCCGTCGATGGCGAGCCGACCGTCCGGCCCATCCTCCCCGTGGTGCTCGTCTTCGATCACCGCCTGCTGGACGGCTACCTGGCGAGCCAGCTCTTCCGGCGGCTGACGCTCATCCTGCGGGACCCCTCGTCCGTGTTCGGCGAGGACGCGAGCCGCATCATCGGGGACGCCTGAGCCGCCGGCGGTAGACGTCGACGATCGTCGTCTTCATCTTCATCCGGCTGCGGACCACGGTCCCGGCCTGGACCAGGTCGTCGAGCGCGAGCGTGACCTCGCGGATGGCCTGTCGACGAGCCAGGATCGGCGTCTCTCCGACCTCGATCTGGACCCGAATCGGCCCAGGCAGCCGCTCGACGATCTGCACCACGGACATCCCGCCGACCAGGAGCTGCCGGAGGCGGCTCTGGCCCAGGACGTCGAACACCTCGTCTGCGAGCGGCACGGCGTATTGTGGCCGCATGTGGCTCCTTCTTGCGTGCACCACCCAGACTCCGTGGCAGCCCATCGACCTGGTTGACGCCGTGAACCCGTTCATCGGCACGGGCGGACAGGGGTTTGGGTACGGCGGCGGGAACCCCGGCGCCACCGCCCCGGACGGCTTCGTGAAGGTCGGGCCGGACACCTCGCTTGACGGGCTCCGGCCGGTCTTCAACCACAGCGCCGGCTACCACTTCCCGGACACGCACCTCGAGGGCATCAGCCACCACCGGCTGCCGGGCATCGGGGTCTCGGACGGCGGCGGAGTCCGGTTCGTCATGAGCGACGTCGACACGTTCGACCGCGACGCCCTGCGAGCGGTCTACGACCACTCCGGCGAGGACGCCTCGCCCGGCTTCTACAGCCTGGACATCCCGGACCGCGGCCACGTCGACCTGACCGCCACACCCCACGCCGCCCACCACCGGTACGCATGGGAGAGCGACGAGCGCTGGCTGATCGTCGACATGACCGCCGCTGGGGCCAGCGACATCCCCGACCAGGTCGGCTGGATCACGCTCGACGACGACGGCATGGGCTTCACCGGCATGGTCGAGTTCCGCGGCAGCATCACGGGCCGCTCGAACAGCTACCTGCCGCTCTACACGGTGGCGCGGTTCTCCTCGCCCGTGGTGGAGAGCACCGTCGAGGACGACAAGCTCGCGCTGAGGTTCGACACGGACGTCGAGATCCAGGTCGGGCTCTCGGCCGTCGATCTCGAGGGCGCCACCAACAACCTCGACGCCGAGATGCCGTCGCTGGACTTCGACGGGAGCTGCGCCGGGACGCGCGCCTCGTGGGCGGATGTGCTCGGCGCCTTCGACGTGGTCGGGGGCACCCGCGAGCAGCAGATCATGTTCGCCTCGGCGCTCTACCACACCCGCCAGATGCCCACGATCATGACGGACGTCGACGGCCGATATCGAGGGATGGACTTCGAACTCCACGAGGCCGAGGGCTGGACCTACTACACCGACTTCAGCCTGTGGGACACCTACCGGACGCTGCACCCGTTCATCATCCTGGTCTGGCCCGAGCTGGCCAGCGACCACGCCCACAGCCTGGCCGACATGGGCGAGAAGCTGGGGTTCATCCCGCGCTGGCCGGCCGGAACCATCGAGTCCGGCTCGATGATCGGCCACTCGGCCGAGGTCGTGCTGGGCGAGTCGCTCGCCAAGGGGGTCACCGACTGGCCGGCCGAGGACGCGTGGGAGATCGCGTTTGGCCAGGCCACCGATCCGGCGGCGCTGAACAGTCGCGGCCAGCTCACCGAGTACACGGACCTGGGCTACATCCCGCACGACGCGACGGACGGCTCGGTCAGCAAGACGCTCGAGTACGCGATCGACGACGCCGGGCTGTCGCTGTGGGCCACGGAGATCGGCCTGCCCGAGGACGCCTCGTTCTTCGCGGACCGTTCCAACAGCTACGCCAACGTCTTCGACGCCGACACCGAGTTCATGCGCGGGCGCTACACCGACGGCAGCTGGGTCGAGCTGGAGATGGACGGCTGGCCGGACTCGTACACCGAGGGCAACCCCTGGCAGTACACGTTCCTGGCGCCACACGACCCCGAGGGGCTGGCCGGACTCTGGCCCTCGAACGACGCGTACCTGGCCAAGCTGACCGAGCTGTTCGAGTTGGCGGAAGGCGAGCCCGACACGTTCATGCCCGACCCCTACTACTGGCACGGCAACGAGCCCGACATCCACAACGCGCTCCTGTTCGCCGCCGCCGGGGACCCCGCCTCGAGCCAGCGCTGGGTGAAGTGGATCCAGGACAACCGCTACACCCACGGGCCCGCCGGACTCGACGGAAACGACGACGGCGGCACGCTGTCCGCCTGGTACGCGTTCACCGCCATCGGCCTGTTCCCGCTCAACGGGACGACCGACTACGTCCTGACCACCCCGCTGTTCGACGGCGTCCGGCTGAACCGGTCCGACGGCGACCTGCTGATCCAGGCCTCGGGCGAGGGCACGTACCTGGCGAACGTGATGCTCGACGGCGTGTCGCTGGAGAGCGCGCTCATCTCGCACGATCAGCTGTCTGGTGACCACACCCTGGTGTTCATCCGGTCGCCCGAGCCCACATCGTGGGGAGCGTGGTAGATACCGCCGGAGAGAGGTCAGACATGGGCATTCGCAGCAGCATCAAGGGCGTCATCAAGGGCATGCTCGGCATGGACGAGGCCTCCAAGCCGGCCCCGACGCCGTCTTCCAAGCCGACGAAGCCGCCCGAGCCCGAGCCCGAGCCCGACAACGCGATCTCGATGGCCAACATCGAGTGCGGCGCCCAGGAGCTCAAGGAGCGCCTGGACTGCGGCGAACACATCGTGATCGTCGATGTGCGCACCGACGGCGAGGTCGCCGGAGGCGTGGTCCCGGGAGCCGTGCACATCGAGCTCCGCACGATGCCCGACCGCTGGGAAGAGCTGAAGAACGCCGACGAGATCGTCTGCTACTGCGCTGCCGGCATGCGCAGCTTCCAGGCCGCGACGTTCCTTCGCGAGCGCGGGCTGATCAACGCGACCTCGCTCGAGGGCGGAATCGGCGCCTGGAGTGAGGCCGAAGGCGAGCTGGGCAAGCTGAGCTGAGGCTCTTGGCCGCGCCCTACAGGCAGACGCCCGTTCCCCAGCTGTCCTCGTCGTTGGCCTCGTTGCACTCGACGATGGCGCCGTCCTCGCCGTTGCCGCCGTCGATCGCGACCCGCACGTCGTAGATCGTCCAGCCCTCGAGCCCTGCGACCTCGAAGCTGATGCTGTCGAGCATCTCGCCGGACGGAACGGGGTGCGTGATGGTCTCGGTCGCGATCGCCTTCTCGCCTTCCGGCGTGATGACGCTGAGCACGACGTCGAAGGGGTCGACGACGTCCTCGTGCCCCTGGTTGCCCACGCGGGCCCACGCCCACAGCTTCCCGCGGTCGCACTCGGTGTCGCAGACGTAGTCCAGCGAGACGACGAGGTCCGGCTGCACCCCACCGGTGCCTGCGAGCACGTCGCCGGACCGGAAGTTGTTGTACGTCGCCCAGTTCGTGTCCTGGCTCGTCGGAATGGTGCTGTCGTCATCGACGTTGGTGATGAAGTACGCGTGCTGGTTCCAGACCGGCCGGCCTTGCTGCCAGCTGTTGTCGGCGTCCCCGATGACCGTCACGCCCGAGTAGCTGGGCGAGCCGTACGCGCTCGAGGTGTAGACGATCTCGGCGTGCCCGTCGTTGTCGACGTCCGCGATGGCCGGGTACTCGCTGCAGGTCGCCGACGAGTGGGCGTTCTCCTGCATCTTCACGGCACCGGTCGCGCCGTCGTAGACCCAGACCGAGACCTCGTCGGCGTAGACCACCTCGGCCGCGCCGTCGCCCTCGAAGTCGAAGACCGCGCTGCCAGTGAAGCCGCTGCTGAAGTCCTGCACCGCGTTGGACCACAGCGTGCTGCCGTCGGAGCCCTCGACGACCATGTAGACGCCGTTGCCGGCCACGCCGATCTCGGGCTCGCCGTCGCCGTCGAAGTCCGCGACCGTGGGCGGGCCGATGGTCGAGCCGGTCAGCCCGTTCTTGGTCCAGAGCACCGTGCCATCGTGGTCCTGGAGTCGAAGCGAGCCGGTGTGCGCGACGACGATCTCGCCGTACTTGTCGCTGTCGAACTGGCCGACCGCGACGAAGCCGTCGGACTGGCCGTTGGCCCACTCGGCGGTGCCGTTCTCGTCGTAGATGGCGTTGCCGACCACGACCTCGAGGTCGCCATCACGGTCGATGTCCGCGGCCACGCCCATCGGCGCCGCCCAGCCGTGCCCGGCGCCCGAGCCGTAGGCCCCCTGGGCGATCAGGCTGCCGGTGCTGCCGTCGTAGATCGCGTTGCCGATGATGACCTCGACGTCGCCGTCTCCTTCGAGATCGTGCAGGCCCACCGCGCCGCACTGGGGGGAGTTTCCGCCCGAGTACGCGCTGGTCTTCCAGATGAGCGAGCCGTCCTCGCCACTCCACGCCGCGATGCCCGACGCGCCGGCGCCGACCACGTCCGGCTTGCCGTCGCCGTCGACGTCGCCGATCGCTGCACTCATCGGCTCGCTGCCCATCGAGTCGGCGGTGGACCACAGGCTCGAGCCGTTGTCGCCCGAGAGCGCCCAGTAGGTGCCGCTGGAGTTGCCGACGATGACGTCGGGGGTGTCGTCCTCGTCGATGACGCCGTCGCCGTTGTCGTCGGTCAGGTTCCCGATGGCCGGCGTCGTGTACGCGCTGCCCGGCGCCGAGCTCGTCCACTCGATGACCGGGTCCCACGTGCCCGTGGTGGGCTCGTTGTTGCACTCGTCCACCAGGTCCAGGGCGAGCGCCGGGAAGTACTGCTCGTCGCAGTAGACGAGCTCGGGCGGATCGGTGTCCTCGGGCTCGACCTCGGTGTCCTCGGTGCAGTCCATCCCAGGAGGGCACGGGGGGGCCGTGTCATAGACGAACGGCTCGGTGTTGTCCTCTTCGGGGTTGAGGTCGTAGTCAGAGCACGCGAGCGCGAGCAGCAGCATGGGGAAACCCTCCGAACCCACGTACGGTAGCCGCTGTACGGGTGTGACGGCAGCCCTTTGGGTATCGTTCGGGGCGATGACCCCGGACCGACCGCCCCGCAGCCGCTATTTCACCGTCACTGAGGCCAACGCAGCCCTGCCCCGGATGCGCGAGCTCATCAAGTACGCGAGCAACTGCTTCCATCAGGTGAAGTCGCTGGCGGCCGTGCTCCGCGACCCTCCGGCCGACGCCGACGTCGAGGCGCTGCTGGCCCAGGTCGAGGACCTGCGCACCGAGATCGCGCGAATCGTCGAGCACATCCACGCCGAGGGCGTCGAGGTGAAGGCGGTCGAGAAGCCGCTGTTGGACTTCCCGGCCATCTACAACGGACGCGAGGTCGTCCTGTCGTGGCACCACGGCGAGCGCCACGTCAGCTGGTGGCACCCCCTCTCGACGGGCATCGCCGGGCGGACCCCCGTCGACTACGACGAACTCGGCGCCTGGGAGTGGTGCAACTAGCCCCGCTCAGGACGCGTTGAACGTCCCGAACTTGCGCCCCTTGAGCCACTCGGGGAAGCCGTTGCCCATGTTCCGGCCGGCCCAGTTCTCGCTCACGCGCGCGACGAACAGCCGCTGATCCGGCATCTTCTCGCCGAGCAGGTCACGCACCTTGCGAGGCGACATCGGCGTCTCGAGGATCCACGCACCGGGCACCCGGTTGGACCAGTTGCCGAGGCTCTTGAGCTCCTCGACGAACGCGTCGTTCTCCTTGCCGGCCTCCCACGTCACGAGCATCACCATGGCCTTCTCCTTCACTGAGGCCCGGCTCGTATTGCATGCCAGGGACCGGTGCTACGATGCGCCTGGGAGGAGTCTTGGGTCGACCGCTCGAACTGATCATGGCTCGGCAGTGGATGGCGCTGTTGACGACGCCGAGCCTGCTGTTCGGCGAGGACGGCACGCTCGTCTTCTTCAACGACGCCGCAGCCGTGATCCTGGGACGCTCGTTCAGCGAGTGCGGGACGCTGACTCCGACGGAATGGCAGGCCGCGCTCCGCGTTGAGGGCGAGCTGCACATCGACGCGCCCGAGGCCTCACTCCTGGGCCGCGCGCTCGAGTCGAACACCGCCATCCACCGCACCATCATGCTCCGCGCGATGGACGGAGCCCGGCGCCAGGTCAACGTCACCACCTTCCCGATCCGCGGCGTCGGCCAGCCGGGCATGACCGGGGTGATGGCGCTCCTCGACCCCGTCGGATGAAGGTCCGCTTCTACGGCACGCGGGGCAGCCTGCCGTCGCCCGGCCCGGAGACCACGCGCTACGGCGGCAACACCTCGTGCGTGCGTGTCCAGAACGACGAGGGTCAGGTCCTGATCCTGGACGCCGGAAGCGGGATCCGCGCCGCGGGCGAGGACATCGGTCCCGAGGTCAAGCGCGTCGATGTGCTGCTGACCCACCTCCACATGGACCACATCCAGGGGCTCGGCTTCTTCCGGACGCTCTACACGCCCGGCGTCGAGGTCCACATCTGGGGTCCTCCCAGCTCGGCCCGCAGTCTGCGCAAGCGGCTGACCCGGTACCTCTCGCCCCCGCTCTTCCCGGTTCGAATCCGCGAGGTGCCGAGCTCGGTGAAGTGCCACGACGTCACGCGCGAGCCCTTCGAGATCGGCGCCTACAAGCTAACGTCGCACCTGATCACGCACCCGGGCCCGACGCTGGGCTACCGCATCGAGTGCGGCGGCCGCACCTTGGCCTACATGCCCGACCACGAGCCCCAGCTCGGCTCGCGCAAAGGGCTGCCCAAGGCCGAGTGGCTGTCGGGCTTCGAGATGGCTGAGGGGGCCGACCTGCTCGTCCACGATGCCCAGTACACGGCCGAGGAGTACGCCTCGCGCGTCGGCTGGGGACACTGCACCGCCGAGCTGGCCGTCCGGTACGCCGAGACCGTCGCCGCGAAGCGCCTTCTGTTCTTCCACTACGACCCCAGTCGGTCGGACGACGAGCTGGAGAAGGTCTGCGACGCCGCGGCCGCCACGCACAAGGGCGGTATCGACATCGCCGCCGCCGCCGAAGCGGTGGAGACGGAGGTCTGATGCTGCTGCTCGCGCTCGCCGGCTGCGAGGTCGAGTGCCCGGTCGGCATGGTGTACATGGACGGTGCCTGCGTCGGGTTCGAGAAGCTGCCCGAGGACGAGGACCCCGCCGTCGACGTCTGGGCACCCGAGCCAGGCGCGACCTGGCAGTGGCAGATCTCCGGGGCGGTCGACACCTCGCTCGACGTGGACGTCTACGACATCGACCTGTTCGACCCGCCGGACAGCACGTACGATGCGCTCCAGGACAAGGGCCTCGTCTGCTACTTCTCGGCCGGGAGCTGGGAGGACTGGCGCGACGACGCGACCGAGTTCCCCGACGAGGCGCTGGGGAACGACCTGGACGGCTGGCCGGGCGAGCGCTGGCTCGACATCCGCTCGGAGCCCGTCCGGAACCTGATGGCCGCTCGCCTGGACGTCGCGGTCAGCCGGGGCTGTGACGCCGTGGAGCCCGACAACGTCGACGGGTACACGAACGACCCCGGCTTCGATCTCAGCTACGCCGACCAGCGCGAGTACAACCTGTGGCTGGCCGACCAGGCCCACGAGCGCGGCCTGGGCGTCGCCTTGAAGAACGACCTGGACCAGCTCGAGGATCTGGTCGACGACTTCGACTTCATCATCAACGAGTCGTGCCACGAGTACGACGAGTGCGGGCGCCTGGCGGTGTTCACCGACGCGGGCAAGGCCGCGCTGGTGGCCGAGTACGTCGACGACTGGGACGACGCGCAGGACCAGGCCGACGCGGTCTGCGACACCCACGAGGGCCTCTCCACCATCGTGAAGACCTGGGACCTGGACGAGCTCGTCCTCGCCTGTCCGTGACGTTCATCCAGGACCGCGTCTTCATGACGCTCCTGAGCCTGGGGGCGGTGGGGTTCTTCCTCGGACTGTTCATGTCCTACCAGGCGGCCGGGAACAGCGAGATCCAGTCGATCACGTGTGCCGAGGGGTACCTGGGCGCAGAGACGCGGGACTGGCTGGAGCTGACCGACTGCGAGCTGAGCCTGCCGTCCGCTGTGATGCTGATGGACGCTCCAAGGTGCGGTCCCTCTACATCCCGCTCTACCCGAACAACAAGGCCGTGGTCCCGGCCATGTTCTTCCTGAAGACCGCCGATCCCGAGCTCATCACGGTCGTCCAGGAGCTGGACGCCCTGCGGACCGACGAGCAGGCGTGGATCACCGCCATCGAGTCCGACATCGAACGGACCGTGCCCATCCGGACCGTCCGCGGGCTGACCATCAGCGCATACAGCGAGAACAACAAGAACGCGCTGGACCTCATCGAGAACAAGCACGACGAGCTCGTCCTGGTCGCCGACGGGAAGGAGCCCCACCCGCTGCTCGGCGCGGGCCTGCTGCCGCTCGGGCTGGGCCTGTGGGGAGGCGCTGGCTACAGGTACAAGCGGGTGAGCTGATGTGCGCTCGATACGCGGTCTACGGGACGCCGAAGGACATGATCAAGGTCTTCGACCTGATCCGCCCCGAGGACCTGACCCCGCCGCAGCCCGACCACAACGTCTGCCCGACCCGCGCCGCCCCGGTCGTCGTCCGCACCGATGAAGGCAACGTCCTGGAGAGCATGCGGCTCGGTCTGCTCCCGAAGTGGGCCGAGCGGAAGGACCCGAGAATCGCCGCTCGGATGATCAACGCCCGGGCCGAGACCATCTTCGAGAAGCCGGTCTACCGGAAGCCCGTGCGCGAGCGGCGGTGCCTGGTCGTGACCAACGGCTGGTACGAGTGGACGGGTCCCAAGGGAGCGAAGCAGCCGCACCTGATGCATCGAGGCGGCGAGCTCATCGCGCTGGCCGGCGTACACGAGAACGGCACGTTCAGCGTCATCACCGTGCCGAGCAACACCGAGGTCCGGGCCATCCACCCACGCATGCCGGTGGTGCTCGGCGAGCCGCTGAGGTGGCTCGAGCCGGGCCTCGACGACGATGAGTTGCGAGCGCTGATGCAGTCGGCGCCGGACGGCTCGCTGCAGACGCATCCGGTCTCGAGGGCTGTCGGCAACGTGAAGAACAACGGCGCCCACCTGATCGACCCGGTCGAGCTGTCGTGACCCGCTCGTACGCCGTGTGGGGCTTCGCAGCGGGGTACTTCCTCTGCTACGTCCCGTACTCCGCGCTGACGAAAGCGCTCGCATCGGGGGCGGCCTGGGCTTCGCGATGGCCGCGCTGATCGTCGCGTTCGCGGCCCGCGGGGAGTTCGGCCTGGGCGTGGTCGCCGCCGTCGATGTCACGCTCTACCTGGCCTGCTACCTGGTGCGCCTGCGGCTGATGACTACCCAGGCCAAGTCCGACGACGACAACGTCAACCGGCGCTTCTTCGTCGAGGAGCAGCTCGTCGCGGCCCCGATGGCGCTCGTCGCCTGTGGCCTGGGCGCGCTGCTGGGACCGGCCGAGCTGAGCGAGCCCCTGGTCGCCGGCTTCACGGCGCTGCCCGACCTCGGCTGGACGGTCGTCGGGCTGACGGTCGTGCTCGGCATCCTGTCCCAGGGCACCGGCATCTTCGGTGGGCTCACTCTCCTGGAGCGCCAGGAGAACAGCTTCTGTGTCCCGGTCAATCGGGCCTCGAGCATCCTGGCCGGCGTGGTCGCGAGCATGGTCCTGGCCTGGCTGACGGACGCCTCGGGACTGGGCGGCGGCGAGTGGATCGGCGCCGGGCTGGTGCTCGTTGCGATCCTGTTCCTGTCCGTCCCACCGCTGCTGGCTCGCAGGACCTGACCGACCCTGGCATGCTGGCGTCCCACGCCGGACAGAACATGACGATCCTCCTCCTCTTCGCCTGCACGTCGCCCACGGATACGGGCCCCACCTCGGGCGACAGCGTCGTCGACAGCGAGCCGAGCAGCGACACGGGCGACCCCTGCGAGCCATCGACCTTCTTCGTCGATGGTGACGGGGACGGATTCGGCTCAGCGGACCAGCCGGTGGAGCACTGCGAGCAGCCGAGCGGCACCGTCGACAACGACCAGGACTGCGACGACACGAACGCAGCGGTGAACCCCGACGCCACCGAGGTCTGCGACGGCCTGAACACCTCGTGTGCATCGGACTGGGTCTCGGACGAGGGCACCGCCACCTTCTGGGAGGGCGGGGCCTCCGCAGACTGGAGCGCGTCGCTGAGCGGCACCGAGCACGAGCCGCTGGAGCACGACCTGCCCGACGGCGAGCTGCACGTCTGCGGCGGCACGTGGTTCGTGGCGCTGTCGACCGACGACGACCTGACGCTCATCGGGCACGAGGACGCAGTCCTGTCGGGCTCGGACGTCGGTACCGTGCTCGAGGTCCTGCCGGGGGCGAACGTGGTCGTCCGGGACCTGACGCTGTCGAATGGGTACGGCACCATCGCGAACGTCTACGACCCGGGCGCGGGCGGCGGCGGCGCCATCTGGTGCGAGACGGCGACGGTCGACCTCGAGGGTGCCCGCCTGATCGACAACGAGGCCCATCGGCGTGGGGCGGCTGTGATGGCCGGCGACTGTGAGCTGACGCTCGTCGACACCGAGGTCGCGCGGAACGTCTCCGCCAACATCGGCGGCGCGATCCAGCTGGACGCCTCGACGATGGACGTCGTGGGCGGCTCGTTCGTGGACAACGAGGGCTACGTCGGCGGCGCCTTCTACCTGACCCGCGGCTCGACCCTGAGCGTGAACGGAGGCCACTTCGAGGGGAACATCGGGGCGTACGGCGGAGCCATCGCCGTCGAAGGCCGATACGACGGAGAGATCGATGACGTCTACCTCGTCGACACCACGTTCGTGGACAACGACGGCGGCGGGTACGGCGCCGCGGTGTACGACTACTGGCACTCTGGCGTGCTCGAGATCGAGGGCTGCTCGTTCGAGGGGAGCATCGCCGACGAGGGGGCCGCCCTGTTCCTCGAGGACCTGGCCAGCGCCTCGCTCACGACCTCGTCGTTCTCGACCAACGTGGCAGCCGAGGTCGGCGGCGCGCTGTTCGTGCTCGGCTCGAACGTGACCGGGACCGAACTCGACTTCAGCGGCAACACGCCGGACGACGTCTACGACGCGGACCTGGGCGTCGGGATGACGCTGGGCGAGGGCGCCTCGCTGACGTGCACCGCGGGTGCGGGCTGCGAGTGACTCACTCGACCGCCTTGAGGTAGGCCGGCACCGGCGTCGGGCGCTCCCAGCAGCGGTTGATGTTCCGCTCGCTGGGCCAGGTCCCCACGGTCAGGCCGCCGTCCGTCAGGCGTGTGCCCTCGGCGGAGTAGTGCCACCACAGGCCGATCGGCACGCCGTCCTCGTAGTGTCCTTCCCGGGCGATGCAGCCGTACAGCCGGTCGGTCTCGCGAGCGTAGCCGTGCTTCACGCCGTGCTCGTACGTGATGACCTCGGCCAGGTGCAGCCCGCTGTCCCAGGTCCTCCACACGCCATGGCGCTGTCCGTCGGCGTCGTGTCGACCGAGCTGGGCCCGCCGATGGTTCCACCAGAACGCGACGACCCAGCCGGCCGGCTTGCCCTCGTCGAACCGGGCGTGGGTGGTCATCGACGCGGTCGTGCGACGGGCTCGGCCGTGCTGGACGCCGTCCTCGAAGCGGACGACGTACCCGTTCTCCTGGTCGTCGAAGACGCGCCAGGTCCCGACCGGAACACCGGCCAGCCACGACCGCGTGGCGACGACACGGTCGCCGACACGCCACTCCTCGACCAGGCCGTCGCCGTCCCTGGAGCGATGAACGTCGGGCGAGCCTCGGACGAGCTCCTGGCGCTTCACGCCCGCCTCGTACTCGGCCCAGCCCAGGCCGTTCTCCCAGCGCCCGTCAGGTAGCCCGTCGGTCCAACGCTGGGTCGCCTCGCCATCGCTCCAGGTCCCGTGCGGGACACCCTCGTGCCACCAGCCGACCACGCCGCCGTGGTTGAGCGGACCGTGAGGCAGACCTCGCCCGTCCAGGCAGTACCGCACGTCCCCTCGCACGACCTCGGCGGTCGCGTCCGGGCAAGGCGTCATGAGCGTGATGTGCTCGGGCGGATCCACCGGCGACGAGACCGAGACCTCGCCCAGGCGGCCGCGGAGACCGGGGTGCAGATCCCCCGACAGACCGCTGCTCCGCGCTCGCGCCAGATCGGCTCCGCGGAGCACTCCCATCCGCGAAGAGCGATGAACCCGGCGACGTCGCGGGACTCGACGACCATCGCGTCCCAGGCGGTCTCGACGACGTCACATCGGCCCTCGTGGGCGGCGAGGTCTGCAGCGAGCATCCAGGCCTGCTCGCCGGCCTCGTGATCGACGAGGAGCGGGGTCAGTCGGTCCAAGGCGGCCTGGTGCTCCCCGGCGATCATCTCCAGCCGAGCGCGCGCCAGATCGGGACCCGCCGGGAGGTCCCGGGCCAGGTCCGCCATCGCCTGCACGCCGTCGGTCGGCCAGGGCATGTCGGGGTCCTCGCCGGGTCCGTACCAGGGCACGTCGCCCGCCTGCGCAACAGGGGCGGTCAGGATCAGACCGGGCAACAAACACAGCGACATTTGCGGGTTAGGGAGCGTCCATCGAAAGGAGTTCCTCAGCATGATCGACGTTTCCGCCATCGAGAAGGTCTACGCCCGCGCCGGAGAGCGCGCTGCCATCGGTCGCCGTCGCCTTGGACGCGCCCTGACGCTCGGCGAGAAGATCCTCTTCAACCACCTGGCCGACCCCGAGACCGCCGAGTTCGAGCGCAAGGAGAGCTTCCTCGATCTCATCCTCGATCGCGTCGCGATGCAGGACGCCACCGCCCAGATGGCGCTCCTCCAGTTCATGGTCGCCGGCAAGGCCGAGGTCGCGCTGCCCAGCACGGTCCACTGTGACCACCTGATCCGCGCGTACGAAGGCGCGGACACCGACCTGGCCATCGCCAACGACGAGAACCGCGAGGTCTACGAGTTCCTGCGGACCGTCAGCGCCAAGCACGGCCTGGGCTTCTGGAAGCCGGGCGCCGGCATCATCCACCAGGTCGTACTGGAGAACTACGCGGCCCCCGGCACCATGATGGTCGGCACCGACTCGCACACCGTGAACGCGGGCGGCCTCGGCATGCTGGCGGTCGGCGTCGGTGGCGCCGATGCGGTCGACGCCATGGTCGGCATGCCCTGGGAGGTCCTGAACCCCGGCTTCATCGGCGTCCGCCTCACGGGCGAGCTGAACGGCTGGGCCAGCGCCAAGGACGTCATCCTCAAGGTCTGCGAGATCCTGACGGTCAAGGGCGGCACCAACAGCATCGTCGAGTACTTCGGCCCCGGCTGCGCCTCGATCAGCTGCACGGGCAAGGGCACCATCTGCAACATGGGCGCCGAGCACGGCGCGACCACGTCGACCTTCCCCTACGACGAGTCGATGGGCCGGTACCTGCGGGCCACGAACCGCGGTGAGATCGCCGACCTGTGTGACAAGTACGCTGAGCACCTGCGCGCCGACCCCGAGGTCGAGGCCGAGCCCGAGCGCTACTACGACCGCGTCATCGAGATCGACCTCTCGACGCTCGAGCCCCACGTCGTCGGACCGCACACGCCCGACCGTGCTCGCCCCATCAGCGCGATGGCCGCCGAGTGTGAGGCCGAGGGCTGGCCGCGCGAGCTCAAGTACGCGCTCATCGGCTCGTGCACGAACTCCAGCTACGAGGACATGGACCGGTCGGCGGCCCTCGCTCGCCAGGCCCGGGACAAGGGGATCAAGGCGAAGTCGGGCTTCATGATCAGCCCTGGCTCGGACCTCATCATGTCCACCATCCAGCGGGACGGTCAGGCCCAGGACTTCGCCGACGTCGGCGGCGTCGTGCTCGCCAACGCCTGCGGTCCGTGCATCGGCCAGTGGCGCCGGGACGACGTCAAGAAGGGCGACACCAACACCATCATCAACAGCTTCAACCGCAACTTCCGCGGCCGGAACGACGCCAACCCGTCGACGCTGTCGTTCATCGGCTCGCCCGAGCTGGTGACCGCCCTCGCCCTGGCTGGGGACATCGGCTTCAACCCGCTGAAGGACACGCTGACCGACGCCGATGGCAACGAGTTCATGCTCGCTCCCCCGGCGGGCGCCGAGCTGCCCACCGAAGGCTTCGTGGCGAACCTCGACGGCTACATCGCACCCGTGGCCGCCGCCGAGCGCGAAGGCGTCGAGGTCGTGATCAACGACGGCTCGGACCGCATCGAGCGCCTCACGCCGTTCGCGGCCTGGGACGGCCAGGACATCAGCGGACTTCGCATCCTGGTGAAGGCGCGCGGCAAGTGCACGACCGACCACATCTCGGCCGCCGGCCCATGGCTGAAGTACCGCGGTCACCTGACCAACATCAGCGGCAACCTGATGGCGGGTGCGGACAACGAGCTCACCGGCGAGTTCGGAAACGGCATCAACTTCCTGACCGGCGAGAAGGACACGCACCCGAACCTGGCCAAGCAGTACAAGGCCGCTGGCCAGGACTGGGTCATCTTCGGCGACGAGAACTACGGCGAAGGCAGCAGCCGTGAGCACGCGGCCATGGAGCCTCGGCACATGGGCTGCAAGGCCGTCATCGTCCGCAGCTTCGCGCGCATCCACGAGACGAACCTGAAGAAGCAGGCGGTGCTCCCGCTCTTCTTCGCCGACCCGGCGGACTACGACAAGGTCGTGGGCGACGACGTGGTCGCGATCGAGGGCATCGCTCGGATCGCCGACGGCGGCAGCCCGACGGTCGTGCTCACGCACGCGGACGGCTCGACGGACCGGATCGAGACGACGAACACGCTCACCCGCGAGCAGTTCGCCTGGTACGAGGCCGGCTCGGCGCTGAACAAGATCCGGGGCGCGTAGTGCTGCTGCTCGCCGCGACGGCGTGGGCCGCGGAGCCGCGTATCTACCCCTCGAGGATGGATGACCCGCCCGCTCAACCCTTCGTCGAAGCGGCGGCGCTGAACTGCACCGACGTGGCGCTCGCGAGGGCGACCATCGTCGTGGCGAACGGACACGCCACGACGTCCACCGAGCCGCCGAGCGGGTGTGTGGCCGGCGCACTGACCGGTGCCACCGACATCCCATCGAGCGAGTACAGGTGGAACGTCGACTTCGACGTGGACGAGAGCCCGAAGCTGCTGGCGGTCATTGGGACCAGCGGCGGCGACGGAACCGTCCAGGATGTCTTCGCCGATGGAGACATGGCCGGCCTGGAGGCCGCGCTGGCCTGTGACGGCAAGCGCGGCTCGAGCGAGACCATCACCTACCTCGAGGGGCAGGCGACCCAGGTCGAGGCGATGCCGCCGACCGAGTTCGCCGTCTGCGTGTCCGACGCCTTGAAGGCCGAGCGCAAGGGCACGCTGAACGCGAGGGTCACCCTCGAGGTGGTAGGAACCCACTGATGCTGTTGCTCCTCCCCCTCGCTCTCGCCCAGGACGCCGAACAGCCCGACGAGACCGTCGAGACCGACGAGACCGTGGAGCGGACCTTTCCCGTCCTCGACATCGTGGTGACCGACGCCGACGACGACCGCGCCTTCCGCGAGCTGGCCGAGGCCGCCGGCCCCATCGCGTTCCAGTGCCTGGTCGAGGCGAACCACGTCGGCACCGTGTCCGCGAGCGTCGGTACCCGCGGTGGCGCGCTCTTCATCGAGCCGAACGCCGAGGAAGGGCCCATCGACCTGTGCATCGTGCGTGCCCTGCTGACCGCCGAGCGACCCGAGCTCCCCGACGGGACCGCCGTCATCGGCTTCGGGCTGGCGACGCCGTAGCCCTCAGCGCTGGCTCACGTCCCACCAGGTCACGCCGTCGTGACCGTCGGTCGGCGGCCCGAGCACGCGCTTCAGCGACTCGACGAGCTCTTGTCGGTCCGTGCTGGGGTCGACCGCGACGATGGCGAAGCCGTCCAGTGACCAGGGAGCGCAGTCCCGACCGTTCAGAACCTCGACGCACTCGATGAACGCCCCGAGCTCACCCTCGGCCTGTGGGTTCCGGCGCGGCAGATCGCGGACCGGGCGCTCGTGGACCGACACCCCCGCGAGCCGAACCGGGTTGTTCGGCGGCAGCTCGGCTCCGTTGAGCGGCAGGTGCAGGACGGCGCCCTCGTCGACCCGCCCCCATGCCTTCCACGCCGCCGTCGGCAGGTCCCATGTCGGCCAGGGCGTGCCGAACGGCGCGACGACCCGGACGGCATCCCCGACCCCCAGCGCCAGGACGAGCCACACCCAGCGCGAGCGGGACGCGGCGAGCATCAGCCCGAGCCCCAGGTGCGCGACCAGCAGGCCCCGGTAGTACTGGCCGCCGTGCGCCAGCGGCAGATCGAGCCACTGGAAGACCACCGCAGGCATCGGGACCTCGTGGCCTCCCACCAGCACGGGGTGTCGGTCGATCCCGAGAACCGGCCCGATTGCGATGAGCACACCGACCAGCGCGACGACCCAGGAGCGCTCCCTCCAGCCGAGCGCGACGGCCCCCACCGCGAACGGGAGCCCCAGGTAGCGGTTGTGCAGCAGGGGCACGTCGCCGACGGCCGCGGCCTCGCCGAGCACCAGCGTGTCGAGGTCCGAGATGGGCATCGTCTCGCCGAACAGCGGTGGGAATCCCGTGGGGTCGTACGCGGGGGAGAACACGCTGTCGCCCCCGGACAGCAGGTACGCCCGAGCGACGAGCAGGGCGACGACGGCGACGACCGCCCCGATGACGAGGCGACGCCAGTCCTCCCGCCGGACCCAGACCACCCAGGGCACCAGGATGCCCGCGAACATCGCCAGGTACGGGCTGGTCAGCGCGCCGACGAGCCAGACGGCGCCGACCGCAGCGAGCCGGCCCCAGGACCCGCGGGCCGCCCAGATCCACACCGCGAGGCACAGCGGAAGCACCCAGGACTGGCCCTTCTCGACCTGCCCCGACAGCACCATGCCGAGCGCGGTCGGCGACAACGCGAACAGGACCGCGCCCACGTACAGGCCCGCGTTGCGCGTCCGTCCGAGCTGGACCGCCAGGCCGACGAACGCGGCCCCGCCGAGCGCCGGCCCCAGCCAGCCGGCCACGTTGACCCCCAGGATCGGCGACAGGCCAGTGATGGCGATGGGCGCGAGGAAGGCCCAGCCGATGTAGGCGGCGCCTCGCTCCTCGGGGAACCCACCGAGCGATGTGGGCGACGCCGAGCCGCCCCACAGGCCGTCCTGCACGACGTGTGCCGCCCAGATGTGCGAGCCGTGGAAGGCGTTGGCGAGCGTGGTCCCGAGCGGGTCGACGAGCCAGCCACCGTGGAACGGCAGCGTGAGCAGGAGCGCGGCGAGGGTCGCCACGACGGCGATCCACGCCGCGGACCTACCCGCGAACCAGCTCACCGATCCGCCCGATGCGCTTCGTCAACGGACCAATGCCAAGGATGAACGGCGGCACGCTGTTGGCGATCCACGAGATGGCGGTGAAGGCCAGCGCGTCCGCCTCGGAGACCCCGAAGGCACCGAGCACGAACACCGACGTGGCCGCCGCCCCAGCCCCGAGCGACGGCGGGAGCACCACCGCCGCGATCGACCCGAGCGCCACGACGCCGCACACTGCCAGGAGGGGGAACTCCACATGCAGCCCGAGCGCCGGGAGGATGGCCCAGAAGCTGCCGACCACCAGCAACACCTGGACCGCCGCCAGCCCGACGTTCGCGGCGATGGGACCCCACGAGGTGAGGCCGGTCCCGGTCTGGACGACCGTGTCGCGCACGAGCTGGACCACGCCCGGACGGGACTCGGTCGGAGCATCCGACCGGAGCTTGCGCCCCAGGACGCCGAGCCCGACCGCGCCGATGGTGGCGCCGAAGACCGCGAGCGTCAGCCAGTTCTGGGCTGCAGCCGTCTCAGCGACGCCGACGAGCTGCTCCCATTCGCTGGCTCCCAGGACCATCACGCCGAGCACGAACACCCCGAAGACGGCGGCCTCGACGAACCCCGTGATGCCGACGGCGGCCACCGCGGCCGGGGTGCTCACGTCGAGCTCCTTGCGCAGGAGCCCCATGGCCACAAGGTCTCCGCCCCGAATGGGCAGCACCGAGTTCAGGAGGCCGCTCAGGAAGCCGATCGACAGGACTGGCATGATTGGCGTCTTGCGCCAGGCCTGGAGCATCACCCACAGGCGCAGCTCATGAAGGGCGAGCCCGAGGGCCTTCACCGCAGCTGCGATCAGGACCCAGGCCACGGACGCCTCCGACAGTGCGGCCAGCACGGCCATGGGGTCCGCCTGCCGCACCAGGACGTACAGCACGGCTGCCGACGCCAACACCTGGGCCGGGATCTTCCACCACCCACTGCGACGCTCACTCATCGGGCGACGCACTCGACGGAGAGACGAAACGCGCCTTCGAGGGCGGACTTTCCGTCGGCGGCGACCAGAAAGGTCTGGTCGCGATCCTGGGTGACGAGCGTCAGGCTCCCGCCCGAGGTGCCCACGTCAGCATCACAGGAGCTGACCGACATCTGGGTCGTAGGGCAGTCGTCGTGCGGCCAGGACAACGCGAACAGGTCCAGGTCGCCTTCGCTCTCGAGCTCTACCGTCGCCACGGTCTGGGCGGGCAGGACCAGCCGGTAGACCCGCTCGGGCCCGTCCCAGTCGTGGTGGATGGGGTGGCAGAACAGCGTGCGGTAGTGGTCGTTCGACCACTGGCTGTGTCCACCGGTCGTGCGGTCCTCGAGCACCGAGCCACACGACAGCGGCCCTGTGACACACCCCTCGGGCGTCGGCGAGGCCTCGACCTCGGACCACGGGTCGACCGGGATTCGTTCGATTCGTTCGATTCGCTCGACGGGGTCGAGCACGGGCTGCTCGGTGCTGGTCGAGAACCCCGTGGAGAGCTCGCAGCCCAGGAGCAGGATCACCCCGCCTCCAGCTGACCCCCCGCGGCCTCCCAGGCACTGAGCCCGCCCTCGAGCGCGACCAGGTCATCGAAACCGCGACGGCGAAGGAACCGAGCCACGCGCATGCCGCCCTCGCCGGACTCGTCGTAGGCAACCACGCGCCCTTCGGGCGGCAGCTCGGCCAGGCGGATCATCACGTCGATCTCGTGCATGTGGATCGCGCCGGCGATGTGCCCCTCGCGGAACTCCTTCAGCGTGCGCACGTCCAGGAACTCGACCTCGGCCTCGAGCAGCGACTCGGCGGTCACCACCATGTCGGGCGTCAGGTCGTCCAACTCGTGGTCCGGGATGCGCTCCTTCCTGACCGAGCTGTCCGTGTCACCGCCTCGCTTCTTGAGCTGGTCGGCGTGGTAGGCGTCGTCCGAGGCCTGGATCTTGCGACCCATCTTCTTGGCCAGACGCAGAGGGAGCTTGGCGAGCTTTCCGAACATGCTCCGAGCTTAACTGACCCTCGGCAGACGGCCGGATGCCCAGGTCAGCTCGCGCAGTCGGTCCGCATGCTCCCGGCCCGGCACGCCCGACGTGCGCCAGCCCCAGTTGCCCTCGGCGACGCCCGGCACGTTCATGCGGGCCTCGTTGCCCAGGCCCAGCACGTCCTGGAGCGGGGCGATCGCGTCGTGGGCGGTCGACATCCAGGCGAGTCGCACCAGATCCCAGGCGCTCCCACCACTTCGGGCGTACACCCGGAATCGATGCCGGACCTCCTCCGGCGCGGCGTCGTACCAGCCCTGGGCGGTGTCGTTGTCATGCGTGCCGGTGTAGGCGACGACGTTCGGCGTCTCGAAGGCGTGCGGCAGGAACGTGTGGCGCATGTCGTCATCGCCGAACGCGAACTGCAGGACCTTCATCCCCGGGGCCCCCAGCGCGTCGCGGAGCGCCTCGACGTCGGGCGTGATGACGCCCAGGTCCTCGGCGATGAGCGTGCACGGGTCCAGGCCGAGCGCGTCGAACAGGCGCATCCCGGGCCCCTCGACCCACCCGCCGTCCATGGCGGTCTCGGCCTCGCGCGGGACCGCCCAGGCGGCCGCGAAGCCTCGGAAGTGATCGATGCGGACGCGGTCGACGTGCTGGAGCACCCGCTCGAACCGGTCCCCCCACCAGCGGTAGCCAGCCGCCGCCATGGCGCCGTCGTCGTAGTGGGGGTTGCCCCACAGCTGGCCAGTCGGGCTGAAGTAGTCGGGCGGCACACCCGCTCGAACGGTGGGCCGTCCGTCGGCATCGAGCTGGAAGAGCTCACGGTGCGCCCAGGTGTCACAGCCGTCTCCCGAGACGAAGATGGGCACGTCGCCGATGAGCTGCACGCCGCGCTCGGACGCGTACTCTCGCAGCGCCGTGAGCTGCCGATCCAGCAGGCACTGCAGCGCGAGGTGGCGCCGATAGGCCTTCCGACGGCGCACCCGGCCGAGCCCCTTTCGGTCCTGCAGCGCCGTGGGCCAGCACCACCACCCGCCGCCGTGCTCCTCGGCCAGCGTCGCGTACAGCCCCCAGTCGTCCGCCCAGGGCGTGCGCTCGATCCACGCATCGAGATCCGTGGCGAGCTCGACCGCCGCCGCCGCCAGCCGCGGGACCTTCTCGCAGTGCACCGCGTCCCAGTCCACTCGCTCGGTCCGGGACAGGGGCTCGAGCCCCAGGTCCTCGAGCGACAGGAGCGCACGCTCACAGGCCAGCGCCGACGGCGACGCGTACGGCGAGTTGCCCGGCCCGAGCGGGTTCAGCGGCAGCCACTGCCACAGCGACTGCCCGCTCTCGGCCAGCCAGTCGACGAACGCGCGCGCCGACGGCCCCAGGTCCCCGACGGGCCCACGGGAAGGGAGGGAGGTCACGTGGAGCAGAACGCCTGATCGCCGCATGGTCAACGCCTCGTCAAGGCCACGTTGGACCGGGAACCGGCCGGAGGATCACACGGTCTGTCCTCAACGCACCGAATCTCCCGGAGTCCTCATGGCCCGTCGTCCCGCCCAGAACGCCCGCGAGCTCAACCTCGTCCCGATCATGAACCTGGTGAGCATCCTCATCCCGTTCCTCCTGGTCGCCGCGCAGTTTGTGAACCTGGCGGTGATCGACAGCTCGCTCCCGGCCATCAACAAGGACGAGATCACCACGCCCATCCCAGAGGACGTGCGCCAGGTGCGGATCGCGATCACCGCGACCAAGCTCGCCGTCCTCGGCGCGGACGATCTGCTCGACATCGAGGACACCGGTGGACTGGACATTCCGATGGACGGCGAGGTCTACGACACCGACGAGCTCACCCGCGTCCTCGGACTGGTGAAAGACGAGGAGCCCGACCTCGAGGACATCGTGCTCGTGCCGGACGGAACGGTCGAGTACGAGGAGCTCATCGACGTGATGGACGCTGCGCGCGCCGAGTCGATGACCGAAGGCGGCAGACTGCTGTTCCCGAACGTGGTGATCGCGGGCGGCGCACTCTGAGTGCCAACTTCCTGGAATCGGTCAGGATTCCGCGGACTTTAGGGGACTGATACCGACCTGATAGCGGTATGACAGCGCGGACTTCCATAGAGTGGCGTCCCCAGAGCCCCCGGAGAGTTCCCAATGTCCATTCTGTTCGTCCTGGCCTGCGCCACCGATCAGGGCCCCGAGCCCAGCGTCCTCGACACCGGCTTCTTCGAGTACGACGAGCTCGAGGACTACGACTACGACCTCGACTGGGACGATCCGCTCTTCCGCCCGGACGTCGATCGGAACGCACCCAAGGGCTACCCGATCAGCATCCCGCTGGGCACGAACAACGCCCGCGACATCGTCGATGGCGAGTGGAAGGGCGAGGGCACCGACTCCAAGCTCGGCATCGCGGTGCGCTACGCCGGCGACGTCGACGGCGACGGAACCGGCGACATGGTCATCGGCTCGCTCAACGACCCGACGGGTAGCAGCGACGACGGCGCGGCCTACCTGGACCTCGGCGGAGACTTCCACACCGGCAACAGCCGCATCGACCTGGGCAGCAACGCCGAGGCGCGCTTCTACGGCGACAGCACCGGCGCGAAGTCGGGCGAGCAGGTCGCGGGCAACGGCGACTTCGACGGCGACGGCAACGATGACTGGGCCATCGGCGCCCGCAACTGGGACGACCCGGTCGACACCTGGAAGGTCAACGCCGGCGCGGCCTACCTCATCACGGGTGGAACCACGGGGAACGTCACGCTCCCCACCAGCTCGATCCTCGTGTCCGGCGACAAGGCCAACGAGAACTTCGGAGCCGGCGTGGACTACATCGACGACATCAACGGTGACGGCAACTGGGACCTGATCATCGGCGGCACCGGCATGGACACGAACGGCACGAACTCCGGCGCCATCAGCGTGTTCTACGGCCCGCTCACCGCCGACTCGGACAACTCGGCCGCGGACGCGACGATCGGCGGCGAGACCGCCGGTGACCAGGTCGGCAACCGCCTGGTCGGCATCGGCGACTACGACGGCGACGGCAACGGCGACTTCGCGGTCGGCGCGCGTCGCGAAGACACCAACGGCACCGACGCTGGCGCCGTCTACATCGTGACCTCGGGCACCATGCCCAGCACGCTCGCCGACGCGGACGTCATCCTGCGCGGCAACAAGGCCGGCTGGGAGGTCGGCAACTCGCTCAAGGAGGTCGGCGACGTCGACGCCGACGGCAAGTCCGATCTCTTCGTCGGTGGCCTGGGCCACGGCGGCAAGGGCGGCGCCTACGTGATCCTCAGCGGCACGACGAGCGGCAACATCGGCGCCAAGGCCCAGTCCAAGATGTACGGCCAGCTCGCCGCGGATCAGTTCGGAGCCGACGTGGCGATGGGCGACGCGGACGGCGACGGAACCGCGGACGCGCTCGTCACAGCGAACCGCCAGGGCGTCGACGACCGTGGCGCGCTGTACGTCTTCTACGGACCGCACACCGGCTCGATCGCGGCCACCTCGGCCGACAGCAAGCTGGTCGGCGTGACCAAGGGCGACAAGTTCGGATCGGCCGTGGACTTCATCACGGACGCCTACGCTTCGGGCGACGACGCGGTGGTCGTGGGGGCCAGCTCGGCCAAGTCCACGAACCAGGGCGGCGTGTACATCTTCCAGGTTCCCTAAGGTCGGAGGCGATCCGGTCCGAGAGAACTCGTGAGGGCCATCGATGAGGCCCACCACACACGGGGTCTCCGAACATGGACAAGCGGATCTGGATCTTTGGCACGATGGGGCTCAGCGCCCTGATCGGTTGCAACACGACTGTCGACACCACGAACACTGGTGTCGACGCGTTGGACGAGCTCGACGAGATCGCGCTCTCCGACACGGGGTCCTACGACGAGGCCGAGTACGACCTCACCTGGGACGACCCGCTCTACCGTCCGGACATCGATCGCTGGGCCCCCAACGGCTACGCGATCGACATCCCGCTGGGCACGAGCAACGCCAACGACATCGACTACGCGATGTACCGAGGCCAGTCCAACGGCGACAAGCTCGGCATGTCCGCGGTCCCGACGGGCGACCTCGACGGCGACGGCTTCAACGACATCCTGATGGGCAGCTCGTACAAGAGCGGCACCAGCGGTGGTGACGGCGCGGCCTACATGATCGCCAACTCGCACTCGTCCGGCACCCAGAACGTGAAGACCGCCTCGTCCGCCCGCTTCTACGGCGAGTCCACCAGCATCGCGGGTGAAGCCCTCGGAGCCGGCGGCGACGTCGATGGCGACGGGACGCTCGACTACGTCATGGGCGGCCGTGGCTACGACGACGCGGACGAGCCGTGGAAGGTGAACAGCGGCGTGGCGTACGTCGTCAGCGGCGACACCGCCGACCGCAAGGTCCTGCCGAGCGGCACGATGGCCGAGATCCGCGGCGCCAAGGCCTACGACTTCGTGGGCGCCGGCGTGGACATCGTCGGTGACATCGACGGCGACGGCTTCGCCGACATCCTGGTCGGCGCGACCGGCGCGGACGACAACGGCAGCATCAGCGGCTCGGCGTATCTCTTCAACGGGCCCGTCACCGCGGACACGACGACGGCCTCGGCCGACGCGACGCTCGGCGGTGAGAGCGCAGGCGACTCGATGGGCTCGCGTATCCGCGGCATCGGCGACTGGGACGGCGACGGCTTCGACGACTTCGCCATCGGCGTCCGCACCGAGGACACCAACGGCAGCAACGCCGGCGCGGTCTACGTCATCACCAGCTCGACGATGCCCAGCACGCTCGCCGACGCCGACATCATCATGCGCGGCAAGCAGGCCGACTCGAACCTGGGCAACGCCATCTCCGAGGCCGGTGACATCGACAACGATGGCCTGGACGACCTGCTCATCGGTGCCCTGGGGCACGGCGGCAAGGGTGCGGCGTACATGGTGCTCGGCAACAGCGTCCAGGGGACCGAGGCCCACATCGGTGAGCAGTCGGCCCAGACGTTCATGGCGCAGCTCGCTGGCGACCAGTTCGGCAGCAGCATCGCGGCCGGTGACGTGAACGCCGACGCCACGACCGACATCCTGGTCGGCTCGAACCGGCAGGGCTCGAGCGACAAGGGCGCCGTCTACGGCTTCTACGGTCCGTTCACCGGTGGCTCGGCCATCAGCGCGACGTCCGCCGACTTCAAGATCAACGGCGGCAGCAACGGCGACTACTTCGGAAGCGCCCTGGACTACGCGTCGAACATCGACGCCACCCAGCGCAACTACGTGGTGGTCGGCGCCAGCGCCCGAGGCAGCAGCGACTACGGCGCGGTCTACCTGTTCCGGGTGGACTGATCCGCGTGGGCCCGCTTGGCCTAAGGTGAGCCCTCCTCAGGAGGGTCTCGGCCATGGGCAAGATGAGCGTCCGACGCAAGCTGGCCATCGCCTCCTGGGCCGCCCCCCAGGAAGGCAACATCTACGGCAAGCTCACCGTGGATGCGACCCAGGCCGTGGCCTACATCGAGCACTGTCGGGCGACCACCGGGGAGAAGGTCACCATCACGCACCTCGTCGGCCGAGCGGTCGGCGAGGCGCTCGCGCAAGCGCCCACGCTGAACGGGCGCATCGTCTGGGGGGGCTTCGAGCCACACGACCAGGTCGACCTCAGCTTCCTGGTCGTGCTCGACGGCGGAAAGAACCTGGCCAAGGCCAAGATCGAGAACATCGACCAGAAGACCTGTGGCGACATCGCGGCCGAGGTCCGGGAGCTCGCAGCGAAGCTCCGCGACGGCAAGGACGAGACGTTCAAGAAGTCCCAGGGCCCGCTCGCGATGCTGCCGACCTGGATCATTCGGCCCCTCGTCAAGTTCACCGGCTGGCTCACCGGCGCGGTGGGCCTCGAGGTGAAGGGGCTCGGGCTCGAGAGCTTCCCGTTCGGCACCTGCATCATCACGAGCGTCGGCATGTTCGGGCTCGACGAGGCCTTCGTCCCGCCGACGCCATGGGCCCAGGTCCCGATCTACGTGCTCATCGGCGCGATCAAGGACCGACCGGCCGTCGTGGATGGCCAGCTCGTCATCCAGAAACAGCTGACCCTGACGGCGACGATCGACCACCGCTTCATCGACGGCTTCCAGGGGGGCGTGCTGGCCAAGGTCATGCGCGACGTCATGGAGAACCCGTGGCAGCTCGACGGCCTCGACGGCCCGCCGGCCTGAGTCAGTCCTCGGGGGCGCGCTCGGGGAGCGGCTCGCCATGGCTGTGTGCCTGGGCGTCCTCGAACAGGTCCTCGAGGTAGGCGACCAGCGGCTCCGGTCCGCGCTGCAGCGCCACGAGCTGCTCGACCATGTCCAGTCGCGTCTGCCCGTCCTCGGTCGCGCTGAGGATGACCGAGCCGACCATGACGTCGATCACATCGGTGCCGTCGATCTTCTCGAAGCGGATGCCGACCAGCTCGGCCCCCTCCTCGGTCTCGTGCACCACGCTCTGGCGCCACTCGCGCGTGTACTCGACCGTCAGGATGTCGTTGACGGTGTTGTGCACCTGGAAGCTGACGTCGTAGTCGGCGTCGGTGTCCTCGACGACGGACCACTCGGACACGACCGCCCGGTCGACGACCACCTCGTGCTCCTGGAGCGCCGCCCAGACCGTGGCGACGTCGGCGTCGATCAGTCCCTGGGCATGGGCCCAGTCCACGTCACCGTCCTCGCCCGAGACGACGTGGATCCCCTCGGAGTCCGGCAGCGGCGCCGTGTTGTCGGCCAGCGGCGCGAGGCCCTCGGGGATCTCGGGGAGCTCGGGCTGACAGGCGAGGAGGAACAACATGGCCCCGGAGCCTATCGCGCGAGGTTCAGTCCACCGCGTCCAGGACGAGGCAGCGGGCGAACTCGTCCCAGGACACCGCCTGGGCCTCGACGAGGAACTCGGCGCCAGCACGGAGATCCTGGACCTCGTGGTTCCTGGTCGGCGGGAATCGGATCGACAACTTGTGGACGACGTGTCCCGCGATGTGGCCCGAAAGGGTCCGGCCCTTCTTGAGCGACGCGGGCAGCTCGCCCGTGCTGCGCGCGACGCTGTCGACGACCACCTGGAAGAGCAGCGGCTGGCTGTGCGCGATGGCCGCCTCGCGCTCCTTGGCCGAGCGAGTTCGCTCGCGGACCAGCTCCAGCAGCGGGAGCGCGGCGTTCAGGGGCTGGGCGGGCGTCTCGTCGTCGACCACGTCCAGGACCGAGCCCTCGTCCTCGACGGACTCCGAGGACGGCAGCGTGTCCGTCGTCTTCTCCGCGGTGTCGAGCGGCTCGTAGACGTCCTCGGTGTGGGGCACCTCCTCGAGCGTCGTCGGAGGCGCGAGCGTGGCCGAGGGACGCATCCCCAGCGTACTGCCCGTGAGCCCACGGTTGACCGAGTCGAGCAGGTCACAGACCTCGACGACGGCCTCGACGATGGCGAGGAAGTCCTCGGGCGGCTCGCGGACGGAAGCGCGATGAACCAGGACGAAGTCCTTGCCGACCTCGGCTCCGTGGTACCGGGAGAACAGCCGGCCGATCCCGGCCTGCAGGTGCGCGTCGCCCAGCAAGCGCTGGATGTGGTCGTCGCCGATCCCCTGGATGCGCAACAGGTCGTCGAGCTTGGCGTCACCGATCTGGATGTCCTGCAGACCCGCCACGGCGCCGAGACGCGCGGACCCCTCTTCCCGCCGCAGCCACAGCGCCTCGGCGAACAGCGTGTCCGACTCGGCGCGCACGGTCAGCTCGGCCGCAGGAGGCGAGGTCAGCTCGATGCGGAGCCCACGGCCACGCCAGCTCCCGGCGAGGAGCGTCGGCTCGACCAGGTTGCCGGCCTGGAAGCTCAGGTCGTGCTTTTCAGCGAGCGCCTCCCACGCGGGGAACTCGGCGGGTGTGTGTCCGGCGGCCCGACCGCGCGTGGCGATGACGAGGACGACGAGGACGACGAGGACGACGACAGCGGCCCAGAACATTCAACCCCTCAGGTGAAGTCTCGACATTGTACTTGACAGGTCAACTACCAGTTGTTCTGATGGCCGACGTAGAAGCGGAAGCAGACTGTGCAGCAGATGATCGCACGCGCCGGCTCGACAGTGGTCGTGGTCGGACTGGCTTGGATGTGCCTGGACCTGGCCCTGGGGCCCACAGCCCAGGCCGAGTTCGTCAAGTCCCCTCCCATGATGGAGTCCGACTGGCTCCCTCCGGCGTGGCATCCGAACGGCGACGAGCTGCTCGCGGTCCCCGCCATGGACGGCGAGGTCACCACCAAGGGTCCCGGACGCCGCCTGCACAGTCAGGCCATCTTCGTCTACGACGTGGATGCGCAGGAGGTGCTCTACGAGCGCGCGGCGGACGACCGCCGACCCGTGGCCTCGCTGACCAAGCTCGTCTCGGCGCTCGCGCTGTCGACCGAGAGCCCCGACCTGACCCAGACCGTCTGTGTCACCGAGCTCTTCTGGCCCAGCCGATCCGGCGCGCGCAGCCGACTGTCCACCGGCGAGTGCTACGCCGGGTGGGACCTGCTCGGTGCGGCGCTCGTCGCCTCGGACAACCGCGCAGCGTACGGACTGTCGGTCCACTCGGGTCTCGACTACTACGAGTTCATCGACCGCATGGACAGCGTCAGCGCGGACCTCGAGATGACGATGTCGACCTGGGCCGATCCGAGCGGGCTCGAGGACGACAACCTGTCGACCGCCCGCGACATGGCCAAGGCCAGCCTCGCCGTGGCGCAGCATCCGGACCTGTCGATGGCCGCGAGCGCGCGCTCCTGGCGCACCGAGAAGCTCGTCGAAATCGGCGTCGGCCCTCGCACCCGCGACCTGCTGTCGACGAACCGGGCCCTGTCCCGCACCGACGTCGAGTTCCTGGCCGCGAAGACCGGGTACACCGACACGGCCCGCTACTGCTTCACCGGAATCGCCCGGACGGAGACGGGACGCACGCTGGCCATCACGCTGCTCGGGGCCAACCGGAGCCGCGACCGCTGGGCCGACCTGGACACCGTGCTGCGCTGGACCCGCTGACGCGGATAGACCCCCGCATGGCGAAGACTCCCGTGCACGTGGTGACCGGCTTCCTCGGGGCCGGCAAGACAACCTTCCTTCTCGATCAGCTCTCTCGGCGCGATGGCGAGCGCTGCGGCATCGTCGTGAACGACTTCGGCGACGCGCGCATCGACGCGACGCTTCTGGGCGGGCGAGTCCCTGTGATGGAAATCCCGGGCGGGTGCGTGTGCTGCACAGCCCCACAGGACCTGGTTTCGGCGCTGAGCGAGCTCGTCGGCCAGGTGGACCGCGTGTTCATCGAGGCCACTGGCCTGGCCCGTCCGGCCGACATCGTCGACACGCTCACGCGCTCCAAGCTGGACGTCTCGGTGGGTCCGGTCCTTTGCGTGCTGGACGCGCGTCGCCTTGTGGGCGAGGCCCCCGTCCTGCTCCTGGAGCAGCTCGATGCGAGCGACCTGGTCGTCGCCAACCACGCCAGCGACTGTGACGACGACGCCTGGGCCGCCCTGGACGAGGCGCTCGAGGGGCACTTCCCACCACTTCTGGGGCTCGAGCGCACCGACCGAGGACGGGTCGACCCCGAGTTCGTCGAGCGCGTCCGCCGCGGGCTGGCCTTCCGAGCCCTGCGCAAGGCCCCCTCGACCGAGGGCTACGCGAGCGCATCCCGCATCTGGGCGTCCGACCGCGTCTTCGGCAAGCGCGAGCTCGAGGCGGTCCTGGCTGCGAGCGACGCCGAGCGCATCAAGGGCCTGTTCCGGACCGAGCTCGGGTGGTTCCTCCTGCAGCGTGCGGGCGGCGACGTGCACTGCACGCCCAGTCAGCTGCGGTCGAGCTCCGCGGTGGACGTGATCGTCCAGGGCGACACGGCCCAGGCAGACGCCGTCGTCCAGGCCCTCGACGCCGCCGAGCCTCCCGCCGCGATCGACGACGGCGTGCTCCGGCTCGTGGACGGCGACCACGTCCCCCTCGAGCTGACCCGCTGGGCCCTGGCCGCCCTGCCCGAACAGATCGACGACGTGCGGGTGCTTTCCCCCAAGCGCGAAGGCGCTGCGGTCCGGCTGGACGAGGTGTTCCGCCTCGTCACGGACGACGGCCACCGGACCTTCGTCGCTGTGGCCTCGGACGGCATGACGTCGGAGCCGGTGCGACTCGATGCGGTCGGCGACGCGGTGCTCGTGCACTCCCACGAAGGCGGTGAGTTCCCGAAGCGGCTCGGCGGCCCCTACCGGCTGCTCGTCCCCGACGGCACCAGCGCCTGCGCCAACGTCAAGGGCATCGTCCGCCTCGAGGTGCTCGCGTGAAGCCCGTCTATCGCTCCGTCGGCCTGACCCTGGACCTCCGGCGCATGGAGCTGGACAGCCCGGATCCAGCCCGTTGGACCGCCGCTCGCGAGGCCATGGTCGCCCTCGAGGCCGGCGCGGTCGCGAACCCCTCGGAGAAGCGCCAGGTCGGCCACTACTGGCTGCGCGACGACCGACCGGACGTCACCGCCGCCCACGCAGCCATCCGAGCCGTCGACGCCACAGGGTTCGACGCGTTCATCGTCTGCGGCATCGGCGGCAGCGCGCTCGGTCCCCAGCTCCTGGCCGCGGCCCTCCCCTCGCGAGGCCTGCGCCCGGTCTTCCTCGACAACACCGATCCCGTCGGCATCTCCGACGCACTCCGCACGGTCGACCCCGCCCGGACCCTGGTGCTCGTCGTGAGCAAGTCCGGCGAAACGAAGGAGACCCGCAACGCCATGCTCGAGGTCCAGGCGGTCTACGCCGAGGCCGGAGTCGGCTTCGACGAGCGGGCCATCGCGGTCAGCTGCGAGGGCAGCGCCCTGTGGGAGAACGCCGCCACCTGGCGCGCCCGGATCCCGATCTGGGCCTGGGTGGGTGGCCGAACGAGCGTGACCAGCGCGGTCGGGCTCCTTCCCCTGTTCCTGATGGGCCACGACTCGAGCGAGCTCGTCGCTGGCGCGGCCGCGATGGACGACTGGACCCGGGCAGACGACAACCCCGCGCTGGCCCTGGCCGAGGCGTGGTGGCAGCAGCGCCCGAACGCCATGGTGATGCTCCCGTACGCCGACCGGCTCGGGCTGTTCGGTCGCTACCTGCAGCAGCTCGTCATGGAGTCGCTCGGGAAGGACGGCCAGGGGCTGACGGTCTACGGGAACAAGGGCTCGACGGACCAGCATGCGTACGTGCAGCAGCTGCGGGACGGGCCGGCGGACTTCTTCGCGAGCTTCCTGGTCGCGCACGGTGGGCCACGGGGGGTCGAGGTCGAGCCGGGCGTGCACACCGGCGACTACCTGGTGGGTTTCCTGATCGGCACCCGGAACGCGCTGACCGAGGCGGGTCGCCGGAGCCTGACGCTCGAGCTCGACGGCCTGACGCCCCGGACGCTCGGCGCGCTCATCGCCCTGTACGAGCGCGCCGTCGGGTTCTACGCGACATTCGCCGGCATCAACGCCTACGATCAGCCGGGAGTGGAGGCGGGCAAGAAGGCCGCTGGCACCGCCCTCGGGCTGCTGGCGCGGCTTCGACAAGGCGAGACCATCGAGTCCGACGATGCCGAGCTCCTTCGCACGCACCTGGAGACGCCATGACGTTGCTTCTCGCGCTCGCCTGCACCGGCGACGAGCCCATCACCTACACGCCCGACGACAGCGCGGTCGCGGCGGACGCCGACACGGATGCGGACGCCGACACGGATGCGGACGCGGATGCCGACAGCGACGCGGACTCGGACACGGACGTCGACCTCACCTGCGCCCATGCCAGCGACCTCTGCTCGAACCTCGTCTTCGACGGCGGACCGATGTTCCACCTGACCAAGGACCCCGCGGAGTTCGACTACACGCCCAAGGGGGACGCGCGGCTGAATGCGGCCGGGACGTTCGACGGCGTCGACATCGCCTGGACCACCTCGTACGCCGACCACCGCGGGACCGAGGTGGGGAGCGGGACCGTCTGCGCTCCCGGCGACGGCACCGGGACCGCCGAGTACACCGTCACGCGCACGCCGACGAGCGGGCCGGAGACGACCCTCACGGTCAGCGAGACCTGGGAGGGCTGCTCGCTCACGCGCACCGTCTCGGACGGCGACGGCGCCCATTGGCGTGTCCGCTCGACCTTCGACGAGGACGGGATGCCGTACACCTCGACCCGGCCGGTGCGGATGTACCACTGGACCACGTTCTACCCGAAGCGCGCCGGACGCCTGACGCAGAACGGCGCTTTCTCCGAGGCCATCACCGCGCGCACGACCGACGAAGGAGCCGGCGACGAGAACTGGGGGATCGACGTCGCCGTCCAGGTCGACGAGGCCGGCGAGGAGACAGGAAGCCACACGCTCACGCATGCCGACGGCTCGCCCGCCCTCGAAGGCTCGTTCGTCTTCACCGCCGACGGCACTCGGACCCACAGCTACACGCTGGAGAGCTCCGAGGTGTCCAGCGCCTGGGAGACGGAACAGGACCAGGACCACGTCGGCTCGGGCACGGTGGTCATCGCCGGAACGCTCGACTGCACGGCCGAGCTCATCGACGACGCGGTGACTGTGAGCTGCCCGGAGCGGCCCGACCGGGACTGGACGATCTGGCTGAAGTAGGCGACTCGGGAATCTGACGAACAAACGTCACGGAGCGAACAAGGCCCCGTTGATAGCAACAGGTCATCCACCCAAAGCCAAGGGCTGACCTGCATGTCCGCTTCCGCACGCTTCGATGCGATCAAGACCGCCAACTCCCGCTCCCCCCGCGTCTTCCAGCGGGCGCTCGGTGAGGATGGTCAGCCGCTGACGACCGCCGATCTGTTCGGACGGAACACGTTCTCGCTCGAGCTGATGAGCAACAAGCTCCCGAAGCCCGTCTTCAAGAGGGTCGAGGCCTGCATCTCTCGCGGCGAGTCGCTGAGCAAGAACGACGCCGACGTCGTGGCGCACGCAGTGAAGGAGTGGGCGCTCGACAACGGCGTCACGCACTTCACGCACTGGTTCCAGCCGATGACGGGCTCGACCGCCGAGAAGCACGACGCCTTCCTGACCTTCTCGGGCGGCCAGGCTGTCGAGCGGTTCACCGGCGACATGCTCATCCAGTCCGAGCCCGACGCGTCCAGCTTCCCTTCGGGCGGCACCCGGACCACGTTCGAGGCCCGCGGCTACACCGCCTGGGACCCGTCCTCGCCCATGTTCATCATGGACAACGACAACGGCAAGACGCTGTGCATCCCGTCGGCGTTCGTCAGCTACACCGGCGAGGCGCTCGACAAGAAGACGCCGCTGCTGCGCTCGATGCAGGCCATCAACAAGTCGGGCAACGCGCTGCTGAAGGCGCTCGGCATGGCCGAGACCCACATCACCCCGACGCTGGGCTGCGAGCAGGAGTACTTCCTCATCGATCGCGCCTACTGGGCGCTGCGCAGCGATCTGGCCATCGGCGGCCGCACCGTCGTCGGCGCTCCCCCGCCCAAGGGCCAGAGCCTCGACGACCACTACTTCGGCTCGATCAACGCCCGCGTCCAGGCGTTCATGCACGAGATCGAGCAAGAGCTCTACAAGCTCGGCGTCCCGGCCAAGACCCGCCACAACGAGGTCGCGCCGTGCCAGTTCGAGCTGGCCCCGGTCTTCCGCGAGGCCAACGTCGGCGTCGACCACAACCAGCTGATCATGGAGATCCTCCGCCGCGTGGCGCCGCGTCACGGCTTCAAGGTGCTCCTGCACGAGAAGCCCTTCGCGGACATCAACGGCTCGGGCAAGCACAACAACTGGAGCCTGTCCGACACCAATGGCGACAACTGGCTCGAGCCGGGCGACTCGCCGAACTCCAACGTGCGCTTCCTGGCGCTGCTGTCCAGCATCCTCCTCGGCGTGCACCGCTACCAGGGCGTCCTCCGCGCCGCTGTCGCCAGCCACGGAAACGACTTCCGCCTGGGCGCGAACGAGGCGCCACCGGCCATCATCAGCTGCTTCCTCGGAGCCCTGCTGACGCGGATCTGCGACGCGCTCGCCGCTGGGGACAGCCTGCCGGCGAACCCGGACCAGGCGGTCCTCGAGCTGGGCGTCAACAACATGCCCGACGTCGCCAAGGACAACACCGACCGGAATCGGACCAGCCCGCTGGCCTTCACCGGCAACAAGTTCGAGTTCCGCGCCGTCGGCTCGACCCAGAACCCCGCCTGGCCCGTCACCGTGCTCAACACCGTCGTGGCCGAGGGCATGGACCAGGTCACCGCCTGGACCGCCGAGGCGGGTGGGGGCACCGCCGGAGCGCTCAAGGCCATCGGCCGGGCCGTCAAGGAGTCCGCCGCCATCCGCTTCGAGGGCGACGGCTACAGCGACGCGTGGGTCGAGGAGGCTGCCCGTCGCGGCCTGAAGAACCTGCGCAAGACGCCCGAAGCGCTCGACGAGCTGCGCGACGACGCCGTCGTCAAGCTGTTCGCCAGCCACGGCGTCTTCTCGCCGAAGGAGCTCGAGGCGCGGCACGCGGTGCTCACCGAGCAGTACGTCACCGCCGTCCTGATCGAGGCCGACACGCTGAAGCTCATCGTCGACGAGTCCATCCTTCACGTCGGCATCGCCGACCGGGCGGCGCTGGCGGGGGCGCTCGACAGGCTCCTCGAGCTGCAGGGCAAGGGCATCGACGTCGACACGAGCATCGAGGTCGCGCGGTTCGAGGCGCTCTCGACGCTGGTCAAGGAGCTCGGCGCCGCCCGGGCCGAGCTGGACACGGCGCAGGCCGAGGCCGGCCACGACGCGCACCTGGCGAGCACGCGGGTCGTCCCTGCGCTGGAGCGAATTCGCGCCGCCGTCGACAGCCTGGAGGGCGTCGTGGACGACAAGCGCTGGCCGCTGCCGAAGTACCGCGAGATGCTCTTCCTCGTCTGATCGGTAGACTGACGGGGTGAAGCCGACCGACTGGTTGGGGCTGGCCCTGGCCGTCGGCGCCGGCGTGATCCTCGTGATGGTCACGCTCAACACGCCCGTGCCCGCCTCGGACGTGCCGACCTACCTGGCCATGGCCCGGGATGGCGAGTGGGACGTGGTGATGGGCACGCTGGCCGACGGCCGGTCGTTCGTCAACGCGGCATGGCTCTTCCAGAGGGGCGCGTACGGCGCGTTCCGGCTCGGCGGGTGGGAGCTCCTCGTCGCGCTCAACGCGGCTGCGGTGGCGGCTGCTTTGGGGCTCGCCGGTGTGGCCGGATGGAACCGAGCGCGCGGCCCGGGGGCGGGCCTGGCCGTGTTCCTGGCCTCGATGCTGATGCTCCAGAACACCGCGATGCGTCCGCAGACCACCGTGTATGCGCTGGCGCTCGCGGTGCTCCTGGCCCCCCGGGTCTGGCAGGTCGCGCTGGTCAGCATCCTCTGGGCGAACCTGCACGGCAGCTTCATCCTCGCGCCGGTGTTCGCGGCCATCGGGGCACCACACGGTCGACTGCGCCATGTGGTCGTGGCCTCGCTCGCGGGGTTGGTCACCCCCTGGGGCTGGCGGACGTTCGCGTACGTGCTGGACAACTCCTCACTCCCCGCCGACCGCGGCCTGGACGAGTGGTCCGCCCCGGACCTGCTCACGCCGCTGGGGGTCCGCCTCTTCTTCGTGCTGGTGCTCGGCGTCGGCCTGGCGCTGCGGAAGAGGCCCCCGCGCACCGAGGTCATCGCCTTCGCCGTCCTCGGCGGCCTGGCCCTGACCGGCGTCCGTCACGTGGCGTGGCTGGGCCTGGCAGCGGGACCGCTCATCGCCGGCTGGCTGCCCCCTGTCGGCGAGGGCACCGCGCGCCACGCTCGGACCGTGTTCCTGGCCGTGGCCGCCATCGCGCTCGTCGGGCTCGTCCGGTTCGCTCCCTGGCTCCGGGACGCTCCAACCCCGCGCGCGACCGACGCCTGGCTCGAGCCCCAGGCGCCCGTCGAGGCGCTGGCCCTCCTCGACGAGCTGGAGCCCGGGCTGGTCCACGTCCCCTTCCAACAGGGCGGCCTGGTCCGCTGGCGGCACCCCGAGTGGCGCACCCAGGCCGACGTGCGCGTCTGGCTCTACACCGACGAGGAGTGGGCGGCGTACGAGACGAGCCGGGTCGACCCGGACGGGCTGGTCCTCGTCGACCGGCGGCGCGAGCCCTGGCTGGACCGCTCAACGGCCGACTGGACCGTTCTCCACCAGGACACGCGGTGGTCCCTCAGATCGCCGAGACCGCCTCGATGAACGCCTCGAAGTCGCCGTGCGTGCAGTCGCCCTCGTCCACCGAGATGGGGGCGTAGAGCCCGCCGGTCATCTCGGCAGCCTGTTGCAGCCGCGCGGTTCCCCAGGTCGTGGCCCCGCCGGAGTTGCACTCCAGCGAGCCCGCATCGGCGTCGTAGTTCGGCCCCATCACCGCGAACGTGACGTCGCTGTGCGCCTCGCCGATGGCCTCGAGGTACGGCCCGGCGTCGTCATCGCCCGACGTCAGGCGCCGGCTGCTGTCCCCCTCGTCCGTGACCACCAACACGATCAGCTCGTCCGCCAGCTGGACCGTGCCCACGTCCGACGACGAGAGCACCGACAGGAAGCACGCATCCGGCGGGTCGTCGGATGCACGACAGAGCGCCAGGAGCGCGGCCTCGAGTGGCTCCTCGTTCCCGCTGCCGCAGTTCCCCTCCCACGCCTCGAAGCCACACTCGCAGTCCAGGAGCTGCAGGCTCACCTGGTCGAACCCGGCGCCGCACTCGTAGTTCGGGTCCGACGGGATGGCGTTCGGGTCCCAGCAGGTCGCCTCGCACAGGAGCTGGTTCCGGAGCTCGTCGGGCTCCGAAGTGGGCGCCGCGAAGGTCGCCCCGGCCTCGTCGTCCACCGAGACCGTGGTCACCGAGACCGTCGCCCCATCGACGAGCAGCTCATCCGCCAGGCCGATGAGTTCCTCGGACTCGTCCATCATCGACGAGCTGCTGTCCACCACGAGCAGGTAGGCGTTGGCCTGGTCCTCGACGGGCTCGCGCGAGTCCTGGCTCCCGCTGTCACCGCTGATGGAGCCGAAGCAACCGAGCAGGAAGAGGGAGCCGAGCAGGACAGGCGCGTGAAGTCTCATGTCGACAAGGTATCAAGCCGCGCGAAGTCCCTGGATGCACGCCGCGATCTCCGCGATGTCCGCCGGCTCGCTGCGCCCCCCTCGCCGTCCCTGCCGAGCCTGGTCCGGCCCATCGGACTCGAGCAGCAGCCGGTCCTGGGGCACCGCCCGGACGCGCGCGTGCACCTTCCGCGCCTCGGGCCACGTCACCGCTCCTCCGAACCCGAACGACAGGCCCAGGTCGGCGTACTTCGACACGAGCTCGACCGGCCCGCTGTAGCTGTGCAGGACGCCCGGCATGCGCGAGAACCGGGCCAGCTCGGCGAGCAGCTCGGCGTGCCGCCCCACGCAGTGCAGCACGACCGGGAGCCCCAGATCGGCCGCGAGCTCAAGCTGAGGACGCAGGACCGCCAGCTGCTCGTCCAGATCCCCCTTCCGGTCCAGACCGCACTCCCCGACACCCCAGGCGCCGTCGAGCTGATCGGCCAGGTCCCCGATCTCGTTCAGGAACCACGGATGGACACCCAGCGCGAACTCGAGCCCGTACCGGGTGGCGACGTCGCGGGTCCTGGCCCACGTGCTCGGCTCGGTCCCCGGGACGAGGATGCGCTCGACCCCGGCCCGACGAGCACGCGCGACCACGTCATCCCGGTCCGCGTCGAACGCCGGGAAGTCGAGGTGGCAGTGGCTGTCGAACAGACGCACGATCCGCCGGCTGTCAGTCCGTGCTGGACTTCACCGCGCCGTCGGCGCCCCAGGTCACGACGAACTCGGCCCGGCGGTTCTGCGACCAGGCGCGCTCGTTGCTGGCGTCGGCGAGCGGCGCCTCTTCCCCGTACGAGATGACCGTCAGGCGCGAAGGCCCGACACCGGCGGTGGCCATGTAGTCCTTGACCGCGTTTGCGCGACGGTCGCCCAGCGCGAGGTTGTACTCGGTGGCGCCGCGCTCGTCGGCGTGCCCCTGGATCTGGACCTTGATGCCCGTGTGCTTCTGCAGGAGCGCGACGTTGGCGTCCAGCGCGGCGCGGCTCTCGGGCGACAGCTCGGCGGCATCGAAGTCGAAGTACACCTTGTTGAAGTTGTCCACCATCGTCTGGACGTGCTCGGGGACGGCGTTCGCGTCCGCATCGGAGCCGTCGCCGTTGGTCCCGTCGGCGTTCGCGTCGGTGACCGTGTCGTCGGGCAGCGCCTCGACGTCGCCCTTGTTGCGCTTGCACGTGGCAGCGAGGGTGAGCGAGAGCATCAGGATGGTCGAGATTCGAATCATGGATTCCTCCGGTGTCGCATCGTATCGCAGGGTTTTGGATCCGTCGATCCCTTCGTGATTTTCAATGTTTCTGACCAACTCTCTCGGTCATCGAATAAGCTTGCTCTTGCGATGTCCACCCCTCCGATCAGTCACTGGCCTCACCTGTCCGCCGAGCCGCTCGCTCCACTGACCGGAGGGCTCATCAACACCACATTCACGGTCGGCAGTCCGCCCGTCGCGGTCCTGCAGCAGGTCAATCCGATCTTCCCGCCCGAGGTGAACGAGGACATCGAGGCCGTCACCCAGCACCTGCGAATGAGCGGGATGCCCACGCCGTCGCTCGTGCGCACCGGCGACGGCCAGCTGTGCGTGCCCGGCCCCGCGGGAGCCTGGCGTGTCCTGACCTGGGTGCCCGGGCAGACGTGGCACAAGCTCACCTCGCCCAAGCAGGCGGCGGCAGCGGGTCGGCTGGTGGCGCGCTGGCATCGAGCCACGTTGGACCTCGTGCACGACTTCCGGTTCAGTCGACCGCTCGCGCACCACACGCCGCACCACATGGACATGCTGCGGACGGCGCTCGACACGCACGCGGACCACCGGCTCCGCGACGACGTCGCGCCCCTGGCCGAAGAGCTGCTCACGGCCTGGGAGACCTGGGACGGCACGCTCGACCAGCCGACCCGGATCAGCCACGGCGACCTGAAGATCAGCAACCTGCGCTTCGACGCGGACGCTGACGGCATCTGCCTGCTCGACCTGGACACGATGGGGCAGCTCCCGCTGTCGGTCGAGCTCGGCGACGCCTGGCGCAGCTGGTGCAATCCGTCCGCCGAGGACGCCGCGGAGACCGCGTTCTCCCTTGAGCTCTTCGAGGCCTCGGCTCGCGCCTACCTCGAGGTCTGGCCGGTCGACGCCGCCGAGCGCGTGCATCTGGCGGGCGGGTGCGAGCGCATCTGCCTCGAGCTCGCCGCCCGGTTCGCCGCGGACGCCCTGAACGAGTCCTACTTCGGGTGGAACCCCGACGTCGCGGCCACGCGCGGAGACCACAACCTGCTGCGCGCCCGCGGTCAGCTCGCGCTCGGCCTCTCCGCCGCAGAGCACCGGTCCGAGATGGAGCGCATCATCCGTCAGGCCTGACGCGGGTCAGCCGCCGCCTGGGAGAGTGACGACCACCTTCCCGGCCACGCCCGACTCCAGCGCGGCGTGGGCCTCGGCCAGCGACTCGAGCGGGTAGCTCGCGGCGACGAGCGGTCGGATCCGACCCGCCATGACCTCGGCCCACATGGCGTGCAGGTCCTCGCGGGTCCCCATCGTCGAGCCGATGAGCTCGAGCTGCTTGAAGAACAACACGCGCAGGTCGACGCGGGCCTCGGCGCCGGTCGTCGCCCCACATGTCACGAGCCGGCCGCCCCAGTCCAGCGCCTGGACGCTGCGGTCCCAGGTCACGGCCCCGACGTGCTCGACGACCACCTGGAAGCGCGGACGCAGCCGATGGAAGTCGCTCTCGGTGTCGACCACCTCGTGTGCTCCCAGGGCCACACAGGCCTGGCGCTTTGCCTCGGTCCGGGCCGTCGCGACCACATGGCAACCGAGCAGCCGCGCGATCTGGATGGCGTACTGCCCGACCCCGCTGGTGCCGCCCAGGACGAGGACCCGCTCACCCTCGCTCGCTCGCGCCTTCCGCAGCATCTGCCAGGCTGTCAGGGCCGACAGCGGGATGGCCGCCGCGTCGACGAGCGACAGGTCGTCGGGGACCGGCAGCAGGTCCTCGGCGGGGACCAGGATCGACTCGGCCAGCGTCCCGTCGATCTGCTCGCCGCGGATGGCTCCAGCGGTCGTGTTCGGGGCGATCGCCACCCTCTCACCGGCTCGCGGCCCCGTCTCGACGCGCCCGGCGCCATCGCTCCCCGGGACGAGCGGGAGGGGAAAGCGGTGCCCCGGTACGCCCTGTCGAACCCAGAGATCCAGGTGGTTGAGGCCCACCGCCTCGATCTGTACGCGGACCTGGCCGGGGCCGGGCTCGGGGACGGGGACCCGCTCCAGCGTCAGGGAGTCGGGGCCGCCGTGGTCGTGCACTCGGATGCGTCGCATGGATCGCTGTAACGCACCGGAAACCAACAACCGCGCCCAGGGGATCCACGATGTGTGTGGGAGGCCAGGACGGCACCCACCACCACAGGAGACCCATGACGGGCATCCGACGACTTCTCTACGCCGCGAAGGTCGACAAGTTCCACCCGAGCGAGCTGCTCGCCACCGAAGCCGAGCCCATCCCGCCAGCACGCGTCTGGCTCGATCACGAGATCAAGGTCGCCGTCGAGGGCCATCTCGCAGCCGCTGCAGCGATGGGTCACCTGCTCGAGTGGACCGTCGACCAGCGCGTGGGGCAGGTCCTCGTCGACCCGGAGGCGTTCCACAAGGACCTGGACGACCGCCTGTTCCTGGCCCTGCGCGACGCCGAGCAGACGCTCATCTGGCCACGCTCCTCCGCTGGTCCTCCCGACGGTCTGAGCCCGCGGTTACGCTCGATGCGTGATTGCTCTTCTTCCCTTTGCGTTCGCCGGTCCGCACCACGACCAGCTGCTCGACCCCCCCGACCTGCCGGCGCTGGATCGGCGCCAGAAGCTTCCCCCGGGCCCACCGCCCGACATGTGGGTCTACGGCTACTACGCGACCTGGGCCGGTGAGCTCGAGGACCTGGACTGGTCCCGCCTGACGCACGTGGCGATCTTCTGGGTCGACATGAACTCGGACGGCACGGTCGACTCGACCAGCAACTGGACCGACAACGCCGCCCGCGCGATGGAGCTCGCCGAGCCACACGGAACGCGGGTCCATCTGACGCTCACCTGCTTCGACGACGACGTGATGGAGAGCGTCCTGCCTTCCGCCACGAAGCGGGCGACGCTCGTCGAGACGCTGGGCACGCTCGTGGACGACTACGGCGCGCACGGCGTCTCGGTGGACTGCGAGGGCATGTCCTCGGGCCTGAAGGACCACCTGGTCTCGTTCGTGACCGAGCTGAACGCGCGCGTCGACGAGGTCACCGTCGCGACGCCGGCCATCGACTGGAACGGGGCCTACGACTACGACGCGCTGGCCGCGAACTCCGCTGCCCTGTTCATCATGGGCTACGGCTACCACTGGTCCGGCGGGGACCCTGGACCGGTCGCCCCCCTGTACGGCGGCGACCGGTGGAGCTCGTACTCCCTGGAGTGGTCCGTCGAGGACTACCGGACCTGGGGCACGCCCGACGACAAGATCATCGTGGGGTTGCCGCTGTACGGCCGCGAGTGGCCCACGACGTCCAACGAGGTCCCGGGCACGGCGACGGCCACAGGCAGCGCCGTGGTCATGACCGAGGCGGTCGGGCTCTCCTACGAGCGCCTGTACGACACCCAGACCGAGACCCCGTACAAGTTCCCGTCCAGCACCAGCCAGCTCTGGTACGACGACACCGAGTCCATCGGCGCCAAGATGCAGTACGCCGCGGACCAGGAGCTGCTGGGCGTCGGGTTCTGGGCTCTGAACTACGAGGGCGGCGACCCGGCGTTCTGGCAGATGGTGTCGGACGTCACCGGCGTCGACGATCCCGGCGATCCCGACTCCGGCCAGGACTCGGCGCCGGCCGACGACAGCGCGCTGGACACGGACGACGACCGACGCGGCAGCGTGTTCGGGGACCCCGACGCGCCCGTCGCCTGTGGCTGCTCGGGCATCGCTCCCGCGGGAGCATCCGTGATCGCGATGTCATGGTTCCTGCTGGCACTTCGGAGACGTCGCAGCAGTTCCAGCTAGTTGGAGCGCTGGCACGCGCCTTGCTCCTGGCCAGGGCGGAGGTTCCATGCTGCTCACCCTTTCCACGCTGACGTTCTCACCAGGTGCCCTCGCCGACGCGGCCATCGAGGCCCCGGCGTGCGACATGGTCTTCGTCGCCGACTCCGTTCCCGCTGCCGGCCATGAGGGCGTGCCCGTCGACATCCAGCCGGCCGTGATCTTCCGCGGCGACTGCGACGGCCCCAGCCAGTGGACGCTGGAGCTCTCGGCGGGCGACGAGGTCATCGAGAGCCAGGTCATCGACTTCGACTTCGGCCTGCCCACGGCGATGGCCCGCATGTCCATCGACGAGCTGGCCGCGGACTCGGACTACGAGCTGCGCGTCATCCCCGGCGACGAGGGCTGGGCCGAAGGCGCGGCGATCGCGTTCTCGACCGGCTCGGGCCGGGTCCAGGGCATCCAGGCCCCCACGATCCTGGACATCGACGCCCTCACATTCGGCGGCGAGGACGCCTGGGTCGAGGCGCACCTGGAGATCGAGTCCGGCGCGGACCCGGACGACGTGTCCATCGTCTACATCGAGCGCGACGGCGGCAGCCTGGCGGTCGGGACCGGCGACGCCGAGAGCCTGTTCTGGTTCGGTGAGTGGAACGGCGTCGATGACCTGTGCCTCTCGATCACGCAGGAGAACGGCCTGGGCGAGGCCACGGTCAGCGAGCCGGTGTGCACCGTTCCCACGCTCGTCACCTTCGACGAGCGAGACCGCGGCTGCCGGGGCCGCCAGGGCCCGATGGCCGGGCTGCTCCTGCTCGGGGGCCTGTTCCTCCGTCGTCGGGGTGCCAAGTGATCCTCGCTCTCGCAAGTCTGGCCCAGGCCGACATGGATGTCGTCGAGTGCGGCGTGCAGGTCGGGTGGGTCTCCATCGAGACCGCGGACGTCGACGTCCCACTGGACCATGTCCCTGCCTTCACCACGACCAACGCGTGTGAGACCGACGACAGCGTGCTGGTCCGCCTTGTCCAGGACGAGGACGTGGTCTTCGAGGAGCACATCTTCGACAGCACGGGCGACCTATCGCTGCACGAGCTCGATGTCGCGCTCGACGCCGAGCTGCCGTACCAGCTGCTGTTCACGACGACGGGGACGCAGAGAATCCAGGTGGACTTCACGAGCGGTTCCGATGACCTGGGTGGCCTCGGCGCCGGCCCGGAGATCATCTCCGTGCTCGACGAGGCCGTCTGGAGTCGGCGCGACCAGGACGTCTACACCTCGCTGAAGATCCTGCCCGAGCCCCGCGGCTATGGCCTGGCCCTGGTCGAGCTCCGCGACGCGGACGGACAGGTCTGGGACCTGGACATCCAACGGGCCGACTCCGAGATGTTCATCGGCGGCAGCCAGCCGTTCGACGCTCCCCCGGTCGACCTGGACCTGACCGTGTTCCAGCGCGGGCAGGACGGCGTCTGGGTCGAAGGCGACACACACCGATTCGCCGGCGAGATGCCGACGGGCTGTTCCTCGGCCCCGATGGCCGCCTCCCTCCTCCCCGCTCTCCTGCTCGCCGGCCTGATCCGCCGCCGGAGGTCCTGATGCTGCTCGCTCTCTCGACGCTGGCCCACGCCGATCCGATGCTCGTCGCCCGCGAAGACATGATCTGCATGGAGGTCAACCAGGTCTCGCCCGAGCCGGACGCCCAGGACGTTGCGCTCGACCACGTGCCCGCGGCCATCGCGAGCGGCGCATGCATCAGCCAGCCCGTGGTCGTCGACCTGTTCATCGGCGACGAGCTCGTCGCCTCGCACGAAGAGCGTGTGAACGAGCTCGGCCTGGTCGAGCTGGACCTCGACGAAGACCTCGAGCCGCACACCACCTACACCTTCGTCGCCACCCCCGAGGGCAGCAGCGCCGTCGTCGTCGAGTTCACGACCGGCGACCGACTGTCGGTCCTGCCCGACGACCCGCCGCAGCTGATGGCCGTCGACGCGGACCAGGTCCGGGACGTCACGCACCTCGACGCGAGCGTCGATCTCATGTCGGATCCCGAGGGCCCCTTCTTCGTCGAGCTGGTCGACGACGAGGGGGTCCTCTGGGGTCTCTCCCACCACACCGACCCTGGCGTCGCGACGCTGTCGGGTCGGTCGGTGGGCGACCGCCCCGGCGAGGTGTGCATCACCGCGCTCCAGCGGCATGCCGACGGCACGCGCAGTGAGAGCGAGACGGTCTGCGACACACGGACCGGCTGCTCGGCCGCGGGTCTGGGTGCGATGCTGTTGCCCTCGATCTTCGCGCTCGGACTCGTCCGTCGGAGGAAGCGATGCTCCTGATCCCGTCCGCCTGGGCCTACACGATCGTCATGCCTTGCCAGATCCACCTGGCCAGCATCGCGCCCAATGCCGTCGACGTCCCCATCGACCACGTCCCCGCGATGGTTGTTGACGGCGAGTGCGACGACACGCTCCTGGAGATGGAGCTGTTCCTCGGCGACGAGTCCGTGGCGAGTGCGTCCGAACGCATCACGGGACCGGGCCTCATCGAGCTCGACGTCGAGCTCCAGCCAGAGACCACCTACACGTGGCACGCAGGCGGACTGATCATCGAGTTCACGACCGGGACCGAGCTCGCCGAGCTTTCGGAGGCGCCCCCCATCGCCAGCGAGCTGATGGTGAAGGTGATGGACTCCCACACCATCGTCCGGGTCGACGTCGACGTCGAGGACGACGGGATCTGGATCCTGGAGCTGCTCGACGACGAAGGCACGCCCTGGCTGATCGATGGGCGGGGAGGTGCCGGAGAACACTCCCTGGTCTCCCAGCACGACCTGCAGGCGTCGGGCGAGCTCTGCCTGACCCCCAGTCTTCGTCGCGAGGACGGATCGCGGGTCGAAGGCGAGCCGCTGTGCGATGCGCGGGCCGGCTGCTCGGCCACCGGCCTCGGTGCCTCGCTGCTTCCCGGACTCCTGGCCATCGGAGCGCTGCGACGACGCCGTCGGGCATGATGCCGGCGTGATCTTTCTGCTCCCGCTCCTGGCTTGCGAGCCGCCGGATCCTCCCGACGGTGGGTGGGGTACGGGTCCGTGCGCGGACGCGAGCCGGGAGCTGGGGCACCTGGCCTGTGTGCACGACATCGAGACCGACGCCCGCTGGCTCGAGGTCAGCGTCGAGGCCGCCCCTGTCGACCAGGTGCTGGTCACCAAGTACGCGGTGCCCGCGCTGGACGACGCGGTGCCGACGTTCTTCCTGAACAGCAACCTGTACGAGCTGCACTCCGAGCTTCTGGGCGCGGCGTTCCCGGACAGGTACCCGGACATGACGCACGCGGACTACGTCGAGATGGTCCTGGGCGACCCGCGCCACTACTGGTCGGGCAACCTGGCCAGCTACATCGAGCCGGGTGGCGGGCGCGTCTACGGGTTCACCATCTGGGACGACCCGGCCGACTCGACGAGCACCATCCAGCTGGACGAGGCGCTCACCGTCTTCGACGAGCTGGCCGCGGCCACGACGCTCCGGCCCCTGGTCTTCGTGCCGTCGTCGAACAACCAGCGCGATCTGGCCGAGACCTGGGGCGACGCCATCCCGGTCCGCGGCGAGAGCGACCTGATGTACGAGGTCTACACGGGCGGCATCGGCTACGGCACGCTCCAGCTGGTCGAGCTGTCCGAGCTGTCCGACCTGTCCGAGGCCGGTGTGATCGGCCACCAGGACATCCTGATCCTCGACGAGGCGCCGCTCGACATCGAGCGCGTCATCTCCGGCGTGGTCACCGGCACGCGCCAGGCGGCGCTGTCCCATCTGGCGGTGAGGACCTCGGCCCGGGGCACGCCGAACTGCTTCCTCGACGACGCCCACCTACAGCTCGCGGCATGGGACGGTCAGCTGGTGCAGTTGTGCTGCGGTTCCAGTGGGTTGGAGGTCCGTGAAGCGACACTCGAGGAGGCCGAGGCCCACTGGGACCAGATGCGTCCCGACCCCGTCGACGTGCCCGAGCCGGATCTGGACGAGCGCGCTCTCGTCGATCTGGACGACCTGCCGACGTCGACCGAGGCCGAGCGGCTCGCGGCCGTGCGCGCATATGGCAGCAAGGGCACCAACCTGGCCACCCTCTACGAGCGTATCCCACTGGAACTGCAGCTGAATGGCTTCGTCATCCCGATGGCATACAGCCAGGAGGAGGTCTCCGACGAGCTGCTGGAGGCCATCCGTGAGCAGGCCATCTCGACCTTCGGGAGCGACGAGGTGATGGTCCGCTTCCGCAGCTCGAGCAACGCCGAGGACGCCGTCGGCTTCTCGGGTGCGGGCCTGTACGAGTCGACCAAGGTGTGCCCGGCCGACAGCTTCGACGACGACGACGTCGGCCCCTCGCTGTGCGACGCCGACGATGACGACGAGCGCACCATCGAGCGCGGCCTGGACATCGTGTGGGAGTCGCTGTGGACCACCCGCGCCATCGAGGAGCGCGCCTGGTACGGCATCGACGAAGGCCTGGTCGCGATGGCCATCCTCGTGAACGACCGGAGCAAGGACGAGCAGGTCAACGCGGTGGCGTTCTCCGGAGTGCCCGGCTCGGACGACGACCGGTTCCTGGTCGAGGCGCAGATCGGGCTCTACGACGTGGTCAGCAACGAGTCCGGCATGTGGCCCGAGCGCTCGCTGGTCGATCCGGACGGCTGGGACATCGAGCGGGTCACCGAGTCCAGCGAGGCCGACGAGGTGCTCTCGGATGCGCGGCTGCTCGAGCTCGCCCAGGCGCTCGCGGAGGTCGAGGCGGTCTTCCCCATCGATGGTGGGGACGGCTCCGAGCTGCTGGACACCGAGTGGAAGGTGCTCTCCGACGGCCGCTTGATCATCAAACAGGTGCGGCCGTTCTCTCGTTAGCGGGCGCAGCGTGATCCCCTGGATCACGGAGGGCTCGCGAGTGGGGAACCCGCGAGCCCAGGAACGGTCCGTGCTCGAACCGCGGCGCCGAAGCACCTTCCGGTACAGCCTCTAGAGCGCCGATCAAATAGTCCCCGCCTGGGGATCGACTCGTAGCTGGTGGTGTGATCTGGTTGGGGCGAAGGAGGCCCCATGCCACGTAGGGAGTCGATTCGTGGGAACGTCCCGCCAGAGCTCTCACCGGACGAGGAGAGGATCAGCAAGCGCTGCAAGAGGAACGGGCGGCTGTACGCGTTCTTGCGGCGACATCGA
>JAAESX010000336.1 GCA_024228935.1 Pseudomonadota bacterium
ACGTCGTGGCCGAGTGGGACACGGACCACGGCCACACCTGGACCCAGCTCAAGACCGACGTCCCCAACGTCGAGGCCCTGTACTACTTCCACAACCTGCTGTGGGCCGGGCACACCACGCTCTTCTACCTGGACCCGGACAAGCTCCAGCTGCGCAACAACGTGCTGGTGTTCACCGACGAGTACAGCGACGAGCCGCCGAGCTTCGACAGCGACCACAACCTCCTGGTCAACGTGACCGACAAGGAGTGGCTGCGCGGCGAGCACGGCTCCTGGCTCGGAGCGGACCCGGCCGCGCTGGACCTGGTGGACGCCGCGGGCCTCGACTTCCGACCGCTCGCCACCAGCCCCGCGGTCGACGCGGGGGTGCCCATCGCGGGCTTCAACGGCAAGGACCCCGACGTGGGCCCCTTCGAGCTGGGGGAGACCTGGGACGGTCCCTGGCCGCGGCCCCGGGAGACCACCTTCGACTGCAGCGTGCCGGAGCGCTGGCTGGGCGTGCCCCCCGACCTGGCGTGCGACGACGAACCCGTCGACACCGGCGGCGAGGTGCCGGACGACTCCGCGGAGCCGTCCCCGGACACGGAAGGCCACGACACCGACGCCGCCGACACCGAGACCGAGACCGACGAGGAGCCCTCGGACTCGGCCGAGCCGAAGGAACGCGACGGCGCCGAGGACGAAGAGGGGTGCGGTTGTGGCTCCGCGCCGGCCACCTGGGCGTGGCTCGGAGGCCTCCTGCTGGCGCTCCGACGACGTCGGGACGAGCGCCACCCTGGCCGCCACGCCCGCGCGCTGGGGTTCACCGACCTCGGCGACGGTCAGGTGCTGGCCTGGCAGGAGACCGGGAGCTGCACGGAGTAGAACGCCGGGCTGGGCGCCTGTGCGATGTCACGAAAAGCACAAATACTGCAAACAACCTTGAAACCAGGGCCCCAAGCAGGCATCTTCCCATCGCGCGCGGAACCTCGTCCAGTTCCGCTGGAGTCAAGATGACCCTGCTGCTACTCGCCTGCGTCTCGACGGATCCGTCCGTCGTCGGCAGCACCGAGTCCGAGCTCGAAGACGGAGACGTCGAGGCCCCGGGCGAGCAGTCCGAGGAGCCCACCGAGGCCGACGACGGCGACTCGGGGGATG
>JAAESX010000337.1 GCA_024228935.1 Pseudomonadota bacterium
ACTACAACGTCGTCGAAGCAAGGCCGCACCGGTCGAAGACGAGCGCGGACGACATGCTGAGGAAGATGCGGATCGGCAGTTCAGAACTGCTGAACTAGTCGAAGTACAGCGGCAGGTCCGCGACGCCATCGGCGTTCCGCGGGTAGCGCCCCTTCTCCAGGGCGTTCAGGAAACAGCTCGCACTCTCGGGCGGCGCCCCTTCGACCAGCAGCGTCTCCAGACGCCCAGCGGCGTCGGCGTGCACGTAGATGCGGACGCTGTCGGGGTGCTCGGGCCACATCTCGACGCAGGGCCCGAGGTGGCCCTGGATCTCTCGCGCGATGCGCAGCACCTGAGCCAGCAGCTCGGTGTCCGCAGGACGGTCCGGGATCTCGCCGCTGCTGATGTCAGCGACCGGCGCGGTCAGCTCGGTCTCGATCTTCTCGACCAGGTCGGCTTCCGTGCGGTTCTGTACGCGCCGCTTGTGGCTCACCCAGGCCCCCACGACGATCAAGACCACGGCCAATAGAGCCGTGGTCTTCATCATGGTGCGGGGTCCCATGCGGGGACTCTATCTCGGCCCGGGACCAGACGGATCGGGACTAGACCGCCCGAGCGGTGACCCGACGGACCGGCACGTTGCTGACCAGGGCGACAGCGCCCTCGGCCCGCTCGAGCTTGAAGTCGACGGCGTCGCGATCGATGTCGACGTACTTGCCGATGACCTCGACGACCTCGGCCTTCATGGCCTCCAGCTGGGCCGGAGTGAGGTCGACGGCGTCGTGCACCAACAGGAGCTTGAGTCGCGCCTTGGCGTCGTCCTTGCTGCCCTTGTTGTTCAGGAAGTCCTTCACGAACTCGAACATCAGGCACCCCCGGTGGCGGCGGTGAGTCCCATCCAGCGCTTCACCGAGCCCCAGAAGCCGGACGGCTCCATGGCGATGTACGGCACCTCGGGCTCGCCGGTCAGGCGGCGGGCGACGCGGCGGTAGGCCTCGCCGACCACGGACTCGTCGTCGTACGCGACGGGCTTGCCGCGGTTGGCGCTGATGATGACGTCCTCGTGGTCCGGGATGATGCCGACCAGCGGAATGGCCAGGATCTCCAGGATGTCGTCCTTGTCGAGCATGTCGCCGCGGTCGACCATCTTCTGGCGGAAGCGGTTGATGACCAGGCGGGGCTCGGGGAGCTCGGCGGCCTCGACCAGCCCGATGATCCGGTCGGCGTCACGGATGGCGCTGACCTCGGGAGTGGTCACGATGATGGCCTTGTCGGCGCCCGCGATGCTGTTCCGGAAGCCCTGCTCGATGCCGGCGGGGCAGTCGACCAGCACATAGTCGAACTCCTCCTTCATCTGCTCGATGAGGCCCTTCATCTGCTCGGGCGTCACGCAGCTCTTGTCACGGGTCTGCGCCGCGGGGAGCAGGAACAGCGTGTCGAGCTTCTTGTCGCGGATGAGCGCCTGCTTGAGGCGGCACTCGCCCTCGATGACGTGCACGAGGTCGTAGACGATGCGGTTCTCGAGACCGAGGATGACGTCCAGGTTGCGAAGGCCGATGTCGGCGTCGACGACGGCGACCTTGTGGCCCTTCAGCGCCAAGGCGACACCCAGGTTGGCGGAGGTCGTCGTCTTGCCGACTCCTCCCTTGCCCGAGGTGATGACGATGCACTCACTCATGTCAGCTCCTACTGCTGCTGCTGCTACTTCTGCGGAAGACGGCCCTGGTAGGGCTCGATCAGGATTCGCGTGCCCTCGACCCACGCCAGCTCAGGCTGGTAGGTGGGACGGAGCGGGGTGGTTCCGCTGCCTCGCGAGAACGCGATGCGGCAGCCGATGCGAAGTTGGGCGGGGCGCAGGTCGAAGGCCAGGATGTGCGACTCGTCGTCGCCCTCACTGCCTGCGTGGACCATGCCCTCGAGGCGTCCGAACACCACGACGTTGCCGGTCGCGGTGACCTCGGCGCCGGGGTTCACGTCGCCGTAGATCATGACGTCGCCCGTGTGGCGGATGACCTGGCCGCTGCGCAGGCCCTTCTCCATCACCAGGGTCTTGCGCTGCGGCTCGATGGCCGGGCGCTCCTCGGGCTCGTCGTCGAGCTCGACCTCCACCTCGGTGGCGGCCTCGGGCTCCTCGGCCTCGGGCTCCTCGACCTCGACCGGCTCGGGGAGCCGCGGGTAGATGCGGAGCTTCAGCTCGCGCTCGGCGTACCGGACCAGGTTCTCCTGGGTGCAGTACAGCCCCGTCACCGACACGCCGAACTCGTCCTTGAGGACGTGCACCAGGCGCCGCAGGTCGAACAGGTCGATGGCTCGCGTCCCGAAGTCGAGGCGGGCGTCCTTGCCGCGGAACCGGTCCGGCGTCGCGCCGAACATGTCTCGAACGGCCTGGCGCCAAGCTTCGAAGCTGGCCTTGGGGTCGAGGGTGAGCAGCAGCACGCCGTCTTGGGCGGACAGACCGATCACGCCGTCTTCGGCAGGACCCGATGGAGCGGTGTTGACCATGTGACTCGAAGTGCGGGGAGGGAAGGGGAGGAGCCGGGACCCAGTGGGGAGAGAAGGGTCCGCGATGCTGAAAGAGACCTACCACGCGGTTTTCGGCCGACGCAACGAAAAATCTTGCCGCGTCAACACTTTGGGTCACGAGTCACGTCAGGGGGCGGTCTCCGCGGTGGGGTGGAGCAGCGGCTGGAGGCCGCCCGAGCGCGCCAGGGCGATGAGATCGGTGTAGCCACCGACGTGCGTGTCCCCGATGAAGATCTGGGGGACGGTGCGCTGCCCGGTCTTCTGGATCAGGTCCATCCTTGCGTCGCGATCGCCGGTGAGATCGATCTCCTCGTAGGCGATGTCGTTGTCCTTGAAGAAGCCCTTCGCGGCGCTGCAGTAGCCACACGGGACGGCGGTGTAGATGCGGACGGGGGTCATGTCAGCCTTCGGAGTACGAGGAACTTCAGGTAGCGCCCTTCGGGGTGTTCCGTTGCGACCGGGTGGTCGGCCGGGGCCTCGGCGCGCTCGAGCGAGGCCCACTGGCCAGCGCGCTTGATGCCGTCCCGGACAGCTCGTTCCCAGGCGTCGAACGTCAAGCGAGCCGAGCAGGACGAGGCCGCAAGCAGGCCGTCCTTGCTGACCCATGGCGACACGAGGCGGGACAGGTCGCGGTAGGCCGTCCGGGCAGCGCCGTCGGACTTCTTCCCATGCGTGAGCGAGGGCGGATCGCAGATGAGCAGATCGACGGGGGCGGTCGGCTTCCAGCGGAAGATGTCGGCCTTCTCGAACGCGTGCTGGCGCGGGTCCAGGCCGTTCATCCGGAAGATCTCGCGAGCGTCTTCGAGCGCCGGCTCGGACAGGTCCACGGTGTGCACGTGGGCGGCTCCGGCCATCGCGGCGTGGATGGAGAAGCCGCCGTTGTAGCCGAACAGGTTCAGCACCCGGCGGCCCGGAGCGAGCTCGCCGACGCGCCGGCGGTTCTCGCGCTGGTCGAGGAAGAGGCCCGTCTTCTGGCCCTCGCGCGGGCGCACCAGGAGCTGGATGCCGTGCTCCTGGACGTGCACGACGTCGGGGACCTGGCCGTGCAGGACGTCCAGGCCTTCGCGTCCGTCGACCCGGGTGACCCCCAGTCGGCGGGCGATGCTGCCGACCCAGCCCAGGCGCTTGATGCTGCGCGTGATGAGCTCCAGGTGGGGGACCCAGGCCTTGCTGTACAGACGCAGGACGGCCAGCTCGCCGTAACGGTCGATGACGATGCCGGGCAGCCCGTCGCCGGCCCCGTTCACGACCCGCCAGCAGTCCGTGACGCCTGGAACCACCCGGAACCGCAGGGAATCCGCCCGCGCGAGTCGGTCGCTGAGCACGCGGTCGAGCGAGGTGACCTCCCGGCCGAGGACGCGCACCGAGATGGCACCCTCGTCGAAGATCCCGAACGAGACCGGGCGGTTGCGGGGATCGACGAGCTGAACGAGCTCGCCCACCTCGGCGTGGCCACGCAGGCCCTCGCGGTAGACCCAGGGGTGGCCTCGCGCGATGGGGCCGACCGCATCCGCGACGAGCTGCAGGCGCTTGATCACTCCTTGCCCATCACAGTCCGGCCAGGAACCCGCCGAGGAGGGTCTCGTTCGCCTCGACGAGGAGAGGCGCCGTGAGCTGGACCTCCTCGGGATCGGCGGCCGCTTCATTGCGACGCAACATCTCGCGGTTGTCCTCGACGGCGATCCAGGCCGCGACGGACTCGGGCTCGGCCTCGGGGTGGAACACGCAGCCCACCGCGTGCTCACCGAAGCGTGCGGCGGTGACGTCGCCCTCGCTCGACCGGGCCAGGACCTCGAGGTCTCCACCCCAGACGCCGAAGCCGCGCATCTCGAAGACCATGGTCCGGCCCGCTGGCGAGAGCCAGGGGTCGTCTCGGCCCGAGGGGCTCGCCTCCAGTGGGAAGACACCCATCCGGTTGTCGGACAGCCGGTCGACGCGGGCGCCCACCTCGCTCGCCAGGACCTGGAAGCTGTAGCAGATGGCCAGGAGTGGGACCTCGTCGAGCACCGCCCGGCGCAGGCACGCTCGGTAGGCGTGCTGCCAGTCGCCTGCCTCGTGGGGGCTGCCGGGTCCGCCCGTCGCGATGACCGCCTGGGGCGAGGCCGGCATGGGGGCTCCGCCGCGGACGTCGATGACATCCGCCGAGTGGCCAGCGGCTTCGATGGCTGCGCAGATGGCCGCCACCCCGGCGTTGGGGCGTCCTGCGTTGAGGTCCAGCACGACGACGTTCACGACCGCCCCGTAACGCGCAGCTCTCACATCGAACTTTCTCCTGAATGAAACCGCCGGCGCCGCGTCTTCCCCCCAGCAGACACGGAGGCTCTCATGCGAAGCGGACTCATCCTGGCCCTGGGCGCGATTTCCCTGACCACCGGTTGCGTGGTCTACACCGACGACCACCACGAGCCGGAGCCGCCGCAGTACGTCAACTACACGCCGTACGTCAGCTGGGCCGAGAGCGGCTGCTACTACGACGACTACAACCACGACTTCGTCTGGTGGTTCGAGACCGAGATCTTCGACGACAACGGTCGTCAGGACATCGTGGGTGTGTGGGCCGACGTCTACAGCGTGCACGGCAACCTGGTCGACAGCTTCGAGCTGTACAACGAGACCGCCGACCCGGACGTCTACTTCAGCGACTGGCTGCAGTACTCGACGAACCTGGACTGCTACAACGACGGCTACGAGGTCGACATCGTGGCGTACGACACGTTCGACACGTACGACGCCGTGACCATCTACCCGTACACGTACTGAGGCCCTTCCTGGTCAGGCTGGGGGAACTGGGGCCCCTGACGCCCAGGATCTCCATTCGGACGGGCCGGGTGTCAGGGTCGAGGAACTGGGGGCTGTGACCCCCAGGACTCCCATCCTCACGGGCAGGGTCGAGGAACTGGGGGCTCTGACCCCCAGAACTCCCATCCTGGCCGGACTGGGTGTCAGGGCCGAGCGCCATGAACTCCAGCGCCCACGCCCCCCACATCCCCCTTCCTGGCGACCCGGAAACGGGCAGCCCTCCTGGACGGTAGACTCACCCGGTGAGCTACCCCCGCCACTACGGCCCCTACGTGCTGCTCGAGCGCCTCGGCGCCGGCGGCATGAGCGAGGTCGATCTGGCCCGTCGGAGCGTGGCCGCGGGGAGCTACCACCGCTTCGTCGTCATCAAGCGGGTCCTGACCAAGAACCTCGCCGACGACGGCTTCCTTCGGATGTTCAAGGACGAGGCGCGCATCAACTCGCGCCTGCACCACCAGAACATCGCCCAGCTCTACGACTTCGGCGTCGAGAACGGCGAGTTCTTCCTGGCCATGGAGTACGTGCCGGGCATGGACCTCCGGCAGATCCAGCGGCACCTGGCCCGACGCGGCGTGATGCTGCCCTTCAAGGTCACGCTGTCGGTCGTGGCGGGCGTGCTCGACGCGCTGCAGTACGCCCACGAGGCCCGGGACGAGCGCGGACAGCCCCTGAACGTCGTCCACCGGGACGTGAACCCCCGCAACGTGATGGTCAGCATCAGCGGCGAGGTGAAGCTCATCGACTTCGGCGTGGCCAAGGCCGACGGACGCATCGAGAGCACCCGAGGCCACTCGCTGAAGGGCAAGTTCGCCTACATGGCCCCCGAGCAGATCGAGGACGGCCCCGGCATCGACGGCCGCGCCGACCTGTTCGCCTGTGGCCTGATGCTCCATGAGCTGACCGAGGGCGTGCATCCGTTCGCGTGCCTGAAAGAGGTCCAGATCATGCACCGCATCCTGGCGGGCCAGATCGGGCCGATCACGCGCAGCCCGCCGCACATCGACGCCGCCCGGTTCGCGCTCGTCATGAAGCGCGCGCTCGAGACCGACCGAGAGCTGCGGTACCCCTCGGCGCTCGCCTTCCGAAAGGACCTCGAGGAGCTCGCGAAGCCCCTGGGCGGACTGTGTACCCGGCAGCAGCTGTCCGAGTTCATGGACCGCGTCGACCACGACGGGGTCTCCGGCATCTCGACGCGCCTGCAGCAGTACGAGGCCGGGGAGCTCACACCCCCACCTCCCGTGCCCGACGCGCGCCCGCTCGACCCCGAGGACGGGACGCTCGCGCGCGAGGGGACCAGCACCCGCGAGGTCACCGTCGCCGCGGCCAAGGGCGTCGGTGTCGGTGTGGCCGCCATGCTCGTCCTGATGGGCCTCATCGCGGCTGGAGCTGCGGGAGCCATCTACTGGACCCAGGCCAACGCGCCGCCCGCACCGATGGCCGAGCCCACCGAGGCGGTCGCCACCCCGGTCGTCGAGCCGGTGGCCGAGCCCGTCACCGAGCCCGTCGCCGAGCCACGGCCGGTCATCCACAAGGAGCCGGCCGTCACCCCGTTCGTTCGGGACCCGGACCCGGTCGTCGTGCCCACGCCGCGCGTCCAGGGTGATCCCGAGCCGGTCGAGGATGTCGTGACCGAGCCGCCGACCGAACCTGTGACCGAGCCCGTGACCGAGTCGACGGACGGGCCGACCGCCGAGCCAGCCACCGAGGCGGCGGCCGAGCCGGGGTTCCTGTACGTGACCGCCTCGCAGAAGGGCCTGGACGTGCTCGTCGACGGACAGCTCATCGGCCAGGTGCCCGTGAAGTTCCACGCGCTGGCGCCGGGAGACCACCAGGTGTCCCTGCGCGATCCGGCGACGGGGGCCATCCGGGCGTTCCCGGCGAGCATCGAGTCCGGCAAGCCGACGAAGCTGCTCCTGACCTGGGAGTGAGCCGGCGGTAGACTCCCGGCGTGTGGTTGGCGCTCTCCGGTCTGACGCTCGCAGCGGACGTCGTCGTCCTGCGCAGTGACTCCGTGGCCGCGTACGACGTGCCGACGCTCGAGGTGGTCGAGTCGCTCCAGGGGGCCGGTCGGACGGTCCGCGTCATCGACATCCGAGGAGAGCGCGATCTGGCCGATGCGGCCGTCGTCGAGCTCAGCCGCGAGGCGCCGTCCGCCATCGTCGCGTTCGGCGCCAAGGCCGCCTACGCCGCCCACGAAGGCGTGCCCGAGGTCCCGCTCGTGTACGCCATGGTCCGACAGCCCGAGCGCTACGGCATCTCGGGCGGGCTGATCACCGGCGTGTCCCAGGAGGTCGAGCCGGCCGAGCTGATGGCCCAGCTCCACCTGTTCACCCCGGACGTCCACCGCATCGGGATGATCCTGTCGACCGAGAACAGCGGCGCCCACGTCTCGACCGCGATGGAGGCGGCCGAGGCGGCCAGCTTTCAGCTCAAGGTCCTGCGGGTCCACGGCGAGCGGGACGTCCGCGGCGCCTACCTGAACATGCGCGACGACATCGACGCGGTCTGGCTCGTCCCGGACTCCGAGGTCATCACGCCCGAGAACTTCCGTTTCCTGCGCGAAGAGGCGCTGCGCCACCAGAAGCCCATCATCGCGAGCAGCGAGGTCCTGGTCCAGGCGGGGGCGCTGATGTGCGTCGCCCCGGACTACGCCCAGGTGGGGCGGCAGGCCGCGGACCTGGCCCTGCGCATCTCGGAAGGGGAGAGCCCGGTCGATCTGCCTGTCGAGTCTCCCGCGTCCGTCCGTGTGGTCCTGAACCGGGCGTCGATGGAGCGGCTCGGGCTCGACGTCGACCCCATGCTGCTCGACTTCGTGGACGAGGTCGTCGACGACGACGGCGGCAGATGATCTGGGCCTGGTTGGCGTGCACCTGCGCAAGTCCGGGACCGCAAACGCAGCGGGTCGAGGACTTCCGGCTGATCGATCAGCACGGCGACTCGCACGCGCTGCAGTACCACGCAGGCGTCGTCACGCTGGTGGGCTGGACCCCCGACTGTCCGGTCCCGGCGCCGGCTGGTGACCAGGTCTTCGGCATCGCACCCCTGGGCGTCGACCGCGCCGACGTCGACGCCGACTTTCCGGTGTTGATGGACGAGATGGGCCTCATCGCGCCTTCGCTCGGCATCGTCCGGGCAGGGGACACCGTGGTCTTCGACCTGGAACAGGACACCTGGATCCGCACCGCGGATGGTCTGGACTGTGCGTTTCCCGAGCCCGAGCCGCCTCCCGCGCTCGCCGACGTGCTCCCGACCCTGCGCGCTTGCGCCGAGTGCCACCACGACAACGCCCGGTACCCGCTGTTCCGTAGCTTCGACGAGCTCCACGGCTGGTCGGCGATGATCCGGCACACCGTGCGTACCCAGCGGATGCCCCCCGGTGGTCACGACGCCTACTACTCCAGCGTCGAGGGCGCGCTGACCAGCGACCAGCTCGGCGATCTGGTGCGCTGGCTCGAGGCCGGTCTCCCACGGGACGCCGAGGCGCCCGACCCGATGCCTGAGCTCTCCCGAGTCGCATCGATCAAGCCCCGGATGGGCCGCCCCGACATCACGTTCACGATGGAGGAGACGCACGAGCTGCCCGCGGCGGGACCGGACGAGTACCGCTACGCCACGCTCGGCACGCTGACCGAGGACACCTGGATCCGCGGGGTCCGGCTGACCCTCAACCAGGACGTCGTGCACCACGTGAACCTGGTCGCCATCGATGAGCCCCTCGAGCAGGAGGTCTTCCTGGCAAAGGGCACCTCGGACATGCTCCGGCTCCGGAAGAGCAAGGGCGACGGCAAGCACTTCGCGACGGACGACGCCGGTGGGGCCGACCTGCACCTCATCGAGCACATGATGGAGGAGCGCATCCTGATGACGTACGGGCGCTCCAAGCGGACGCTCAAGCTCGAGGACGGCCGCGCCATCCGGGTTCCCGCTGGGACCATCCTCGCCGCGGAGATCCACTACGGCCTGACGGGGAAGGTCGAGGAGAACCGCATCTCGGTGATGCTGTACGAGGCCGAGGGCGAGCCCCGCGAGGTCAAGCGGGCCAACCTGTACCGCGGCGAGTTCGAGATCCCGGCGCACACGAGCGACCACACGATGACCACCGGGCTCGAGCTGAAGACCGACATCACCGTGCTGGAGATGGTCCCGCACATGCACCAGCGCGGGAAGAGCGTGCGCTACCTGGCGGTCTCGCCGGACGGGACCGAGGAGGTCCTCCTGAACATCCCGTTCTTCCAGTACAAGTACCAGCCCCACTGGCGCCTGACCGAGCCGAAGCACCTGGCCGCCGGCACCCGCCTGGTCACCGAGGTCGTCTACGACAACAGCGATCGGAACCCCATCAACCCGGATCCGGGAGCCGTCGTGAAGAACGGCAGCCAGCGCATCCAGGAGATGCACCTGCCGCGCTTCTACTACGTGGAGGGGACCCTGTGATCGTCTGGCTCCTGGCCTGCACGCCGAAGTTCGACCTCGCGACCGGTGGGCTCGACGGTCCGCTCACGCTGCGCACGCTGGCGGACGGCCAGCCGCTGGTGCTGCTCTCGCACCAGGCGGCTTGTCCGGTGCTCCAGCAGTACGTGCCCACCCTGGCTCCGCTACCCGAGGCGTTCCCCGGAGCCGTCTTCGCGCTCGTCAACGGCTCGGTGCACGACGAGCCGGACACCATCCGGGCCGAGCTCGTCGAGTACGGGCTCGAGTGGCCCGTGTTCCTGGACGCGGACCAGGCCATCCTCGACCACTTCGACATCCACGCCAGCGCCGAGGCCCTGGTGCTGGACCAGGACCTCGAGGTCGTCTATCGCGGCGCTGTCGACGACCAGATCGGGTACGACGGCCGCAAGGATGCGCCCTCGCAGCGCTTCCTGGAGACGGCGCTCACGCAGCACCTGGCGGGGGACACGGTCGATCCGGCCAAGACGCGCTCGTTCGGCTGCGTCATCACCCGCAAGAAGAAGGACTGAACATGGCCGCGTCGAACTGGTGCTGGTTCACGCTGAACTCCTCGGGCCCGAAGACCGCGCGGGCGTTCTACTCGGCGGTGGTCGGCTGGACGGAGCTGCCCTGGGGCGATGACCCCGACTTCGCGATGGTCGCCGTGCCCGGCGGCGAGAAGCCGTACCCGATCGGCGCGGCCCGCCCACTGCCCGAGTCGGCGGCGATGCCGAGCCACTGGTTGGGCTGCGTGCACGTCGAGGACTGCGATGCGACGGTGGCGCTCGCCGCCGAGCTGGGAGCGACCGTCGTCGGCGAGCCCGTGGACCTGCCCGGCGTCGGCCGGTTCGCCATCTTCCAGGACCCGCAGGGCGCCTGGCTGAGCGTCATCTCGGGCAGCGACAGCCCGCGGTTCCCCGACGAGTCGGGGTTCGTCTCCTGGCACGAGCTCGCGACCAGCGACCCGGTCGGCGCGCGCGACTTCTACGTGGAGCTGTTCGGCTGGTGCCTGGGAGACGCCATGGACATGGGCCCAATGGGCACCTACCAGATGTACGGGCACGGGGACCGGATGCTGGGCGGGATCTGGCCCAGGCCCGAGTCGATGCCGGCGCCCCCGAACTGGCTCTTCTACGTCCGGGTCGAGGACCTCGAAGCAGCCGCGGCCGCCATCAGCGAGCACGGCGGCACCATCCTGAATGGCCCGATGGACGTCCCGGGTGGCGAGCGGGTCGTCCAGGCGCTCGACCCGACCGGAGCGGCGTTCGCGCTGGTCTGCAACACCGAGCCAGGGACCCCCTGAGCCTGGCTAGAGGTCCGCCTCGAGGCCCACGATGAACATGCGGCCTTCGCCGTCGATGTCGTTCGGGTACTTCGCCGCGTCCCCGCTGACCGCGTTGGCGTCGTCGATGTAGACGAGCGTCTGGTGGGGCGTGTCGAGGATGTTCCGAACGGACAGATCGACGCGGAGTCGGTCGCTCAGCGTGTCTGTCGCGACGGCCACGTGCAGGAGCCCGAACGGCGAGCCATCGGACAGGCCGGCGTCCGGGGACCACTCCGAGCGCGGCCGGACGCCGTACCAGTCGGCCATCCCGGTCACGTGGAAGCGGTCGACAGGGCTCCAGGTGAGCCGCCCGTGGGCCATGTGCGGCGGGAACTCGTACACCCGCTTGTCGTCCGTCGTGCCGCGCGTGACGGCGTACGAGACCGCGGCGTCGACCGGACCCGCTTCGACGAGCACCTCGGCCTCGCCACCGACGACCAGGGCCGAGCCGCGGTTGGTGTACTGGTCGCGCTCGATGGACTTGTCGATGAACTCGCTCAGAAGCGACGCGAAGGCCGCTCCCCGGAGGGTGACCGGGCTCGCTAGCCGCCACGCGACCTCGCCTTCGGCCGTGTCGATCTTCTCGGGCTCGAGCGCCAGGTTCCCCTGCGTGAAGGCGTAGAACCCGTCGTCGTCCGGCTGCACCTCGACCAGCAGCTCGCGCACGGTCGGCGCTCGGAAGGCACGGCCGTAGAGCAGCTTGGCGGTGACGTCCTCGGTCGGGACGAGCAACACACCCAGGCGAGGTGAGGGGAAGAAGTATTCGGCCTGCAGGTTGTAGTCGGCCCGCACGCCCGCGGTCAGCTCGAGCCAGTACCGGGCTCGCCAGGTGTGTTGGGTGTACGCGTACACGTCGAAGATGGTCTCGCCCGAGGGCGCCTGGAATCCGCGCGGTCGGACCGGCTCGTGGCTCCCGTTGTCGAACTGCTCGTCGTACAGGGCCAGGACCTGGACGCCCTCGATGCCGACGCCGCCGACGTTCGTGTGCGCTGCGGCCAGTCGGGCCTGGTACTCGAGGGCGCCGGCGTACCGACGCGTCTTCTTGTGCGTCTCGACCAGCGTCGAGAGCATGTCGATCGAGATGTTGCCCTCGTCGTCCTCGGTCTGGGTCCAGCCGATGACGTACGCGTACTGGCCCGGGTCGTCGTACTGCTGGAGCTGCACCTGGGGGGACAGCGTGAAGTCCCGGCCAATCTGGGCGTCGTAGCGAAGCGACAGGAAGTCGTCGCGGTAGCCCAGGTAGAACTCGTCGGGGGACTGCAGGAACACATCGAGCATGTCGTCCTGCTCGAGCGTGAAGTAGGTGTGCTTGTAGTCGACGTGGTCGAACCGGACCGTCCAGTTGTCGACGCGCAGGTCGAGCCCCGCGTTGATGCTGCGCACCGGTCGGGTCCCGGTGACGTTCCGCCGGTCTCTCGGCGTCAGCTCCAGGCCGTCTCCATCCGATGACAGCGCCCGGACGTACGCCATCGCGGACAGGTCGTGGCCGCGCACCGTGGCGCGCTCGGCCGCGACCGCGGAGAACTCGAACCGGGCTCCGGTCCCGCTCGTCAGGCGCACGTATGGGCCGTCCAGGTCCTCGGGCCGGTAGGTCACGACGTTGATGACGCCCGAGAAGGCGTTCGTGCCGTAGATGGCCGAGCCGGGGCCCTTGATTATCTCGACCTGCTTGACCATCGACAGCGGCAGGTACTCGTCGATCCAGGCATGCGTGTAGACGCCATCGTACCAGGGCACCCCGTCGACCATCAGCAGGATCTTGTTGTTGTCGGGGGCCACGACGCCGCGGACCCAGCCCAGGCTCCGGCCCTCGGGCGAGGTGCTTACGTACACGCCGGGCAGGCTGCGCAGCACGTCCGCCAGGGTCCTGAACCCGCGCTGCCGGATCTCGTCGTCGGTCAGGACCGTGACGATGGCCGGGGCCTCGCGGACCGTCTGCGCATACCGACTGGCGACGGTGATGATCTGCTCCTCCATCAGGAACAGATCGGCCTCGTCGGGTTCGGTGAAGGGATCGACCGGATCGGCGGCGAGGACGGCAGAGATCAGCGACAACAGCAGCAAGCTCGGGCGCCCCGGGGCACCGCACACTACCAGAGGGACGTGTTCATCCAGCGCTTCCGATGGGTGCTTCCCGCCATGCTCGCGATTCTCGTCGCGGGCACCGCCGGGTACATGATGATCGAGGGCTGGTCGGTCCTCGACAGCGTCTGGATGGTGCTGATCACCGTCACGACCATCGGCTTTGGCGAGGTCCACACGCTGTCCGACGGCGGTCGGGCCTTCACGATGCTGCTCATCGTCGGGGGCTTGTCGCTCGGGGGCTACACGGCGAGCCAGTTCACGCGCTACGTCGTCGAGGGCGGCTTGCGTCACGACCTGCGCGAACGGACCCGGAGGAAGCGGGTGGAGAAGCTCCACGACCACTACATCGTCATCGGCCACGGCCGGCTCGGGGCCGAGGTGGCGCTCGATCTGCGGCACGAAGGCCAGACCGTTGTCGTGATCGACCCGGACGCCGAGGCCACGAAGGGACTCGACGACACCGGCATCGTCGTCATCGTCGGAGATGGCTCCAGCGACGAGGTCCTGCGTCGGGCCCGCATCGACGCCGCCCGTGGGCTTGCCGTCGCGACACCCTCGAGCGCCGTGAACGTCTACGTCACGCTCTCGGCCCGCCAGCTGGCGCCGCACCTGCCCATCCTCACGCGAGCCGACGACGCCGACGCCGTCCCCAAGGCTCGCCGGGCTGGGGCCACCGACGTCATCAGCCCGTACGGCATCTCCGGCAACCGGATGGCCCGCTCGCTCCTGCACCCCACCAGCACCAGCTTCCTCGACCAGGCGGTGGCCCGACACCACGGCCACCTGTCGCTCGAGGACGTGCTCATCGGCACCAACCCCAAGCACCATGGCCGCCTGCGCGACCTCCACCTGCGTCAGGACTACAGCGTCCTGGTGGTGGCCATCCGGAAGCCCGACTCCGAGCTCGAGACGGCTCCGGACGCGAACGTCGTCATCGAGCAGGGCGACGTCGTCGTCGTCGTCGGTGCGCCCAAGGACATCAGCCGTTTCGCTCGGGACGCCACCGTGCACTGAGGATTGACGCGCGCCCCGAAGCGTGCGAAAACACTGTCCTCTCGTCTTGTTTCGACTTCTTCGTTTTTCATCCTCTTCCCATCATCTATTCGTGACGCAGCAACCCCACGTGACGCCGCAAACGACGTGCTCGAGCACGATGGCCGGCCTCCGTGCGCGTGCGCCGTCCGCTGGAGCGACTCTTGTCCTCGGAAATCATCGTCAACAAGACGGGGCGCGAGCTCCGTGTTGCGCAGCTGGAGAACGGCCAGCTCTCTGAGTGCCACATCGACCGAGGCCGCGACCGCGGGTACGTCGGGAACGTCTACAAGGGACGGGTCGTTCGCGTGCTTCCGGGCATGCAGGCGGCGTTCGTCGACATCGGCCTGGAGCGCGCGGCGTTCCTGTACGTCGGCGACATCTACCCCGAGTTCCTGGACATGCCGAACCGGCAGCCCACGTCCCCCGAGGAGACCGTCGTCGAGGAGACGCCCCGCGAGAAGCCGCGGGCGGGACAGCCGGCCATCCAGGACCTGCTGAAGGAGGGCCAGGAGATCGTGGCCCAGGTCGCCAAGGACCCCATCGGGACCAAGGGCGCTCGCATCACCACGCACGTGACGCTGCCCGGCCGGTACATCGTGTTCATGCCGACCGTCGAGCACGTCGGCATCAGCCGTCGCATCGAGAAGGACAAGGAGCGTCGCCGCCTGCGGGACTTCGTCGAGAAGCACCGCCCGAAGGGGGCCGGGTTCATCGTGCGCACGGTCTGCGCGAACCAGCCGGACGACGTCCTGCAGCTCGACATGGACTACCTGCTGAAGACCTGGAAGAAGGTCCAGGTCGCCGCGACCGAGGGCAAGGCGCCGCGGCTGCTGCACGCGGACTACGGCCTGGTGCTGCGGTTCCTGCGGGACAACCTGTCCGAGAAGATCGACCGCATCGTGGTCGACGACCGCGACGAGTTCGAGCTCGTCCAGGGCTTCATGAGCGACTTCATGCCCTCGTTCAAGGAGCGCGTGCAGCTCTACCGCGGCAAGGAGCCCGTGTTCGACGTCTACGGCGTCGAGGTCGAGGTGAACCGCTCGCTGGGACGCAAGGTCTGGCTCAAGAGCGGCGGGTACCTGGTCATCGACCAGACCGAGGCGCTGACCGCCATCGACATCAACTCGGGCAAGTTCGTCGGCAAGTCCTCGCTCGAGGACACCACGACGCAGATCAACCTCGAGGCCGTCTCCGAGATCGTCCACCAGCTGCGGCTGCGGAACATCGGCGGCATCGTCATCATCGACTTCATCGACATGGACAAGGAGTCCAACCGGAACAAGGTCTACCGGGCGCTCGAGGAAGAGGTGAAGAAGGACAAGGCCCGCACCAACGTGCTGAAGATCAGCGAGCTGGGTCTGGTCGAGATGACGCGGAAGCGCGTCCAGGAGGACCTGACCCGGTTCCTCACCGAGGACTGCTTCTACTGCGAGGGCAACGGGCACCTGCGCGCTCGCGAGACGCTGTGCTTCGACATCTTCCGCGAGGCCCAGCGCGAGGCCCATCGGTCCCAGAACCGCGAGACGATCTACGTCAACGCACACCCTCGCGTGGCGGACCTGCTGTACGGCGCCGAGTTCGAGTCGCTTGACGCCTTCGAGCATCGGCTGAACAAGAAGATTGTCGTGCGCGCGATGGGACACTTCCACCTCGAGCGCTTCGAGGTCTACTCTCGCTGACAGGCCTGCCTGGATACCTGTGTCCAACTTCCTGAACTACCTTCGCAACACCTTCCTGGCGGGACTCGCAGTCCTGATCCCGGCGGGTGTGACGTTCTGGGTCGTCGTGACCGTCGCCGGCGTCGTCGACAGCGTGCTCGACATCCTGCCGGAGAAGGTCCACCCCGAGCACCTGTTCCAGGTCCAGATGCCGGGCCTCGGCATCCTGATCTCGGTCATCGTGGTCCTGGCGGTGGGCGCCGCAACGCGCTTCTACGTCGGCCAGCGGCTGGTCGAGTTCTTCGAGTGGGTGCTGTCGAAGGTGCCCGTGCTGTCGGCGGTCTACCAGGGCCTGAAGAAGCTCGTGGACACGCTGTTCGGCGGCGACGCGATGCGCTTCCAGCAGGTGGTGATGGTCGAGTACCCGCGGCGGGGAGCCTGGGCCATCGCGTTCCTGACCGGCGAGGCCAACTTCCTCGAGACGGGCCGGGAGTTCGACGACGACCAGCCGGTCAGCATCTTCCTGCCCACCACGCCGAACCCCACCAGCGGGTTCTACCTGGTGCTCCCTGCGCGGGACGTCCGCCGACTCGACATCACGGTCGAGGAGGCCTTCAAGATCATCATGTCCGCCGGAATCGTCATGCCGGACGAGGCCCGCCGCCTGCGGGGGCTGGACGACCTGGCTCCGTTCGAGCCGAAGGCCTCGGGGCTGGCCGAGGAGACCATCGACGCCGAGCAGCGCGACGTGGGTATCTCCGGCGACGCTGCGAAGTAGGTGTACTCGGACACGCTCGAGGGGGAGCTGCGACGGGTCGACTACGCGACGGACGATGGCGCCTTCGCCGTGGTCCGAATCCGAGCCGAGTCGGGCGAGGTCGTGGCCGTCGGCCCCATCGGCCACCTGCCGCCGGGCTCCCATGTCCGGCTGGACGGGAGCTGGTCGACGCACCCCAAGTACGGCCGCCGCTTCCGCGTGAAGCAGTACCTGGTCGAGGACCCACGGACGCTCGACGGGCTGCGGCGGTACCTGGCCAGCGGAGCGGTGAGGGGACTCGGCGCCGAGCTGGCTCGACGGGCCGTGGACCGCTTCGGCCTCGAGGTGCTCGACATCCTGGACGACGAGCCGGAGCGGCTGCTCGAGGTGCCCGGCATCGGGAAGAAGCGGCTCGACGACATCATCGGCTGCTGGGAACGGGACAAGTCGGGACGCGAGCTGACCGTGATGCTGCGCGGGCATGGGCTCGGGGCGGCCGTGACCCAGCGCATCCTCGACAAGTACGGCGACGGCGCGCTGAAGGTCGTGACCTCGAACCCGTACCGCCTGGCCGACGACATCCAGGGCGTCGCCTTTCGGACGGCGGACACCATCGCTCGGGCCGTGGGCATCGCCTCGGACGACCCCCGGCGGGCCGACGCCGCCATCCGGTGGCTCCTGATGGAGGGGGAGTCGGACGGCCACTGCTTCCTGCCGCGCGGCGAGCTGACCCGACGCTGCTCGGACCTGCAGATCCCGGCTGCCCGCGTCGAAGGCTCGCTGAAGCGGCTCGTCCTCGAGGGGCGCCTGGTCGTGCGAGACACAACCGATCCGGTCGCGAGCCCGGTCTACCGCGCCGAGGTCGAGCGCCGGGAGCGTGACGTCGCGGACCGGCTGAAGGCCCTGTTCACGGACCGCCGCGAGGTCTCGCACAGCGTCGAGCTGGCGCAGACCCGCGTCGGACTCACGCTGAACCCGGACCAGGCCGGGGCGGTCGGCCTGGCGCTGGCCAGCGGCGTTTCGGTCATCACCGGCGGTCCGGGAACCGGCAAGACCACCATCGTCAAGGTCCTGATGGAGGCCGCGGACCTGCAGAAGGAGGATTGGGCCCTGGCCGCGCCGACCGGTCGGGCGGCTCGTCGGCTGGCCGAGAGCTGCGGCAAGGAGGGCAAGACCATCCACCGCCTGCTCGAGTACTCGATGCAGACGGGCGGCTTCACCCGCGACGCGAGCAAGCCGCTGGAGATCGACGGCCTGGTCGTCGACGAGGCCAGTATGCTCGACCTCGGCCTGATGGACGCCGTGCTGGCGGCGCTCCCCAGCGGGGCGCGGCTGGTGCTGGTCGGGGACGCGGACCAGCTGCCGAGCGTGGGGGCGGGGAACGTCCTCGCCGACCTCATCTCGTCGGGCCAGGTCCCGGTCGCCTCGCTGACCCAGGTCTACCGCCAGGCCGAGGACAGCGCGATCGTCCAGAACGCCTGGCGGATCCTGCGTGGACTGCCCGTCGTCAGCGCCGAGAAGAGCAGCCAGGCGGCCAAGAAGGACTTCTTCCTGGTTGCCCGCGAGGACGCCATCCGGGCTCGCCAGACGCTCTGCCAGGTCGTGCAGGAGCGCCTCCCGGCCAAGGGCTTCGACCCGCTGGTCGACGTCCAGGTGCTGACCCCGATGCGCAAGGGCCCGCTCGGAACGTTCGCGCTGAACGAGGCGCTCCAGGACCTCCTCAATCCGGATGGGAAGGAGCTCGTGCGCGGCCAGCGGCGGTACCGCGAAGGCGACCGGGTCCTGCAGGTCAAGAACGACTACGACACGGACGTGTTCAACGGGGACGTCGGCCGCATCACGGCGCTCGACGAGAGCTCGATGACCGTGGACTTCGACGGCCGGGTCGTCACGCTCGTCGGCGAGCAGCTCGATCTCATCGAGCTCGCCTACGCCATCAGCATCCACAAGTCCCAGGGGAGCGAGTACCGCGCGGTGGTCGTCGTCCTGCACACCGGACACCACGTGATGCTGCGGCGGTCGCTGCTCTACACGGCGGTCACGCGCGCCAAGGAGTTCTGCGCCATCGTCGGGAGCCGCCGCGCGGTGGGCACGGCCATCCGCTCGCGTGGGAACGAAGCCCGCTGGACGGGACTGGCCGACCGGCTGCGTTAGAGGGGGGCAAAATGGCCCGACCCCAGACCATCGACGGCAAGATCGACATCAAGTCGCTCTCCCTCTCGGAGCTCACCGAGCTGCTCGTCGAGCAGGGCCACCCGAAGTTCCGGGCGCGCCAGGTCTACAAGTGGGTGTGGAACAAGGGCGTCACCAGCTTCCACGACATGACGAACGTCAGCAAGACGGCTCGCAAGCAGCTGGACGAGGCCTTCGTCATCGACTTCCTCGAGCCCGCGATGCAGCTCGACAGCGCCGACGGCACGAAGAAGTTCGTCTGGGAACTCCGGGACGAGAGCCACATCGAGTCGGTCCTCATCCCCGACCCGGGCATCCCCGGCCACAGCAAGCCCCGCATGACGCTGTGCATGTCCTCGCAGGTCGGATGCGCCATGGCGTGCTCGTTCTGCCTGACCGGTGACCTGGGCTTCAAGCGGAACCTGCGCGTCGCCGAGATCTTGAACCAGGCACTCCAGGTCCAGCAGAGCCTGCCCGAGGGCGAGCGCATCACGAACCTCGTCTTCATGGGCATGGGCGAGCCGCTGCACAACATCACGAACCTCATCCGGAGCCTCGAGGTCCTGCTGGACGAGTCCGCGCTGAACTTCAGCCACCGGAAGATCACGGTCAGCACCGTCGGCCTGGTCCCCCAGATGGCCCGCCTCGCGGCCGCCACTCCGGTGAACCTGGCGGTCTCGCTCAACGCCACGACGAACGAGAGCCGCAGCCAGGTGATGCCCATCACGCGGCGCTACCCGCTGTCGCAGCTCATGGACGGCTGCCGCGACTTCCCGCTTCCGCATGCCAAGCGCATCACGTTCGAGTACGTGATGATGGCCGGCTTCAACGACAGCTGGGACGACGCCGCGCGGCTCGTCAAGCTGATGAGCGGCGTGAAGTCCAAGGTGAACCTGATCCCCTACAACGAGAACCCGCAGCGCGAGATCCTCCGCCCCAGCGAGGACCACGTGAAGGCGTTCCAGCACTTCCTCGTCAAGCGAGGGGTGCAGACCTCGATCCGCACCACGCGCGGGATCGACATCAGCGCAGCCTGTGGCCAGCTCGGCAAGGCGACCCAGGGCATGCGCATCGAGGAGGCGGGCATCGAGGGCCCGACCATCTCGCTCGACTGATTGGTGGGGGGCACAGCCCCCTCTTGTGATTTAGTACCAGAACTCTTGACGGAGCAAGACATGCGCATCGGCGTCATCGGAGGCAGCGGCCTCTACGAGATCGAAGGACTCAACAACATCCGCGAGGAGCGGGTGGAGACCCCGTTCGGCGACCCCTCGGACGCGTTCATCTGCGGCGACCTCGACGGCGTCGAGATGGTGTTCCTGCCGCGCCACGGGCGCGGTCACGTGCACAACCCCAGCGAGGTCAACTACCGGGCCAACATCTGGGGAATGAAGAAGCTGGGCGTGGGCTGGATCGTCAGCGTCTCCGCGGTCGGCAGCCTGCGCGAGGAGATCGTGCCGGGCCACATGGTCGTCATCGACCAGTTCATCGACCGCACCAAGAGCATCCGCCCGGTCACGTTTTACGAGAACGGCATCGTGGGCCACGTCGCGTTCGCCGACCCGGTCTGCGGCGAGCTGCGCAAGATGGTGCTCGAGGCCGCCAACGAGGCCGGCGCCACCACGCACGATGGCGGCACCTACGTCTGTATGGAGGGCCCCCAGTTCTCCACCCGTGCCGAGTCCGAGCTGTACCGCAGCTGGGGCGCTCGGGTCATCGGCATGACCAACGTGACCGAGGCCAAGCTCGCTCGCGAGGCCGAGATCTCCTACGCCACGCTGGCGATGAGCACCGACTACGACTGCTGGCACCCGCACCACGACGACGTCCGCGTCGACGACATCATCCGGGTCCTGACCGCGAACGTGGCCACGGCCAAGGACGTGATTCGTCGGGTTGCACCGAAAATCGCGGCTTTCGACGGACCTCCTCCTGTCACGGGGTGCATGGAGCACGCCATCATGACGCGGCCCGAGCTCATCCCGCCTGAGACCCGCGCCGCCGTCGAGATCCTCGTCGGCAAGTACCTCCCTTAGGAGCAACCCATGTGGTTCACGATCCTGTTCGCCTGTGTGACCGTCAAGGACATCGAGCGCAGCAATGCGCAGCTCGATCTGGCTGCGGCGCACGTCCAGGAGGACAACCCGCAGGCGGCCATCGCGTCGCTGGAGAACGCGGTCGATCTGAACCGGAAGAACATGGATGCCTGGAACCTGCTCGGCGTCGCGTACATGCAGCGCGGCGCCCACGAGCAGGCCGAGGACACGTTCAAGAAGGCCATCCGAAAGGACAAGGCGCACGCCGGTACGCGTCTCAACTACGCGTACCTGCTGCAGAAGCTGGAACGGCACGACGAGGCCATCGAGCACCTGCTCGTGGCCAACGAGGACCTGACCTACCCCGAGCCGGCCAAGATCCTGAACAACCTGGGGTGGGCCTACCTCCAGACCGGGAACACCGCCCAGGCCGTCGCCGTGCTCGAGGAGGCCGTCTTCCGGCAGCCCAACTGGTGCGGCAGCCGGTACAACCTGGCGGCGGCGTACGCGGCGGCGGGCGAGCAGGCCAAGGCGGCCGAGCTGGCCTCGGACGTCGCGAACACCTGTGCCGACGAGTTCCCCGAGGCTGCGCTCATCGCGGGTGAGGCCTATCTGGACATGGGACGCATGGCGGACGGTCAGGCCTGGCTGCAGGCCGTGGTCGACCAGCACCCCGGCACGCCGCTCGGGAGCCAGGCCAAGGAGCGCCTGGCCGCCGAGGGCCTGTGAACAACGACACCCTCCTCCGCGTCGGAGGAGGTGTCGTCGTCGTGCTGGTCGCTGCCGTTCTGCTGGTCCAGATCGGTCGGTCCGTGGACGAGGACGAAGCGGCCGATCCGCCCAGCGACGAGGCACCGGCCGAGGAGGTCGTCGAGCGGCACGGCCTGACGGTTCGCGCGACGGCACCGGTCCGGGTCCGCATCGAGTCGGACGGCGTCGAACAGGTGAGCGGCGTCCTGTGTCGGGATCTCGAGTGCAGCGTGTCCGTGGACCACGCCGCCGAGATCGCGGTGGAGCTCGCGGACCTCACTCGGGCCGGGGTGATATACAACGGCAGCCGCGTGGAACCCCTCGGCAACCTGAGCGAAGCGCGGCGACTGGTCTTCATCGACGACTGACGCCGGACCAGGGAGGCAGCCATGGCCGACAACCTCGTCCAGGCACGGGTGGAGGCGATTCGGCGGCTCGCTCGCCGGCAGGCCACCCGACCGCTCATCAAGGCGCTCATCAAGTCGAGCCCGCAGGACATCGCCGAGGCGATCACCCACCTGACGCGCAGCGACACGTCGTTCGTCGTCGTGCACATCCCCGACGAGCAGGCCGGCGAGGTCCTGCTCATGCTCAACGAGGACGACTTCGCCCTGGCGCTCGCCAAGGTCCCCGCGACCCGGGTGGAGCTGTGGCTCGAGGAGCTCGACCCCGACGACCAGGCCGACCTCATGGCCCGGCTGCCGGACAAGCTCCGTGAGCAGCTCCTGGCTCGGATGGAGCCCGCCGAGCGCGAGCAGGCCGAAGAGCTCATGGCGTGGCCCGAGGACAGCGCCGGCGGAATCATGTCGCCCGTCGCGTTCCTGGTGCACACCGAGACCACGTGTCGAGACGCCATCGCCTCGCTCCAGGAGCAGGGCGACGTGGAGATGGTCTTCTACCTGTACGTCGAGAACGACAACGGGCAGCTCGTCGGCGTGACCTCGCTGCGGCAGCTGCTGTTGAAGCCGCCGAGCACGGAGATCCAGGAGTTCATGACCCCCGAGGTCATCAGCGTTCACCCGGAGACGGACCAGGAAGAGGTCGCTCGCATCGCGGCCCGGTACGACTTCCTGGCGGTACCCGTCGTCGACGACACCAACGGGTTCCTGGGGATCGTCACCATCGACGACGTGCTCGACGTCCTTCGCGAGGAGGCCGCCGAGGACATGCTGAAGATGGCCGGTGTGGCCGAGGAGTTCGATCTCTCGGGGACCAACACCTGGCGTGCGGCCAGGCAGCGCCTGACCTGGCTCGTGGTCACGCTGCTCGGCGGGATCCTGCTGTCCGAGGTCATCGGGGGCTTCCGCGCGACGCTCGAGGAGCAGGTCGTCCTGGCCGGCTTCTACCCGGTCATCATGGCGCTGGGCGGTGGCGTCGGCATCCAGGCCGCGACCATCGCCGTACGCAACCTGGCGACGGGGGGCGTGCGGATTGGAGAAGGCGGGTTCACCCTTGTCTTCCGCGAGCTTCGAGTGTCGCTGATCCTGGGCGTCGTGCTCGGAAGCGCGCTGGCTGGGTTCGGCATCCTTCGGTACGGCGAGCCGACGCTGGGTGGAGTCATCGGGGGCTCGATCGTCGCGACGGTCTTCGCGGCCGCCGCCTTCGGCACCATCATTCCGCTGCTCATGGACAAGGCGAACATCGACCCGGCGCTCGCGACCGGTCCGTTCGTCACCATCCTCATCGATGCGGTCGCCATCGTGGTCTACATGACGCTCGCGACCGCGCTCTACCTGTAGGTGGCGCGCGGAACCGAGCTCACGTGCATCGTGGTCGGGCACGTCGACTACGGCGAAGCGGACCGCATCGTGCACCTGGCGACCCCGGAGCACGGGCGCATCGCGGCGCTGGCGAAGGGCGCGAGGAAGAGCCGGAAGCGGTTCACGGGGGCCCTGGACCTGGGGAACCGGATCCAGGCGCTCGTCCACCGCGGTCGCGGGGAGCTGTGGCTCATGAACGGCGCCACGCTCGAGCACGGCCGGCCGCACATCCGCAACGATCTCGACCGGATCGCGCTCGCCGCGTATGCCTGCGAGCTGGTGTCCTCGCTGATGCCCGCCGAGCACGAGGCCGTGAAGCTCTACACGCTCCTGGACGTCGCGCTGCTGACGCTGGACGCGATGACCGGGCCCCCTGAGCTCCTGTGGCGCCTGGGCCTCGAGGCCAAGGCCCTGACGTTCGCGGGCTTCACGCCGCGGCTCCTGCTCTGTGATGTCTGCGGGCTGGAGCTGTCGGACCCTGCGGTGTTCGCGCCCGACGCGGGAGGCGCGCGACACGGTCACTGCGGCGGCGGTCAGGAGGTCTCGGTCGAGCTCCTGGGGGCCATCGAGCAGGCCCGTCGGACGCCGCTGGCCGACCTGGTCGACGTGACGTGCCCACCGGGGGACCGGAACATCCTGGTCGAGCTGCTGCGTTGGCACACAGGGCGCGAGCTGAAGTCCAAGGGGCTGGTTTCGGACCTGGGCCTCTGAAGGCAATATGGTGTGCGCATGTGGCTCCTCCTCGCTTGTGTCCCCGCGGCAGAGAACGACGACGACGGCAAGGTGAACGTCCAGGGGTGGGTCTACGACTCCCCCATCGCCGGTGACGGCGAGGTCGTCTCCACCGGCTCGGTCACGTTCCTCGACCAGGCCCTGGTCGAGATGGCGGTCGGCGAGCAGCCCTTCCCCGACTACCCCGGGTACTGGCGGGCCGAGCTCGACTCCGGGGTCGAATACACCGCGGTCATCGACGGGGGCGAGGGCTACCACCCGGCCATCTGGAAGGGACGCGCGCCCACCGGTGACGGCCTGATCTTCCCGATGTTCGGCTGGAACGTCGACCACGTGGACCCGTTCTTCGAGGGCCTCGAGGAGGGCGTCGGGATCGACATCCACGTCGGCACCGAGGCGCTCGTCCACGTCTGGGGCGCGACGCTCGACCGGGACAGCATCCACGCCGATGACATCTCGATCCTGAGCAACGGCGGGGCCGGCGGGGTCCTGGCGTTCGTGGTCGAGGACGGTGTGCTGGTCGAGGCCGAGCCGGACGGGCCGGTCGACTACTTCTTCGCGTTCAACCTCGAACCGGGCGAGATCACGGTGGTCCTGGACCAGGACGGCACGGTCACCGAGGAGTTCTACGGCGCACAGGGCGGCGACATCGTCGCGGCCTGGTACTTCCAGGGTGTCCGATGATCCTGCTGCTCGCCGCGTGCGCATACGAGGCCCAGATCGTGAAGATCTCGGGCGTCATCACCCAGGGGCCCGACTCCGAGGAGGGGGCCAGCGAGGTCACCGTGACCTCACTCGGGCCCACGTACGAAGAGGCCGGCACGGGCATCACCGACGGCCGCGGCTGGGTCGAGGTCGACGCCGTGGGCGGCTCGCCGGTGTTCCTGACGCTGGAAGGCGAGGGATACCTGCCGACGGGCTTCGCCGGCAGCGTCGGGCTCGAGGATCTGGAGCTCGGCGACGGCGATGTGTGGATGCGGACGACCGACGCCCAGGACACCATCGCGGCGGAGTTCGAGGGCTGCGACGACGGCACCGGGACCTCGCTGGTCGAGGGCCTGATGCGCCACAACCTGGCGGGGTACGAGGTCGACGACGGCGGCGACTGGCCCATCGCGCACGAAGGCTTCGTGTGGGTCACGGACGAGGACGGCACCGTCTGGGAGGCCTGCTACCTGGACGACGATGGGGACTTCGACGCCGAAGCGGAGCTCACCGGACAGACCGGACGTTTCGCGGTCTACGGGACGTTCTCGGGGCCGGTCGTCCTGACGGCCGGCTACGAACTGGCCGGCGAGCCCTACTGGGCGACCGAGTACTACATCCACGTGCCCGAGGGGGGCGTCTCGCCGCTGTACCCCGTGTACGTGTCGCTCCCCGAGTGAGGTAGCCTTAGGGCCCTTCTTCGGAGGTCCCCCGTGGGACAGATCATGAAGCCGGACGTCAACCCCGTCGTCCCGGCTGTGCTGAACGCCCTGACCGTCGGCTTTGCCGGCTACTGGATGCTCGGTCAGAAGAAGAAGGCCCTGGTCTCGCTGGTCGCGGGACTCGCCCTGTCGCTCGTGTGTGTCGGCCTCGCGGTGCTGCCGATCACGGCGTACGACGCCTACCTGCTCGGTGAGAAGCTGAAGAACGGCGAATCCATCGGCGAGAACGAGTCCGCTCTCCAGTGGCTCAACGCGGTGTTCAAGTGAGTGCTCCCACGAAGGCCGATGTCGGCAAGCGAATCCTCGCAGCGGTGGTCGACGGCTTCATCAGCCACGGCATCCTGCAGATCCTGTTCTCGATCATCCCCGGCGTCGGCAACGCCGTCGCCTACTTCATCTCGGTCATCCCCTCGCTGGTCGAGGACAACGTGATGGGGCCGGGCAAGTCCATCGGGCGCAAGGCGATGAACCAGTCGCTGGTGATGGCCGACGGCTCGCCGGCGAGTCACCAGCAGGCGCTGATGCGGAACGGCGTGAACGTCGGACTCGCCATCGTGACCCTGGGCTTCATCGGCTTCGTCGATCTGGGCCTGGTGCTGTTCGGGGACGGTCGGCGCGTCTCGGATCGACTGATCGGCACCGTGGTGGTCGATGACCCCGGGTGAGCACGCCAACCCGGCGGCAGCGGCGGCGGAAGCACGGGTCACCGGACCCGGAACCGCGCTGCTGATCACCGGCGTGCTCGGCTGCCTGATGGCGGTCGTGACGATGCTGAACGCGCTGTTTGGCTTCGCGGATGGCATCGGGGCCGCTTGGACCCCGGCCGAGGAGAACGCCGTCGCGGCCGACACGACGCTGCTGGCGTTCATGGGCGCGATGAACTTCGTGTTCTCGGGCGTCGTCGCGGCGGCGGGCTGGAAGATGCGTCACCTGGAGAGCCACACGCTGGCGCTGGTCGGCGCGGTGTTGGCGGCGCTCCCGTGCTTGTCGGGCTGCGGGTGCTTCCTGGTCTCGGTCCCCGTCGGGATCTGGTGTCTGACCGTCCTTCGGGACGACAAGGTGAAGGCCGCGTTCCATTGATGCGGCTTCGCTGCTCGCCTGCGACTTCGACGCCATCGTGGACGTCTACCAGTCCGACGCCGGGCCGCCCCAGGCGCCCATGTCGTTCCGCGAGCCGTCGGCGTCATCCAGGGTCGCCGACGGGTCCCCGGCATCGACGCATGGCGACGTCGACTGAAGCCCCAGCTCGTCGTTGCAGGGATCCTCGTCGTCGCTGTACGCGCGCGTTGGAATGGCTCGCGATGGTGACCGTGACCCCGTCCATCTCGCACGTGCCGTTGTTTATGGGGCGGATGATGCAGCTCTGGCCACCCGCGTCGATGGTCGTCTCCACGGGCCCGCCGACGCCCAGCACCTCGATCGAGGAGGTGATCTCGATGGAGCTGTACGAGCCCGGCATCGCTGCGACGCACGAGGACGACACATCGATCGCGTCCTGGAGGGATGAGAAGGGGGCGTCGAACGACCCGGTGCCGCCACTCGGGGCGCTCGCATCTGCGTACACCGGCTCGGAGGGATCGCCATCGTCGCAGTCCCAGTCGTTGGAGACGCGCCCGGTCAGTGCGACGCAGCTGTCCACGCCGTTCGCTCCGTCCCCGGCGACGTTTTCGTGCGCGTACCACCGCGAGGCGCCCTGGGCGTCATCGATCACTCCGCTGCAGTCGTTGTCGGCGCCATC
>JAAESX010000338.1 GCA_024228935.1 Pseudomonadota bacterium
GCCGAGGGCTTCCCCGGGAGTGCGGGCCGATCAGCCGACGAAGTCGGCCGGCCCACAGCACGAGCGGTAGGACAGATCGCGCCCCGGGCATTCCCAGAGACGGACTCGAGGTAGCGAGCTCACGAGCCCGTCGTGGCCCTTCGAGCTCAGTCCCGCCGCCGAACCACCCCAGCCAACCCGATCAGAGCCAGCCCCAACGCCCCACTCGCCAGCGGCACATGCGCGCAGCCGTCATCGGAGCCCTCGGTCGTCGGCGGAGCCTCGGGAGCCTCGGGAGCCTCGGGCACTTCCGGAGCCTCGGGCACCTCCGGCACCTCGGTCGGCGCACTCGCACACGCGTCGGCGTTCGCGCACGTCCCGGTCGCGCACACGCCGCCGGCGCCACACTCGCCCTGGACCGCCTTCCGCTCGACCATGCAGGGCTCGGCCGACGGCGGTCGGCGCCCCCCGCACGGGATGGAGTCCTCGACCACGCAGAGACACGCCTCGGCGTCGACCAGCTCGCACCACTGCCCCGCATGCGAGTTCTTGCCCTCGGCCCCGGCGGGGCAGATCGGGCTCGGCGGAATGGCATCGGCCCAGGCCAGGGTCGTCATCAGCAGGAACATGGTCTCTCCAGGGTCAGTTGCAGCGACCGGCCATCTCGACGTAGCCGCGGCCGGTGCTGTCGCCCGAGATGATGACAGCCCCCTCCCAATACGTGCGGTACGAACTGGCGAGCTCCTGGTCCTCGCGCGTCGGCGTGACCGTGAAGACCTCGTCCAGCACGGTGATCTCCCAGCCCATCGGCCAGGTGCATCCGGTGGCCTCGCTCGTCCACTCGCCGAGCTCGGTGACGGTGAACTCCTCGGGCTGGAGCTCGCACGAACCGAGCGGATCCGACAGCGTGCCCCCGACCAGATCGCCGTCCAGCTCGAGGAACAGCATCAGCTCGCGCCCGTCGTCCAGCTGGAGCGCGAACCAGTCCCACCCGTCCTCGGTCTGCGCGACGAGATCGCCCCACTGGTGGTCGAACCAGGCCGACCCCGTGACCGACTTCTCCTGGCCGTCGAGCGTCAGCGTCCCGCCCACCGTCATGCGCGGCCGCGAGGCGTACCAGGTGTAGCCCTCGTCGTAGTCGTGGTAGCCGTCGCCATGCTGGAGCACCGTGCGCGCGCCCGACAGGTCCAGCAGCCAGCTGGCCCCCTCGACCTGGCCGATCAGCCGATCCGACCCGTCTCCACCGATGGCGCTCGCGCTCTCGGCCTCGAGCACGAAGCCGTCGGTGGTGGCCTGCGGCAGCTCGCCGTGGGCATACGCCACGTCGTAGGTGAACGCGTCCGGCGTCGTGAGCGCCTGGTGCACGCTCGTCGCCTCATAGCCGTCGAGTCGGTAGACGAAGACGACCTCCTCGAAGCCGTACCAGACGCCGTCGCCATCGATGAGGTGACCGGTCCAGTACCACCACTCGACGGGCTCCTCGTGCGGCGCGTCGTCCGCCGGGAGCGTGACCTGGGGAGCGCCCGCGTCAGGGCAGGCGAGGGTCGGGGCCGAAACGTCCGGGTAGCAAGCGAGGATCCACCACATCGCCTCGACCTAACCCGCGGTAGAACCGGCCCATGAAGTGGTTCGTTCGAGGCGACGTCGATGGGCTCTTCGGGCTGGCGCTCGACAACCTGGTCCAGCTCCTGCTCATCGACGCCCTGTGCCGGTACGTGCTCGGCTTCGGGCCGGACCTGCTGTACGGCGCGGTCCTGCCCGGCTGCGCCGTCAGCCTGCTGGTCGGCAACCTGTACTACGCGTGGCAGGCCAAGAAGCTGGCCGCGTCCACGGGCCGGGACGACGTCTGCGCCCTGCCCTACGGCACCAACACCGTCTCGCTGTTCGCCCACGTCTTCCTGGTCATGCTCCCAGCGAAGCTCACCGCCGAGGCCGTCGGGGCCGCCGATCCCGCTCGCGTCGCCTGGCAGGCGGGGCTCGTCGCCTGCTTCGGATCTGGCGTCATCGAGCTCGGCGGGGCGTTCCTGGCCGAGAAGCTGCGCAAGGCGACCCCACGCGCTGCACTCCTGGCGACCCTGTCGGGCATCGCGCTGACGTTCATCAGCCTGGGCTTCCTGTTCCGGACCTTCGCCCGGCCCATCGTCGCGCCGCCGCGTTCGGCTCCTGCTTCCCGACCACGATCTACATCGGACACCCCGGCTGGAAGGGCATGGGCTCCCGCGCCGGGTACTCGATCCTGAACGGCGTGTTCGTCACGCTCATCGCCCTGACCGGCGGTCTCGCTTGGATCGCATGGGCCGTGCCGATCGACGCCGGGATGGCCATCGTCATCGAGCGCGAGTTCCACAAGGCCGCCATCTGGTGCGTCGTCGCGGCCGCGCTGTCGGCCACCGGGCTGATGCACAGCTACGCGTGGACGTTCGGCGACACGGTGCTGTCGCTGTCCCCAGCCTGGCCGTTCGTCATCGCCTACGGGTCGATGGCGGTCCTGTTCGGCGTCGCCCCCTACGTGACCACCGAGACCGAGGGACACGGATGATCTGGCTCCTCGCCTGCACCGCCAAGGACACCCCGCCGCCCGACTCCCCGACGGACTCACCCGCCGACTCGGCCATCGACTCGGGCTACGAGCTGCCCGAGGAGTGCCTCGCCGCTTCGGAGCGCGCGGACGCGGCCGAGCTGTTCGCCGACCTCGACGCCGCCGTGGCGAGCGAGGTCCGGTGGGCAGGCTGGCGGATGCGAGCCAGTCACGTCGCCACGTTCGTCGATGCGGACACCGGGACATGCCTGGGCGTCTGGCACGACAGCGGCGCCCTGTGGCTGCACGTGACCGACGAGCCCGCCCTGCTGACACCGATCTTCGGCTACTACCTGGGCACCCAGGACGCGACGCGCGAGGAGTGGGCGGCCCTGTTCGAGGCCACCGTCCAGCCCGACGGCGTCGTCGAGGCGCTCCAGTCGATCGGCGTCGACCGAGCGGTGCTGCTGCCGCTCGAGCCCCAGGGCATGGACCTCGACCGCGAGACCCGCTTCTACCTGGCCACGCACGAGGCGTTCCACGTGCATGTCCAGAGCCCGACGTGGCAGGGGCTGCCCGGCCCGACCTGGCCGGAGTGGGACACGCCGCCGGACCGCTCGTCCATCGATGGAGCCTGCTACGACGGCGTCGGAGCCGAACGAAGCGCGCTGAACGCGGCGGTCGAGCAGGTCCTGGCCGGCGGCGAGGTCTGCACCGACCTGCGCGACTTCCTGAGCCGACGCGAGGCACGCTGGACAGGCCTCGAAGGCACGCTGGTCGGGGACCTCTCCTGCCCCGAGGCCGAGCGACGCATGGAGGTCGAGGAGGGAATCCCGGACTGGTGGGCCCTGCAGCTCGCGCTCGACGCCGGCGTCCTCGACACCGACGGGGTCCAGTCCCAGCTCGCGGCGGTGACCAGCGACGCGTTCTACAAGACCGGCGCGGGCCAGACGTTCGTGCTCGAGCAGCTGCTGGGCGAGGACTTCGCCGACCTGCCCGACGCGCTCTCCGAGGCCGACGCGTCGCTCACGAGCCGCGTCCAGGCCGCCTACGACGCGAGCTGCGACTAGTTCAGCAGTTCTGAACTGCCGATCCGCATCTTGCTCAGCATGTCGTCCGCGCTCGTCTTCGACCGGTGCGGCCTTGCTTCGACGACGTTGTAGTAGTTGATGTAGGTGCGCAGTCGGGCCTCCAGGTCGGCTTGGCTCGTGAAGGACCCTCGTCTCAGCACGGCTCTCGCCAGC
>JAAESX010000339.1 GCA_024228935.1 Pseudomonadota bacterium
CCAGCTACAAGTCGGACAGCCTCCCGTCGTCGGAATACTCCTCGGAGCGGTCGGTGTCCTCGTCGTCGTCCTCGGTCTGCATCGCCTCGCCAGCCGTGAACCTGAAGACGGCGTCGGCCGGCGCCGAGGCGCCGGCGGCCGTCATCAGGTGCATGACCATGCGGTCGCGGCATGCCGCATCAATCTTGCCGCGCCCGGCCAGCTCGTTCGCGAGCCAGTCCGGGGCGACCGTCGTCGCCACGGTCCCCTGGGGAACTGTGGCGTACACCTTGCTGGGGCCGCGTCGATACCCGTCGTCCCTCTCCGGGGGCAGCGAGTATTCGACCCCCATTTTGGACCCGGCCTGGCTGCGCGCCTGCGCAGCTGCAGACCGCAGCCCGGCCATCACGTACTGGATGTTCTCGCGCAGCTGCGCCCGCGGGGCCTCCGCGCGCTCGGCCTCGCTCGCGGCGCGCTCGCCAGCCTCCGTCGCCCGGCGCGCCTTCTGCCGGGCCTTCTTGGCCTTGCGTGCCGCGGCTCGAGCCGCGAGCTGCTCCTTAGTGGGCTCCTTCTTCTTCGGCGCGGTGCGCTCGATGTACGAGCGCTCCGCCGCCTGCACCGACTCGCGGTCGCCCGCGGCCTTCTCGTGCTTCAGGTCGACCTCGATGGTCGCGTAGCCAGGCCTTATCACCCTGACACAAG
>JAAESX010000340.1 GCA_024228935.1 Pseudomonadota bacterium
CGCGTCCGGCGTGCCGATGCTCGCGGAGGCAATCGCGTTCATCGAAGAGCTCGTGAGCAACTCGGCAGGCTTCGAGCACGGCCCGGACGGCGAGGCCGACGACTGGAGGTCCCTCCGCAATAAGATCGTCGCGGAAGACGGCTCGGTCAACTACGAGGGGATCGAACAGGTCTCGGGGCGCCACTTCCAGCACGTCGCCAACAACGCCCTGCAGCAGGACATGTTCGACGCCATCGTTAACGACCCGACGGTGCATCTGGCGACGCGAGCGCACTTCCGCGCGACGAAGCAACTCGGGGCGGGCGCGGTGCTCGGCATCGACGTCGTCCACAAGGCCGTCGAGCTGAACGACAAGGCGTGGCTCCACGAGGCGCAGGGCTACCTCAACCACCCCAAGGGCGCCATCACCCTCGCCACGCGCTGCGTCGGCGTGGGCCCTAACTCGGTGTGCATCTACCACCGCACGAGGCTACCGGGATGCGTCCCGTGCGACATCGGCGAAGCGCGAGTGCCGCGCACGCTGTCGCTCTTCGAGCACCTCAACGGCACGCACTGGGACGGGTGCAACTACGGCGGCTGGTTGGCCACGGGGCACGCATCCCTCAACACCCACGTCACGGACGTCGCCCGCGCCTTCGGCGCCTCGGCAAAGGTCATGGAGGTGAGGCTCGGCTGCAGGGACCCGACGCGGGCGCACGATCCGGACACCAACCCGTACCAGCGGGGCGACGGCGTCTTCGGCAACTATGCAGAGTCGGCACGCCCCGTGGTGTACGACGGCACGTGCGTCACCGCGGTGCACCACGACAGGCTGCGCCCGCTGGCGAGCGGCAAGCGCCTAGCCACCGACTACGCCGAGGCGACGAAGCGGAAGGCCAAGGCGGCGGCGTGCGACGCCAAAAACTGTGACTTTATGACGTGGGCGGCGAGCACGCGTGGCGGCATTGGGCACGAGGCGGCGACGTGGTTCAACACCAACTTCGACATCAAGGCCGCTAAGGCATCCTCCGACAGCGAACGATGGCGGGTCAGTAGCGAGCGCAAGCGCTTCCTGCAAGTGCACTCGACCATCGTCGCGAGGCGCAACGCCGCCATCTTCGAC
>JAAESX010000341.1 GCA_024228935.1 Pseudomonadota bacterium
CGGTACCTGCACACGGTGATCGGCGCCGGCGTGCGCCTCGTGGACCCCGGAGCCTGAATGAGGCGTCGCCTGGCACTGGTATTCGTGGCCCTGGCCGTGATGCTGGCCGTCGGGTTCCTGGTGCCGCTCGGACGCTCCGTGCAGTCTCAGGCCCGCCTCCGGGCCCTGGCCGGGGCACAGTCCGACGCCCGCGGTGTGGCCACCGCCCTTGCCGCGGTGGCCGGCTCGACAGGCGATCTGCCGGGTGTGGCCGAGGTGGAGTTCGTGCTCCACTCGTTCGACTCGTCGGACCTCCTGGTGCTGATGGCCGATGGCACGCTGATAGGCAGCGGGCCGGACGACGCCGTCGCCGTGGCATCAGCGGCTACCGGTTCGGTGGTTGCCGAGGTGGCCGATGGGGCGCTTGCCATCGTCCCGGTGACGTTCGGCAGCGAGGACGGCCAGTTGGTCGTCACAGCATTCGTCGACAATGAGACGCTCCGGGAGGGCGTCGGATCATCGTGGCTGATCCTGGCCGTGTTGGGCCTCGTTGTCGTCTTGGGGTCCGTTCCACTGGCCGACCGGTTGTCCGCATCCATCGTGCGCCCCGTACAGGACCTGTCCGACGCTGCCCACCGTTGGGCAGGCGGCGACCTGTCAGCCAGGGTGGTGCCCGGAGGGCCGGGTGAGGTCGCCGAGAGCGGCCGGGCCTTCAACCAGTTGGCCGAACGCCTGACCGACCTGCTGGTCGCCGAACGCGAACGCATTGCCGACCTGTCGCACCGACTGCGCACCCCTATCGCCGCGCTACGCCTGCAGGCCGAGTCGGTGACCGATTTGGGCGAACGCAATGCCCTGATCGGCGACATCGTCCACCTCGAGGGCGAGGTCACGGTGCTCATCGAGGACGTGCGGCGCGCCGAATTGGCTGAATCCACCATCTGTGACCTTGGGGTGGTGGTCGGCAAACGCATGGGATTCTGGCGCGTGGTGGCCTCGGCACAACAACGATCGGTCGACGTCGACCTGCACGGCGATTCACCGGTCCTGGTCAACCTGCCGGCCGCCGAAGTGCTGTCCATCCTCGACAACCTGGTGCAGAACGTGCTCACCCACACGGTGGCCGAGGTGGGTTTCACCGTGTCGGTGGCCTCTGGCCCACCGCGCCTGACCATTGCCGACGAGGGCGACGGCCTGCCGTCCACCGACGTGTTCGACCGGGGGTCGTCCAGCGGCGGCAGCGGCCTGGGCCTTGACATCGTGCGACGGGTGGCCGAGGAGTCCGGCGGCGACGTCACGCTGGGCGACGGCCCGGGGGCGACGATCGTGGTGCGCTTCGGCGAACCAGTCAGCCCAACGGAGGCTCGCTGACCTCACACACGCCGGCCACGTCTAGGGCCAAGCCATCCCACCGCTGCTCGGCCTGACGTTCGAAGTACCTCTCGTCGACCGTCCAGGTGTGTTGCCCGGTAGTGCGCCGTAGCAGATAGCCGAACGGGTGGGTCCGCCACACCGTGCCGCCCGCTGAGGCCACGTCGTCGATGAGGGCCACGTCGACGCTCCGGGGCAGGCCCCGCCACCCGTCGACGTCGCGCAGCACCGACGACCTAACCAGCAGGGTGCCGCCGCTGAGGGTGCGGCTGGGGGCCTCGCCGGCGCCCA
>JAAESX010000342.1 GCA_024228935.1 Pseudomonadota bacterium
GGGTACCTCCTCGACTGGGGCCTGGCGATCATCGGCCGAGACGCCGCCGACATCATCGCAAGGCTGGCGATGCGCCCTCGGGGTGAGGCATTTCAGGTGCAGGAGGAGATCGCGTGCAGGGCGGGCGGTTCCTCTTTCGCGAGCCGGGTCTACCAATGGCCCAAAAACGGTATACCGGCCTGCGCTGACATTCGGGTCGAAGTCAGTAGCGACGTAAATAATGCGGCGGCTGCTGCCTGGTTTACGCTGCTGCTCGTGGAGGACTGATGCCAGAGCCCATCCGGCACCCAACCGGCATCATCGGCGGCGGCGGTGGCTCAAGCGGCGCCGCATGGGTCGTCGCGTCCACCCTCGACTGGTCCGCCGAGCCGGCCGTCGACCTCAAGGTCGCCGGCTCGCTGGTCGACGCCAACGGGGACACCTGGACCGCGGCCAATGGAGGCAACGCCAGCACCCTCGGCACCGACGGGGCAACCGGCCTGCGTATCGTCGTCTCGTCGAACTGCGGGATCGCGGTCAACACCTGCCCGGAGGTGAGCACGGGTCTCGCCGGCCTGGTCTCTGGCGTCGCCAACGACGACGAAGTATACGTGCTGCTCCGGGTCACCCATCCAACCGCGTCCGGCAACAGCCGCTTGGGGCCGTCGCTGCGCGTGAGCGGCGCCAACATGCACGCGGGCGCCTGGTACGTCGCATCCCCCGGGCGACTCGAGTGGGGCGGCGTGTCCAACGCGAGCCAGTACGCGGACCCGTCCACGGCGACCCCGGGCGACACCGATCAGGTCGTCGGCGTCCGGTACACGTCCGGCGCCTATCAAATCTACACCCACGGGGCGTGGTCCGGCACCTGGCCGACCGACCCGAGCTCGGGCACGTTCGTGATCGGCGACGGGGAGAGCAGCGGCAACCCGAAGACGGCGACGACCATCCTCCTGGCATCGGCGTCGCTAGTGCTGCTGGGCCTGCGCGGGGCGGCACCGAACCCGGACCTCACCATCATCGCACACCGCATCCTGCACAGGGCGAGCGCATGAATCAGCATTACATCCGCCTCAATGTCGACACCGTGGGCGCGCTGATGTCGCACCTGATGATCGTGGCCGACCTCACCGAAGGCGCTACGACCCGCGGCCAGCGGGCGGCCACCTACGACATCGAGGAGGGACCGCTTGGCGAGCTAGAGCGCAGCGAGCGGCGACCGCTGATCAGCGAGCAGCTGATTCTCATCGACTGGATGAGCGCCCACGGGGTCACCCTCCGAAATGAGGATTTCGCCCGGCTTCCGGCGAGCGTGTGAAATGGGCGCGAAACCTGCCGCAGTGGATGCAGCGGTCCGCGCGCTGGTCGATGCCGGACAGGCCAGCACGGCGTCCGATCTGCTCGACTGGTGGGAGGGTGAGGCGGCTCCTCGGTCGGACCTGTACCGCGCGTTGGGCGAGAACTCGGAGCTGTTGCGGCGCGTCGAGCCCATCTTACAGGAGGCGGTGCGCGAAGAGGCGCGAGAGCATGCTCTCGGAGAGTGGCTCACCGGCAACTGGAAGGCCATCGTCACGACTGTAGCCGGCGCCATCGGGACAGGTGGAGCAGTGTGGTGGGGCGTGGCCCCATGACCACCCCGGGGGTACACTGGTGCGAGAGGGCACAACATCAACTAGCGCCCCGGGAGACACCATGGGATCCGTATTGCGGCTGGATGTCAGCAAGAACAAGGTATCCGCGACCCCTGCATGGCCTTTCGGCGGCGCATGCCGAAGTTTGGCCCCGGACCTGACGGAGGCGCAGATCGCCAAGGCCGACGCCGCTGCTCGGGTGCTGCTGGGTGCAGAGCCAGGGCAACTGGCGCGGACTGGCACGGCCCGGAGCCTGGTCTACAGGCGGGCGGATACGACCGGCCGCACGGTGATCTGACCCGAGGTGAGAGGGACACCATGAGAGCGACCATCGGCTACGGCTACAGCAACGCGCGCGACGACGTGCGCGCAGCCCAGGGCGCGATCAACGCGCTCGGCTTCGGGCCCATCGACACTGACGGCGCCTTCGGCCCGGCGACCCGTGCGGCGGTCGTGCGGTTGCAGCGGGCCCGGTCCCTCGACGCCGATGGCATCGTGGGCCCTGCGACGTGGGCGGCCCTGACTGCGACGACTGCGACGACGATGCCCACCCGGGCAAGCCTCATCGCCGCCGGCGGCTCTGGCATCGGGCTCGAGGTCGCACTCCTGGCCCTGGCCGACGTGGGTGCCGCCGAGGACCCGCCGCGGTCGAACCAGGGGCCCGAGATCGCGCACCTCGTCGACGGTTACCGGGCGTACTGGGCCATCGGCGGAATGACCGAGCCGCCCTGGTGCGCCATCGCGGTGTCCTCATGGATTCGCCTCGCCCTCGGGCTGCCGATGTGGACCCTCGACGGCCGGGCGCGTCCGCTCGCTGGCCACCCGTTCGAGCGCTGGCTCGGGGCGGTCTCCCAGCTGCAGGACTGGGGGCGCACCCGGGGGTTGCTGCTGCCGTCCGACGCCATGGTGCGGCCGGGCATGCTGGCCCTACGCGAGCGTGCCGGGTCCGGCTCGGAC
>JAAESX010000343.1 GCA_024228935.1 Pseudomonadota bacterium
AGTACTCGGGGCAGGTCAAGTACTGCTACGAGTCCGAGCTGAAGAACAAGCCCTCGCTCGCAGGTCGCGTCGAGGTGAGCTTCACCGTGACCGACGGTCGCGTCGTGAGCTCGAGCGTCTTCGGCAACACGACGGGCAGCGACTCCCTCGGAAAGTGCATCGCGGGCAAGGTCCGCAGCTGGCGGTTCGACGGGGGGACGTCGGCCGACATCATCTACCCGTTCATCCTGACGCCCTCGAACTGAGCGTCAGGTCCGTCCGGGACCCGGGCCGCCGTCATCAGGTTGATATCGACCTGAACTCGGCGGCCTCGTTGCGGGTGGGATAGACTTCAGCAGCCGTGTGTAGCGGCAGTAGCGCGGTTGGTGATGGACGCGTGCCCAACTGGTAGTTCGAAGGAGACACCGTGAGTTCCTGGAAGCACGTCATGGCCCTCGGCGCGGCGCTTGCCGTCGGCGGCCTGGCCACCCCTGCGTTCGCGCAGGACACGACCGGCACGCTCGAGCAGGGCGGCACCACCGACTCGGAGAAGATCCGATTCGCGAATGATGCCGTTGCCGAGATCGACGAGACGGTGAGCTACCTCTCTTCGATGTACGAGTCCGCGAAGAGCAAGGAAGACCCGGCTCTCGTGAGCTGCGTCTACAAGAAGTACAACGCCACCGTCAGCCTGCAGGGCGTCGTCGCTTCGTCGTCGGCCACGATGCAGGAAGCGATGGCTGCCGGAGAGGACGGCCGCGCCGACCTCGAGTTCCGGAAGATCGGCGTCGCGCTGACCAAGGCCCAGCAGTTCAAGGCCGAGGCCGACGCCTGCTCGGGCGAGCAGGGCGTTGCTCCTGGCGTCACCGAGATCGAGGTCACCAACGATGGCCTTGGCGATGGCAGTGACACCGAAGAGATCGAGAGCGGCAACGAGGGCATCGGCGACGAGCCCCCCGGGAGCTCTCCTTTCGAGTAAGGGCTTTCGAGTAGAGGGCTTTCGAGTAGAAGGCGCCTTGCCCGGTCATCACGAACGGGTGAGTAGCGCAACTCAGCAGCGGGATCCCCGCTGAGGCATACTGGACGCGCCCTGGAACGGGCTGACTTGATGCAGAGGCGGAACAGGATGACAGCAGTCGGCAAGGTGGCAGGAGGCTCTCTCTCTGTCATCGCGGTCCTGCTCGCGGCTCCGGCGTACGCCGCGCCCGGGGACCACGTCCAGGTGGGGCGCGCGACGCTGTCGCCGTCGATCGACTTGGGGACGGAGTTCAGGAGCAACCTGTACCTGGACGAAGACTCTGACGAGGCCATCTCCGGCGCTGCGCTCATCGTGCAGCCGGAGATCGCTGTCGTCATGAAGACGAACGAGGTCATCCTCGACCTCGGTGCCCGCTACGGGATCAAGAAGTACTACTGGACGGCGGCGGACGGGAACCCCGACTACGACCGCAGCAACCTCGACCGCTACAACGACATCGCTTCGCACCTCGACGTGCACGCGCTGCCGAACAGCATCGTGGGCTTCAAGCTCGGGACGGTGTTCGACGTCGACAACCGTCCGACCGAGTCGAAGTGGGCCGACAAGGCCATCATCTCGCACGTCACGAGTGACTCGCGCGCCGCCCTGGCCGTCCAGCCCGGCAACGCGTTCAGCTTCACCGCCGGTGGTCACTTCCTGTACGACTTCTACAGCGGGAACCCGGACGCCAGCTTCAACAGCAGCGCGCGCCTGAACAGCCGGACCGCGTACGGTCCCGAGGCCCAGGTCAACTGGCGCTTCTTCCCGCGCACGGCGCTGCTGCTCGACTTCAACATGGACTGGTTCGACTGGTCCGAGAACGCGGTGAACGCGGTCGGCGGTCAGGGCGCCGAGGATCTCGGTGACCGGCTCGGGCTGCCTGACGGCCGCGAGTGGCGGCTCTCGGCCGGACTCCAGGGTCGCGTGAGCCACACCCTCGTGATCAATGCGATGGCTGGCTACGGACAGGTCGACTACGACGAGCAGAGCGTGCTCGATCGGGCCGCCGCCCTTGCTGCGCAGGGGGCCCGCGGTGCCGAGGAGATCAACGTCGGCGAAGGCTGGGCCACAGACCTCAAGGGTCTCGATGGACTGCTCATCACGACGCGCGCGACCTGGACGCCTCTGACCGGCCAGAGCCTCAGCCTCGGCTACCAGAAGGACTTCCAGGACTCCTGGTTCACGAACTACGTCGCCTACCACTACGGCTTCCTCCGGTACAACGGCCTGATGGCCAGCCGGTTCGGCCTGACGCTCGAGGGCGGTCTCCGCTACGAGCAGTACGTCGGTGAGCTCACCCGCAACGACATGTTCATCCGCACCCGCGGTGGCGTGGCGTACAACGCGGCGGACTGGATGGACCTGTCCCTGAACGCCGCCTGGCGTCGTCGGGTCTCCGCGGACGTGAACCCGGTGCCGAGCATCGAGTTCGACGATGTCGCCGCGTCCTTCTTGGTGACCCTGAAGTACTGACCTGACTTCGGTCAGGGCTGTCCTCGGTCAGGGCTGTCCTCGGTCAGAAGCGACGGGCCTGTGCCCAACGCCAGGCGTCCTCGACGACCGCGTCGATGGCGGTGTGCTGCGCTCGCCAGCCCAGATCGTGCTCTGCGCGGTCGACACGGGCCCAGACGGCCGCCGGGTCGCCTGTGCGGCGCGGGGCGTCCTCGTAGGGCACTGCGCGGCCCGTGACGCGCTCGACGGCGTGGATGAGCTCGAGCACGGACGTGCCGCGGCCGGTGCCCAGGTTCCAGGCTCCACCCGGGTGACCGCCCAGGAGCATGTCCAGCGCCCGCAGATGGGCGCGGGCCAGGTCCTGGACGTGGATGTAGTCGCGGACGCAGGTCCCATCGGGGGTGGGGTAGTCCCGGCCGAACAGCTTCAGCGGCGGGCGTCGGCCCATCACCGCGTCCAACGCGAGCGGGATGAGGTGGGTCTCTGGGTCGTGCGATTCGCCCAGGCTGCCGTCCGGGTGGGCGCCCGCGGCGTTGAAGTACCGGAGGCAGGCCGAGGGGACGTCCGCCCCGGCCAGGACCTGTTCCGCGGCCCACTTGCTCTCGCCGTAAGGAGACTCGGGCGCCTTCGGGGCGTCCTCGTCGACCGGCGTCGTCTTCGGCGTGCCGTAGATGGAACAGCTGGACGAGAAGACGAACGCACGCACGCCCGTCCCGGCTGCACAACGGGCCAGGAGCTCGGTGCCGCGCACGTTCACGTCCGCGTAGAGCGCCGGGCTCGAGACGGACTCGCCGACCAGCGCCTTGGCGGCGAAGTGGATGACGCCGTCGAAGCCGCGAGCCAGGGTCTTGCGGACCACGACCTCGTCCCGGATGTCGCCGACGACGAGCTCGCAGGCGACCGACTCGGCGTGACCGGTCGACAGATCGTCGAGGACGACGACATCGTCGCCTCGCTCCAGGAGCATCCGGCTGCAATGAGAGCCGATGTACCCCGCGCCGCCAGTGACCAGGATGCGTGCCACGCCGTCAACCTCACGCTGCGAGTGTGCTCTGTCAAACACACTGATATTGAGGTGGAACTCGAAGTGGGGGGATGACGTGTCAAGAGAAATCCGGTAGGATCCACAGGCGGCGATCCGCCTGCCGCTGCTGTCTGGGAGCTGTCTGTGGCGCGCACGAGTCCTGCGAAGAAGAAGACGACCACCCGAAAGACCTCGCGCAAGGCGGCGCCGAAGAAGACCTCTTCGGGACGCACCCGTACGCGCGCGAAGGCCTCGCCGGCCGCTCCCCAGCCCTCGAACCGACGCAACGTCGGCTACCTCTCCGCGCTCGCGACGTGCGCCTTCACCATCCTCTCGCTTGCGAGCTACTCGGCGACGGACCCTGCCTTCTCGCGCCGCTCGTCGGTCGAGGAAGTGGCCAACTGGTGTGGTCGCTGGGGCGCGCTCCTGGCTGACCTGCTCTACCAGACGCTGGGCTGGTCCTCGTGGGCCGTCCTGCTGTTCACCGTGTGGCTCGGGCTCCGATTCGCTCGCCGCGGGCAGCCGACCTGGGGCCGGCTGGCTGCCGGTGTCTTCGGCACCTGGTGGTCCGCCACCCTCATCGCGCTGCTCTTCTACCCGAGCGCTGGCGGCGACTTCCCTGCGGGAGGCGTCCTGGGTGACCTGTCCGCCTCCTGGCTGCTCGCCCACGTCGGCACCGTCGGAAGCTACGTCATCGCGATGGTCCTGCTGCTGTCGGCGGCCACGGTGTTCTTCGGCATCAACTGGGAGGCCCTCGCTGGGCGCGGCGTCGACGCGGTCGAGGGCTCCACGCCCAAGCTTCGGGATGGCCTCGTGAGCGGGGGACAGGGCGCCTGGTCCGGTGTCCGCTCCGGCACCGAGCGGCTCAAGGCCTGGTGGGCCGAGCGCCGCGCGACCCCCGAGTGGGACGAGGAGGGCCTGCTCGAGGAGTCCCTCGACATGGAGCCCGAGCTGGGCCCGGAGTCCATCTACGACGAGCCAGAGCCGTCGATGGCGCGCGCTCCCGAGCCGGTCATCGAGCCGGTCATCGAGCGCCCGAACTCACCTGTGCCGACAGCCGACGAGCCCGTCGACATCTCCCCGCCCGCCCCGCGCGAGCGCCGCAAGACCCATGCACCCGGCCTGGGCATCCGCATCGACTCGCGCGAGCCCGAGGTCGGTGTCGGCGGCATCTCCGGCGTCCACTTCGAGGCCCCGACGGTCTCCGGTGAGTCCGTCGAGCCCACGCAGGTCCAGCGTCGGGAGCTGGTTGAGGTCGAATACGACCCGACCGAGGCCGAGGCATCCCAGGTGGCCACTCCCCGGCAGCCCCCCGCAGCCCGCACCCCGCTGCCGAGCCAGCTCGGGCGAGGCCGGGACTCCGAGTACGACGTGGCGCTCGCTCGCCCCTCGCAGGGCCAGCGCGACACGTCCGCTCCGTACATGTCCGAGGCCCCCATGGGCGACGGCAGCGTCTACCACGAGCCCGGTACCCGGGCGTCCGGCTTCGACGTGGTCGAGCCGATGTTCGTTCGTCCGTCGGTGCACGACGAGCCGCTGCCGAGCGTGCACGACGAGCTGCCTGCGCCCGCCGAGCCGAGCATCATCCACGCCCCCCGCACGTCGGTCGTCGAGCCCGCTGCCGCCGCGGTCGTCGAGGAGGTCGTCGAGGCCGCCCCGCCGCGCCCTGCCGACAACGACCGTCCCGAGCGTCGGGTCATCACGCCGGACGTCGAGCCCCGCATCCGCCCCGGCCACCTGGTCTCCGGGGGAGGCGAGGACGTCGACCTCATCGTCCGCCCGAGCGAGCCCGACATCAGCTGGGAGCTCCCGCCCATCTCGCTCCTCGACACGCACGACAAGAGCGTCGGTCGCCTGGACGAGGACGCCCTGAAGGACATGGCGGCCGCGCTGGTCCAGAAGCTCGCCGACTTCAACGTGCGCGGCGAGGTCACGGCCATCCGTCCCGGTCCCGTGATCACCATCTTCGAGTACCTGCCGGCCCCCGGCATCAAGGTCTCCCGCATCGCCAACCTGACGGACGACATCGCGATGGCGATGCGTGCGCTGCGGGTGCGCATCGTCGCCCCCATCCCGGGCAAGGGCGTCGTCGGCATCGAGATCCCGAACAAGTCGCGTCAGACGGTCTGGTACCGCGACATGATGATCAGCAAGGAGTTTCGGAAGGACGACCACCAGCTGCCCATGTGCATCGGCAAGACGACCGAGGGCCGGCCCTACGTCGCGGACCTCGCGAAGATGCCCCACCTCCTGGTAGGCGGCACCACCGGCTCCGGAAAGAGCGTCGGCATCAACGCGATGCTGTGCTCGATGCTCTACATGCGGACGCCCGAGGAGCTCCGCATGATCCTCGTCGACCCGAAGATGCTGGAGTTCGAGCTCTACAACGACATCCCGCACCTGCTGCACCCGGTCGTCACCGAGCCCAAGCTCGCCGCCGCCGCGCTCAAGTGGGCCTGCGACGAGATGGACACCCGCTACCGGATGCTCGCGCGCTGGGGAACGCGGAACATCATCAGCTACAACAAGAAGGTCGAGAAGGAGCTGGCGGACTGGACCCCGAAGAAGGCCCGTCGCTACGCCCCGCGCAAGCACCCCGAGGGCCAGCCGCTCCCGACCCCGAAGAAGCTCCCGTACATCGTCGTCGTCATCGACGAGCTCGCCGACCTGATGATGGTGGCCAGCAAGGACGTCGAGGAGAGCATCGTGCGCCTGGCCCAGAAGGCGCGTGCCTGCGGCATCCACCTCATCGTCGCGACCCAGCGTCCGAGCGTCGACGTCATCACCGGCCTCATCAAGGCGAACATGCCGACGCGCATCGCCTTCCAGGTCCGCAGCAAGACGGACGGCCGCACCATCCTCGACCAGAACGGCGCCGAGACGCTGCTCGGCAAGGGCGACATGCTGGTGTTGCCCCCGGGTGTGTCCGCGCTCATGCGCTGCCACGGACCGTTCGTGGCCGACGAGGAGGTCTCCCGCATCACCGACTTCTGGCGTGACCAGGGCGAGCCCAGCTACGACGCGCAGATCCGGGTCGAGGACGACTCGGGCATCGGTGGCGTCGGCGAGGACGAGTACGACGAGAACTACGACATCGCCGTCCAGATCGTGACCGAGGCCGGCAAGGCCAGCACCTCGATGATCCAGCGTCGCCTGAAGATCGGCTACAACCGCGCCGCGCGCATCATCGAGATGATGGAGCGGGAAGGCGTGGTCGGTCCCGCGGACGGTGCTCGTCCTCGCAAGGTGCTCGTCGGCCACATGGAGGCCTGAGAAGGAGGTCGGCTCACGAGCCGGTTTGAATTCCAGGTGTCCGCGGTGTCAACGAATGTCCCGGGTCTGAATCCAGGCGCGTCTGCCGCGTTCCTGTACCTGACTCCCTGAAGGACACCCATGGTTGATTCCACCCCCAACGCGCGCTACGAGAGCCGGTCCACGCACCGGGGCTCCCCCATGATCCGGCTCTTCGCATCCCTGCTCATCGCCGCTGGCCTGATGGTCTCGTGGCCCTCGTGGGCTCAGGACGACGTCACCGTCGAGCAGGTCGTGACCGGCATCGAGTCGACGTACGGAGACGTCCAGTCGCTGCGCGCCGACTTCGTCCAGGTCAACCGCTCGGCCGTGGGCGAGACCAAGATCAAGGGCCGCGTCGAGATGGCCCGCCCGCGGCTCATGAAGTGGGACTCCACCAAGAGCCCTCAGGGCACGATGTTCGTGACCGACGGCTCCAAGATGTGGATCTACACGCCGTCGGACAAGACCGTGCTCGTCTACAACGACGTCTCCGCGGCTGGTGGCGCCGTGCCGCTCGACCTCCTCGACTCGCTCGAGAAGCTCGATGAGCACTTCGTCGTCGAGCTCCGCGACGCGAACGGTGGCAAGGACAAGAAGTCCCTCGACGTGAAGCTCACGCCGAAGACCGAAGGCGGCAACTACAAGGAGATCCGTCTCCTGCTGACCAAGAAGAACTACCAGCTCAAGCAGTTCACGCTGGTCGACCAGTTCGGCACCGAGACCGAGTTCAGCTTCACGCAGGTCAAGCTGAACCCCGAGATGGACGCCAGCGAGTTCGTCTTCACGCCTCCGGCGGGCGTCGAGACCATCGTGGCTGACGGCATCTGATGCAGAAGGTCCACCTGGTCAGCCTCGGCTGCCCCAAGAACCGGGTGGACTCCGAAGTCATGGTCGGGACCCTCACCGAGGGTCCCTTCCAGCTCGTCGAGGAGCCCGAGGACGCCGACGTCATCGTCGTCAACACCTGCTCGTTCATCCAGCCGGCCACCGAGGAGTCGGTCGAGACCGTCCTCGAGATGGCGAAGTTCAAGGAAGACCGCTGCCAGAAGCTGGTGGTCACCGGCTGCATGGTCCAGCGCTACGGCACCGCGCTCGAGGGCGAGCTCCCCGAGGTCGACCACTTCCTGGGGACGGGCGAGTACCACCGAATCGCCGAGGTCCTGCGCAGCGAGGACGCCCCGCGCAGCTACGTCGACGTGCCGATGTACATCCACGACGAGATGGCCCCGCGGGTCAACTCGTGGGCCGGCCACAGCGCGTACCTGAAGATCAGCGAAGGCTGCAATCACCGCTGCACGTTCTGCATCATCCCGCAGCTGCGCGGCAAGCTCCGCAGTCGCACCGTCGAGTCGCTGACCGTCGAGGCGGCCAACCTCGCGGCCCAGGGCGTTCGCGAGCTGAACCTGGTGAGCCAGGACAGCACCGCCTACGGCCGGGACCTGTACGGGAAGCCCGAGCTGGCCCGGCTGCTGCGCTCGCTGTCCAAGGTCGATGCGCTCGAGTGGATCCGAATCCACTACGCGTACCCGATCGGGCTCCCGGACGCTCTGCTCGAGACCATCGCCAACGAGCCCAAGATCGTCCCGTACCTGGACATGCCGCTGCAGCACGCCTCGGGCCCGATGCTCAAGGCGATGAAGCGCGGCGTCACGCGCGCCGGCCAGGAGCGGATCCTGGATCGGGTCCGCACGAAGTGTCCGGATGTCCAGGTGCGCACCACGTTCATCGTCGGCTTCCCCGGCGAGACCGACGAGGACTTCGAGGTCCTCGAGGACTTCGTGCGCGAGCAGCGGTTCTCGCGGGTCGGCGTCTTCACGTACTGCACCGAGGACGGCACCCCGGCGGCCAGCCTGCCCGACCAGGTGCCGGACGAGGTGAAGCAGGAGCGTCAGGAGCGGCTCATGCGGCTGCAGGCCGAGATCAGCCTCGAGCACCACGAGGCGCTGGTCGGCGCCATCGTGCCGGTGATGGTCGACGGGATCTCCGACGAGTCCGAGCTCGTGCTCGAGGGACGGATGGCCAGCCAGGCCCCAGACGTGGACGGCAAGGTCTACCTGGGCGGCGACTCGGTCGGCGTGAAGGCGGGCGACGTCGTGCCGTGCCGGATCACCGAGGTGACGAGCTACGACCTGGTGGGCGAGCTGCTGCCCCGCTGAGGGTCACTTCGCGCGCAGACTCTCGGACTCGCGAGGCGCCGGCAGGCCACGGAGCTCGCCGTAGAGACGGCCCAGCTCGACAAAGGCCTTCGCGACGACCTTGGGGTTCGCCCCGGTCGGCTGGCCTGCGGTGCGGGGATAGTGGCCGACCGGAAGCTGCTTGAGCCGGAACCCGGCCGCCTTCGCGCGCACCAGGATCTCCGAGTTCACGAACGCCCCGACCGAGGTCATCGGCACCGCCTCGAAGACGCGCCGGTGGAACACCTTGAACGCGCAGTCGATGTCGCGGACCTGCAGGTCGAAGAGCAGGTCGATGAGTCGGCCCCACGCCCAGGCGTTGACCAGGCGGGGAAGGGGATCGGCTCGAGGAGCGCGGTAGCCGGCGATGATGTCGTAGTCGTCGGCGTAGCGGAGCAGCTTCACGATCTCGGTCAGATCGAACTGCAGGTCCGCGTCGGTGAAGAAGATGAGCTCCTTCCGAGCCGCGAAGATCCCGGTCCTCAGCGCTGCGCCGTAGCCCCGGTTCCGGGGGTGGTGCACGCAGCGGACGCGCTGGTCCCGCTCGGACAGGGTCTCGACGATGCGCCGCGTCGGGTCCGAGCTGCCGTCGTCCACGACGATGATCTCGAAGTCCACTTCGATCCGTGACAGGACCCGAATCGCGGACTCGACGGACGAGCGGATGTTCTCCGCTTCGTTGAACGCCGGGAAGACGATGGAGATCGACCGGTTCATCGAGGGCGACCTAACACTTCGTCTCACCCGCCGCGCTCCAGGACCTCGTTGGCGAAAGCGGGGCGAAGGTCCCCCTGCCTGGCGTGCAGCCAGCGGATGGCTCCCGGCGCCTCGGAGAGCGGCACCATCAGGACGACGGCGCCGTGCAGCTCGGCCAGGTGCTCCGCCCGCGCAGCCCAGTCCTGATCGGCGGTGACCACCTCGCTGGCCCGCAGGACGGGGATGCCCGCGTTCCGTGCTTCGCGCAGGGTGCTGGGCTCGAGCTCGCCAGCGGCGTCGAGCAGGTACAGGTCCTCGCTCGCCAGCAGCGCGTCGTCCAGAGCCATGCCCGGGGGCTCGGTGACCAGGAGGCCGGTGGCATAGGGGACGGCGTCGACGGCCAGATCGAGCGGCTGGCCGGGCTGGAGGTCGATCAGGACCTCCTTGTGCGAGAGCACGGCGTTGCGAGCGGCGCGCAGTGCGAACGGAGAGAACGGCACGATGCCGACCGTGAGTGGGATGCCCGCCTGGAGCACCAGGACGCCCTCGGCATCGGGACCGATGTCGGAGATGACCAGCGCGACGAGCGGGGCTCCCGTGCTGGCGCTCAGCGGATCGGCGACGGGGGCGGACGTGAGCGTGGGCTTCAGGCGCAGGTGGTGGCTCAGCCGCTTGCCGATGTAGACCCGCACGTCGACGTCGAGCTCGTTCGCTGTCGTGACGTACGCCTCGATCGAGGGCGAGTCCCCGTAGCGGTCGTCCTCGACGAGCTCCTCGATGAGCGCAGCGCGGTCCCCCACGTCGAAGCCGTTTGGGAGCCGCGCGTCGACGGTCCGGACGCTCCAGTCGTCGGTGTCCTTGCGAACGTCCCCGTCGATGGTGGCGTCGGAGAGCTCGCTCTCGACGAGCTGGTCGACGATGTCGGCGAGCCGGACCTCCTTGGCGCTCGCTTCCGGCGCGACGAGCTCCTCGCCTCCGACCACGTCCTCGGCCAGGCCCCAGGTGATCTTCCAGGCCGCGGCGGCGATCCCGACCACGATGAGGATGGGGAGGGCGTATCGCTTCACTGCTTGGCCACTTCGAATGCGCGGGACAGCTGCGGGTCGCTCTCCACCCGGTCGCGCACGCTGCCGCGGAAGGTGGGCACGCCGGGCTGCGGAGTCGCGGCGGGGATTCGCGCCGCCAGGTCGAGGAGCTCGGCTCGCTCGCTCTCCGGCAGGGTCGCGGTCGCCAGGCGCTCGCGCAGCTCCTCGCTCGGAGTCAGGGGCCCGGGCAGCACGACCTCGTGCTCGGGGACGATGCCGTCGCCCCGCTCCAGGTGGCGCCCGCTCGGCAGGTAGTACTTGCCGATGGTCAGCGACAGCGCGCTCTCGTCCTCGTACTCGAAGTAGGTCTGGACGCTGCCCTTGCCGTAGCTGGGCACGCCGACCAGCTCGGCGCGCTCGTGGTCCTGCAGGCTCCCGGCGACGATCTCGCTCGCCGAGGCCGACATGCCGTCGATCAGCACCACGAGCCGGGTGTCGGTGTCGCTCCCGACCACGGTGGCCTCGTGCCGCTCGTCCAGGCTCTCGGTCCGGTAGCGGGCCTCGACGATCAGCCCGTCGGCGACGAAGTGATCGACGATCGTGACGGCCTGCTCGAGCAGCCCGCCGGGGTTGTTCCGCAGGTCGATGACCAGGGCATCCAGGCTGCCGCCGTCCAGGCTCTCGAGGCGCCCCAGCTCGGCCAGGAACTCGTCCGCGCTGCGCCGGCGGAACTGGTCGATGCGGATGTACCCGATGCCGGGCTCAACGATGGCGCCGGTCACGCTGGACTGGTGGACCTCGTCGCGGACGATCGAGAGCGTCTGGGGCGCGTCCGGGTCGTCTCGGACGACGGTCAGGACGACCTCGGTGCCGCGAGGGCCCTTCACGGCGGAGATGGCCTGTTCGACGCTCCAGGTCTGTACGTCGGCCCCGTCCACGGCCACGATGCGGTCCCCGACCAGCACGCCGCCGAGCTCGGCGGGTCCACCGGCCACGACCTCGACGACCAGCAGGCCGCCGGCGTCCGCGGCGTTGACGAGAACGCCGACGCCGCTGGTCGCGCCTTCGGTGTCCTCCATCAGGGCCTGGTAGGTGTCCGGGTCGAAGAACTGCGTGCGTGGGTCGAGCGCGTCCGCCATGCCGTCGATCGCGGCCCAGACCAGCGTCGAGGTGTCGACCTCGTCGACGTACTGGGTCTCGATCTGCGTGAGCGCCCGAGCGAAGGTGTCGAGGCTCTCGTACGGCCCTCGCGCGACCTCGGCGGCTCGGACGACCGTGTAGTTGCCGCCGACCAGGCCGATCGTGAAGACGATGAACGTGGCGACGAACGCCCGGACGCTCGGGTTCTTGAGGACCTTGCCGATCATCCAGCTCTCAGTTGGGCTTCGGACCGAGCCAACGCATCGGGTCCTGGGCGGTGTCGTTCCTGCGGACCTCGAAGTGGACTCGGGCCCCAAGACCATCGGTCACCCCGGTCTCGCCTGCGGTTCCAATCACCTGCGCTTTTTCGACGCGCTTGCCCTTCTTCACGTTCGCGCGACCCAGGTGCGCGTACACCGTCTTGAAGCCATCGCCGTGGTCCACGATGGCCGTCATGCCGTACCCGGGGATGAACGTCACGTCCTGGACGACGCCCGCTGCGACCGCGCGAACCGGCGTGTGCTTCTCGGCGCCCAGGTCGATGCCCAGGTTCTTCGTGCTCTGGCCGGTCTCCGGATCCGTGTGGCGCCCGAAGCCGCGGAGGATGGACTTCGGCGTGATGGGCCACTTCAGCTCGCCGGCCATCGACGCGAACGTGGCGCCCGTGCTCGAGGTCACCGGCTCGTCGTAGGAGCCGCCGAGCGGCAGCATCCCGGACTGACTGCGCTCGCGCAGCACCTGCATCGCCATGGTCTTGTCGGCGCGGATGCCGTCGAGGAGCGCCAGATGGCGAGCCCGCTCGTCCCGCAGGCGAGCCTCCTTCAACCGGACCTCGGCCTGGAGCGCGGCCAGGGCGGATCGGTCGCCATCGACCCGCTTCACGGCGCCCTTCTTGACGTCGACCCGGGTGCGGAACTGGGAGACGACCTGCTCGGTCTCGCGGAGCAGCGCCGACAGGTACCGGGTCCGCCGCCGCAGCTCGTGAGGGTCGTCCGCCGAGAACACGACGCGGGCGAAGCCGAGCTTGTTGATGCGGTACAGCGCGTGGATGAGGCCGCTGACCCGCTCGGCCTCTCCGTCCAGGGTTCCCTGGGCGCGCAGCAGCTCGTCCTCGTTCAGCATGCGCTCGTGCTCGAGGCTGTCGGCTCGCTCGTGCAGGCTGTTGATCTCCCGCTCGACCTCGAAGAGCTCCTGCTCGACGTCGTTGAGCTCGGTCAGGATGCGCCGCTCCTCGCGCTCGCTCTTGTGCAGCGTCCGATGGGCGTCGTCCTGGGCGTACGAGCCATTCTGTAGGAAGAACGTGAGCAGTAGCGTCAAGGTGCCTGCCTCCAGAACCGGTGGATCGAGAACAAGCATCCCACGACGCCCAGGAAGACCCCGGCGCTGAGAAGTGCAAATGTGTACTCGATTGGCAGGAAGGCGAGCCCCTCGTCCCCGAGGGCGAGGGTGAGGGCGGACTCGAGCTGGGTGACCAGCGCGATGTAGAGCCCGAAGACGGCCAGCAGCGCGATGGTGCCGCCGACGAGGCCCTGGATGGCGCCCTCGATCATGAAGGGGATGGCGACGAACGACCACGTCGAGCCGACCAGCTTCATGGTCTCGAGCTCCTGACGCCGGGCGTAGGCGACGAGGTGCATGGTGTTCCCGACCAGGAACACGGCGGCGAGCATGATGAGGCTGCCGAGCACGAGCCCGACGACCTGGAGCAGCGCCAGGAAGGTGTTGAACCGCTGGACCCACTCCTGGCCGTAGTCCACGAACTCGAAGTCCGGGCTCTCGATGGACTCGACGAAGACGGCGATGTCGCCGGGCCGGGTGTGCTGGCCGTGGAGCGTGATCTCGAGCGAGGCGGGCAGGACCTCGGGCCCCAGCTCGGCCACGATGGGGCCGACGTCCTCGACCCGGTCGACGAGCCAGTCCGCGGCCTCCTCTTCGGTGACGTACCGGATCTCCGCGACCTCGGGCCTTGCGGCGACGTCGTCCTTCACCTCGAAGCGCCGGTCCACGGGCACGTCGGTGAAGAAGTAGGCGGAGACGTGCACGTCGCGGTCCCAGCTGTCCACGACGCGGGTCATGTTGACCATGACGGCCAGGTAGACGCCGGCGAGCAGGACGGCCGCGGCGACGACGCCAGTGGAGACCAGGTTCAGGAACAGGTTCTCTCGGAGCGACCGCAGCGCCCGACGCAGCATGTGGGCGAACATCAGCTCTTCACCAGCCTGCCACCCTCGAACCGCAGGCGGCGGTGAGGGAAGCGCTCCATCAGGGCGACGTCGTGGGTCGCGACGAGGACGGTCGTTCCGCGGAGGTTGACCGAGAGCAGGATCTCCATGACCTCGATCGCCATGGCGCCGTCGAGGTTTCCGGTGGGCTCGTCCGCAAGCAGGACGGCCGGGTCGTTGATGAGCGCGCGCGCGACGGCCACGCGCTGCTGCTCACCACCGGACAGGTCGAGCGGGAAGCGTTCGCCCTTGCCGCGCAGGCCGACGACGTTCAGCGAGGCGCGCACGCGGCGATCGATGTCGCTTCGCTTGGCGCCGAGCACCTCAAGCGCGAGCCCGATGTTGTCGTGCACGGTGCGGTTCGGGATGAGCTTGAAGTCCTGGAACACGATGCCGATGTTCCGGCGCAGGTACGGCAGCTGGCGGTTGCTCAGCTTGCTCGCGTCGACTCCGCCGACGAGCAGCTTGCCGCCGCTGGGCTTCTCGGCGCCGTACAACAGCTTCAGGAGCGTGCTCTTTCCAGCGCCGGACGGACCGGTGATGTACGCGAACTCGCCCTTGCTGACGTGCACGGTGACGTCGTGGAGGGCCTCGACATCGCCGTAGTGCTTGTGGACGTGGTAGAGGCGAATCACGAGGGGGTACCGGCGAAAGGGCCGTGCGGCGCTGGCAAATCTACCAGCTCGACGTGTTCCGGTCGCTGTCCGAGGAAGCGCTCGCCCACGCGGACGAAGCGATCCAGGTTGTCCGTGACGAGGAAGCGCGTGGTTCCTCCGGGCGATTCGGCGATCAGGCCTCGCGCTTCGAGCTCCCGTGCGACGACCTGTGCTGTGGCCGAGGCGCTGTCCACGAGTCGCACGTCGGGGAGCACCGATGCGATGGCGCTGGTCAGGAGCGGGTAGTGCGTGCAGCCGAGGATCAGCGTGTCGGGACCCTCGCGCAGGCCACCCAGGTAGGCCTCGGCGACGAGCCGGGGGACCTCGCCGTCGGTCCAGCCTTCCTCGGCCAGGCTGACGAAGAGCGGGCAGGCGACGCCCACAGGCTCGAGTCCGCGGCGCTCGAGCGCGTCCTGGTACCGCCGGCTTCGGATGGTGCCCTCGGTCCCGGCCACGGCCACCCGGCCGGTGACCGTCGCCTTGGTGGCCGCCTCGACGCCGGGCTCGACCACGCCGACCACAGGGATGCCGAGCGCCTCGCCCGAGGCCTGCAGCGTCGGCAGGGCGTGGGCCGTCGCGGTGTTGCAGGCCACCACGAGCGCCTTGATGCCGGACGACCACATGTGGGCCGCGACGCGCTGGGCGTACTTGATCACCGTCTCGGGGGAGCGCGTCCCGTACGGCACCCTGGCGGTGTCACCCAGGTACAGCAGGTCTTCGTCCGGCAGCTCGTGAGCGAGCGCGCGGAGGACGGTGAGGCCGCCCACCCCTGAGTCGAAGACGCCGATCGGCCGGTCCATGCTGCCTTGCCGTGGTAGAGGGCGGCATGGAGATAGCGGTCTACGGGGGCAGCTTCAACCCGCCTCACGTCGGCCACGCGCTGGTGGCGTCCTGGCTCCGCTGGACCGGGCGCTGCGATGCGGTCTGGCTGCTCCCGGCCGCCGAGCACGCGCTCGACAAGGTGCTCCCCCCATTCGACGAGCGGGTACGTCTCTGCCAGGCGCTCGCGAGCGCGCTGGACGCCGTCGAGGTGTGCACCATCGAGGGGGAGCTGCCGACCCCCAGCTACACCTGGAACACGCTGTCGGCGCTGGCCGAGCGGCACCCGGAGCATCGCTTCCGTCTGGTCGTCGGCGCGGACATCTTGCAGGAGACCGATCGGTGGCATCGGTGGCCCGACATCGAGCGCGTCTTCTCGCCGATCATCGTCGGCCGTGGCGGGTACCCGGACGTCCCCGGCACGATCACGTTCCCCGAGGTGTCGAGCAGTGACATCCGGGCTCGCCTCGAGGCGGGGAAGCCCGTCGACCACCTCGTCCCCGCCGCTGTGCTGGAGCTCCTGTGACCCTGTGGCTGTACGACATCGACGGCACCATCCTCTCGACCGGCGGGGCCGGTCGGAGCGCACTGAACGAGGCGTTCGAGGCGCTGTACGGCGTGCCGCAGGCCTTCGCGCGCGTCTCGTTCGCCGGGCGGACCGACCCCGGCATCATCGCGGACGCCTTCCAGCTGGCGGAGATGGAGCCCCGCCCGCATGGCGAGCTGATCGAGGCGTACCTGCCGCGCCTCGAGCGTCGGCTGGGCCAGGGGACGACGGTCGTGCACCCGGGCGTGCACGCCGCGCTCGACGCCACGCACCCGATGGGCGTCAACGCCCTGCTCACCGGGAACATGGAGGCCGGCGCGCAGCGGAAGCTCGCCGACGTCGGGCTCTGGGACCGGTTCGCGCTCGGGGCCTATGGCGACGACAGCCCATTCCGAAACGACCTGGTGCCCGTGGCCGAGACGCGAGCGCGCCAGGCGGGGCGCCAGTTCTCACGCACGGTCGTCATCGGCGACACGCCGGCGGACGTCGCGTGCGCTCGAGCCGGCGGCGCCATCGCGGTCGCCGTTCTCACCGGCTGGTCCTCGCGCGAGGCCCTCGAGGCGAGCGAGCCCGATCTGTTGCTCGAGGATCTGGAGAGCGGGCTGGACGCCTTGCTCGGCCTATAGAGCCGGCGCTGCGGGCCAGAACGTGACGCCGTCGGTGGCCTTGTTGCCCGCGTCGAGCCCGCCCACGACGAGCACGCCGTAGTCGGGGTCGGTCGCGATCGACGGCCAGTAGACGGCGCCTGGCAGCGAGCCCGACTCGTCGCCGGCGCTGCAGCCGTCCAGCAGGGACCAGCTCGAGCCGTCCCAGAGCTCGGCGCAGGCCACCATCGGGCCCGAGTCTCCGGCGATGCCGTCGTACAGCGCCATGTTTTCGTTGCCGCCGATGGCGAGCACCGAGCCGTCGGGCAACGCCGCCGCGACGAGGCCGCCTCGTGGGACCTTCAGATCGCCGGCCGGCGTCCAGGTGTCATCGCCTGCGTCGTAGATCCAGGTCTCCCCGGAGCCGGCTCCCGCGTCTTTGAAGTCGAGCGCGCTGGCTGCGACGCCGCCGATGGCCATGGCCTGGCCCTCGCCGAGAGGGACCATCGCGAGATGGGCGACGGGGGTGGGGAGAGGCTCGACCTCGGTCACGGCACCCGAGACATCGACGAGGACGCACCGGTCCGTGCTCGACCACAGGCTCGAGCTGATCTCGAAGCCGCCGCAGTGGAGGATGCCCGGGCTCCCGAGCGAGGCCGCGGCGCCGTAGCTCAGGTACTCGTCGTCGAGCGCGCTCGGCGTCTTCTCGAACTTTCGCTCGCCGCGCCGGTAGATCTCGGCGGTGATGGGCATCCGAGGGAGCGTGCCCGGCGAAGCGTCCGTGCCCCAGCCCCCGAAGAGCAGCACGTCGCCGTTCTGGAACTCGACGGCCTGATGTCCGGACCGAGCCGCGCGCATGCTGTTCTCGGGCTCGATCCAGTCTCCACTGACCGGATCGAAGAGCCACGCGGTCTTGCTGGTGCCTAGGAAGTCCAGGTCCTGCTCGTGGCCGCCCGCGATCAGGATCATCCCGGCGTCGTCGGCCGAGCCGGTCAGGAGCGTCGCCGAGTGGCCGACCCGATCGCTGCTGGCGCCGCTGTTCTCCCCCTCGAAGTCGGGCATGGAGCCGGCGTCGTGGAATGCCAGGTCGTCCGGCGGCGCGATGTCGAGCCGCATGACCGCGTCCGAGGGGATGCCATCGTTCCAGTAGACGCCCTTCTGGCCGCCGAACCGCCAGAAGCTGCCGAGCCCGTCGCTGGCCACGGCGCCGAGCGCGCTGGGCTGCTCCAGCAGCGTGAGCCAGGCCGCATTGGCCAGCTCGCTGACGAAGACGGTCGCGCTGACATCGGTCTCGTCGTGGGCCGTGATGGCCTCGGTCTTCCCGTAGCTGACGAGCTCGCCGCCCGAGTACCCGAGCAGGGCGAGCCTCGTGCCGTCGAGGTCCGACAGGCCGGTGACCTGGGGTGAGCCGGTCGTGCTCGACAGCTCGTAGTCTTCGGGCTCACCCGCCGCGTGCTCGAGCCGTAGCACCAGCGAGTCGAGGCCGTCGAAGGGCGCCTGGTTGCTCGGGCTGAGCACGTTCAGGGTCAGGTCGTAGGTCGCGACATCTCCGCCCCCGAGGGGGCCGCCTTCGCAGGCTGTCAGCGCAAGGAGCAGCATGGAGCCGAGCGTAGCAGGATAGGGAGTGGACGTGCTTCGACTCAGCCAGGGCCTCGCCGAACTGCCCCACGTCCGTCACGGGTTCACGACCCGGAAGGGCGGCGTGTCGATGGGGTCGCTCGCCACGCTGAACCTCGCCCGGCGGCCTGGCGAGACGGACGAGGCCCTTGTCGAGAACTGGCGCCGAGCGGTCGACGCCGTCGGCCTCTCCGGGGCGCCGGTCGCCATCGTGAACCAGGTGCATGGGCACGCCGTTGCGGACGGGGACGCTCCTCGTGGGCCGCTGGACCCGCTGGCCGATGCGGACGCCGTGGTCGTGACGAAGCCCGGAGTGGTCGCCGCCATCCGCGTCGCCGACTGCGTCCCTGTGCTGCTGGCCGCTCCAGGGGGTGTCGCTGCGGTCCACGCGGGCTGGCGCGGCACCGTCGAGCGGATCGTGCCCATCGCCGTCCAGGTCCTCTGCGCGCGCACCCGCTGTCGCCCGTCGGACGTGGTCGCGGCCGTCGGGCCCTGCATCTCGGTCGAGGCCTACGAGGTGGGGGACGAGGTCCTGGACCGGGTCTCCGCGCTCGGGCCGGGCCTGACGCGCGGTCGCCATGCGGACCTGAAGGCGGCCAACGCCCTGCTCCTGCGCGAGTGCGGGGTGGAGCAGGTCGACGTGCTCGCGGGCTGCACCAGTGGGGATCCGGCGTTCTTCAGCCACCGCAGGGACCGCGGCGACACCGGACGACAGGCCGCGCTCATCGGGCTCGTGCCGTGATCCTGCTCCTGGCGTGCACCGGGGCCGACCCGCAGCTGGACCCGCTCCGGGAGGCGCTGACCGCCTATGACGCCGGCCGGGCTTCGCTCGAGGCAGGGCAGCACGACGACGCCATCACCTCGCTCAGGACGGCGACCGAGCTCGACCCGCGCAGCGCCGAGCTGTGGCTCTGGCTCGGCAAGGCGCATGCGGACGCGGGGGACCATCTCTCCGCCATCCGGTCTGCGGACAAGGCGCTCGGGCTCGCACCCGACATGCTCGAGGCGCGGTACGACCGGGCCTGCTGGCGCGCTCAGTTCGGCGATCTGGAGGGGGCCGCCCAGGACCTCTCGCTCGCCGCCCAGGACGCCCGACTGGACCCCTTCTTCGTCGCGACGGACCCCGACCTGGATCCCCTGCGGAGCGACCCGAGCTACGGCCACGTCGTCGCCAGGCCGGTGCTGCCGGTGCGGGTCGAGGCGCCGACCGAGCCGGCGTTCCTCGGGAGCGAGGTCACGGTCGCGGTGGGCGTCCTGCACCCCGTCGATCGGGTGGCGGAGTTCGCGATCCCCGTCCCGGCGGGCCCGTTGTCCTTGCGCAAGGTCGTCGAGGACCACGTCGTCGAGGGCCCGATGCAGCGCACCGAGCTCCGGCTGACCTGGGTGGCCACCGGCGCCGGGACGGCCAGCGTCGGCCCCTGGACCATCTCGGCCGGGGACTTCAAGGGCATCGGAGACACCGCGAGCTTCGAGCTGCTGGCCCCCGAGGGACACGTGGCCCAGGCCGGGGACGCATCCCTGCGAGTCCCGTCCGCGTTGCTCTCGGCCGAGGCCACGCGCGATGGCGAGCGCGTCACCGCCTGGGGCGAGCCCGGCGACCAGGTGACCTGGGCGGCGACCCAGGTCGTGACGCTGGAGATCCGCGAGCGCGGCCAGCCCGTCCAGGTCGGCTGGACCGGCACGCTGGCGGCGGGAGAGACGGTCACGCTCACGCGCGGCCGTCAGGAGCTGTGGAGCCGAACGCCCTGACTCAGGGAGCGCAGTAGTCGCAGTCGCCGGCGTCGTCGATGGTGTTGTTCGTGCAGCTGACCCAGACGGTGTCGTCGTCGCAGGACATGCCCTCTTCCGTGTTCGAGTCGATGGTCGACTCGTCGAAGACGACGGTCGAGAGCGAGTCGAGCTTCGTGCCGCCGGCGTTCGCCGAGACGGTCAGGCCCGTGGCGTCGAGGCTGCTCAGGTAGGTCGTCGCGTCGTTCGTGTAGCCCCACGTCGTGTTGGTGCTCAGGTCGACGGTGTCGAGGATCAGGTCGCTTCCGGTGCTGAGGATGCCGTTCTCGTTGCCCGTGAACGAGCTGTTCATCACGGTGGCGGTCGCCCCGTTGATGTCGAGACCCGAGCCGGTCGAGCCGGTCACCGTGGCCGAGTCCAGCTGGATGGTTCCCGAGCCCAGGCCGTCGGCGACCGTGATGCCGATGCCGGCGCCCAGGCCGGCGTCGGTCACATCGACGCCGTCGACGAGGAAGTAGGGGTCCACCGCCGACCAGACCGCGTTGATGGTGCCGTCGAGCTCGGTGGTGAGGTCCGAGCCGCCCTCGACGGAGACGTCGAAGAGCTCCAGCGTCGTGTCGTAGGCGTAGATGGCGTTGTAGGCCGCGTCGGTCACCGAGACGGTGTCCAGCGTCATCGTGCAGGTGCTCGCGTAGATGGCCTCGCCCGAGTAGCTCGACACGTACGAGCCGGTCTCTTCGCCGTCCGTGTAGTACGTGATGTCCGTCGAGCTGGCGCCCGAGCCGGTGATGGTCAGCTCCTCAATGTCGACGGTCGAGTTGTAGCAGTAGACCGGGAACGGACCCGTGTTCGCGATGGTGTTGTTCGAGACCTTGGCGGTGTCGGGGCCCGAGCTGAACTGGAGCACGTACCCGCTGGTGTAGCCGTCCCAGGCGTTGTCCTCGACGACCACGCCCTCGCAGCCGGAGAACCAGACGGACTGGCTGCCGTTGCTGAACGTGTTGCCGGTGATCTCCATCGACGTGCCGCTGCTGCAGACGATGTCCTGCGACTGGTTGCTGTACTCGTAGCCGTAGGTACGCGGGGTGCCCTGGTAGACGTAGTAGGTGGTGTCCTCGCCGTCGTAGCTCCAGGCGTAGTCCATCGTCAGCTGCGTCTCGGAGTCGACGCTGGTGATGTAGTTCCAGCTGCCGTTGGCGCTGCTGCTGATGGCGTCGCCGGCGACCAGGCCCCAGGTCTCGAATGTGGCGTTCTCGTCCGTGAAGACGTTGTCGCCCGCGGTGTGGTTTCCGGTCGTCCCGGTGGTCAGGTAGGTCCAGCTGGTCGAGTCGTACTCGTAGAACTCGGTCGCCAGGTTGTCGACGAACGTGTTGTCCGCGACGACCGCGTCGCCGTAGTAGTTCGCGATCCCGCCCAGGGCGGGGGACATCGAGATCTCGGAGTTCCGCACGTCGAGGGTGGTGTAGATGCCCCACACGCCCAGATCCTGGTGGCCGGAGAGCTCGACGGTGTCGAAGTTCACGGTCGCGTACTGCGAGACCATGCCGATGACCTCGGAGTCCAGGATGCCGCCGCCGGTCCACTGGACGTCCGACTCGTAGATGAGCGCGCCGTAGCCGACCGAGTAGCTGTAGTCCTGGTTGACGAGCGCGGGGTCGTCCACCAGCCGGACCGTGTCGACGAGGACGTCGGACATCACGGCGTCGACCCACTGGAGGGTCAGCCCATAGCGGCCGGTGTTCGTGATGGTCAGGTCGTTGACGCTGAGGTCGGTGCCCGAGTCGTCGTAGCCGGCGAGCAGGATGCCGCGCGCGTTGTAGCCGTCGATGGTGACCGACTCGATGTTGATGCCGGCGTTGGTCTGGATCCACGCCGCGGCGCCGGTCCAGCCGTCGGGGTCGGCCGTCGTGTAGACCAGCTCGGGATCCCCGCTCACCGCGGTGTTGGTCACCGAGACGGGGTCGTCCTGGGCCACGATCTGGAGGCCCTGGGTCGTGGCGTCGGTGATGGTCACGCTGTCGATGTCCACCGCACCGAGCTGGCTGAAGACGCCGTAGAGGCCGCCCTCCATCACGTCGCCGCTCATCGTGACGTCGCCCTGGGTCACGAAGACCGCGACGATGTTGTTGGTGAGCGTGTTGTTCTCGGTGACGAACGAGCCGCCGTCGCCGAACAGCGCGAAGCCGTCGCTGATGCCGTCGGTCGCGTCCGTGTACATGACGTCGGAGATGACGTTGTCCGAGACCGTGGCGACCGCGTCGTCCGTGGCGCGGACGGCGAAGGCCAGGGGAGCGTCGAAGGTGTTGCCCGACACGCTGGCCGTGCCGCCGCTCAGGTCGATGCCGCCGTACTGGGGCGCCGTGAACGTGCTGTTCGTGACCGCGATCGCTGAGTCGGTGGCCTTGATCGCCGTGTTGGCGATGTCGGCGAAGACGATGGCGTCGAAGGTCACGTTCGAGCTGGCGTCGAGCACCAGGCCGTTGCGCGTCGAGATGAGCGTGAAGCCGCTGACGTTCACGTCCGAGGCGCCGGTGATGGTCAGCGCCGGCTCGTTCACCGGGGCGTTCCACACCATGCTCTCGCCGGGGCCGACGATGTTGACGGACTTCGTGACCTCGGCGGTCTGCTCGAACAGATCGCCGCAGCCGGTGAGGTCGATCGTCGAGCCCTCATCGGCCACGACCAGCGCATCCGAGAGCCACGCGAAGCTCTGGCCGCCGTCCAGGACGAGGCAGCCTTCGTCGTAGTTGGGGGTCCCGATGCCGGAGTCATCGCTGGGGCCGGTGTCGTTCGAGCCGTCGCCGTTCCCACCGTTGTTGCAGCCAAGGGCGAGAAGAGGAGCAGCGAGCAAGAGAATCGGGAAGCGCATGGGTGCCTCAGAGGACCTGTGGGAAGCCGGCAGCGTATCTGCGCCTCGATGACCTGCCAACCGACGTCTACCTCCATGCGCACATCGCGTTAGTGCGCGCCCCATCGAGAGGAGCCCGGATGGACCGCGAGAAGCAGCTCGAGCGCCTGGATGAGATGAATGCCGCTGCCTTGGCCGGGGGCGGCGAGGCCCGCGTCCGCAGGCAGCACGACGCTGGACGGAAGACCGCCCGAGAGCGCGTCGACCAGTTCCTCGACCCGGGAACGTTCCGCGAGCTGGACCGGTTCGTCCTGCACACGTGCCAGGACTTCGGGATGGCCGACAAGCGCATCCCGGGAGACGGAGTGGTCACGGGCTACGGGCGCGTCGACGGTCGGCTCGTCTACGTGTTCGCCCAGGACTTCACGGTGCTCGGGGGCTCGCTCAGCCACGCGTTCGCCGAGAAGATCTGCAAGGTGATGGACCTGGCCACGCGAAACGGGGCGCCCCTCATCGGCCTGAACGACTCGGGCGGAGCGCGCATCCAGGAAGGTGTCGCCAGCCTGGGCGGCTACGCCGACATCTTCTACCGGAACGTCCGTGCCAGCGGCGTCATTCCGCAGCTGTCCGCGATCATGGGGCCGTGCGCCGGGGGCGCGGTCTACTCGCCAGCGATCACCGACTTCGTCGCGATGGTCGATCAGACCTCGTACATGTTCGTGACGGGACCCGACGTGATCAAGACGGTCACGCACGAGGAGGTCACCAAGGAGGAGCTCGGCGGCGCCAGCGCGCACGCGAGCAAGAGCGGCGTCTCCCACTTCACGACGCCGGACGAGGACGCCTGCCTGGCGCTCCTGCGCGAGATGCTCTCGTTCATGCCGCAGAACAACATGGAGGAGGCGCCCCGAAAGCCGACCGACGACAGCCCCACCCGGTCGTGTCCGAAGCTGGACGAGCTCGTCCCGACGAACGCCAACAAGCCGTACGACATCCGCGAGCTGATCACAGAGGTCGCCGACGACCAGCACTTCCTCGAGGTCCAGGGCGACTACGCGAAGAACATCGTCGTCGGCTGGATCCGCCTGAACGGTCGGTCCGTCGGCGTCGTGGCCAACCAGCCCGAGCACCTGGCCGGCGCGCTCGACATCGACGCATCGCTGAAGGCCGCCCGGTTCATCCGGTTCTGCGACGCCTTCAACACGCCGCTCCTGGTGCTCGAGGACGTGCCCGGCTTCCTGCCCGGGACCGCCCAGGAGTTCGGCGGGATCATCAAGCACGGCGCCAAGCTGCTGTACGCCTTCGCCGAGGCGACCGTCCCCAAGGTGACGCTGATCACCCGCAAGGCCTACGGCGGCGCCTACTGCGTGATGAACAGCAAGCACATCGGGGCCGACCTGAACTTCGCGTACCCGACCGCCGAGATCGCCGTGATGGGCCCCGATGGCGCCGTCAACATCATCTACCGACGCGAGCTGGCCGCCGCCGAAGACCCGGTCGCCCTGAAGGCCGAGCTCGTCGAGGACTACCGCGTCAAGTTCGCCAACCCCTACCAGGCTGCTGGTCTCGGCTACGTGGACGAGGTCATCCGTCCTCGGGAGACCCGAGCGCGCCTCATCGATGCGTTCGAGAGCCTGGACACCAAGCGTGCGGACGGTCCGTCCCGGAAGCACGGCAACATCCCCCTTTGACGGGGGAGAGTAGACAGCCGCCTTCGCTCGCGATAATGCCCGGCGGCTTTTGTATCCCCTTGAGGAACGACACATGGTTCGAATTCGAATGACGCGCATGGGCGCCAAGAAGCGCCCCTTCTACCGCGTCGTCGCCGCTGACCAGCGCGCCCCCCGTGACGGCCGCTTCATCGAGCAGCTCGGCTACTACGACCCGATGAAGACCCCGAAGGAGCTCAACCTGAAGCTCGAACGCATCGACTACTGGCTCAGCCAGGGTGCGCAGCCGACGGAGACCGTCAACGGTCTCATTGCCAAGGCGCGCGCCGCCGGGGACGAGTCCTGATGGCTACCGAAGATCTGGTTGGTTTCCTGGTCCGCGGCCTCGTGGACAACCCGGACGACGTGACGGTCTCGACCGTCGAAGGCGACGCCGCGAACATCCTCGAGCTCCGCGTCAACGCGGAAGACGTCGAGCTGGTCGAAGGCGAGGACGGCGAGACGCTCGAGCACATCAAGGCACTCGTGTCGGCCGCCTCGGGCAAGACCAAGTCCATCGTCGAGCTCCTCGAGGCGAATGACGGCTCGGGCGAGGAAGAGTAGCTCCGCCGGTCCTGGGGAGCTCTCCCTGGGAACGGTCGTCGGCGTGTACGGCACGCGAGGCGAGCTGCGAATCCATCTGCACGATCGCGAGTCCACCCTGCTCCATTCGGGCGGGGTGGTCGTGCTCTGTGGACCGAAGGGCGAGCGCCTGCAGGTCCGCATGACCACGCGTGGCGGGCCGGGCAACCGGATCCTCGCTCACGTCTCCCCCGGCGTCGGCGCGCGGGAGAAGGCGCTCGCGTACAAGGACTGGGAGATCGTCGCCAGCGAGCAGATCCTTCCGGACCTCGAGGACGGCGAGTACTACCACCGCGACCTCATCGGGCTTGAGGTGCGGGACAGCGACGGCAACGTGCTCGGCAAGCTGGCCGAGATCCACGAGTCCGGACCGATCGACATCTGGACCGTTCGTGGCGGCGAGGAAGAGATGTTCGTCCCGGCGCTGGCGGACGTGATCGTCAGCGTGGATGTCGCGGCCGGCCACGTCGTGATCCGCGCGTGAGGTTCTCCATCCTCACGCTGCACCCGGAGCTGGTGCGGTCGCCGCTGGACCACTCCATCGTCGGGCGAGCTCGCGAGGCGGGCAAGCTCGAGGTCGAGGTCTGCGACATCCGGGACCATGCGCCCGGGAAGCACCGTCAGGCCGACGACGCGCCGTATGGCGGTGGCGCTGGCATGGTGATGAAGGTCGACGTGCTCGATGCGGCCATCACTGCGGCTCGGAGCGAGGGCGCCAAGGTGCTGCTGGCCACGCCCTCGGGCCGCCGGCTCGACCAGGCGTGGGCGCGGGAGCTGGCCGACGAGAGTCACCTGGTCCTGGTCTGCGGGCACTACGAGGGCGTGGACGCGCGGGTCGAGGAGCTGGTCGACGGGGAGTTCTCCATCGGCGACTACGTGCTGACCGGCGGCGAGCTGGCGGCGCTGGTCCTCGTCGAGGCGGTCGGGCGCTTGTTGCCCGGCGTGCTGGGCAACGACGACAGCGCCCAGGACGAGTCGTTCAGCGCGGGCCGGCTCGAGTACCCGCAGTACACGCGGCCCAGGAGCTACAAGGACATGGACGTGCCCGACGTGCTCCTGAGCGGCCACCACGCGAAGATCGAGGCGTGGCGTCGCGAACAGTCCGACGAGCGGACACGCGCGAGGCGGCCTGATCTGCTCGTCGACGTTGACCCGGCGGACGACGCCCGTTAGTTGCCGCCGGTTGCTGCCGGTGGTCTCCGAGACCGGGATGGCAGAAGGAGATTCGCATGCCGAACTTGTCGCAGATCGAGCAGACGCTCGTCGCCGAGGCCAAGGGCCCAGACCCCATCCACATCGGCGACACCGTGCGCGTTCACGTCCGCATCCGCGAGGGGCAGAAGGAGCGCATCCAGGTGTTCGAGGGCACCGTCATCGCGCGCAAGCACGGTGGTCCTCGTGAGTCCATCACGGTTCGCAAGATCAGCAACGGTGTCGGCGTCGAGCGCGTCTTCCCGCTGCACGCTCCGGTCATCGCCCGGATCGAGGTCAAGAGCCGTCACCGCGTCCGCCGCGCCAAGCTCTTCTACCTCCGCAACCTGCGTGGAAAGAAGGCGCGCCTCCGCGAGGTCAAGGACTACCACCGGGGCGACGCTCCGGTCGGGAAGTCGACGGGTGCGCGCAAGAAGGCCCGCGCCGCCAAGAAGGCCGGCAAGTCCGAGTAGGTCCTGCGGGACCGCATCGCATCCTTGCGAGCAGGCGCCGCCGCGGAATCCGCGGTGGCGCTTCTGCTCTGTGAGCACGGCTGGGACGTGCTCGCCCGGAACTGGACGACGAAGGGCGGTGAGCTCGATCTCGTCGTACGGGATGGCGGTCGGCTCCGCTTCGTCGAGGTGAAGCTCCGCCAGCCGGATGACCCGGTCGGGCTGGAGTGCGTCGACGCGCGCAAGCTGGGCCGAGTGCGGCACGCCGCCGAGGCCTTCCTGCTCGGCTACGACGACCTCGTCGACGAGATGTGCCTGATGGTCGCGATGGTCACCCCACGGGACGGCAAGCTCGACATCGAGCTGTTCGACGACCCGTGATGCTGCACGTGCTGGCGACGCCGATCGGCAACCTGGGGGACCTGTCCCCGCGGGCGCGTCAGACCCTCGTCGAGGCCCAGCTCATCGCGGCCGAGGACACACGGGTGACCCGGAAGCTGCTCGCTGCACTGGACATCCCGGCTCCCGAGCTCGTGAGCTACCGCGGCCAGGACGAAGAGGCGCGGGCGCGGAAGCTCGTCGAGCGCATCGTCGAGGGGACGCCCATCGTCCTGGTGAGCGACGCGGGCACCCCAGCCATCTCGGACCCCGGCCAGCACCTGGTCGCGGCCTGTCACGAGCGGGGGATTCCGGTTCGCGTCGTGCCTGGGGCGAGCTCGACCGTGGCGGCGCTCTCTGTCTCCGGTCTCCCTGCGGCGCCGGCGCACTGGCTCGGGTTCCCGCCACGAAAGGCGGGCCCTCTCCGCCGGTGGCTGCTCGACGTCGGCGCGCTGCGCGGCACGCTGGTCCTGCTCGAGTCGCCGCGGCGCACACCGGCGACGGTCCGCGCGATCGCCGAGGTGCTACCGGACCGAAGTGTCGCCATGTGCCGGGAGCTCAGCAAGCTCCACGAAGAGGTCCTGGTGCTGCCCGCTCCCGAACTCGCCGAGGCGCTCGCGTCGCGGGAGCTGAAGGGCGAGGTCGTGCTCGTCGTCGGTCCGGGGCTCGCGCCGGTCATCGAGCAGGTCCAGCACGGCGACGACCTGAAGGGCATCGCGGCCCAGCTCGCCGAGCGTTGGGGCTGCACGAAGCGTGAGGCGTACAACGCGCTCCTGGCCCTGGAGCGCAGCCGCCAGGATTAGCCCTTCGGCGGCCGGATCAGCGCGGTCAGCTTGGCGCCCGTCGTGACCCCGAACGTGTCGAAGCCGGTGTACACGGGGTACGGGTGCTCGACGCGATGGGGGAGGATGTAGGTGGCGTCGGCGAACAGGTCGACGCGGCCGTACTGGAACATCCGCCAGTAGAGTCCCAGGCCGCCGGACACCGTGGAGTACTCGCTCATCGTGACGAGCGTCCCTTCCGTGCTCGTCATGACGGACGGCAGGTAGGTCCCCGAGGGCACGTCGGCCCAGGCGTTGTAGGCGAAGCCCATCCGGAAGTCCATCGAGAAGCGGGCTTCGGTGACGGGGTTGTGGAAGGTCGTGACCTCGACGCCGGTCCGCACGGCGATCTGGTTGGCGCTGTCCACGAGGACGCCGCCGGCCTCGGTGGTGCCCTGGCGTGTCCAGGTGGCCTGGAGCCAGGGCTCGGACTGGCCCTTCGTGGTCGAGAACGCGTTCGTCAGTCGGAACGCGCCCGAGCCGTTCCCGGCACCACGCGTCCCGTCTGCGGCGACCGTGTAGAAGTTGGTGCTGTCCTTGGTCCGGAAGCCGACGTCCAAGAGCCAGGTCGACTTGTTGCCGCGCTTGGCGAACGCCTCGGAGAACGGCGTGCCCTGGGCACCGAGCCACACGCCGGCGGCGCCGCTGCCCGAGTTGACGAGGTCCTCGGCTGCGAGCTCGCCGCTGGCCATCGAGCCGAGCTCGAGGGTCGGATCGAAGCCGGCGAGGTTGAACTCCTTGTACGTCCAGCGGTCCAGCGCGTACGTCGGGATGTTGACGTAGAGCGCTGCGCCGGGAGCGACAGCGAACCTGGCGCCGACGTCGATGATGTGCGCTTCGTGCGTGGCCTTTCCGACCGTGACGTCGGTGCCATCGACCGGCTCGACCAGGCTTCCACGGGACAGGTCGGCGGTGTACCCCACGGAGATGTCTCCCCGCAGCATGGGCGGGACCTCGGTGACGTCGGCGGCGAGAACGGGGGCGGTCAGCAGGGACAGGAGCATCGGCCGCGATTCTACAGCGCGATGCGCCGGCCTGCTCAGCGCTCGCGCAGCCGGTAGTCCTTCATCTTGGTCTGCAGGCTCTTTCGCGAGATGCCGAGCAGCCGCGCCGCCCGGGTCACGTTGCCGTCCTCGCTGTCCAGCGCCTGGATGATTCGAGCCCTCTCGAGCTTGGCCGTGTGGGCGCGCACGTAGTCGCGCAGCGGCATCGCCTCGAGCTCGCCGGCGTCGAGGGTGTCGCCCGGAGCGCCGAGCCCCGGCAGGTCCTCGGCCTGGATCTCGTCGCCCTCGCAGAGGAGCACCGAGCGCTCCATCAGGTTCTCGAGCTCGCGGATGTTCCCAGGCCAGGTCCAGTTGGCGAGCACGTGCATCGCGCCGGGCGTCAGCCCACGCACCTCGCGCCCCAGTCGGACGTTGAAGCGGGCCAGGAAGTGCTCGACCAGGAGCGGGATGTCCTCGGTCCGGTCGCGCAGGGGAGGGAGCGCGATCGGGATCACGTTCAGTCGGTAGTACAGGTCCTGACGGAACGAACCGGTGTGGGCGTCGGAGGCCAGATCGCGGTTCGTCGCCGCGACCAGACGCACATCGACGTGCAGCGGCTCGACGCCACCGACCCGCTCGAAGCTGCGCTCCTGCAGGACGCGGAGCAGCTTGACCTGCAGGTCCGGGGGCAGCTCGCCGACCTCGTCGAGGAACAGGGTGCCGCCGTCAGCCAGCTCGAACCGGCCGGGCTTGCGGGCGACGGCGCCTGTGAACGCGCCCTTCTCGTGTCCGAACAGCTCGGACTCGAACAGCTGCTCGGGGATGGCGCCGCAGTTCACCGTGATGAACGGCTGGTCGGAGCGGTTGCTCCGCTCGTGGAGCGCGCGAGCGATGAGCTCCTTGCCGGTCCCGGACTCGCCCGTGATCAGGACGGTGGTGGGCGACGCGGCGACCTTGTCGATCAGGCCGAAGATGCGCTGCATCGAGCCGACCGCGCCGATGATCTCGCCGTACCGGCCGTCCAGACGGCGTGCGTCGGCGGCTTCGCTCTGGACGGCCTTCTGCAGGATGCCCTTCAGCTCGTCCCGATCGAAGGGCTTCGTGACGTAGTCGTGGGCGCCGAGCTTGATGGCCTCGACGGCGCTGCCGACCGTTCCGTACGCCGTGATGATGACCACGGGGAGGCCCGGTTGGTTCTCGCGGCACCAGGCCAGGAGCTCCAGCCCGCCGATCCCAGGCATCTGCAGGTCGGTGACCACGGCGTGGAACAGCTGCTCGGACAGGGCCTCGATGGCCTCGCCCCCGTCCTGCGCGGCCACGACGTCGTAGCCCTCGCGGGCCAGATGGGCGGAGACGACCTTTCGGATGCTGGGCTCGTCGTCGACGATGAGGATGCGCTTGCGCATGACGTGGGCCTAACAGCATGGTTTGAAACATCGAATAAGGTGCCGCATCCAAGTGTCCCTGTGGCCGTGAATGGACCCCACATGATGGACCCAAAGAAGGAGACTGGCTGATGTTCACCCTCGCCGCCCTGCTCGCCACCGCCGATGCCGCCGACAAGGCCCCCGACTTCACCCTTCGCGACCTCTCGAAGGAGGAGGTCACGCTCAGCGAGCTCGAAGGGAACGTCGTCCTCGTCAACTTCTGGGCCACGTGGTGCGTGCCCTGCATGGTGGAGATGCCCTACATCGAGGAGCTCTACACCACGCACAAGGACGACGGCTTCGTGGTCCTGGCGATCTCGGCCGACGACGCGCGCTCGTCCTCGAAGGTCAAGCCCACCGTGAAGAGCAAGGGCTGGACCTTCCCCGTCCTGCTCGACACGCAGACCAAGGTCGTGGCCCAGTACAACCCGCAGAAGACGCTGCCGTACACCGTCCTCATCGACGAGAAGGGCGACATCATCTGGCAGCACCAGGGCTACACCGCGGGCGACGAGGAAGAGATGATTCACAAGGTCACCGACGCGCTGGCCGCCAAGAAGGCCCGCGAAGGCGAAGCTGCCGCCCCCGAGTAGAGTCCCCCCGAGGAAACCATGCTGCTGACAATGCTGGGGACGGCGTTCGCCCAGGACCTTCCCGAGGCCGAGGGCCCGCTCGCTGCGGCGTCCACGGCCGGCTCGTTCCAGACGGAAGGGCGCTACTACTTCTCCGACCAGACGCACCCGGACTTCCCGGACGAGACGCGGCTGTACGACTACATCGAGGTCGTCGGCCGGGTGAACCTGCTCGCCGACGGCGGCGCCTGGCAGGTCGGGCTCCAGGCCGATGGGGTCGGCCTTCCGCAGTCCTGGTACTACCTGGATGACGAGAAGGTCTACGAGTTCAGCCTGCACGGCGAGGGCGTCGACTTCCCGGTCCAGCAGTCCTACGCGAACCTGGAGAAGAGCTGGGTCACCGCTCGCGCGAACTGGGGCGAGGTCCAGATCGGCGACGCGTACACGAGCTTCGGTCGCGGACTGGCGCTGAACCTCGTGAAGAACACGGACATCGACGTCGACACGTCGATCAAGGGCGCGAAGGCGTACGCCAGCTTCGGCGACTGGGACCTGCAGCTCGTCACGGGCCTGGTCAATCAGCAGCAGGTCCAGCAGTACAACCCCAACCGGCAGATCCGGGGCAACAAGAACCACATGGTCACCGGCCTGCGTTTCGACCGGTATGCCCTCGGTCCGGCGAACGTCGGCGCCCACGCCGTCGTGCTGGAGATGGCCGAGGACGTGGACGCCAACAGCCCCTGGGGGCGCTACGGCGAAGCGGCTGACGGCATCGACATGGCGGTGGCCGGCGCGACCGCTGAGTTCTACGCCGGCGGCGTGGACTGGTTCGTTGAGGGCGACTGGTACGAGTACAACGACCCCGCGCTGCTGGCCGGACGCGAGGACGAGCCGAGCTACGGCGTGTACGGATCCGCCAGCTTCTACCCGGGCAATCTGGCGATCCTGGTCGAGGGCAAGCGGTACAAGAACACCGAGCTCGTCAACGCGATCACGACCGGCGAGGGCTACGAGCTGATGGTCGGCCCCTCGCTCGAGTACGAGCGGGTCATCACTGAGGACAGCTCGGCTGCGGTCAACAGCAACGACGTGTACGGCGGTCGTGTGCGGACCTCGCTGTCGCTGAAGAAGGGCAAGGTCATCCCGTTCGTCGCCGTCGGGGCGTATCGGGACCTGGAGCTCGGCGGGCTGCACTTCAATCGGGCGCCCGAGACCATCGTGCACCCGGTCATGGGCATCGACTTCCAGGGCGCGCACCAGCAGCTCATCCTGAACACCGGCTACCGCTACGACCTGCGGGACGACGGCTTCGGGGCGGACCGGCTGGCGCACATCGACGCCACCTGGGCGTTCCCGCTCGTCGGACCGTTCCACGGCGAGCTCATCGTCGACGCCTACAAGTTCCAGTGGGGCGACAACGAGAACCAGCAGCACGACTTCGTGACCAGCAGTCTGTCGGCGGCGGTCCTGACCGAGGGAGGCTGGGTGTTCGTGGTCTACCAGGACTACACGGACGACCCGCTGGTCAACAGCTCGGGCAACATCACCGACAGCGTCTACCTGGCGGGCGAGGCCCAGTACCAGCCCACGGACCGGGTGACCGTGAAGGGGTTCTACGGCGCCTACAAGGCCGGCATCCGCTGTGCAGGCGGGCAGTGCCGGCGCCTCCCGGGTTTCGAGGGCGCGCGGCTGTCCTGCGCGGTGACGTTCTAGTAGATGACGTCCCCGGTCGCCGACGTGGTCTGGCTGGTGCCGCCGAGGATGACCGAGCGCGTGTGGCTGGCCTCGTTCGCGCGGCCGCCTACGACCACGGGGTCCGAGATCCACTCGCCGGTGGCGTCGTTCTGGTACCCACCGAAGACGGCGCCGGCCCAGGCCTCGGCGGCGTTGGTCGTTCCTCCGGCCACGACGTTGTAGTTGTTGTCAGCTGTGTTGTAGTACCCGCCCAGGATGGCGGTGCCCGTCCCGCCGGCTTCGTGACCCTCGCCGCCGAACACCGCGGAGACCTCGCCGCTACACAGGCTGTCCAGCGTGCCGACCGCCGCGCAGTCCTCGCCCGTGAGCTCGTTGTTGTGCCCGTGGACCAGCCCGCCGTAGCTGCTGTAGCCCTGGTAGACGCCCATCACGAGGTTGTGGCTGCCGGTCTTGGTGTCGCTGCCGTCGTCCTCGTCGTAGCCGACGATCAGGTTGCCCAGGCCGTTGACGGTCCCGTCGCTCGTCCCGGAGCCTGACTGGATGTAGACGTTCGCGCTGTCGAAGACGACGCTTCCGGCGGTCGTGTCGACGGTCAGGTAGTCGAGCAGGTCCACGAGCGTGTCGTCGGCCATCAGGTCGTCGAGGTCGTCCTCGACCTCGTCCTGCCAGTCGTCGAGGTTGTCGTCGAGCTCCTCGAGCTCCTGGTCGATGTCGCGCTCTGCCGTGTCCTGCCAGTCGTTGAGCTCCTGCAGGTCGTTCTCGAGGTCGGACACGGCGCTCGCGACGTAGTCGGCCTCGATGGCGTCGACATCGCCTTCGAGCGAGGTCAGGTCGGTGTCGGTGGCGTAGCCCTTCGCTTCGACCCAGGTCTCGGTGGCGAAGCCGCTGATGTCGGCTGCGGTGAGGTAGTCGGCCTCGATCGCGTCGATGACCGCCAGGTTGGTCGCGATGTCCACGACATTGGTCGCGATGTCCGCGAGGTTGGTCGCGATGTCGCTCGCGTTGTCGGAGACGTCGGTCTCCAGCGAGCTCAGATCCGCGTCGGTCGCGTAGCCCTGCGCGGCCACCCAGACCTCGGTGGCGAAGCCGCTGATGTCGGCGGCGACGAGGTAGTCGGTCTCGATGGCGTCGATGTCCGCGGCGTTGTCGTCGATCTCGCTTCCGTGCGCAGCGACGTCCGAAGACAGGTCGGCCAGATCCGTGGCCGCGACCCACACCTCGGTGGCCAGCCCGGTGAGGTCGGCGCTCACCAGGTAGTCGGCCTCCACCGTGTCCAGGTCCGTCGTGTTCGTCGCGTCCGCGGCGAGCGACTCCGACAGCGCGACGACATCTGCGTCGTGCGTGGCCGCCATGTCCAGGAGATCGGTCGAATTGCCTGCGATGGCCGTGTCGTGCACCGTGAGCGTGTCTTCGGCCAGCACCAGATCCGCGTCGAGCGCGTCGATGGCGCTCGCGTTGGACGCCGCGGTGTCGGCGAGCTCGGTGAGGTCGACGCCGCCCGTCCAGGCGGCCAGTTCGTCCTCGAGCTCGGTGGTGTGAGCGGTCTGCGCCTCGAGCTGGGCGGCCTGCTCCTCGACCAGCCGTTCCAGCGTGTCGAGCTGTGCTTGAAGCGCCGCGGTCTCATCGGTGGTGGCAGCCTCGTCGCAGGCGAGAATCAGGGTCAAGAGCGTCATCTGTTCCTCCTTCGGAGGTCTTGGACACGCGCACTCGTCGTGTTGGCATTGGAACAAGCGACTCGAGGCTGGTGTCCTCGCAAATGCTTGACCACGTGGCGCGAAGCCGCCGTGGTACGCATTCGCGCGCTTTCCGGAGATTGCATGACGTCGCTTCTGCTCGCCCTCGCCCTGCCCGCCGAGGCCGGTGTGGTCACCCCCAGCGGCGTGATGTCCTCGCGCACGCTGCCGGACAGCGATGGCGTCAGCTACGCGGAGACCAACACCCTGGACCACAAGCAGTCCACGGTCTGGGTCGAGGGCGACGAGTCCGGATCGGGCCTTGGCGACTGGGTCGAGTACAGCTTCGACGCCGAGACGACCGTCACCAGCTTCCGCATCTGGAACGGCAACTACTACAGCTACGACTTCTGGAACCGTCACAACCGGATCAAGGAGGTCGAGGCCACCTTCTCCGACGGCAGCAAGCAGACCTTCACGCTCACCGACGAGATGAAGGCCGAGGTGGTCACGCTCGACACGCCGGTCGCGACGACCTCGGTGAAGCTCAAGATCAAGTCGATCTACCGGGGCACCACGTTCAACGACACGGTCATCTCCGAGCTCGTCTTCTACGACGACCAGGAAGACGGTCGCATCCCGGTCAAGGCGTACTCCGCCAGCAGCGTGTACCCGGCCGACGCCGACGGGAACTACGAGCCCATCAACCTCGAGGACGGCGCGGTCGACTCGCTGTGGTGCGAAGGCAACGAGGAAGGCGACGGCATGGGCGAGTGGGTCGAGCTCGACTTCGGCCAGACGCGGTCGATCTCCAGCCTCGAGCTCGTCAACGGAAACGCCTACGACTTCATGTTTTTCATGAAGGGCAACTCGGCCACAGCGATGGATCTGACGTTCTCGGACGGCAGCACCCAGAGCGTCACGGTGAAGAGCAGCCCGATGAAGCAGACGATTCCGCTCTCCACGGTCAGCACCACCAAGGTCAAGATGACGGCGACCGGCGTGAAGAAGGGCAAGGAGTTCAACGACCTGTGCCTGGCCGAGGTCGCGTTCAAGAACTGAATTTCTGGAACTCGGACTTTGGTTTGACGCAATCCGGGTCACGGCGGCTACCATTCAGGGAGGCGCCCCCTGGAGACCATTCATGATCCTGGCCTTGATGTTCGGCTGTACGCCCGACAACAACATCAGTCGGAACACGCGCACGGACGTGTTCCTGCAGGAACCGGCCAGCGAGGTCGACATCCTGTGGGTCATCGACAACAGCAACTCGATGGCCGAGGAGCAGGAACGCGTCGCCGGCGGCTTCGAGTCGTTCATCGAGAACATCGAGAACACCAACGTCGACTTCCACCTGGGCGTGGTCACCACCGACATCGACTTCGAGAATCCGAATCGGGGCGAGCTGGTCGGGAACCCGTACGTGCTGACGCCGGAAGACGACTACGTCAGCCAGTTCCAGAACCTGGTCCGGGTCGGCACGGACGGATCGGACAAGGAGAAGGGCCTGTCCGCGGCGTTGATGGCGCTCACCGAGCCGATGATCTCGGACGCCAACTTCGGCTTCCTGCGCGAAGACGCCATCCTGAGCATCATCTTCGTCAGCGACGAGAACGACTGCTCGGACGACGACGCGCTCAGCAAGGAGGACAGCGTCGCCTGCTACGAGCAGCAGGAACGGCTGGTCCCCATCGTCGACTTCATTCGCGAGTTCCGAGGCATCAAGGGTGCCGGTGGCGCGCGCGTCATCGCCAGCGGCATCGTCGGGCCCCAGGTCGCGGATGGCTGCGACGGCTCGTGGCCCGGTCATCGCTACACGGCGCTCGCCGAGGGCCTGGGCGGTCAGGTCGGCAACATCTGCGAGGACGACTACTCCGCGCTGATGTACGACCTCGGACTCGCCGTGAGCGGCGAACTCGACACGTTCCAGCTGACGTATGCGGCGCTCGAGGGCTCGATCGATGTCGTCGTCGACGACGAGCAGATCGAAGAGGACCCGGTCAACGGGTGGACGTACGACGCCGAGTACTGGATGATCCGGTTCGACGGTGACTACCTGCCGCCGCGCGGGTCGACCATCTCGATCAAGTACGAGATCGCCGGGGGCTGAGCCTCACGGCCTCAGAGCTCCGAGGCGAGCCCTTCGAGGTAGCAGGCCACCTCGGTCAGCGCGGTCAGGTCGTGCACGTCGCGTGCGAGCTCCGGGATCTCCCAGGTGCGCACGCCTTCCTTGGCGAGCGCGTCCAGGGCGGGGCGCTCGGCCTCGGCCAGCGCGAACTGATGGGCTCGGGCGCGGCGAACCCCCTCGACGATGGCGGACCAGTCGTCTTCGGAGACGGAGCTCGGGCGGGCCGGGAACAGGCTCGCGTCGAGCTCGGAGGCGTCCTCGGGTCGGATCTGCACCCGGTTGATGAGCAGCCCCTTGAGCGGCATCCCGCTGTCGGCGAGCAGCACCCGGAAGTCGTGGGCCTCGGCGCTGGCGGCGGGGGCGGGGGTCGTCACGAGCAGGAAGCTGCAGGCGTCCGAGGCCAGGAGCTCCTCGACCTTGTGACCTCGCTCGGACAGCGCGTCCCACAGGCCCTGCATCGCGTCGAAGAACTCGGCGATCTCTTCGATGGTGCCTCGCCCGACGAGCCGCTTGAGCACACTGGCGATGAGCTCGCTGCCCTTCTCCAGCGCGCGGAACCCGCGCCGGTTCTTGGGCATCGACAGCCAGGTCATCACGCTGTCGTCGAACAGCCCCGCGATCCGGCCCGGTGCGCGCAGGAACTCGACCGCGTGCCGGGACGGGGGCGTGTCGAGCAGCACGACGTCGTAGTCGCCGCTCTCGTACAGCTCGTACAGGCGCTCCATCGCCATGTACTCGTGCGAGCCGGCCAGCCGCGTGCTCGCGAACCGGTAGTACCGGTTCTTCAGGATGCGAGCGGCCTCCTCGGGCGAGGGAGCGAAGCGCTCGACGACGCCGTCCCAGGTCGCCTTCATGTCCAGCATCATCGCGTCCAGGCGCCCGGTCTCGGGGGCGTCGACGGGCACCTGTTGGGGGGTGTTCCCGAGGGGGCCCACGCCCAGGCTGTCGGCCAGCCGCTTGGCAGGATCGATGGTCAGGACGGCCACGCGCAGTCCGCGGCGAGCGAGCGCGACGGACAAGGCGGCCGACGTGGTGGTCTTGCCGACCCCACCCGACCCACAGCAGACGACGACGCGGGTCATCGCAGCCTCCGGCCCAGCCGCTCGAGCTGGGTCTGGCCCAGCCGGCGGGTTGTCTCGATGGGCAGCTCGACGATGGGGCAGGGGAGCACGCCCAGTCGGTCGCGAGCGGTCTGCTGCAGCTGCGCTCGAGCTACCGCCTTGTCCGTCAGCTGCACGCTCTCGGTCAGCGCTGGATCCGTCATCGCCGCTCGGGCGTCGGGCCAGGCGTCCAGGCACCCGAACGGCGCCGGGTGGACCTCGTTCAGCACGCACAGCGCGACCTGCTCGCGGTAGCTGCCCAGGCGCTCGTGCAGGTCGAGCGTCTCGTTGACGGGCATCTCCTCGGGCAGCGTCACCAGCACGATGCCGGTCTTCTTCGGGTCGACGAACAGCTCGTGGACCTCGCGAGCGGCCTCGTGGAAGGGCCCGGCGACCGTGAGCTCCATCATCGCGCGGGGTGCGTCCAGCATGGTGAGCCCATGGCCGGTGGCTGGTGCATCCACGATGATCTTGTCCCAGACGGGCCGGCCGAACGTCCGGTCGCGCTCCAGGTCGAAGACCTTGCCCAACTGGACCAGGTCGTGGAGCCCGGGGACCCCGTCGACGAAGGGCCCCATGATCCGGTTCTTGAAGACCATCTTGTAGATGGCTCGGACCTTCACCTGCTGGACGATGTAGTCCTCGATCGCCCTCTCACCGGTGATCGTCAGGGTGAAGAGGTTCGGCGCCAGCGGCTGGGCGTCGTACGTCGCTTCCTTCTTGTGGAAGAGCGGGGGAACGCGCGTGCTTCCTTGGGTCTCGCACAGGAGTGTGCGATGGCCTTGGGATGCGGCCTCGATCGCCAGGGACGCAGCGACGGTCGTCTTGCCGACGCCACCCTTCCCGGTGACAAGGATGACACGCCGGTCGAGCACGCTCACGCCCCCCCTCTAACCCGTTAGGAGGCGGGTCCCGAGAGGACCTGCGATGCCCATCTACGAGTACCGCTGCCCGGACTGTGGCAACCGCTTCGAGGAATGGCAGAAGATGTCGGATCCGCCCGTCACCGTCTGCCCGAAGTGCGAACAGGAAAACGTCACGAAGCTGATCAGCGCGCCGGCATTCCACCTGAAGGGTGGTGGCTGGTACAGCGATCACTACGGCCTCAAGGGCGGGGGAGGCGACTTGGCGTCGACCGAGTCCGTCTCCAACGACGGGGACTCGAGCCCCGCGTCGAGCGACTCCTCTTCCGACTCCTCTTCCGACTCCTCTTCCGACAGCTCCAGCAGCTCCGAGAGCTCCGCGAGCACTTCCAGCGAGGCCTCGACGGACTGATGGCGAACCTCCTCAACGGCCGGGTCCTGGCCAAGAAGCTGAACCAGGGGACGGTGAAGGTCGAAGCGGCCAAGCTGGCCCGCAAGCCCGGTCTGGCCGTGGTGCTCGTTGGCGAGGACGCGGCCAGCAAGGTCTACGTCGGACGCAAGACCCTCGTCGCCTCGCGTGTCGGGTTCGAGCACCAGCAGATCACGCTCCCGGTGGAGACCTCGCAGGCCGAGCTCCTGTCCGTGATCGCGGGACTGAACGCGGACGACGCGGTCGACGGGATCCTGGTGCAGCTGCCGCTGCCCAAGCACATCGACGGCACGTTCGTGCTCGACACCATCGCGCCCGAGAAGGACGTCGATGGCTTCCACCCGGTCAACGCCGGCCTGCTCGCCCAGGGGCGCCCGCGGTTCGTGGCCTGCACCCCCAAGGGTGTGATGGAGCTCCTGCGCGACGCCGATCTCTCGCTGTCCGGCAAGTCCGCTGTGGTCGTGGGGCGCTCGAACATCGTCGGTCGCCCGATGGCGCAGCTCCTCGAGCAGGCCAACTGCACCGTCACCGTCTGCCACTCGCGCACCACCGATCTCGAGGCGCGGGTCCGCGCGGCGGATGTCCTGGTCGTCGCGATCGGGCGTCCGAAGGCGATTGTCGGCGACTGGGTCAAGCCTGGAGCCATCGTCGTGGATGTCGGCATCAACCGCCTCGACGACGGCTCGCTGTGTGGCGATGTCGACTTCGAGGGGGCGGTCGACAAGGCCGGCTGGATCACGCCGGTCCCCGGTGGGGTCGGACCGATGACCATCGCGATGCTGATGGCGAATACGCTCGCGAGCGCACAGGCCCGTCAGGCCTGAGGAGGTCCGCGTGAAGGAGACCGTCTTCCACGACCAGCACGTCGCCAGTGGCGCCAAGATGGTCGACTTCGGCGGCTGGCACATGCCGGTCAGCTACAGCGGGACGCTCGCCGAGCACGCCGCGACGCGGACCAGCGTCGGGCTGTTTGACGTGTCGCACATGGGCGAGCTGCGCGTGAAGGGCCCGAACGCCCTCGCTGCGCTCCAGCACCTGGTGAGCAACGACGTGTCGAAGCTGCCGGTGGGCCAGTCGCAGTACGCGGCGCTCATGCGTCCGGACGGCGGCATCGTGGACGACCTGTTCGTCTACCGGCTCGCCGACGACGACTACCTGGTCTGCATCAACGCGGGCAACCGGGGCAAGGACTGGGCGTACTTCCTGGCCAACAACCCGCACGACGCCGAGCTCGTCAACGAGTCGGACGTCTGGGCCCAGGTCGCCATCCAGGGACGCAACGGTCCGGCGGTGACCCAGTCGCTGACCAGCGTCCCGGTGATGGACCTGGAGCGCGGCGCCATCGTCGAGGGCGACTTCGCTGGCGTCGAAGGCTGCCTCCTGGCCCGCACCGGGTACACCGGCGAGGACGGCTTCGAGGTCTTCATCCCGGTCGACGAGGCCGAGCCCACCTGGCAACGCATCCTGGCCTCCGGGCACGACATCGTGCAGGTCGGGCTCGGCGCTCGCGACACGCTGCGGCTCGAAGCGAAGAACGTCCTGTACGGGAACGACATCCTGGACACCACGAGCCCGCTCGAGGCTGGCCTCGGCTGGATCACGAAGCTCGGAAAGGGCGACTTCCTGGGGCGCGACGCGCTCGTCGCCCAGAAGGCCAACGGGCTCCCCCGGCGCCTGGTCGGGCTGGTCGTGGACAAGCGCATCGCCAGGCCGCACTGCCCCATCCTGAACGCCGACGGCGAGGTCATCGGCGAGGTCACGAGTGGCTCGCGCAGCCCCACGCTCGGGACGAACATCGCGCTCGGCTACGTGAAGGCCGAGCGAGGAAACGCCAAGCCCGGAAACGTCGTGCAGATCGACATCCGAGGCCGCATCACCACCGCAACTGTCGTGAAGGGGCCGTTCTGGTCCCGGGACTACTGAGGAGCCTCCATGAGCTACCCGTCCGATCTGAAGTACAGCAAGGAGCACGAGTGGGTCCGCGTCGACGGCGACGTCGCGACGGTCGGCATCACCCACCACGCCCAGGATGCGCTCGGGGACATCGTCTTCGTGGATCTGCCCGAGGTCGGTGACGACGTCGCGGCGGGCGACTCCATCGCCGAGATCGAGTCCGTGAAGGCCGTGAGCGACATCTACAGCCCGCTCACCGGCACCATCACCGAGGTGAACGAGGAGCTCGACGGCAACGAGGAGGTCGTGAACACCGACCCCCACGCCGCGGGCTGGATCTTCAAGATGAGCATCGGCGAGCCGGCCCAGCTCGAAGGCCTGATGGACGCTGCGGCCTATGCCGCGCTGACCGAGGAGGGCTGAGGCCATGCGCGAGCTCCTTCGTCCGCTGGACCAGTTCCCCGACCGCCACATCGGGCCCTCGGATGCGGACATCGCGGAGATGCTCGCGCTCCTGGGGCTCTCGAGCCTGGATCAGCTCGTCGACGAGACCGTCCCGGCCTCGATCCGGGAAGAGCCGTTCCTCACGATTCCCAGCGGGAGAGGGGAGTCCGAGGTCCTGGCCGAGCTGCGCGCGCTCGCCAACGAGAACACCGTGCTCCGGAGCTTCCTGGGCATGGGCTACCACGGCACCCTCACGCCGCCGGTCATCCTGCGGAACATCCTGGAGAACCCGGGCTGGTACACGGCCTACACGCCCTACCAGCCGGAGATCGCGCAGGGGCGACTCGAGCTGCTGCTCGCCTTCCAGACGATGGTCGCCGACCTGACCGGAATGGACATCAGCAACGCGTCGCTGCTCGACGAGGCCACGGCCTGCGCCGAGGCGATGCAGCTCTGTGACCGGCTCAAGCCGCGGAAGAGCCAGGCGAACGCCTTCTTCGTGGACCAGCGCTGCCACCCGCAGAACATCGCGGTCGTGCAGACCCGCGCCAAGGTTTCAGGCGTCGACGTCATCGTCGGAGACCACGCCACCTTCGACTTCAGCACCGAGATCTTCGGAGCGCTGGTCCAGTACCCGGCGACCGACGGTGAGATCATCGACTACGCCGGCTTCGCGGCCAAGGTGCACGACCACAAGGGCCTGCTCGTCTGCTCGGCGGACCTGCTGAGCCTGTGCCTGCTGAAGGAGCCCGGGAGCTGGGGCGCGGACGTCGTCGTCGGCAGCAGCCAGCGGTTCGGCGTGCCCATGGGCTACGGCGGCCCCCACGCAGCGTTCATGGCGACCAAGGACAGCTACAAGCGCCAGGTCCCCGGTCGCATCATCGGCCTGAGCAAGGACGCCCACGGCGACCCGGCGCTGCGCATGGCGCTCCAGACGCGCGAGCAGCACATCCGCCGCCACAAAGCGACGTCGAACATCTGCACCGCCCAGGTCCTGCTCGCGGTCATCGCGGCGGCGTACGGCGTCTGGCACGGACCGGCGGGGCTGCGGGCGATCGCCCAGCGTGTGCACGACGCCACCCGCCTGCTGGCGATGGCGCTCCACGAGGCCGGGCACGAGGTCGTCAACGCGAACGGCTTCGACACCCTTCGCGTGAACCCGAGCGGCGGCGACCCGGTGGCGGCAGCGCTGGCGGCGGGGATGAACCTGCGTCGCTACGACGACGGCAGCGTGGGCGTCAGCCTGGACGAGACCGTCACGTTCGCAGACCTCGAGGCCATCCTGTCCGCGTTCGGGGGCGGCTCGCTCGACGTCGAGCTGCAGGACGTCATCCCGCCCGGGCTCGTCCGAACCTCGGACTTCATGACCGCGGACGTCTTCCACGGCGTGCACTGCGAGCACGACATGCTGCGCTGGCTGCATCAGCTCGAGAACCGGGATCTGGCGCTCAACACGTCCATGATCCCGCTCGGGTCGTGCACGATGAAGCTCAACGCCACCAGCCAGATGATCCCGATCACATGGCCGGAGATCGGAGGACTGCACCCGTTCGCGCCTCGCGACCAGGCCCAGGGCTACACGAAGATCTTCGACCAGCTCGAGGGCTGGCTCGCCGAGATCACCGGCTTCGACGCCGTCTCGCTGCAGCCGAACGCGGGCTCGCAGGGTGAGTACGCCGGGCTGCTCGTCATCAAGGCGTTCCACGCGGCCAACGGCGAGGGTCACCGCGACATCTGCCTGATCCCGACCAGCGCTCACGGGACCAACCCCGCGAGCGCCGTGATGGCCTCGATGAAGGTCGTGGCCGTCAAGTGCGACGATCAGGGGAACATCGACGTCGATGACCTTCGGGCCCAGGCCGAGAAGCACAGCGCGAACCTGGCTGCGCTCATGGTCACGTACCCGTCGACGCACGGCGTGTTCGAGACGGCCATCCGCGAGATCTGCTCGGTCGTGCACGAGCACGGCGGTCAGGTCTACCTGGACGGCGCCAACATGAACGCCCAGGTGGGCATCGCGCGGCCCGGCATCTACGGCGGCGACGTCTGCCACCTGAACCTGCACAAGACGTTCGCTATTCCGCATGGCGGCGGTGGTCCCGGTATGGGCCCCATCGGCGTGCGCTCGCACCTGGCGCCGTTCCTGCCCTCGCACCCCGTCGTCGAGATGGGGGGCGAGCAGGCGCTCGGTCCGATCAGCGCGGCGCCGTGGGGCTCTCCGAGCATCCTGCCGATCTCGTGGATGTACATCGCGTGCCTGGGCGCCGAGGGGCTTCGCCGCTCGACCCAGATCGCCATCCTGAACGCGAACTACGTCGCCAAGCGCCTCGAGGGCCACTACCCGGTGCTCTACACAGGCGAGAACGGCCGGGTCGCGCACGAGTGCATCATCGACACCCGGCCCCTGAAGAAGGTGGGGGTCGAGGTCGACGACCTGGCCAAGCGCTTGATGGACTACGGCTTCCACGCGCCGACCATGAGCTTCCCGGTCGCGGGCACGCTGATGATCGAGCCGACCGAGTCGGAGTCGCGGGCCGAGCTGGACCGGTTCTGCGACGCGCTCATCGGCATCCGGAACGAGGTGCGGATGGTCGAGTCCGGCGAGCTGGATGCGACCGACAACCCGCTGAAGAACAGCCCGCACACGCTGGCCCAGGTCACGGGTGACGTCTGGGACCACCCCTACTCGCGCGAGCAGGCGGCGTTCCCGGCGCCGTGGCTTCGGGACCACAAGTTCTGGCCGGCTGTGGGCCGGATCGACAACGCCTGGGGTGACCGGAACCTGTACTGCACGTGCCCGTCGGTCGAGGACATGGAGCACTTCGGGGAGTAGCCCTTCATGGCTCGCTACCTCGATTCCGTCTTCGGAGCTGCGTTGGACACGATCTGTCCTACCGCTCGTGCTGTGGGCCGGCCGACTTCGTCGGCTATCGGCCCGCACTCCCGGGGACGCCCTCGGCACCTCGCTGGCGCTCGGTGCCGCGCCGCCGAGTAGCCATGCTCGACCGGCTCGTGCCTCGCTCGGTCTCCGCGTGGCCCGGCGACGGGCGTCTTCGGCGCATTCGCGCCGGCTCGCCTTCGGCTCGAACTGGCGCTCAGCGTGGCGGTTATGCTTCGCTTGCACCTCGGGATCCTCATGCTCTACGCCCTCATCGGAACGGCCTTCGGGACCACCTACGGTCCGACGTTCCAGGCGGCCGCTGACGAGTTCTCCGTGCCCGAGCCGCTGCTGGTGGCTCTGGCGTTCGAGGCCTCGCGCTTCGACGCCGAACAGGCCTCGGCGTGGGGCGGCTACGGCCTGTACGACCTCCGCGAGGACGACGAGAGCTGGGGACCCGGCATCGAGCAGGTCAGCATCCTGCTCGACGTCAGCCCGGACGAGGTCATGCGTAGCCCCGAGCTGCAGATCCGTGGGGCCGCAGCGCTGCTCGCGTACCACGGCGAGCGCAGCGGCGATGCCCTTCCGCCGGTCGACGAGCTCGAGGCCTGGGCCCCAGCGATTCGCGCGTTCTCGGCGCGCCAGGAGCCCCACCTCCAGGACCTGTTCACGACCTACGTGTTCGAGGTCGTCGAGCAAGGCGTCTACACCGACCACGCCCGGGTCCTGCCGGCGCATGTCGACTTCGCCGAGGTCGGCAACGCCACGCCGCCCAACTACGACGGCGCCTACCAGTTCGTGTCCGCGAGCAGCAGCAACTACAGCAACTACAGCCGCAGCAACAGCGACATCAGCTACATCATCATCCACACGGTGCAGGGCAGCTACAGTGGCTGCATCAGCTGGTTCCAGAACAGCTCGGCCAGCGTGTCGGCCCACTACGTCGTCCGGTCGAGCGACGGCCAGGTCACGCAGATGGTCTACGAGGAGGACGTCGCCTGGCACGCCGGGAACTGGTCCTACAACGAGGCCAGCGTCGGCATCGAGCACGAAGGCTACGTGGATGCGCCGGACACCTGGTACACCGACGCGATGTACGAGGAGTCGGCCAAGCTCTCGGCTGATGTCATCGAGCGCACGGCGACGTCGGCTGACCGGTCGCACGTCATCGCGCACTACGAGGTCCCCGGCGCGACCCACACCGACCCCGGCACCGGGTGGGACTGGGACCTGTACATGGACCTGATCGACGGTGGCTCGGTCAGCACCCCCAGCGCCGAGATGCTCGGCGTGATCGCGGCCGAGGACATCTACACGGGCGAGCGGCTCAGCGCCGTCACCGTGACGCTGGACCAGACGGGCGAGAAGGACACCACCGACGGTGACGGGTACTACCGCTTCGGGGACCTGTCCGCGGGGACCTGGTCGGTGACCGTGAACGTCGACGGGTACGAGACCGGCGGCTGCGAGACGGACATCACGTCGAACAGCGGCCAGTGGTGGTGCTCGATCGCGCTCCAGCCCGGCGAGCCCGACACCGACCCGCCGGACGACACCGACGAGCCTGTCGACACGGGCGAGCCGAACACCGATCGGCCCGTCCGCGTGCCGCCTCCCGGCTCGAAGGAGCCCATCCACCGAGGCTGCACCTCGGCCCCGGGAGTCGGCGGCCTCGCGGCGCTCGCCGCGCTTGGGCTGCTGCTGGTGCGAAGGCGCCGTTGACCTTCGCTCTGCTGACCCTTCTGGGCTGCCCGAAACCGGTCGAGACGGCTCCCGCCTACGGAAGCCACGTCGCGGTCGAGCTGCCCGCCGGCGCGGCGTCCTCGCTGCCCGAGCGTGAGCGGCTGCTACTCGTGCTCGACCAGGCCGCCCCCAGGGCCCAGACCTGCTACGAGGCGGCGCTCACCGAGGACCCCCTGCTCTACGGCGACGCGTTGGTCGTGCTCCAGCTGCACGAGGACGGTCAGGTCGAGGACGTCGAGCTCACGCTCTCCACGCTCGGCTCGGCCCAGATGGATGACTGCCTGCTGGACGTGCTCCGGGGGCTCGAGTTCCCCAGCGGCGGCGTGTCGCTGCGCTACCCGTTCGTGTTCACGTCCTCGCTGACCCCGCCCGAGATCACGCGCACCCTGATGCTCAAGCACGGCCTCATCGACCTGGACGCCGAGGCGCTGGAGCTGGACAACGCCGCCAGGGACGAACGGAACCGAAAGGGCCAGGACGAGCGCGGCTGGACCGAGACCTGGTAGTGCCGCGCTCGGTCGGTGCGTTGTGCGCCGTGGCGGTGGTCGCTGCGGTGCTGGTGGCCCTGGGACCGCTCGCCGGCGTGCCGCACGTCACCGACGAGGTCGCGTACACGCTGCAGTCCAAGCTGTTCGCGTCGGGCCTGCGGGTGGGACCGGCCGGCGACTACCCCAACGTCCTGCAGTACCCGTTCTGGGAGACCGAGACGGCGAGCTACGGGGTGTTCCCGCCCGGCTGGCCAGCGGTCCTGGCCGTCGGCACGCTCGTCGGGCTGCCGTGGCTGGTCAACGCGCTGCTGGCCGGCGTGCTTCCGTGGCTGTCGTACCTGTTCAGCAAGGAGCTGACGGACGAGAAGACGGCCGTGTTCGCTGCAGGCGTGATGGCGCTGTCTCCCGGCGTGTGGCTGCTGGCGGGCTCGCGCATGTCGCAGACCTCGGTGCTGGTGGCGCTCCTGACGGTCGCTGTGGTGGTCGTGCGGAAGGAGACCCGGGCCTGGACCTGGTGGCTCGCCGGAGGAGCCCTCGCGTACGTCGTCCTGGCTCGCCCCTACGACGCGTTCCTGGTCGGCATCCCGCTCATCCTGCTCTCGCGCCGGGTCCCGATGGTGGTGCTGCCCGGCGTCGCGGCGGCCCTGCTCCTGTGGGACAACCACACGCTGACGGGCGACTTCTCGCGGTTCCCGGTCGACGTCTGGTTCGACACCAACTTCCCCGACCGCGCTGGCTGCAACAGCCTGGGGTTCGGCGAGGACGTCGGCTGCACGCCGCTCGCGGGTTCGATGGGCTACACGCCGGCCAAGGCGGCCGAGGCGGTGTTCCAGGCCCTTCGGCGCTTCGACCAGCTCCTCATCGGCGTTCCCGGCGGCTCGCTGCTCGCTGCGTATGGAGCCTGGAAGCTGCGTCACCGTGCGCTGCTGCTCATCCCGGTCATCGTTCTCGGCTACGCGCTCTACTGGAGCCCTGGCGCGGCCTATGGCGCCAGGTTCTGGCACCCGCTCTACATCGTCGTGCCGACCTGTGTCGCGCTCGCCGTCACGCGTCTCCCGGTGCGCTGGGTCTGGCTCGGGTTGGCCGTCGCCTGTGTCGGGGGCGGCTCGTTCGTGATGCGGGACGTGTCGGACCGGTACTGGTGCGGCGACGACAGCGTGGTTCGGCTGCTCGACGAGGCCGGCGTCGACGAGGGCGTCGTCTTCCTGCAGGTGTCTGGTGTGCGCCGAACGGGGTGGCCCGTCCTGGGCGTCGACGAGTTCGTCTGCAACCAGGCGCTCGAGGCGACGGATGGCTTGTTCCTGAACGACCCGACCCACCAGGTGGGCGGCCTGCAGGTGCGGCACGCGTTCAACACGGTGGACGACGATCTGGCTTTCCTCGACGCGTTCCATCCGGGCGCGACGGGGTGGCTGATCACCCACGACATCGCCCGAGATGAGCGCTCGATCCAGCAGATCCGCTAGGCCGAGAACAAGAAAGAGCGGCCACCTCCGAGGAGATGACCGCCCTTCGTCCTTGACGCCCCCGAAGGGGAGAGCTTCTACCGGCGCTTGGTGCTGCGCAGCTTGCGGAGCGCCTTGATCTCGATCTGGCGGATGCGCTCGCGGGTGAGGCTGAACTTGCCGCCGATCTCCTCGAGCGAGGAGTTCGTGGGCTCGCCGATGCCGTAGCGCATGCGGAGCACCTTCTCCTCGCGGGGAGTCAGGGTGCAGAGCACCTCCTCGATCTCCTCCTTCAGCGTGGCGCTGGCGAGGCACTCGTCCGGAACCGCGGCGGCGGGGTTCTTGATGAAGTCGCCGATGCTGGAGTCGGAGTCGTCGGAGACCGGCGCGTCCAGGCTCATCGGCTCGCGGGTGAGGCGCATGAGCGGCTCGAGGTCGCGCACGGATACGTCCAGGTCGGCGGCGACCTCAGCCAGCGTGGCCTCGCGTCCGAGCTTCTGGAACAGGCCCTTCTGGGTCTGGTGGACCCGGTTCACCACTTCGAGCTTGTAGATGGGGATGCGGATGGTCCGAATCTGCGATTCGATGGCGCGGATGATGGACTGGCGAATCCACCAGCTGGCGTAGGTCGAGAACTTGAAGCCTCGACCCGGGTCGAACTTCTCGACGGCCTTCATGAGCCCGATATTGCCTTCCTGGATGAGGTCGGACAGGGGCATGCCGCGGTAGCTGTACTGCTTCGCGATGGACACCACGAGGCGAAGGTTCGCGTTGATGAGCGCCACCTTGGCGAGCTCGGACTCGGGGCCGCCTTCGCGGACACGACGCGCCACCTCGATCTCGTCAGCCCGGCAAAGGAGGGGAATCGTCCCCATCTTCTTCAGGTACTTGTTCAGGAGGACATTGGCGCCGGGGTCGGTGGACCTGCTCTTGGCACGTGGGGCGGCTGCGGCCATGTTGCGTCTCCGAGGTGGTGTGGTGAACCAACCAGAACCTTCGCAAGAAGCGTGCCAGAAGGTGCCTTCCTGTCGCAGAGCCCCCTGCCAGCAGGCCTCCGACGTGACAGGCAGTCATTTCTTCGCGTGAGAGCGGGCATTTCTTGCGAAAATCGCGACTCCTGGATCCGAGGGGTTCACGACATCTCGACACCGGAGGCCCTGTCATCCGGCAAATTCGCGTCCGATTTCACGAACCGTGTACAAGATTCTTGTACGAGGTTCTCGAGCCTCAGCGGGCGCCGACGTGCCCCTCGAGCGCGATGAACGGGTCGTCCGCGTCCCTCGTGATCTCGTCGATCCGGCCGATGAACGCGAGCAGGTCTCCGTCGACCTCCTCCAGCACCGCCGCGAAGAGCTGCTCGTTCGTGTTGTAGGTCTTGAACTGGACCATCCTGGCGTTGTTCCAGGTCCCGGTCGTCACCGCCTTCTCGTAGCGGGGCCGGTCGTGGAAGTCAGCGGCGCGCACCCGAGACAGGAGCTCGTCGGTGAACAGGCGCTCTTTCTCCTCGAGCTTGGCGCCGTCATCGAGTCCGTTGTCCTCGTACATCTGGTCGAGGTCCGTGTAGAGGCCGTGCAGGAGCGCTCGATAGACGGCGCGGTCGGCCTGCCGGTTCACGGCCTTGAGCAGGGTCTCGTCGTGCACGCCCCGCCGGTCGGCCAGGTAGCGGACCGCGGCGACCTCGCCGACGAAGTTCGCGTAGGACTCGTTGAACTTCACTGACCCCGGGACCCACAGCGTCGCGTGCGCGAGCTCGTGCAGGACCGTGTCGGCGAGCGCGAAGTCGTCCCAGCCCAGCATCTTGGGGAGGATGGGGTCCTTGAACCAGCCGAGCGTGGAGTACGCCCCGGCCGTCCGCACGTAGACGTCGTAGCCGTCGTCGGCGAGCTTGCGCTCCAGGTCGCGGGCGTCCTCCTCCTTGAAGTAGCCCAGGTAGGGGAACGTCCCGACGATGGGGAACCACCAGGTCTTCGGCTCGAACGCGGTCGGGTCGCACGCCGAGACGTTCCAGATCTGGCGCTCCCAGTCGATGGAGATGGTCTCGTAGTTGTCCGTGGCCGACAGGCCGATCTCGCGCCCGTACGCCTTCACGTCGGCGATGAGGTCGAGCTTTCCGAGCTGCTCGTCGTCGAGCCGACCGCTCTGCCGGACGTCGTCGACGGGCTCTCGAAGAGCCAGCAGCTCGGCCTGGTAGTAGCCGGACTTCAGCAGGTAGCCGACTTTGCATCCGGGCATCAGGAGGACACCCAGGGTCCCCAGGACCAGTCCGGTTGCGGCGAGGCGGCGTCGTTGCATGCCATCATCCAATCACGACTGCCGGCGAAAGAGAGGCGAGCACACTTGTTCGAGTTCTTGAAGAGCGGCGGTCCGGTGATGATCTTCATCGGGCTGTCGTCCATGGTGGCCCTTGCGGCCTTCGTCGAGCGCCTGTGGGCGCTCCGTGTGGGGCGCGTGGTCCCGAACGGCGTTCGCGTCGAGCTGTTGGACCTGGCGCGCCAGGGTCGGTGGACCGACGCGCTGACGCTGTGCCGCAAGCACGACGTCGCGCTCACGCACGTCGTCGCCGTGGTCTTCGAGAACCGTGAGAGACCGCGTGCGGAGATCAAGGAGCTGGCCGAGGAGATCGGCAAGCGCGAGGCCGCGGAGCTCGAGCGGTACTCGGGCATCGTCGGCGTCGTGGCGTCCATCGCCCCGCTCCTCGGACTCCTGGGCACCGTGTGGGGAATGATCGACACGTTCGACGTCATCCAGACCAGTGGGATGGGGCAGATCGGCGAGCTCGCCGGGGGCATCTCTACGGCGCTCGTCACCACATTCGCCGGACTGACGGTCGGTATTCCAGCGCTCATCGCCCACCGCCTCCTGCTGGCGAAGATCGACGACCTCATCCTCGAGCTCGAAGAGGCGGCGCTGGAGATCCTCGACGCGGTTCGCAGCGCGCCTGCGGATGCGGAGGAGGGGTGAACTTCAGCCGCACCCGCCGGGACGAGACGCGCGTCGACATGACGCCGCTGATCGACATCATCTTCCAGCTGGTGCTGTTCTTCATGGTGTCGACGACGTTCATCACCGCCCCCGGCATCCAGGTCGACCTGCCACGCAGCAGCAGCCAGACCATCCTCCGGGACAAGGAGGACGTGAACATCTGGATGACGACGGACGGCGCGGTCTACGTCGACGAGCAGCCGGTGCAGTGGGCGGACCTCGACGGCATCCTCTCGAACGCTGCCACGCGCGACACGAGCACGCTCGTCGTCATCAAGGCGGACCAGTCCGTGGATCACGGTCGCGTGGTGCGCGTGATGGACCTCGCGAGGGGCAAGGGCCTGTCACGACTGGCGATTGCCACGGACCCGGGGGGCGGCTCGAGCGGATCGGACGGATCCAGCGGAGATCAATGAGGTTTTTCCGAGGTGAGCTCTTGACAGATCAAGACGTTTCTCTATAGTCCAAGGCAGTCCTCCCGCAGACCTCTCGCCGCAGCTGAAATGACCTCGACCCTGATTCGCAGGCTCGCCATGAGCGTGGTGCCCTTCGCGATCCTGGGCGCCGTCGTGCTGATGGCGGTCTTCGGCGACCACGGCCTGGTCCGTCGGCACGAGCTACGCGCCAAGCAGGTCGAGGTCGAGGCGCACAACGCGCTCGTCCGGCAGGAGAACGCCGAGCTGCGTCGGCAGATTCGCCTGTTGGAGCAGCACGAGGTGGGCCTGCGACGGGCCGCCGCCGAAGAGCTGTTGATGGCGCGCCCTGGGAGCATCATCTACCGATTCGGCTCCAAGGACTGAGCGGAAGACGCAGTCGTTGACGGTGCGGTCGGAGCTGGGCTACAGCCACGTGGCTGTGATCCTGCTTCTCGCCTGCACTTCCGCCGATCTCGCCGACTCCGGTCTGGCGGTCGACACCTCTCCACCCGAGCCAGGGCGGCTCGCCCTGCGGTTCCAGATCGACACGGACTACCGCGACAAGATGGACGAGCCCGCCGACGGCGTCTTCTACGGGTCGTTCTGGGACGGCGAGGACGTCGACAACCTGGGTCCGTTCGAAGGGACCGAGGACCTGGGGAGCATCGAGGTCGAGGTCGCGCTGCAGGACGTCGAGGGCGGCGGACCGACCGAGGTCCTGTTCACCAGCGAGGACCTGCCCGGAGACAGCGAGGTCGTGGTGCTCGGCTTCCTGGACTCGGACTTCGCGAGCGGGGACACCGACTCGCCCGAGCGGGGTGAGCCCGTGACCTTCCCGTCCGACAACCGCTTCGACGTGGTGCCGGGGGAGACGACCGAGGCGGTCGTCTACTTCGGCCTGCTCAGCCCCTGACCCCGAGTCACCGAGGACCACCATGCTCTTCGCCCTCATCGCTTGCGCCGGCACCGAGCCCGACTCGACCGTGGACGCGGTAGATCTTCGCCTCGAGTACGAGGAGACGGAAGGCGCGACGCTCGTCTACGAGCCGCCCGACCTCATCGTTCCTGCCTACACCGACCAGCAGTACTGCTGGTTCACGTCCTACGACGGGCCGGATGTCGGCGTCACGGGCGGCACGTTCTACCAGAACCCCGAGTTCGGCCATCACGTCATCGTGATGCGGACGAGCGCCGATCCCGAGCTCTACCCGGACGGCTCGGTGCACGACTGCACCGAAGCGGACGATGTGCCGATGACGGACATGGAGCCCTTCGTCCTGCCGACGGACCTGCTCGAGGGGAAGGCCATCCTCGAGCTCCCCGACGGCATGGCGAACAAGATGAAGGGCGGGGCGCGACTGCTCGTACAGTCCCACCACATCAACTACACCGAAGACGACATCCTGGTGAACGACCGGATCGACCTCATCACGACCGATCTGGAGAACGTCGAGGTCTTCGCGGCGCCGTTCGCCCACACCCAGACCGACCTGGCCATCCCTATCGGCGAGCACACCGAGACGGTGACCTGCGAGTTCGCCGAGGACTACGACCTGCTCTACCTGCTCGGCCACATGCACGAGTGGGGGCAGTACTTCCGCATCGACCACAACAAGGAAGACGGCTCGATCGAGACCCTGTACGAGCTCGAGACGTACGACCCGGTGTTCCGCGACAACCCGCCCATCACGCGGTACCCGGACGGGTTCCCGGTCAAGAAGGGCGAGTCGTTCACGACCACCTGCGTCTGGGACAACGACACCGACGGCGTCCTGACCTTCCCGTACGAGATGTGCGTCACCACCGGAATGATCTACCCGGCCACCGTGCCCGACCTCTGTGAACCAGACTGATTGGGAGCCCGACTGATGCTGCTTCTCCTCTCCCTCGCCTGTGGCGACAAGGACACCGGTGACTCCGCCGGCACCCCCACGTTCTCCGAGGTCGACGCCGACGTCCTCGTGCTGTCCTGTGGGCTCGGCTCGACCTGCCACGAAGGCGGGGCAGGCGGTCTGGAGCTCGACGGTGACGGCGACTATGAGGCGCTCGTGGACGTCGCTTCGGTGGACGCGGAAGGGGAGATCCTGGTCATCCCGGGTGACTCGGCGAACAGCTACCTGATGAAGAAGCTCGAGTCGGCGGACGGCATCGAGGGCGACCCCATGCCGCCGCCGAGCGGGGGCTTCGACGAAGCGAAGATCCAGCTGATCGCGGACTGGATCGACGCAGGTGCGCTGAACGACTGACCCGTCCAGGCGTGTCCTGACGGTCCGTTGACGAACCCGCATCGCGGGGCGGGGTCCCTCTGTCTCGAACCCATCGGGAGTCGGACGTCCCCGGCCCCAGCGACCCCTGTGTCCAGGAGCTCCCATGTCCTCCAACAGTCCCCGTGCGTCTCGCGATCGCCGTCAGTTCGCCGTCCTGCCCCTGGGCATCGGCCTCACCATCGGCGCCCTTGGGCTCGTCGCCCTGTTCATGAAGCCGAGCACCGCTCCGGAGCCCGGCGTGACCATCGAGGAGATCCCGGACCGGTTCACCCAGGTGCTGATCCAGGACCCCTCCGAGCCGGCGGCGCGCCCCGAGATGAACCCCGACGCGGGCGAGGGAGCCAAGGCCAGGCAGGTAGAGGGCAAGGTCGGCAAGAAGGACGCGAAGATGCAGACGGCCAGCGGCGACAAGACGCAGCTCAACAAGGAGATTGCCGAGTCCGCGGGCCTGCTCGGTGTCCACGGCGGCAGCGGGATGAGCTCGGAGATGACCGAGGGCATCGGCAGCCTGAGCGGCGCCAAGGGCGTCCAGACCGGGAGCGGCGGTCTCGGCTCGCGTGGAAGTGGTCTCGGCGGCGGCGGCACCGCCGAAGGCCTCGGTGGCCTGGGGACGAAGGGGCGCGGGAGCAGCTCCAGTGGCTACGGATCTGGCGGCGGCAGCTTCGGCGCGAAGGGCGAGGGAGGCATCGGTCGTGTCGGCGGCTCGGCCAATCGAGGCGTGGCGTCATCGTCCTACAAGGGCACCACCCATCCGAGCATCGTGCTGACCCCGGACACCGTGTCCAGCCGGGAGAACTACACCGACTACGGCGTCAACCAGATGACGATCGCCGAGAACGACCGCGTGAGCACCTTCGCCGCAGACGTCGACACCGCCAGCTACGCGATCTCCCGCTCGAAGCTGCGGGCCGGCCAGCTGCCGCCCACCGATGCGGTCCGTGTCGAGGAGTTCGTCAACGCGATGGACTACGACTACCGCAGCTCGAAGAAGGTCGATGGAGCGCCGTTCTCCGTCTACATGGAGGCCGCTCCCAACCCCTTCGCGTCGAACCACCACGTCCTGCGGGTCGGTCTCAAGGGCGCCGAGCCGGCGTCCGAGCGCACCCCCTGGAACCTGACGTTCCTGGTCGATGTGTCCGGCTCGATGAGCAGCCCCCAGAAGCTGGGGCTCGCCAAGGAGTCGCTCATCCACCTGACCGAGAACATGGGGCCCGAGGACACCGTCTCGCTGGTCACCTACGCCGGGAACACCCGCGTCGTGCTGGACCGGACCAGCGACAAGGCCGCCATCATCGCGGGCATCGCCGACCTGAACAGCGGCGGCGGAACGGCGATGGGCAGCGGCATGGAGCTCGCCTACCAGAGCGCTCGCGCCGGCTACGTGCACGGGTCGGAGAACCGCGTGATCGTGATGTCGGACGGTGACGCCAACATCGGCCGCACACACCACAGCGAGATCCTGGAGACCGTCCGTGACTACGCCGAAGAGGGCATCACGCTGACCACCGTCGGCTTCGGCAACGGCAACTACCAGGACACGATGATGGAGCGCCTCGCGAACGAAGGCGACGGCAACTACTTCTACATCGACAGCATCGCCGAGGGTCGCGAGGTGTTCGGCGAGGACCTGGCCAGCACAATCAACACCATCGCGCGCGATGTGAAGCTCCAGGTCGAGTTCAACCCGGACGTCGTCTACGCCTACCGGCTCATCGGGTACGAGAACCGGGACATCGCCGACAAGGACTTCCGCAACGACTCCGTGGATGCCGGCGAGGTCGGTCGAGGTCACGAGGTGACCGCGCTCTACGACGTCGTGCTCATGGACTCAGTCCCCGCAGGCGAGCTGGCGACGGTCCGCATCCGGGCGAAGAAGCCGGGCCCGGACGTGCCCGCCAAGGAGTGGATGACCGTCTTCGACAACAACCGCATGCGCGGCGAGCTGGCCGACACCTCGGACGGCTTCCGTCTGGCCTTCGGAGCGGCCTCGTTCGCCGAGCTGCTGCGGGACTCGCCGTACGCGAGCGAGCTGAGCTACGCCGAGGTCTACGAGATCGTGCAGTCGGCTCAGCGCAGCGGGAACGCCGAGGACGTCGAGCTGCTCTCGCTGATCTCGACAGCCGGCAGCCTGGCCGGAGACCCTGTCTCGGTCGCCAACCGCTAGTAGATGTTGGTCCGGATGAGGCTGATGACCTTGCCCAGGACCTCGACATCCTGGGTGGCGTCGACGTAGATCGGCTCCATCGAGGAGTTGGCGGGCTGGAGCCGGATCCGGCCCTTCTCCCGCCAGAAGTGCTTGACGGTGGCCTCGTCCGCGACCCGGACGACCACCGTCTCGCCGTCGCGAGCGGTCTTCTGCTGCTTCACGATGACGACGTCGCCATCCAGGATGCCGGCCTCGATCATCGACTCGCCGCAGACGGTGAGGGCGAAGCAGGGGATGCCCGCGGGGACCAGCGTGGAGTCGACGCGGACGGTCGACTCGAAGTTCTCCTCGGCCAGGCTGGGGATGCCCGCAGCGACGCGTCCGATGAGCGGGACGGCGACGGTGGACTCGTCGTGGAAGCTGCCGGTGGCCATGTCGGTGAGGCGGATGCTGCGCGCTCGCCCGCGCCCGCCGACCCGCTCGATCCAGCCCTTTCGCTCGAGCGCCTTGATGTGGTCGGCCACTCCGTTGGTCGAGCGGATGCCCAGCGCGTCGCCGATCTCGCGGAAGCTGGGGGCGACCCCACGCTGGTCGATCGCGGCGGCGATGTACTCCAGGATTTCCTGCTGACGGGGGGCGAGTTCTTCCACGAGGCACTCCTGACTGTCCCTTCTACCTACTGAACATGTGTCCCGCTGTCAAGATATTCAGGTCTGCCTCCAGGACGGGGGCGCTGGTCAGGGCGCGGTGAACAGTCGTCCTGGCGGCGACGAGCCCGGCAGAGGTGTCGCTATGTTCGGGCAGGTTCGAGGACCAGTGAGTCCATGATTGGCCCGCTCGTGGAGAGGACATCGTGTACATCCTGACCCTCGCAGCCCTTGCCGCCGAGCCGCCTCCCGTCGTCGGTGGCGAGCTGACCGACGAGTATTCGGCCGTCGTGATGCTCTTCGCGAACGGCACCTGCACCGGCACGCTGATCGCCCCGTCCTGGGTGCTGACAGCGGCCCACTGCGTCGTCGACGTGAGCCGACCCGAGAAGATGACGGTCGGTCTCGGAGCCCAGCCGAGCGACGGGGACCTGGCCGTGGACGCGGTCTACCACCACCCGGACTACGTCTCGGACATGAGCGCGGGCTCGGACGTCGGCCTCGTCCACCTGGCCGAGCCGCTGAGCACCGTCACGCCGATGCCGCTGACGAGCTCCGACCTGAAGAAGGACTGGGAGGGACGCGACGTCCGCTACGTCGGGTACGGCGTCACGTCCGAGACCGCGAACGACTCGGGCACGAAGCGGACCGTGGTCGTGCCCTTCTACCAGCTCGACCAGCACTGGATGTTCACCTTCGACCCGGGCCACAACATGTGCTGGGGCGACTCGGGCGGCCCGGCGTTCATCGACCAGGACGGCGAGCTGGCCGTCGCCGGGATCATCTCCTGGGTGGGGAGCTGGGACGACGAGGACCGGCCCTGCAGCACCGGCTGGGGCAGCTCGACGCGCATCGACCACGTGCGGGACTGGATCGAGTCCTACACGGTGGTTCGCTACGACACGGACACGGGGACCGACGAGCCGTGGGACACCGCTCCGCCGGTCGAGGACAGCTCGCCGCCCGAGGTGGAGCCACGCCCCGCGCCGGAAGACCCCGGCGGGTGTGCCGTCGCGCCGAGCAGCGCCGCGGTCGGACTCGCGCTCTTCGGTCTGGTCGCCATCGCCCGGAGGCGCCGACGCTGATCAGTCGTCGGACTCGCCGTGATCCGACCAGCCCGAGAACGCTCCCTCGGCGCTCCACATCGACTCGCTCGTCGTCTCGTCGTCCCAGATCTCGACCTCGGCGGGGGCCTCGAGGATGTCGAGCAGCTCGGCGTTTCCGGCCTCGAGCTGCTTGGCGAGGACCCGAACGAGCAGGCCGCGGAACAGGTCGTGCTCGGGGCCTCGTCCGTTCAGGAGCTTCTTGAACGTGCGCACGTCCACCTCACGCAGGACCGTCGGCCCCAGGGTGACGCAGCTGGCGCTCCGACGATGCCGGTTGATGAGCGCCATGTGGCCCAGCAGCGAGGGCGGCGCGACGTCGGACAGGTGCCGCTCGACCCCCATCATGTCGCGCTTCAGGACCTGGACTCGGCCGGAGATGAGGAACCAGGCCGTGTCCGGGTTCCCACCCTCCATGCAGAAGCGGGCCCCCTCCTGGAGGTTCAGCTGCTTGCCCATCTCGAGGATGTTCGACAGCAGCACGGCGTTGTCGTCCAGGCCGTAGCGGGACAGCATGCGGCGGGCCGCTTCAAGAGACGTCAAACCAGCCTCCGAACTGCTTGCGCAGGCGGTCGGTGAGGCTCATCTCGGACGGCTTCTCGGTCTCGTCGTGGCGGGGGAGGCCCGCCGGAGGGGCGTCCGGACTCGGGTCAGGGATGTGCTGGTCGTGCCAGACCTGTCGCATCGCGTGGTTCGTGCCTTGGATGCGCTTGGCGAGGACCGACAGGAGGTTCAGCTGGATGGTCCGCATGACCTCGGTCCCGCGCGCAGCCTCCAGCACTCGTGGGTGCAGCTCGACGACGGTCGAGTCGAACACCGCTCGGACGCCGACGACACGGGCGCGTCCCTTCTGGAACAGCGCGCTCTCCCCGAAGATCTCGCCGGGCCAGATGTCGCCGAGGATGCGCTGCTCCGTCCCGATCTCCGCCTGGAGTCGACCGGACAGCAGGAGCATCGCCGGCTGGGTGGTGTCGCCGGGCGTGAGCACGAGCTGGCCCTTCTCGACGGGCACGGGCTCGCCAGCCAGCTTCGCGAGGGTCTCGAGCTGGTCTTCGGGCACCAGCCGGAGGCCTCGCAGGCGTCTGAGTTCGTTGACGTCCACCCATCCTCCTGGTCGCTGCGGGCCCGCGTGCTAGCCTCTCGGCGTGAGCCCGGGTCCGCGCCTTCCTCTCGAAGTAACCCCCGGGCCGGGCAGCCGTCGGGGCCTCTGGGTCGAGATCGCCGGAACGCTGGCGCTGATCACGCTCTTGTCCATCCTCGCCAACGCGGCGCTGTTCTCGGTCCTGGCCTTCGAGCTGGAGCTGCAGAGGCGCACGGACCTGGCTCGCAGCGCCGCCCGGATCTTGCGGTCTGAGATGGAGGCGACGCCCGATACACGGCGTTGGAAGGAGATCGGGAAGGCGTTCCGGGCCGGTGGGCTGGAGGTCAGTGATCTGTGGATCGTGCGGGCCGACATGGAGCCCGTCTTCGTGCTCGAGGGCGGCCCGCCGGTGGATGTGGACCCCGGCCTCGAGTCGGCCTTGATCCAGCGCCGAGAGCACATCGAGGTGGTCGGCGAGGCCTTCGAGGGGCGCCGGGCTGTCGTCGTGACGTCGCCCGTCATCTCGGGGCATGAGACCGCCGCGCTCCGAATCGGGCTGCCGCTCGAGGGCGAGGGGCCCGTGGCGCCCGGCATCGGGCTGGTCGTCGGCTTCTCGTTCTTCTCGTCGTCCATCGTCGCGCTGTCCGGGTACGCGCTGCTTCGACGGCGGCTGCTGGCGCCCATCGCGCGCATCCAGGAGGCGACCCAGTCCATCGCCGGCGGCGAGTTCGGCACCCACATCCGCGTCAACGCGGCCAGCGAGCTCTCCCAGCTTGCTGCGGCGCTGAACGTCCTGTCGCTGTCGCTGCAGTCGTATCGGGACCGCACTCGAGAACAGGTGGCCTCGCTCGAGGCGACGAACCGCGAGCTCAAGGAGGTCCAGGACCAGCTCATTCGCTCCGAGCGGCTGGCCTCGGTCGGCGGCATGGCGGCCGGCATCGCGCACGAGATCGGCAACCCGCTGGCGGCGGTGCTCGGGTACGTCGAGCTGCTGGCGAGCGACCTCGACGATCCGGACATGGAGCGGGATCTGCTGGAGCGCACGCGGAAGGAGATCGACCGGATCCACCGGATCATCCGGGATCTCCTCGACTACGCGCGTCCCGGCACCGGCGAGCGGATCGAGCTGTCGCCGGGCGTCCTGCTGCGCGAGGCGCGGGACACCGTCGCACCTCTGCCGGCGCTGAAGGAGGTCGGCATCCTGGTCCTGGCCGACGAGTCCCTCCCGAACATCGTCGGGGAGACGGACAAGCTCCACCAGGTGCTGGTGAACCTGCTGCTGAACGCCGCGGGCGCCATCGCGGGCCAGGGAACCATCCAGGCCCGCGCCGAGGTGCGAGGGGACGAGGTCCACGGGCGCGAGGTCGTCTTCAGCGTGCTCGACTCCGGGCCGGGCTTCGACGAGGCCGTCCTGCCGACGGTGTTCGAGCCGTTCGTCACGACGAAGGAGGTGGGGCAGGGGACCGGACTCGGCCTGTCCATCTGCCTCTCCATCGTCGAGTCCGAGGGCGGCTGGATTCGGGCCGAGAACGCTGCAGGAGGCGGCGGGCTCGTCACGTTCGGGCTCCCGCTGCCGCCCGCATGAAGTCCGCGCGGGTCCAGCTCCTGGTCGGGGTCGTGCTGCTCGCGGCCGTGCTGCGCGGTCTGCGTGTCGCCCAGCGCTGGGACGAGATCGCGCTGGCCTACGCCGCGTACCAGCAGCCGTGGGTGGACGCGTTCCTGGCCGGGGATGCGCGAGGCATCGTGGGCACGTTCGTGGGCCTGCACCCGCCGGCGTACTCGCTGCTCTACGGGCTGCTGGACGTCGCCTGGGGCGCGCCGCTGGGCTGGCTCCTGCTGTCGGCGGGCCTCTCGCTGGGGGCGGTCGTGCTCGTCGGGCGGGCCGGAGGCGTCGGGCCGGCCCTGTTGCTCGCCGCCGATCCGATCCAGCTGGCGTACGCCGCCGAGGTCAACAACTACCCCCTGCTCGTCTTCGCGGTGGCGCTCTGCCTGCACGAGCACGCTCGGGTCCAGAAGGGCGGATCCTGGGTCGGCCTGGCCCTGGCCGGCGTCCTGGCGGGCTGGACGCACGTGCTCGGCGGACTGGTCGCCGGGCTGCTGGTCCTGACGCTGTACCGGGACCGCGGTGCCGTGCTGCGCGTGCTCGGGGTCATGGCCATGGGGACCGCGCCAGTCGTCGTCCGCGCGCTCTCGATGGCCGGTGGCGAGGACACCTACGGTCAGGCCGGGCTCCAGCTGGACGTCATCTGGACGGGGCTCGTCACCAAGGCCTCGTACTGGTGGGTCGTCGCCTGGGTCGCCGCGGCCATCCCGCTGTGCCGGTGGCGTCTGTCCCTGGTGCTGGTCCTGGTCATCGGCGGGATCCTCGCGATGATGGGGCTGGGTGTCGCGGCCTCGCACCAACAGCCGTACTGGGTCGTCCTCGGCCCGCTCGTCGCGCTGGCTCCCCGCCGCGAGCTGGCCCTTGGGATGGGCGTCCTGGCGCTGGGGCTGGCCTGGACCTCGACGGTGCAGCCGGCTCAGCGGCTGAGCGATGCCGTCGAGCGGCCCCGCGGAATCGACACGGCGCTGGCGAGCACGTCCGACGGCGACGCGCTGTGGCTGCTGGCTCCGGCCCTGATGCCGGACGACGACAAGACGATGGACGCCGACGTGCTGTGGCGCTTCGACATCGCCGCGCGGATGCCGGCCTGGCGCGGACCCGACGCGCGGTCCTTCGAGTTCACCGACTACCGTCATGGGCAGCCACGGGTCATGGCCGTCCCGGGCGACGGGACCCGCATCGTGCACACGACGACATCGCTGGAGCCCGCCGTCGTCGACCAGGTCATCGGCTGGCACCACGCCGCCGGCCGACGCATCGTGTTCGTCCTCTACGACCACAGCCCGGCGAACGACTACCCGGGCTTCCTGCGCAGCACGCTGGGACCGCACCAGCCGCGCTGCGCCGAGGTCGGAGCCGACGTCGGCCTGGGCGTCGATCTCGTCTGCGAGGTCGACTGATGGAGCCCATCGTCGAGCCTCTGGCGGCCTGGAAGACGGTCCTGCCGGCGCTGCCCGCGCTCGCTCTGCTGCTGTTCGGCGTGTTCCGGGTCCGTCTCGCCGTCTCGCCGAGTCGCTGGTTCGCGCTCGTGCTGGCTCCGGCCGCGGCGGTTCGGCTGTTGTGGATGCCCATCTCACGGCACGTCTTCGACGGGCACGAGGCCGAGTACCTCGACCTGTGGATGGGCACGCGCGAGCTGACCCAGGGCGGCACGATGCTGTACCCGGCGATGCAGTGGCTGTACCGGGGGCTGGGCGTGGTCCTGCCGCTGCAGAACGGGCCGCTGATGCTGAACCTGGCGGCCTCGCTGGTCGCCATCAGCGCGCTCTATGGCTTCGTCAGCCGGCTGTCCGAGGAGCGCATCGGGCTCGCATCGGCCGTGCTCCTGGGGCTGTGGGGGACCCACGCGTTCTGGTCGTCCTCGGCCTACAACGTGATGATCCCCCACGCGCTGGCGCTGGTCGCGCTGTGGGGGCTGGCCGTTCTCGTCGACGAGGAGGACCACCGGCTGGGAGCGGCCTGTGTCGCGGGAGGTGCGGCCGCGTTGGCGGTCGCGTGCCGCGTCGAGTCCGTCCTCATCGCTCCGGTCGGCGTCGCCCTGCTGGCCGTGGCCCGACCGAAGAAGGTCGCGCTGTGGCTCCCCCCGCTGATCCTCGGGGCGCTCCTGGGGGCGGCTGCTGCTGCCCTGGTCCTGGTCCCGGGCGGCACGGTCGCTCCCGGCGCGGGTCAGCGCTCGGCGGCGTTCGCGGTCAACCAGTCGCTCCTGGCCTACTTCGCCCCATTTGACCGGGCCTGGACCTGGCTCCCCCTGCTCGTCGGGGCCGGCCTGGGCGCCCGTCGGTACCCCCGTCTGTTCGTGCCGCTGATCCTGTTCGTGCCCGCGATGCACCTCGTGTTCGCGACCTTCGACGACTACGGCTTCCGGCACCAGATCACGTCGCTGGCCGCGCTCGCGGCGCTTCTCGCCGGGCTGGTCCTGGACCGCCGCGCCTGGGTCCTGTTGCCGGTCGCGGGCGTCGCATTGCTGCTGCACACCCAGGACGTCGCCTCGCGGTACTACGCCTCGGAGCAGGTCTATGGCGAGAGCCTGGACATGGAGCTTCCTCGCCGAGGCCTGTCCAGTCTCGGTGGCTGCGCGCTGGTGAACGAGGACAGCCGCGTCGTCCCCGAGGAGCAGCAGCTCTCCCACTTCAACCTGGTGGAGCCCGAGGAGGAGGCGCGCCTGCGCACTGAGCACGGCTGCATCCACTGGCTGCGGACGGTCCAGGATCATCGCTGGTCGAGCCGCGGAGTGCGCGCCCGGACGCTGCGGCTGGAGCATCTGTACGAGCTCACGCCGCTCGCCGTGATCACCGATGAGAGCGGCTTCGTCGGCGAGCTGGTCGAGGTCGGCGCGAGGAAGTGAGTGAACGGCGGGTGAACGGCCTTGCACAGCCTTTCTGCGGGGCTACCTTGGAACCGTTGGCCCGGCTCAGGACTCCAGACCCTCGACCGTGATCGAGCTCACCCCCATCATCGAGGCGCTGCGCCGGCTGGTGCGACGCCAGCGGACGCTCGCCGTCGTGTGCGGCGCTCTGGCCTCCATGGCCGGGCTCCTCGTCCTGTGGAGCGGGGCGCTGGGCCTGGCGGCAGGTGGCGTCGATCGGTTCACGTCCCGGCGCGTCCTGGTCGCTGCGCTCGTCGTCCTGGTGGCCACCGGGCTCTGGCGGCTGGTCGTCTCCTGGCGTTCGGCGGGGGATCTCCGCCGACAGGCCGAGCGGGTCGAGGCGGAGCGTCCGGCGCTGCGAGGTCGTCTCTTCGTGCTCCTCGACCGACGCGGTGGGCTCCTCGCCGGGGACAGCGCGTCGCTGCTCGAGCTCGCGCAGGCCCGGGCGATGGCCGCCATCGAGGGCCTGCTGCCCAACCAGATCCACCCTGTCCAGCAGCTGCGTCCGTTCGTCGCCGTGGCCGGAGTCGCCGGGCTCGGGTGGTTCATCGCCGCCCTGATCGCGCCGATGGGTCCGATCGACACGCTGGCCTGGCTCGGCGGCGAGGCCCGCGCGATCACCGTCGCCGAGCTCGACGAGACGGTCCAGGTCCTGCCGACCGCGCTGCTCGGCGACATCACGCTCGAGTACACCTACCCGGAGTACACCGGGCTCCCCGCGTTCGTCGTGCCCAACAGCAACGGCACGATCCACGGACCCCCGGGCACCTCGGTCCGCATCACGGCCCGCACGGCCGAGCGGTACGACGCCGCCGCGCTCCAGTACGGCGAGGGGGCCCCAGACGAGGCCGAGCTCGACGGTGGCCGTGATCTCTCGGGAACGCTCGTCATCTCGATGGACGGCGTCTACCGCTTCATCCTCCAGCGCGGCGCCGGGCGAGCCGTCTCCCCCGACTTCGCGGTCGTGGTCGAGCCCGACAACCCGCCGGTCGTCGACGTCGTCGCGCCCTCGGACCGACTCGAGGTGACGCTCGACGAGATCATCCAGCTCGAGTGGTCGGCCCGGGATGACTTCGGGCTCGCCGCCATCACGGCCGTGGTGCGGAGGAAGGGCATTCCGCTCGAGGGCGGGGACCGGCGGATCCCGACGCAGTGGGCGGGCGAGCTGGGCCTCAGCGCCGCCGACCTGGGCCTGCGCCCGGGAGACGACGTCGCGCTGACCATCGACGCCTGGGACAACGACCAGGCCACCGGCAGCAAGTCCGGACGCTCGCGGCCCATCCGCGTCCTGGTCATCGGCGAGGACGCCGAGCGCATCCGGTTCATCCGGTTCCGACGCGAGCTCCGGGACGCGTTGATCGACGTGCTGGCGGACTTCGCGACCGATCCCGAGCCGGTCGCCGAGACCCGAGGCGGCCTCGTCGACTGGTCCGTGGACGCCTCGGGCCGGTTCGAGCCGCTCGACATCCTGGTCGAGACCTACTGGGACGGTTTCGACGAGCGCTCGCTCGAGGGCCGCATCATGGAGGAGATCCGCCGGGTGGGGGGAGGCCTCGTCCGCTTCGGCATGGATCTGGGCGAGGTCGGCAGCGACGAGCCCGTCGACGAGCGGGACATCGACGCGCTGGCCGAGATGGACGAGCAGCTGGTCGCGCTGCTGGAGACCTACATCCTGATGCTCGACCGGGTCGTGCAGTTCCAGGCCCTGGGCGAGCTCGAGCGGCAGGTGGGCGTGCTGGAGAGCCAGGCGCGGAACGCCGAGCTGATGGCCGCGAGCGGCGACATGGAGGCCCTCGGCGAGCGGCTGCCCGAGCTGGATGCCAGCGTCGACGCCTTCCAGAAGGCGGCTCGGGACTTCGACAACGGCCGACTGCTGGCGCTGGCCGAGCAGTGGGGCGGGGACCTTCTCCGGCTGTCCGAGCGCATCGCCGAGCACGTCGAGGCCGGCGAGAGCGACGCCGCCGCCACGAAGATGGGCTGGTACGCCGACGAGGTCGAGCGCCTGAAGGACACGCTCGAGGCCATGCAGTCCGACATGGAGGAGATGTCCGAGGGCGACATGGAGGAGCTGAAGGAGCTCATCGAGGAGATCGAGCGGCTGGAGCGCGAGGAGCGGGCGCTCCTGGCCCGGACGGTCGAGGCCCGCGAGACCCATGGAGTGGGCGACGACGCCTTGATCGACGCCTGGGGCGAGGCCGAGCGACTGGCCCAGCAGGTGCTCGACACGAGCGCGGCCGTGCAGAAGGAGCTGGACGACGATGCGGACGCCTGGCCTCGCGAGCAGCGGGCACTGAAGACGGCCGCTGACTACGCCGAACGCACGCTGCGTGCGGTGGTCGCGCGCGACCTCGACGACGCCTGGATGGAGGCGCCCACGAACGAGGCTGCTCAGCGTCGGGCGGCCAAGGAGCTCGACTGGTCGGACCGGACGCGGGTGGGCAACAACGCCGAGGCCCAGAACACGCAGCGTCGCGCGAAGCTCCAGTCGGCCCAGGCCGATGCGGCGCAGCTGGCCGAGGTGCTGGACGCGCTGCGGACGATGGCGAACCAGAGCACCCCGGCGCTCGACAAGGCCGTCGACGGCTTCGCGGGCGTCCAGGACGACCTGGAGCAGGAGACCCGAGCCATCCAGCCCAAGGCGGCCGAGATCGCCTCGAAGATGGTCACCGGTGTGCCCGGTCTCGAGGAGAACCTCGACGCCGCCGTCCGCGAGATGGACCGCGCGGAGAAGGCGGTCGCTCGCTCCTGGGTCGTCGAGGCCGAGGGGGCGGAAGAGGCCGCCGCCGATCGACTCCGTGCCGCCATCGAGTCGCTGGAGCAGGCGGCAGCCGCCATGGATCAGATGGGCGACGCCATGGCCGGCGGGGGGCAGGGCAACCCGGGCGAAGAAGGCGGAGGCGGCGAGGAGTCGTCGTTCACGGACAACCCGTGGCTCGAGCTCCCGGTCGAGGACATGTCCGACGAGGAGTACCGCCAGGCGCTCATGGAAGGCATGCGGGGCGAGGTCCCCGAGGAGTACGAGGCACTCAAGCGCAGGTACTATGAAGAGCTTGTTCGTCAGTAGCTGGCTGGTCGGATCGGCCCTCGCGGCCGACGTCGAGGACGGGTTCCAGTGCCTGGGCTGGACCGATCTGGCCTGCGCGGTCGAGGTCGTCGAGGACCTGGGCGACGACGCCTCGGTCGAGGCCGAGCTGCTGCGTGCGCGTGTCGACTTCCACTCGGGCCGGTCGGCGGAAGCGGCCGAGCGCATGGGCACCATCGTCCGTCGCGCGGATGAGCTGGACCTGTACCAGCTCGCTGGCGAGATGCCGGGTGGCCGTCGGATGTCGGACGAGCACATCGACGACGTGTTCGGCGAGCCCGGCAAGCTGAAGCAGGAGCTCGAGGAAGACCACGCGATGTACGTGGCGACGGCCGAGGCGCAGAGCGATCTGGTCGAGAGCCGCATCGGTGACGTGGTGGTCCTGCACCATCCGGGCATCGAGCGCATCCTGGTCGAGGACGCCGCCGAGGCCATCCAGCTCGGTCGCGAGCGCATCGCCCCTCTGCTCGGTGGAGACGTCCCCGGTGTGGTCCGCGTCGAGATCTACCCGGACACCGCCTCGTTCACGGCGGCCTCGGGGCTCCCCGCCGACGCGGTCCGGACGACCGGCGTCGTGGCCATCAGCAAGTGGAACCGCCTGGTGATGAGCTCGCCTCGGGCGCTGGGCAAGGGCTACGGCTGGCGTGACACGCTGGTGCACGAGTGGATCCACTACGTCGTCAGCTACAACAGCCACGATCAGGCCCCCATCTGGCTGCAGGAGGGGCTGGCCAAGTCCACCGAGATGCTGTGGCGGCAGGACGACTTCGAGCTCGAGGTCCAGAAGCAGTCGCTCCTGGCTGGAGCCCTGCAGACCGGCGAGTGGATCACGTTCGAGCAGATGCACCCGTCGATGGCGTACCTGCCGACCGCCGAGGCGGCCTCGCTCGCGTACGCCCAGGTCTCCACGATGATGGAGTACCTGCAGGTCTCCACCGACCGGCAGGCCCTGTCCCGCGTCATCGCGCTGGTGAAGGACGGCGAGGACAGCAAGGACGCCGTGGCCGACGTTGCGGGCGTGCGGTTCTCGAAGTTCGAGGACGGGTGGAAGGCGTGGCTCGCCGAGCAGGACCTGGTGGGCGAGCGCATCGCGACGGTGCCCACGGTGCTCGACGGCGGCGACGAGTTCGAGTACGACCCCGTCCTGTCGCGGCGTCGCGACCTGTCGAACCGGGCGCGCCTGGGCGACCTGATGCTCGAGCGGGACCACCCCGAGGCGGCGCTCACCTACTACCTCGAGGCCAAGCCCGAGGACGAGCCTCCCTCGCCGTACCTGCAGGGTCGCCTGGCCCAGGTCTACGTCGAGCTGGGACGTCCCGGCGAGGCCCAGGGCGTGCTGGAGTCCTCGCTCCGGCTCTACCCGGACAACGCCGACAACAACCGGCTCTACGCCGAGCTGCTGCACGCGTCGGGCGACGACGCGGGCGCGCTCGAGCACTACCTCCACGCGGCCGAGATCAACCCGTTCTCGCTACCGGTCCAGCAGGCGCTCTCCGACCTGTACACGTCCGCTGGGGACGGGGACCGGGCGGCCCGCCACGCGCGCTATGTGCGCATCCTCCAATTCCGAGACGAAGGACCCGATGACGACCAAGGATGACGCGCAGCTCCTGATGGAGCTGGCGGACACACGCACCCGGTTGCTCGACGAGATCGGCAAGGTCATCGTCGGCCAGCGCCAGGTGGTCGAGCTGATGCTGACCGCGCTGTTCGCCCAGGGGCACTGCCTCTTCATCGGCGTGCCCGGGCTGGCGAAGACGCTGCTCGTCAGCACCACCGCCAAAGCGCTCGGCCTCGAGTTCAAGCGCGTCCAGTTCACCCCGGACCTGATGCCCTCGGACATCACGGGGACCGAGGTCCTGGACGAGGACCGCGCCACCGGCCACCGCGAGCTGCGGTTCGTGAAGGGCCCGGTCTTCACCAACCTGATGCTCGCCGACGAGATCAACCGGACCCCGCCCAAGACGCAGGCCGCTCTGCTGCAGGCGATGCAGGAGCGCGAGGTCAGCGTCGGCGGCAACACGATGCCGCTGCCGCCCCCGTTCCAGGTCTTCGCGACCCAGAACCCGATCGAGCAGGAGGGGACCTACCCGCTGCCCGAGGCCCAGCTCGACCGCTTCATGCTGTCGATCGACGTCGGCTACCCGAGCGCGGACGAGGAGATCGACATCGTCCTGCGCACGACCTCGGGCGAGAACCCCGAGGTCAGCCCGGTCCTGGACCGCGAGACGCTGCTGGCGATGCAGGGCGTGGTCCGCCGGGTGAACGTCAGCCGCGCGCTGGTCGAGAAGGCCGTCGCGCTCGCCCGAGCCACGCGTCCCGGGGCTGGAGCGCCCGGCCCGACGTCGAGCTGGGTGCAGTGGGGAGCCGGGCCGCGAGCCAGCCAGTACCTGGTCCTCGGGGCCAAGGTCTGGGCCGCGCTGCACGGAAACGAGAGCGCCGATGTGGCCGACCTCATCGCCGTCGCGCCCGCCGTGCTGGGCCACCGTGTCCTGCTGAACTTCCAGGCCGAGGCGCAGGGAATGCGTGCCTCCGATGTCGTCGGACAGCTGATCGCCGAGGTCGTCTGAGCTTGGTCGCGCCCCCCTGGGATCCCGATGTCCTGGCCCGCATCCGACGCCTCCAGCTGGTGGCGTCGAACGTGGTCGATGGACTCCTGCACGGTGATCACAAGAGCCGTCGGGTGGGCGCTGACATCGAGTTCGCCGACTACAAGGAGTACGCCCCCGGGGACCCTCTCCGCGACCTGGACTGGAAGGTCCTGGGCAAGACCGACCGGCTGGTCGTTCGGCGGTACCAGGTCGAGACTGAGCTCGCGTGCACGGTGGTCCTCGACGTCAGCTCGGACCTGTCCACGGGTCACCGCGGACCGTATGGACGGCCGCCGCTCGAGGGCACCAAGTTTGGCTACGCGGTGACGCTCGCCGCGTGCCTCCTGTGGTTCCTCAACCGGCACCAGGAGCCGATGGGGCTCGTCGTCATCGGGGCCGAGGGCGGTCTTCAGCACGTCCCTCCGCGTGGTGGTCCGGCGCACATGGCGCGGCTGTTCGGGGTGCTGGCGGCGCTCTCGCCTGGACCGCGAGCGAACCTGGCGGAAGCCTTCGCGCGCATCGGCCCGACCCTCCGTCGACGGAGCCTGGTGGCCATCATCAGCGACTTCGCCGAGGAGACGAGCGAGTGGGCGCCGTCGCTGGACGCGCTGGCCCGGCGCCGGACCGAGGTGCGCGCCTTCCACGTGCTCGACCGCCGCGAGCTCGAGCTCGACTGGGAGAACCCAGCCCGGTTCCGGTCCCCCGAGGCGCCGCAGGACTACCTCGACATCGACCCGGCCGGCGTCCGCGCCGAGTTCGTCCAGGTCCGCGACGAATGGCTGGCCGAGGTGAAGACGGCGCTCCATGCCCGAGCCGGTCGCTACTACCTCGCGTACACCGACGTCGACCTCGCCCTGGTGCTTCGCTCGTTCATCGGAGAGCGGAAGTGAGCTTCGGCCTCCTCGCCCCACTGGCGCTCGCGCTCGGACTGCTCGCAGCCGGGCCGATCCTGGCGCACATGGCGCGGCAGAAGCCGACGGACACGGTCGACTACGGCCTGATGATCCTGCTGCGGCGGCTGGTCAAGAAGACCGAGCGGCGCCGCCAGATCCGGGACAAGGTCCTGCTCGCGCTGCGGATGCTCGCCATCGCGCTGGTGGTCTTCGCGGCGGCCCAGCCTCGACTGTCCTGGCCGGGCGAGGCGCCGGAGTTCGGGGGCACCGGCATCGTCGTGCTGCTGGTCGACGACTCGATGAGCATGGGCGTCGAGCAGGGAGGCAGCCGCCTCGTCGCGCAGTCGCGTGACCAGGCCGTCCGGGTGGTCGAGGGGCTCCCGCCCGGCACCGCGCTCGGGCTCATCACGCTGGGGGGCGATGCTACCCGACTCACGCCCCAGCTGACCGCCGACCACGCGCTGGTCATCGAGCGCCTCGAGGCCATCGACGCCGGCTACGGCCGCACGGACCTGGCCGGCGGGCTGCGGCACGCGCGAGCCATTCTGGGTGGAGCCCCCGGCGAGGTCCTCGTCTTCACGGACCAGGCCGGGCCGACCACCGTCCAGCGAGCCACGACCGAGCTCGGGCGGCTGATCGAGCTGGGCGTCGCCGTGATCCCCCGCGTGGTCCGCGCCGACCCGGCCGAGAACGTGGCGGTCGTGAGCGCCGACTACGGAGACGGGCTCGAGGGCGGCAGCGTGACCGTCGAGGTCGCCAACTATGGCGCCGCATCCGTCGAGCGCGCCCTGACGCTGTCCCTGCCCGGGGACAACGAGATCACCGCGTTCGTCGAGGTGCCCGCCGAGGGCTCCGCCACCGAGCGGTTCACCATCCCGGCGACGGTCCCAGGCGGCGTGGCGTCGGTGCACGTCCACGACGAGGGCCTGACGCTCGACGACACCCGGTACTTCCACCTGCCGCGGGTCGGCGCGAGCCGGGTGATGGTCGTCGACGGCGACCCGGGCGTGACCCCCATCAAGTCCGAGGTCTACTTCCTGGAGCGCGCGCTGGCGCCCTGGGGTGGTCGTCGGGGCGGCGTGGTCCCCCAGATCGTGAGCCCGGTGGGCCTGCGAGATCTCTCCGCCGACGAACACCAGGTCGTCTTCCTGGCGAACGTGGCGGACCCGGCGCTCCAGGCCTCGCTGCTCGTCGACTTCGTCCGGCAGGGTGGGGCGGTCGTCATCGGCATGGGCGGCAACGTGACGCCGGCTCGGTACAACGGGCCGCTCCGCGATCTGCTCCCGACCTCGATCGACGCCAGGCGGGACCTGGTCGGACTGGATGCGGACGTCGGGGGCGTGGCGCTGGAGCTGCCCTCGACGACCCACCCGCTGTTCAAGCCGTTCACCCGGGCCGGGCGAGCCAGCTTCGCGCGCATCAGCACGCGGCACGCGATGTGGGTCGAGCCGTACGAGGAGGGCGACGAGGTCCAGACCCTGCTGTCGTTCGCCGACGGGTCACCGGCCCTCATCGAGCGCAAGGTCGGGCAGGGGCGGGTGCTCCTGTGGACGTCGACGCTCGACAAGGACTGGACCAACGCCCCCCTGGAGGCGGTCTTCGTGCCGTTCGTGCAGCGGCTGGTCGGCTACCTGGGCGGGACCTCGGCCGGGGGCGCGCTGCGCTTCGACGCGACGGTGGGCGAGCGGGCGACGCTCGAGCTGCCGCTGTCGGGCACCGAACCCCAGGTCATCGATCCGGACGGCCAGCTGGTGCTGGCCGAGATCATCCGTGGCGAGCCGCTCGAGGTCCGCTTCACGCCGACCACTCCCGGCGCCTACGCCGTCGGCCTCGAGGGCGAGCCGCCCGTCGCGTACGTCGCGGCGAACGTCCCCGCCGAGGAGTCCGACATCCGGGTGCGCGAGACGCTCGCCGAGGCCGAGGCCGCCATCCAGCCCGAGCTCCTGCAGCGTCACGCGGAGCTCGGACCGGCCGCGCTCGGCGGCGTGTTGATGCTGCTGCTCGCCCAGGCCCTGCTGTCCTTGAGGAGGCCCGAATGAAGCGCCGCACGTTCCTCGCCTCGTCGCTCGGTCTGCTGGCCAGTGGACAGGCGCTGGCCCTCGGAGACGCCTCGAAGGTGGACGTCGTCGAGCTGGACATCGCCGGCTCGCTCTCCCGGCCCGGCGCCTGGCTCCACATGCTGTACGAGATCGACCGGGTGAGCTCGGTCGAGGTCGCCGACGAGATCCCGCGCATCCCGCCGTCGGACCTCGGGCTGTTCGACCACCCCTTCGCGGTGCTCACCGGGGACCGCGGGTTCGACGAGCTCGCCGACGAGGAGATCGAGCTCCTGACCCGGTACATCCGCTACGGCGGGTTCCTGTACATCGACGACGCGACCGGGTCCGACCAGGCGGGGGACTTCGACCGCAGCGTCCGCCGGATGCTGGGCCGGATGTTCCCGACACGTCCATTGGTCTCGCTCGACGCCGACCACTCGCTCTACCGGGCGTTCTTCTTCATCCGGAAGCCGGTCGGCCGCGTCGCCGTCCACGGCGTGCTCGAGGGCGTCCAACTCGGCCAGATCACCCCCATCGTGTACGGCCGGAACGACCTGTCCGGGGCGCTCGAGCGGACCGCCTCGGGCAAGCCCCTGCACCCCGTCGTCCCAGGCGGGGACTACCAGCGCCGCGAGGCCGGCAAGCTGTCGGTGAACCTGATGCTCTACGCGCTGACGTCCAACTACAAGAAGGACCAGGCCCACGTACAGGCGCTGCTCGAGGATGGCCGGTTCCGGTGATCGACTGGCTGCTGGGAGGGCCCCTGGGGCCCGGACGACTCGAGCTCACCACCCCGGACGTGGTGCTGTGGACCTATGTCCTGGTCGGGGTCCTCGTGACCGCGCTCGTCGCACGCAGCGCCTGGACCCGCCGGCCCTGGGGCGCCGAGGTCGCGCTGTTCGCCGTCGCCGTCGCCGTGCTCGCGTTCGCTGCCACGGGACCGATCTGGATCGAGGAGGCCGGCCGGTTCGAGGAGGGTCGGTTCGTGGTGCTGGTCGACGACTCGCGCAGCATGTCGGTGCTCGAGGACGGCACACCGCGCAGCGCCCAGGTGGCTGGCGCGCTCGGCGAGATCGACCTGGGTCGCTCGGAGATCTACACGTTCGGCGACGAGCTGCGCGTCGGCGTGGAGCCGGTCTACGACAAGGCCGGAAGCGACCTGGCCGGTGCGCTCTCGGCGGTCGCGGACCGTCACGCGGGCGAGTCGCTGGCCGGCATCGTCGTCATCACGGACGGCATCGACCGCGGAGGGCTACGCCGCGAGCTCGAGGTGGGCAGGCCGGTGGCGCTCGAGCTCCCCGGACCCCTGACGCTCTACCAGGTCGGCGAGCCCGGGCAGATCCGGGATCTGGCGGTCGCGGACGTCTCCACCGGGGGCTTCGCGTTCCTGCACAGCCCGTTCGAGGTGAAGGCCGAGATCCAGGGCGACGGGTTCGAGGACTCGCTCGTCCCCGTGCTGCTGACCGAGGACGGCATCGTCATCGCGCGCGAGCAGGCCACGCTCGATGCCAGCGGGCACGCCGAGGTCACGTTCGACGTCACACGGGGCAGCCCCGGGCGGTCCATCTACGAGGTCTCCGTCCCCCTGGACGACGACGACGCCGTCCCTGCGAACAACTCGATGGCCGTCGCGGTCCGAGTCGTGCGTGACAAGCTGCGCATCCTGCAGGTGTGTGGCGCCCCCTCGCTCGACGGCAAGTTCCTGAGACTGTTCCTGAAACAGGACCCGGGCGTCGACCTCGTCAGCTTCTTCATCCTGCGCACGCACGACGACGTGAACCACGAGTACCGTGACGACGAGCTCTCGCTCATCCGGTTCCCGTACGCCACGCTGTTCACGCCGCACGCCGACGGTGGCGAGCTCGACACGTTCGACCTGGTCATCTTCCAGAACTTCGACTGGGCCAGCTTCTTCCAGTACGAGGGCCCCCAGCTGCTGGGCAACGTCGAGGCGTACGTGCGCTCGGGCAAGGCCTTCGTGATGATGGGCGG
>JAAESX010000344.1 GCA_024228935.1 Pseudomonadota bacterium
CGCTGCCCGTCGTGTTGCCGAAGACGCTCGAGCTCACGACGCGACCGTCGGTCACGGTGAAGCTCACCTCGACGCGACCTGCGAGCGAGGGCTTGTTCTTCAGCTCGGACTCGTAGCAGTACTTGACCTGCCCCGAGTACTTGCGAACGACCTTGGCCACGCTGGCCTCGTCGCCCTCTTCCATCATCAGGTCGGCGCTACCGAGCGAGAGCGCTCCGGTGACGGCCGTCTGCGGACCGGAGCCCACACCGACGGCGCCGGTGGAGGCGCCCTTCAGGTTGCCGATGTCCGCGTCGACGCGTCCACCGCCCGAGCCGGACTTGGCCTTGAGCTTGGCAGCCGTCGCGACGTCGGCGCCGGTGACGTTGGCGAGAGCCGAGTCGAGGTCCTGGCCCGCGAAGTCCGACTCGCCGAACAGGTCCTGGACCTTTCCGTCGGTGCTGGACTCGCCGCGGGTACCGATGATGGCGGCCAGGAGCGGGTTCGCTTCGACCTCCTTCTCGAGGGCCTTCAGGCGCGCAGCCTCGGCGGCGGCCTTCTCGGCCTCGGTCGGCTCCTTCTTCTCGGCCTTCTCACCGGGATCGGTCTCAGCCTTCTCGGCCTTCTCCGCCTTCTCCGCCTTGTCGACATCGGGGCCCTCGGCGTCCGGATCCACTTCGGGCTCCGGAATCTCCTTGGGCTCGGTCGGCTCCATGATGATCTCGGTGAAGCGGTCCGGGATCTCATCCAGCGCGACGCGCTCGATGGGCTCCGACGTGTACACGTAGATCATGAACACGGCGGCCATGGCGCTGAAGAGCCCCAGGAAGCCGTAGAAGACCGGATCGTCCTCGTCGAAGAGGCGCGGCCGGAAGTTGTGCGAGTCCGCCGAGCGCATGGGCTCAGGCGGCGGCGGCACGAACTGGAAGAGGACGGTGACGTTCCCGACGGAGACCTTGCCGCGGTTGTTGTCGTTCAGCGGCAGCACGAAGTCACTGCCCTTGCGGACGGCGTCTCCCTGCGTGCGGAGCTGCTCGAGCGGAACGATCGCCTTCTTGTAGGAGACCTTCCCCTTCATCTCCTCCGTGAAGTGGAGGATGTAGCCGCCTCCCTTCTTCGGTTGGAAGAGCATGAACCGGCGGGGCAGGGTCGTCGGCGGGAACACGAACGTGTTCTTCGTCGACTCACCGACGGTCACCTGTTCCCCGGACTTGATCAGCCGTTCCTGGACGATTTTTCCGTCCTGAACGACTCCAATCCGGAGAACCTTGTGCTGTGCTGAACGCTTGGGCTGAGCCATTCGACTAGTTCCCCGAGAGGTCACGAGAGCGGGTGGAGAACACTTCCTGTGCTCGGTGCCACGAATCCTGTGACCACGGATACGGCGCGTGGTTCGCGCAAATCAGGTCGAGAGACGACATCAAGACGAAGTGTAGCAGGTCTGAACCCATTCGGCCGGGTGGTGGTACGGACACTCATGGGACACTCATCGGAGAACGATCCGAACTGCTGAAACGAAAACAGGCGCCCCCGGTTCCTACCGGGGGCGCCTGTCCCTCTCTCAAGGCCTACAGCGACCTATTCAGTCTTGTAGACCACGAACTTGAACTCTCCGAACTGCGCCTGTCCCGCGGTGTACATGACCTCGCGGATGACGGAGAACGGCAAGGTCTTGTCGCACTGGAGAAGGATCCGGCCCTTGAACTCGTGCTCCGTGGAGCCCGAGGCCTCGCCGAGTGCCTTCGCCTGTTCAGCCTTCTCGAGGAGACGGTCGTACAGGCGCGTGATCATCTGACCCTTCTTCTCGTCCTCGGGCACCGCAAGCATGTCCTCGCCCGTGTCCTCGTCGGGAACGGTCGTCAGGTTGAGCACCGGCACACCGTCGACGATGACCTGGCTCTTGCTGACGATGAGGTTGACCGCGAGCTCAGGGATCTTGGCCGACGTCGAAGCCGGCAGCTGGAGATCCGCGGAGGCCGCGACCGACACATCCTGGGTGGAGTACGACTTCAGGAGGAAGACCAGGATGATGGTCATCATGTCCATCATCGACGTGATGGACAGTTCCTCTGAGGCAGGCTTCCGTGTCTTCTTCTTCAAACCCATTTCGAACTCCTACTGGGCCCCGCCAGCGATGACGACGAACGGGAAGAGCTCACGGGCCTTGCCGTCGTCTCCCTTGGTCTCGCGGTCTTCGCGGGCGCTGTCCATGGTTCCGACGATCACCTCGTAGGGAATCGACGACTCGGGCACCAGGATGACGTTCTCGTCGTCCGGGTACTCGTCCTTGATGAGCCCGATCATGCGGGTGAGTTCCTTGTAGTCGTACGACTCAGGACCGGAGCAGGGACGCTCCGAGCACGGGACCGTGGGCTCGGCCTCCACGCCCTCTTCGGCGGCGGGCTCTGCGCCCTCTTCCGCCTCGCCAGTCACAACACCGTTGTCACCGAGGATGGTGAAACCCTGGTCCGTGATGGCGACCGACAGCATCAGCGGCGGCTCGTCCTCTTCTTCCTGCGACTCCTGGGGCGGGCCAATGGCCGGCAGGGTGGAGTCGATGACGGAGAGATGGACGAACTGGGCCGACATCAGCAGGAACGGAATGAGAATCGTGACCAGGTTCATGATCGGAACCAGGTCGAGAGGAGTCTCTGCTCTTCCTCGCCTCTTTGCCATTGTTCAGCTCGTTTGAAGCAGGTGGAAAGGAAGAGGGCCGGTCACCCGGCCCTCCACTTCACGACAGCGCCATCAGGCGCTGGCGCCTTCCTTCTCGAGCGTGCCGCGACGGCGCGCGCCCAGGAGGTTGACCGTCTTCAGCGCGTACTGGTCGACGTCGTCCATGATCTTCGTGGTCTTGTCCACGATGATCGACGAGAAGATCAGCGTCGGGATGGCGACGACCAGACCGGACATCGTGGTGAACATGGCGGTGGAGATACCGGCGGCCAGCAGGGTCTGCTTGGTCTCGGCACTCGCGTGGGCAACCGCCTCGAACGCCATGATCAGACCCTGGATGGTTCCGAGGAGACCGGTCAGGGTGGCGACGTTGGCGAGCATGGCCAGGTAAGGCGTACGCTTGCCGAGCTGCGGGAAGACCTCGAGGATGGACTCCTCGACGGCGTTCTGGATCTCACTGTCCGAGCGGTTCGCACGGGTGAGGCCGGCCTTGAGCACGCGCGGGAGAGCCGCATTCGGCTCCGCGTTGCACAGCTTGATGGCGCGGTCGATGTTGTTCGCCATGATCAGCTTCTGGATCTGAGCGAAGAAGGCCGTGCCGTTGATGTTGGCGCGGAAGAGGATGTAGTAGAAGCGCTCCGCCGCAATCGCGAGGCTGAAGACCGCGCAGGCGAGAAGGGGCCACATGAAGGGGCCACCCTTCTGCATCGCATCGACAAGCATGCCCATGGAGAAAGACCTCGTAGAGGGAGTTGAGTTGTGCCCGAAAGGGCTGGGGTTCCTGTGGTGTCCAGGAGCCCCTTTCTTTCGGAGGGGGTTTCAGGACCAACGCAATCTACAACAGCGGTTCTGAAGTTTCACGGCGCAGATGTGAGGAGACTGTCAGTGGGTGTGAACACCCTTCTCCTGCGTCGCGGATGTACATGACACGCCACTCTGCGGCGGGTTTGTCCAGAGAATGCAAGGCCCTGACAAGCAAGTGTCAGGGCACGGCGCGTGGGCCGTTGTAGAGCCCCTGCGCGGGGAGTCGTCTCGGATCGTCCGAGCGGCTCAGAAGGGCTTCTTGTCCGCCGACTCGACGATCTTCGGCACGAAGCTCTCCTGGAGCTCCAGGTCGTAGTCGTTGTTCAGGTTCTGCCGCGTGATGAAGATCTGGATCTCCGGCAGCTGGATCTCGCCGGTGATCGTCTCTTCCTCGAAGACGACGTACCGGCCCTGGGCCAGCGCGGTGCCCGTGGACAGCGCGGCGGCGGCGAGCAGACTGAAGAGTGCGATGCGCTTCATGGTTCGTCCTACGCGAGGAGGGAGCATCTCAGCCTCCCCAGGGATCGCCCGCGTCACCCTCGGGCGCGGGGGCCTCTTCAGGTGCGGGGGTCTCAGCGGGGGTCTCAGCCGGCGTTCCATCCGTGCCCTCGGGCGTCGGCTGGGCGGCGGCCTCCTGAGCAGCCTTGGCCGCTTCGGCTTCGGCGCGAGCGGCCTCCTCGGCCTCACGCTTCTGCTGATCCTCGAGGGCCTTGTTCGCCGCTTCCTGATCGGCCTTCTGCTTCTCGAGGCGCTTGCGACGCTCCTCGAGCTTCTTCACCTTTTCCTGCTCTTTCCGCGTCTTCGCGATGTAGTCCTCGATCGCGTCGGCGCGGGCGCCCCCCATGCTCCGGTACGTCTCGTACTCGGCCACGGCGTCGTCGTAGTTCTTGACGTAGTCGCCGTAGAGGATGCCCAGATTCAGGTGCGGATCGGCGTTCTGCGGCTCGAGACGGATGACCGCCTGGTACGCCTTGACCGAGTCCTCGTACCGACCGACACCGCGGTACGCGATGCCCAGGTTGAGGTGCACGGCGGAGTTGTCCGGGTCGAGCTCACGTGCGTGCTCGAGCAGCGCGACGGTGTCCTCGTAGTTCCGGTTGTCGAGCAGGTAGTCCGAGAGCCACAGCCGGGCGGACACCAGGTCCGGATCCAGCTCGAGCGCCGTCTCGAAGCTCGCTCGGGCATCCGCCGACTTCGCCTGGAGCTGGTAGACCCGCCCCTGGTTCTGGTGCAGCGAGGCGTTCTCCTTGCCGCCGGTGACGGTGGTGATCGCCTTCTGGATGATGAAGTTCGCCAGGTCGAGCTGGCCGCGCTCGATGTAGATCAGGCCCAGGTTGGCGTAGACGTCGAGCGCGTTCGTGTTGATCGCGAGTGCGTTCTTCGCCTCGCGCTCGGCCTCGCCGAGTCGGCCCTGCGCGCGCAGCGCCGAGATCAGGCCACTCCACAGGTCCATGTTCTCGTCGTCGTTCCGGATGCCCAGGCGGTACTGCGCCTCGGCCGAGCCGTACTTGCCGGCCTTCATGTCGAGGCCGCCCAGGTTCACGTAGGTCTCGGAGAGTCCCGCGTCGGCCTGGATCGCGGACAGGTAGGCCTTCCGTGCCTCGAGCTCGCTTCCCTGGAGCTCGTAGGCAAGGCCCAGGTTGTACCAGGCGATGGCGTTGTCCGGGGCTTCCCGGGTGACGTCGCGGAGCGTCGCTGCGGCGCCGGGTGCACCGGTCGGATTCGTGAGCGCGGCGGCGGCCGAGTTCACGGACTCGCGCTGGCGCTCCTCGGGGGAGAGCTGCGGACCCACGGCGGTCGTGGTGTCGGCTCCGCCCCAGGCGTCGTCGGTGCCCATCTCGGCCGCGGTGACACCGCCGGCTTCTGTGGTCGGGACAGCCTCGACGGTGGTCGGCGTCTCATCGGCGCCGGCCTCCGGGGGCTTCTTCTTGCAGGCGATGAGGCCGCCGAGGATGAGGGTCAACCCCATCATGGAACTGAGCGACTTCAGTGAGCGCGACGTCATTGTGAGTCCTCCTCGGGCTCCGGCTGGTTCATCGGACCCGAGCTCGGAACGACGGCGGCATCACCGGCACCTCGAATCTCGGCCTTCTCCAGCGGGTAGGCGGACGGGTTGATGTCGTTGAGCTTCTCGACGGTCTTGTCGATCCACACCGAGCTGCGCTTCTCGTTCTTCGACTTCTTGAGGTTGGCCTCGAACCGCGCAATCGCCTTGTCTTCGATGGGCGTGGCGTTCTCGGACATCTTCGTGTACCAGATCTCCTCAGCCTCGAAGTTGCCCTCGAAGGACTTCGGCAGCGGCGCCTTGTACAGCAGGTCCGCGTACGTCAGGTACGTGTTGCCCCAGATGTAGATGGCGGCCGAGCTGTACTCGAAGTCCGAGTAGGTCTGGATGAGCGAGAGGCACTCGGCCTCGAGCTTCTGGTACTCGCCGACCTTCTGCTCGAGGAGGAACGGAACCATGTCCTCCTCCTTCCGCGGGTAGTCGTCGTCGGCGAAGTCGTCGTACAGGACCTGCAGCTTCCGGAACGCACCCTCGGCGGCGATGTTCCGCGCGAGCGGTCCCATCGTGCCGTTGGTGGCGAGGCGAGCGTAGTTCTCCTCGATGTCCTTCCAGGCCGCTTCGATCTTGCGGTCGTTGCTGTTGGCCTGGTGGTACTCGGCGGTCCAGTGGAGCGCGCTCATCACGTGGTCCGACGAGTCGCTCGGGAACTCACGCAGGTACCAGCTGTAGAAGCGGAGCGTCTCGGCCTCGCCGACGTTCTTCCACTGCTCGCCCTCGAGCCAGGCCACAGGCTCGCGGTCGTCGGCGTCGGGGAACTGGGTCACGTACTCGTGGAAGTTCTCCGCGGCGCCGGCGTAGTCGCCGGTACCCGTGCGGAGGAAGCCCGCCATGTAGAGCGCGGGGCCAGCGTCGACGGACGCGTCCTTCCCCTTCCGGCGAGGGCCGAAGTACTTGTACAGGTTCTCGTAGTACGAGATGGCCTTGTCGAGCTCGAGCACGCTCGCGTAGTTGTTCGCGATTCGGAAGTAGAGGCCTTCGCTCTTCTCGTCCGTCGGGTACTTCGCGATGTAGGTCTCGAACAGCTGGTTCGCCTGCTCGGACTTGCCGCCCTTCTCGAAGTTGTTGGCGGCGTTGTAGAGCGCGTAGTTGTAGTTCTCGCTCTCGGGGTAGTCGGTCAGGAAGCTCTCGAACGCCTCGGCGGCCGCGAGGAAGTCGCCGTCGTCGCCGAGCTTCTTGGCCAGCTTGAACGCCGCGCCCTCTTCCAGGTCCCGCCACTCGGGCGGCTGGGCGTCCGGGTTCTCGCCCAGCGGCGGCGTCCACGTCCGGAACAGCTGCGAGTACTCCAGGACCTTGGGCAGGTCGTTGTCGTTCTTGTACGTGTTCAGCACCAGCGAGGCGGCGTACTCGCCTTCCGTCGTCTGGGGGTACGTCTCGACGAGGTCCATCAGCTTGGGACGCGCTTCCTCGTAGTTCCCGTGGTGGTAGAGCACCTGGGCGGGGATGTACATCAGCGCCATGTGGTTGTCGGCCAGCGCCGTGCTGAAGTCCGCGTCCGTGAACTCGGCGGTGCGGAGCGTCGCGGCCGCGGCCAGCAGCTCCTTGTGGTCGTCCGAGAGGATGTAGACGTTGCGGGTACCGCCCGGGGTCTCGACCGTGCGCTCGACCTCGGCGTCGTCCGGCAGCTTGTCCAGCGTGCCGTGGCGCTCCTCGACGATGTTGTAGTAGCTCTTGAAGAGCTGGAACTCGGCGCCGTCGCGGAACTCGTGGCCGCTGGTCTTCAGCAGCTGGCGATACTCGACGATGGCCTCTTCGTACCGGCCCGCGTAGTAGAGCGAGTCGGCGAGGTACCACTCGATCGTGTAGAAGTCGTCCGCGAACGGGAACTTCTCGAGGTACTCGCGGTACAGGTCGGCGGCCTTGCTGTAGTCCTGCGCGTCGCCCGTCTTCCGAGCGAGCATGTGGGTCTCGATGGCCACCTGCGACAGGGACTGCTCGATGTACCGGCGCGCCTTGTTCTGGGCGTCCGGGTTGTTCCGGTTCGCGGCCCACCAGGCGCTGTTCTCGTTGTAGCGCTCGTTCAGGACCGTGAGCGCCAGCGCCGAGGCCTCCTCGTCCCGAATTCCGAGCTGGAGGTAGAGCTGGGCGACCTTGAACTGGTAGTCCGGGTTCTCCGGGTCGTCCGGCCAGCGGGTCTGGATGTACTCGTACGTCGCGATGGCGTCGTCGAAGAACGCCTGCTCGACGAGGACGTCGGCCAGGGACTTGACGACCTCGGGCTCGTAGCCACGCTCGCCCACGGTCTTGAACCAGGCGTCGCTGACCTCGACCGGCGAGGCGGACTGCTCGCCGAGCCCGATGCGCTCGAAGAGCTCGGAGATGAGCACCAGGTCTTCGCGCTCCTGCTCGCGCCAGTCGGGGTCGTCGAAGTTGAGCGACCGCTGGGCGAGATCGGAGAAGCTGATGGCCGAGTACTTGACGGCCTCGGGCTTGAGCGGCGAGTCCTTGCCGGACTCCTGGAAGCTGACGTCGGACAGGTCGAGCAGGTCGGTGAACAGTCCGAGGGTGCGGTCGTAGTCGCTGAGCTTGTAGTACGACCAGGCCAGCATGTAGAGGCCCTTGTCGTACAGGTTGTGGTCGCTGTCCGCCTGGGTGACCACGGCCTCGAAGTGCGGGATCGACGCCTCGATCTCGTTGTCGGCGAAGTACGCGTCGCCGAGGATGAAGTTGCCGTCGACCGCGAACAGGGAGTCCGGGTACTCGGTGACGAGCGTCTTGAAGTAGCCTTGGGCCTTGTCGAAGGCCGCGAAGGGGTCCTCCATGTTCTGCTGAGACAGCGGCTCGTTGTAGCAGTAGCCGAGCATGTAGTAGGCGCCGTCGATGTACTCGTAGTCACCGTGGTCGCTGAGCATCTGCTCGTAGAGCGCGATGGACTTCGAGTAGTCGCGAGCCGGCTCCGGCGGCAGGTTCCACTGCTGGTCCTCGGGCGTGCTCGCCTCGAGGATGGAGTACTCGGTGACCGCGACCGACCACTCCTCGTTCGCGAGCTCGAAGTAGAGTTCGGCGAGGCGGAACATGACGTGGGGCGTGTACTCGGAGTTCGGGTACTTCTGCAGGAAGTACTCGAAGCGCGTGATCGAGAGGTCGCGGAGCGAGTCCTCCTGACCGGTCAGTTCGTCGATGGCGAGCTGGTAGCCGAGCGTGATCTTCTCCCGCTCTTCCCGCTCCATCTGGTCGACGATGCTGCGCGCGTCGAGCGCGAACTCGTTCATGCGGTCGCGGAAGCGCTCGAGCGACTGCTCGTAGGCCTCGACCTCGCTCGGGATGGCACCCGTCACGCGCTCGACCGGGGCGACCTCGTCCTGCGCGAGCACAGGAGCGCTCGTCAGGGCGGCGAGGAGGACCGGGGAGAAACCAAGCATCGAGAGACCCCTACCCTTCATCCGACTGCTCCGAGGCGGGAAGGTTCTTGGTCGGTTCGGGGAGACCCTGCCGGATCAGGCGGAACCGCCCATCCAGCTCGCGGAGCAGGGCTTCCTGCTCCTTTCCGAGGGCCTTCCGCTCGTCCGACACGCTGACCTTCCGGACCCAGTAGACGTCGACGATTCCCTTGTCCGCCTTCAGCACCGAGGTGGCGAACTCGTCGCCCAGGGTGGTGAAGCCGTCCCGAGTGACCTCGTCGGCGAGCGTGTTCGCGGTGATGGCGCGCGAGGAGTACTCGCGCCGCTGGTCCGCGACGTTGTTCGTTTCCTCGTCGAGCCGACGACGGAGCGTGGAGAGCTCGGTCTGCTCGAGGCTGCCCATCCGCGCGCCGATGCTGTCCCCCGTCGTGTCGACGGAGTCGAGCCGGCGCCAGATGCCGTCGATGCGCGAGGTGACCACGGTGCGGTCCGAGCCGGTGACGTGGCGGCGAAGCGACGCGAGGTCGCCGTGCAGCTTGTCGTAGCCGGCCTTCATCACGCTGCTGCCAGCGTCGGCGGCGGCGTCACGCTGCTCGCGAGCCAGGGTCTCGAGCTCGTCACGCTGCTTCGTCAGGCCGTCGAGCTCCGACCGCGCATGGTCGAGGTCGGCGTCGACCTCGGACAGGCGGGCGCCCACGTCCTTCCGCTGCTCTTCCGTCAGATCCGCGCTGCCGATCTTCGAGCGCAGCTGCGTCGACTGGCTGGCGAGCTCCTCGACCTGGATGGCGACCTTGGCCGCGTCCTGCTGGATGCGGTCGGCCTTCTTCTGGTACTCGCTGGCGAGCGCCGAGGCGTCCTCGCGAGCCCGGGAGCCATCCCCCGTGATGAGCTCTTCCCGCTCGCTGCGGAGCGCGCGGACGTCGGCGTGCAGGTTCTCGGGGAGCGAGGCCAGGAGCCACGCCTCCTCGATCTGCAGGAGCTCGCCCTTCAGGCGCAGGACCTCGAGGTCCAGACGGGTCAGTTCGCGCCGGCCCTCCTGGAAGCTGGAGATGGCGTCGTCGCCGCCGGCGAAGGCGGTCTTGAGCTCGACGATGAGCTGCTCGGAGGCCTCGATCTCGGCCTTCTGGTGGTTGAGGTCCCGCTGGACGTCGACAGCCCGAGCGACCTCGGGGTCCGCGGCGAGCATCTCGACCGCGTAGCCAGGGATGTCCGAGCCGTAGTACCGGTCGAGCGACTCGAGCTCGACGATGGTCCCGAACCACTCCATCGGCTTCATCGCGTCGTGTTCGATGGCGCGGATGGCGTCGTGGACCGGGGTGTACTCCTCGACCACGCCCTCGTAGTTCACGAGCGCGCTCTCGTACTCCGCTTCCTTCATGTTCAGGTGACCCTGAAGGAGCTTGAGCTGCGCCGTGTAGCGGTGCTCGGGGTACGCCAGGAGGAAGATCTCGACGCTCTGGAGCGCCTGCTGGTAGTCGCCCTGCTTGATGAACGTCCAGCCGACCTCGTACAGGGCGTCGGCGAAGTACCGGCTGTTCCGGTCGATGCGCTGGTAGAACTCGGCGCTCGCGACCAGATCCGCCGTCTCGTAGGCCAGACGGCCCAGGGCGAGGTTGGCCAGGTCGACGACCTCGCGGTCCTCGGGGGTCTCGACCGAGATGGCGCTGGCCTTCTCGAACTCGTCCATCGCGTCGTCGTAGCTGCCTTCACGCACCAGGATGGTGCCGATCAGGTAGTGGGCGCGGCCGTAGTACATCGAGGTCGACGGGATCTCGCCGAGCATCGACTTGGCGCGGACCATCTCCTCCTGCCGGTAGAAGCTCTTGCCGACCGTGTACTTGACGAGGTCGGTGGGCTCGACGCGACCGGTCACGATGTACCGGTCGTAGAGCGCGTAGAACTTCTTGCCCTGGCCGGTCAGGCCGTAGAGCTCGAGCTGGCGTCGCACGCCGTCCCGGAAGAACGTGTGGCTCGGACCCGCGTCGATGATGTCCTGGAACGCCTCTTCGGCCAGGGCGTAGTTGCCCAGCTCGAACAGGCACTCGCCCAGGTAGTGCTCGCTGTCGGACAGCAGCACGTCCCCCGGAGCGAGGGCTCCGGACTCGACGAGCGTGAAGAACGTCTTCGCGGCCAGGTCGTAGTCGCCGACCAGGTACAGGTAGACGCCATCCTCGAAGCGCTTCCGGGCCTCTTCGGCCCCCAGGAAGCCAGCCCGGTCCGTCACGTCGGCCTTCACGGTCGCGAGCGCGGTCTCCGCGGAGACGACCTGCGCCTCGAGGCGGTCGAGCCGGTCACCGGTGGCGTCGGCGGCGAACGCCGTGCCTTCACCGAAGGGGCCACAGAGCACAAAGAGCGCGCCCACGGACAGGGCGCGCGGAAGGAGTCCGCGCAGCGGGTTTCTCGGCGGCATCTAGCCCTCGTTTTCGACGAGCTGGACCGTCTCGAGGTCGTACTCGACCGTGGGCCGTTCAGCGAAGCCGACGCCGAAGCCCTTCTTCTCGTTCACCTCGACCTGGACTCGCGTCGCCTCGCCTTCCTCCGCCGCGAAGGCGTAGGAGCTCTGGACCTTGAAGGTGTACCCATCCACATAGTTGAAGACACCGAAGCCGTTGCCTTTCAGAACCATGTTCACGGTCAGGTTGTGACTGCCGGGCGGAATCGCTCCGTCCCAGACCTTCAGCTCCTTCGCCGAGTCCAGGCTGCCACCGGGGTCGGCCTTCGCGAAGATGGACTGACCGTCGAGGTAGTAGGCCACGGACTCGAGCGTGTAGCTCGGACCCAACTGGTTCCGGTGGACGATCGTGGAGCGCGCGCCGGCGGAGCCGCCCTGGATGACGATCTCCTTCAGGAGCTGCAGCGTCGCCTTGCTGCGAAACACCTGTTCCTTCAGCGTGTTGACGTGCTCCTCCATCGTCCCGAGACGACGGTTGAACTGGGGGTCGGGGGGAGGCGCAGCCTCTTCGACCGCAGGCTCGGAGGCCTCGGTTCCGTCGGTCTCGACGGACTCCTCAGCGGGCGCGGACTCATCCGCGTCCTGTGCCAAGACCTCGTTGCTCAGCACCGCCGTCGCCAAGGCGAGGGCAAGGATGCCAAAGGCTCTGTTCATTCCTGCTCCAGCGTCGCAGTGCCGAGTCTAACCGGGTGCACGACATCGGTGTCAATCGGGCCCACTTGAGGCCGAGATCGGGAAAAGAAGTGGCCGACCGGACACTTCACTCGTGCGCCGCGACCACGTCGCTCCCCAGCTCGAACATCAGATCCGCGAACCGGTCGTGGGCCTGCCGCGCTCGAGCGATGGAGTACGGGAGATCGTTCACGAGGAACGCGAACGCGTAGAGCTCTCCGTCACCGGCGTGGACGTACCCGGTGAGGCAGTGCACGCCGTTGAGCGTGCCCGTCTTTCCGCGTAGGCGACCGACCTGGTCGTCGTCCCGGAAGCGGGCCCAGAGGGTGCCGTCCCGACCGCCGATGGCCAGGCTGGAGGCGAACTCGGAGCCGACCTGGTCGTCCGCCGCCATGTCGACGAGCACGCGCGTCAGGTGGGTCGGCCGGAGCATCAGCTGACGGGACAGGCCCGAGCCATTCACCAGGGTGTACTCGTCGGCGGGGATGCCGAGCTCCTCGAGGTAGGTCGCGACGACGGAGATGCCCGCGAGGGTGCTCCCCTCGCCCGCCACCTCGGCCCCGACGGCCTTCAGGACCTGCTCGGCCATGAAGTTGTTCGAGTGCTTGTTCGTGCGGCCGAGGATGGTGGCCAGGTCGTCGCTGCGGTGCCGGACGAGTGGCTTGTCGCGCTCGGGCACCTCGCCGTCCAGGTACTTCCCACGAACCCGGATGCCCTGCTCCTTCATCATCGCGGCGAACGCGGCGGTGAAATAGGCCTTCGCGTCCGGGACGGTCCGGTAGTACTTCTGCGCTCCGGAGCCCTGGGGGATGGAGCCCGCGAGCTCGAAGGTGACCTGGCGCCCCTTGGCCTCGCGCTCGAGGAGGACGTGCCGACGGCTGCCCGTCGATCCGGTCACCAGCTGGTTGTCGATGGTCACGATGCCGGGGGCGCTCGTCTCGGAGACGACCCGCGCCGCGCCACCCACGTCGGGACCGGGTCCCGCGACGACCGCCACGGTGTTGAAGTTGAGCGAGAGCGCGCCGAGCGCCGGGAAGTACGAGGGACCGCGCTCGATGTCGGCCTTCTTGTTCCAGCCCGGCACGTAGTTCTCGGCCGTCATGTAGCTGTCGTCGAAGTAGACGTTGCCCTTGACCTCGGTGACGCCCTCGAGCTTCAGGTCGTAGACGAGCTTCCACAGGTCTTCCAGGACGAACGTGGGATCGCCGGTGCCGCGCACGTACAGGTTGCCCTGGAGCGCGCCGTCGCCTCCGATCTCGCCGTCGTGGCTGACGGTGGTGTCGAAGCGGAACTCGGGACCGAGCTCGCGCAGCGCGGTGGCCGCCGTGACGACCTTCATCGTGGACGCGGGGTTCAGCGCCTGGTCCTGCTGCCAGCCGTAGACCTCGTCCCCCGTCGTGGCGTTCACCACCTGGAGCGCGACGGTGGAGTCGCGGAACAACCGGTCCTCGGTCAGGCCCTTGAGCAGCGGCTCGAGCGAGGGAGGCGGCTCAGGGAGTGCCTCGGCCGGACCGGAAGCCAGGAACTCCTCGGGCGCCTCGGCGACGCCGTCGGAAGGGTCGTCGGCGAACAGGGAGGGGCGAGGCAGCGCGGTCAGCGCGAGGCCGAGCCCACACAGTCCGGCCAGTCGTAGAAGGTGGTTGGAAGGCATGTGCTCGGGGAGTGGAGGGGTCCAGGGACGGACAGCGCGGAAGAGCGACGGTTTCAACTGGAGACACCGGAGCGCGGTGTAACCGTGCCCAGCAGCATGGATGAGACCATGATCCCGCTGGATCTGCAACGACTTGGACGTGACTCTCTCGGACCCTTCGAGGTGGACTATTGTCAGGGACAACCGCCACTTGCCGGCGCGAGAGCCGCCACTACGTCACAATGGCAGCGCTCGCACCGGTCCGCGACCAGAACCCCACCCGAGATTGTCGATGTCGATGTTGTTCACGCTCCTGCTCCCGTCCGCATTCGCCCAGCAGGAGCGACTGGAGGCGCCCGGAGCGAGCCTCTCAGCGGAAGACGGGGCCGCGGCGCCCTGGGTGAACCCGGCGAACCTGGGTTTCGACCCGGATGCCAGTCTGGGGGTCTGGTACCAGCAGGGCTTCAGCCAGACGACCGGAGCCGCCAACAGCCAGTTCGCGGTCGCCACGAGCGGCGGCGGAACGGGCGTCGGGCTGGTCTACAAGAACGACCTGAACGGCACGCCCTGGTGGGGCTTCAGCTCGGCTCTGTCGGTGCGGATGCCCGAGAACTTCCGGCTGGGCGCCAACCTGACCTGGAACCTGCCCGAGGGGGCGAACAACAACTTCGTCAGCTGGGACCTGGGCGTCGGCTACCGACCGTTCCCCTGGCTCGGCTTCGGAGGCGTGGCCCAGAACATCGGCAACCCCGCCCCGAACCTGGGCGTCTGGGCGCGCTACGGCCTCTCCGCCACGGTCCGCCCCCTGCGCGACCGGCTCGAGCTGTCCGTCGACTGGCTCAACACGGACGACTCCGCACAGTCCATCCTGGGCGCCGACGAGCTGAACCAGATCACCGGCACGATCCGTCTGAAGCCAACGAGCGGGCTGGTGCTGCGCGGACAGGGGTCCACGAACCCCGCGTTCTCCTCGTACACCGTGGGCGCGGGGCTCGAGATCTACTTCGATGGCCTGGGCGGAGGCGCCTGGGCGCAGCCCCAGGACCTCGAGTTCATGGCGTACGCGGTCACGGGCGAGGAGGACGAGCGTCTCTTCGGGGCCGGCCGTCGCGTGCCCATCGTGAACCTCGACCAGGGCTTCCCCTACCAGCCCGACACCGGCTTCCTGGCGGCACCCGCCGAGTCCTACGTGCACCTCCTCGAGCGTCTGCGGAAGGCCAGCGAGGACCGCCACGTGAAGGGCCTCGTGCTCGACCTCTCCGGTCCCCCGCTCTCGTGGGCCCAGATCGAGGAGGTCCGCGACGCCATCGACGCCGTCCAGGCCCAGGGCAAGCCCGTCGTCGCCTTCCTGAGCGGCTCGCCGAGCAACGGCGCCTACTACCTCGCCTCGACCTGCGACCAGGTCTACCTGCACCCCGCCGGCGGCCTCGATCTCATCGGCCTGTCGCTGGAGTCCCAGTTCTACCGGGGCGTGCTCGACACGGTCGGCGTCGAGCCCCAGTTCAGCAAGCGCGCCGAGTACAAGAGCGCTCCCGAGCAGTGGACGAACACCGAGCCTTCGGAGGGCTCGCGCGAGCAGATGAACGCGCTGGCCGACGATCTCTACGCCGCGCTGGTCGGGGGCATCGCCGATGGCCGGGGCATGGACGAAGACGCCGTGAAGACCCTCATCGACGAGGGCCCGTTCAGCGGCGAGGAGGCGCTCGCCAAGGGGCTGGTCGACGGCCTGGTCTACCCGGACAGCCTCGAGGAGCACCTCGAAGGCGTGTTCGTGCGCGGCTTCGAGCTCGACGCCGACTACCGGCTCATCGACCAGCACAGCGGCTGGAAGGCGCACCGCCAGGTCGCCATCATCTACGTCGACGGTCCCATCGTCAGCGGCCCGAGCAGCAGCGGCGGACTCCTGAGCGGCGCCAACACGGGTGCGGACACGGTCGTCTCCTACCTGCGCTCGGCCCAGGAGGACAGCTCGGTGAAGGCCATCGTCCTGCGCGTCGACTCACCCGGCGGGTCGGCCTTCGCGAGCGACGAGATCTGGCGCGCCGTCGAGCTCGTCCAGGAGGCCGGCAAGCCCGTCATCGTCTCGATGGGCGGCGTCGCAGCCAGCGGTGGGTACTACGTCGCCGCCGGCTCGGACGCGATCTACGCCGAGCCCAGCACCATCACGGGCAGCATCGGCGTCTACTCGGGCCACTTCAGCCTGGGCGGCTTGTACGAGAAGCTAGGTGTCGAGTACGAGCTCTACACGCGCGGCCGCAACGCCTCGATGTACTCGATGAGCAAGCCCCTCGATCCGGTCGAGGAGGCGGCGGTCGATCGGCTGGTGGGTGTCACCTACGACCAGTTCAAGTCCCGGGTGGCCGAGGGCCGCGGGATGTCGATGGAGGAGGTCGAGGAGGTCGCCCGTGGGCGCGTCTGGACCGGCGTGGACGCCAAGGAGGTCGGCCTGGTGGACGAGCTCGGCGGCCTGCAGGACGCCATCGCGCGCGCCAAGACCGACGCTGGCCTGAGCGCCGACGACGAGGTCGAGCTCGTGACCTACCGCGGCTCGCCCAACAGCTTCGGCGAGGTGCCAGCCGAGGCGGTGCGGACCTTCTTCACGCCGGATCTGGAGCTGCCCGACGACATCGCGGCGTGGCTCCCCTACGCTCCCTTGGCCGAGGAGCGGGTCCTGATGATCCTCCCGCAGCGGATCGAGGTGAACTGATGCCCCCGACGCCTCACGTCCTGGTCGTGGACGACGACCGGGCCGTCCGGACCTCGCTGCGCGTGAATCTGCGCAAGGCCGGGTACGAGGTGCACCTGGCGACGAGCGCGAACAAGGCGCTCGAGATGCTCGGCGACGTGCCGGTCGATCTCATCCTGACCGACGTCGCGATGCCCGGCATGACGGGCCTCGAGCTGCTGGCGGCCGTGAAGGAGAAGCACCGCGACGTCCGCGTGGTCGTGATGACCGGGTACGGCTCGGTCGAGGACGCGGTCGGGGCGATGAAGTCCGGCGCCGACGACTACATCATCAAGCCGGTCAGCCGCGACGAGCTGCTCGTCATCGTCGAGAAGGCGCTGGCCGAGCGGGCTTTGCTGGCCGAGCTGCGGGCGCTCCGCGTGAAGGTCCAGGAGCAGTACGGGTTCGAGAACCTCATCGGCTGTACGCCGGCGATGGTCGAGGTCTACGAGCTCATCGAGACGGTCGCCGACACGTCGGCCCTCGTCCTCATCCAGGGGCCGACCGGGACCGGCAAGGAGCTCATCAGCCAGGCGATTCACTACCGCTCGCCGCGGAGTGACAAGCCGTTCGTGCGGGTGAACTGCGCCGCCCTGCCCGACGGCCTGCTGGAGAGCGAGCTCTTCGGCCACGAGAAGGGCGCGTTCACGGGCGCCATCCGCCAGCACCGCGGCAAGTTCGAGCAGGCCCACGGCGGCACGCTGATGCTCGACGAGATCGGCGAGATCCCCGCGACCACGCAAGTGAAGCTCCTGCGTGTGCTGGAGTCCGGCGAGTTCACTCGGGTCGGCGGCAGCTCGGTCACCAAGGTCGACACGCGGGTCATCGCGGCGACGAACCGGGACCTGCGAGCCGAGGTCGACGCCGGAAACTTCCGCGAGGACCTGTACTACCGGCTGAACGTCTTCAGCATCGCGGTACCGAAGCTGGCCGACCGGAAGGACGACATCCCCCTGCTCGTCGAGCACTTCCTGAAGCGCTTCGCCGAGCGCCATGGCCGCAACCCGGAGCTCAGCGCCGACCAGAAGCTGCTCGAGCGGCTCCTCGGCTACCACTGGCCCGGCAACGTGCGCGAGCTCCAGCACGTCATCGAGCGGGCGGTCATCCTGTCTCGCGGCGACACGCTCCAGGGCGTGAAGCTGCCCGAAGCTCCGCAGGGGAAGGAGCCGGCCGCCGAGGTCCTCCCTGAGGGGATGACGCTCCAGGCGGCGCTCCTCGAGTACGAGCGACGCGTCCTGATCGAGGCGCTGAAAGCAGCCGGAGGGGTCCAGGCCCAGGCCGCACGCGACCTGGGTATCTCGAGGTCGAACCTGAACTATCGAATCGGCCGACTCGACATCCGCGTGAAGGACATCCACTACGAGTAGTGGCGTTGTTGACACGAAGATCGAGCCTAGCTAAAAGGGCCGCGTCCTTGATGTGGAGACCGACCGGGTCGCACCTTTTTCCCGCTGCTTCTGCTGTTGAAGTTGACGCTGGCGGCCCGGTGCTGAATTTGATTGCCCCCAATGCTCCTGAGCGTTCGCGCTCGGGTCTCGGACAGACGAGTTGGGGCCGGGTAGCTCAGTTGGTAGAGCAGCGGATTGAAAATCCGCGTGTCGGCGGTTCGATTCCGTCCCCGGCCACCATCTCCTCCGGGTCCTCCCCCTTCGGGACGGACCGTGCGACGTAGGGCCCTGGTCGCCCTCGCTGCCTCGATCGGCTCGCTGCTGGCGGCCGAAGTCGCGCTGCGAGCGGTCGGCTACGGCGACGACCAGCCGGGCGACATCCGCATCTCCTGGCAGCCGCGCTCGCCGCTGATGCACCACCCGACCGCCGGCCATCGCCTGGACGCGAACTGGGTGGGCACCCAGCGGTACGAGAGGGTCGACTCCGGCCAGGTCTTGCTGGATGTGCCCGTGGCGACGGACGACGACGGTCTCCGCGCGACGCCGGGGTCGGGCGAGCGGACCCTGCTGGTGGTCGGAGACTCGCTGACGTTCGGCCAGGGCGTTGGCGCCGAGGAGACGTTCGTCGCCCAGCTCGACGCCGCCCTTCCCGGCTGGACGGTGAGGAATGGCGGCGTTCCGGCCTGGGGGCTGGCCCACGAGGTCGCGTGGCTCGCCGATGGCCCTGCTGCGGACGCCGTGCTGGTCGCCAGCTACCACAACGACCACCTGGCCGGCACCATGCGAGGCCAGGACCGACCGGTCGTGAAGACACCCACGCTTCGACCGGCCCACCCCATCGTCCTGATCCGGGTGTTCGAGCGCGCGCTGGAGGCCCGGGAGCTGGCCGGCGCCTACTACGGGGACGATCTGGACGCGTCCTCGGCCCTGGTCGCGGCGCTCGCGGACATGGAGCGGCTCTACGGGGAGCTCGGGCCAGACACGGCCGTCGCGCTCCTGCCGGCGATGACGGGCGACGGTCCCGACATGCGGGCCGCCCTGGCAGGGCTGGGAGACGCCGCCTCGTCGGCTGGACTGCCCGTGATGGACGCGACGTCTGCGTTGGATGGCCTGCACCCGCGAGAGGCACGCGTACACCCCGCCGATCCCCACCCGAGCGCCGCGGCTCATCGGGCCATCGCCGAGGCGCTGACGCCGTCCGTGCGGTCCTGGCTCGATGGCGTGGCTACCGCGGGCGGCGAGCAATAGGCTTCCCTGGTCACGGGAGCACCGCCGCATGAAGGACCTCGTCCTCGCCATCGACCAGGGAACCACCGGGAGCACCGCGCTCCTGCTCGACGCCCAGGTGAACGTCGTCGCCACGCACAACGTGGAGTTCCCGAACCACTACCCGCAGCCCGGGCACGTCGAGCACGACGTCTCCGAGATCTGGACGTCCATCGCCCAGGCCGTCGCCGGCGCCCTGGCCAAGGCGCAGGTCTCGGCCGACCGCATCGCGGCCATCGGCATCACCAACCAGCGCGAGACCTCGGTCTTCTGGGACAAGGACACGGGCGAGCCGCTGCACCGAGCGCTCGTCTGGCAGGACCGCCGGACCGCCCCCCGCTGCGAGGAGCTCCGCGCCGCCGGCCACGAGGAGCTGTTCAAGCACAAGACGGGCCTGGTGCTCGACCCCTACTTCTCGGGCACGAAGGCCGCCTGGGTGCTCGACAACGTCGCCGGCGCCCGCGAGGCCGCGACCTCGGGTCAGGCCCTGTTCGGCACCATCGACAGCTGGCTCTGCTGGCGTCTCTGCGGCGCCCACGTCACCGATCCAAGCAACGCCTCGCGCACGCTCCTGATGGACCTGGACCGGTGCGACTGGGACGACCAGCTCCTGGACATCCTGGGTGTGCCGCGCGCCTGCCTGCCCCGCATCGCCGAGAGCAGCGAGGTCTACGGCACCACCCGCGGCATCGGGTTCCTGCCCGACGGCATCCCGGTGGCCGGGCTGATCGGAGACCAGCAGGGCGCGCTCTTCGGCCAGGCCTGCTTCGACGGCGGCATGGCCAAGTGCACCTACGGCACCGGCGCGTTCGTCCTGATGAACACGGGCAGCTCGAAGGTCTACAGCGACAACGGGATGCTCACCACCGTGGCCTGGAAGGTCGGCGGGACGACCTCGTACGCCATCGAGGGCTCGGCCTTCATCGCCGGCGCCGCGGTCCAGTGGCTGCGCGACGGCCTGGGCATCATCACCTCGGCCGAAGAGATCGAGGCGCTGGCCGCGAGCGTGCCGGACGCGGGCGGCGTGAGCTTCGTCCCAGCGCTCGCCGGGCTGGGCGCACCCCACTGGCGCCCGGACGCCCGCGGGCTGATCTCCGGCATCACGGGGGGCACCACCAAGGCCCACCTCGCCCGGGCTGCGCTCGAGGGCATCGGCCTGCAGATCGCCGACATCCTGAACGCGATGGCCGCGGACCTGGGCGCCCCCCTCAAGGAGCTCCGAGTCGACGGCGGCGCCGCCCGCAACGACCTGCTGATGCAGTTCCAGAGCGACGTCCTGATGACCATGTGCGTGCGCCCGCGCCAGCTCGAGACCACCGCGCTCGGCTCGGCGTTCCTGGCCGGGCTCGCCGTCGGTCTGTGGGACTCGCCCGACGCCGTCGCCGAGGCCTGGGCCGAGGACCGGCGCTTCACCCCCGGGCTCTCCCCCGAGCAGGTCGCCGACAAGCTGGCCGCCTGGGCCGACGCGGTGAGCCGAGCATGATCCTCGCTCTCCTGGGCACGGCCCTCGCCGACTGCGGCGCCGACCCCATCACCGACCTCCGCGCCATGGCCACCCCGGACACGTACGAGTGCGCCATCGGGCTCGGTCCGGCTCCCCTACTCGTGGCAGCCGCCGAGCCGCTCCCCTTCCCCGAGCGCATCACGCGCGCGCTGGCGGTCTGGCGCCTGCGGAACCTGGAGACCGCGGTTCCGGCCGACGAGGCCCGCGCGTACGGGCCCGCCGACGTCCGGCTCCTGACCGACGGCATCAAAGCCCACCGCGGCCGCGAGACCGCCGCGGAAGAGCACGCGGTCGTGTTCGAACAGATGGAGTGGTACGCGCCGCGCGCAGACTACACCGACGGCCGCCTGACCGAGCTCGACCAGGCCAACCTGGCGATGCTCCTGGACCCGCCGGCCCCGGTCGTCGAGGTCGTCGAGACCGCGGCCGACGCCATGGCGACGGCCCCGGCGAAGAAGCGGACCGGCTGCGGATGCGGCGCGGACGACGCGGCACCCGCCGGCGCCCTCATCCTGCTGCTGGGTCTCTTCAGTCGGCGAAGAGGTCGCACACCCAGTGCAGGAACAGGAACGGACGCCGCCCCTCCTCAGGTGTGAACCGGACCTCGACCCGCCCGTCGCCCACCTTCAGGCGACGCGGCATCTTGCGCGCGAGCTCGACGATGCGCTCGGGCGTCACCGTGGTGACCTCGGCGAACTCGACGACCACGCGGATCTGCAGCACGCTCATCTTGAGGATGCCCAGGTCGCGAGCGCGCAGCTTCACCTCGAGCAGGCGGCCCAGGTTGTGGGCCTCGTCCGGCAGCTCGCCCCGCTCGCCCTCGATCCGATCCAAGAGCGCGCGCAGCTCGGGGAGCGAGTCGGCCGAGCTCAGCGCCTTGTAGATCGACAGGCGGTGGTCGACCTCGGGGATGTAGGCCTCGGGCAGCCACGCCGGGGCGCGGACCTCGATCTCGGGCTCGATGCGGCGGCGGGCCTGTGAGCCACGGGCCTCGGCGACGGCCTCGTCCAAGAGCGCCATGTAGGCCTCGAATCCGATGGACTCGATGTGCCCGTGCTGCTTGTCGCCGAGCAGATCGCCGGCTCCCCGCAGCTCGAGGTCGGCGGTCGCGACGGCGAACCCGGAGCCGAGCCGCGTGTGCTCCTGGAGGACCCGGAGTCGCTGCATGGCCTTTCGGGTCAGGTCCCGTCCCTCCTCGATCAGGAGCGTGCAGTACCCGCGGCGGTGGCTACGCCCGACGCGCCCACGGAGCTGGTACAGCTGGGCCAGGCCGAACTTGTCCGGCTGGTTCACCAGGATGGTGTTCACGTTCGGCATGTCCACGCCGGACTCGATGATCGACGTGCAGACGAGCACGTCGAAGCGGCGCTGGACGAAGCGGACGAGCACGTCCTCGAGCGGCGCGTCGTCCATCTGGCCATGGGCGATCTCGAGGCTGGCCTCAGGCACGGCCTCGCGGACCGCGCGAGCCATGACCTCGATGGTCGCGATGCGGTTGTGCACGAGGAAGACCTGGCCGCCTCGCTTCAGCTCGCGGAGGATCTCCTCGCGGAGACGGGCGGGGGTGTGCCGAGCGACCAGCGTGTGCACCGGCAGCCGGTCGAGCGGCGGCGTGCTGTTGATGCTGATGCCGCGCAGTCCGCTCATCGCCATGTGCAGCGAGCGCGGGATCGGCGTGGCCGACATCGCCAGGTAGTCGACCTCGGACCGCAGCCGCTTCAGCTTCTCCTTCTGGCTGACGCCGAACCGGTGCTCCTCGTCGACGACGATGAGGCCGAGCTCCTTGAAGCGGATGGTGCGGCCCAGCAGCCGGGTCGTGCCGACGACGATCTGGACCTCGCCGCTCTTGAGCTGCTTCTTCAGCTCCTTCTCCTGGGCGGGGCTGCCGAAGCGGGAGAGCAGCCCGACCTTCACGCCGAACGGCGCGAACCGTTCCTGGAGCGTGCGCTGGTGCTGGAACGCGAGCACCGTGGTCGGGCACAGGAGCGAGACCTGCTTGCCGGCGTCGACGACCGCGAAGGCCGCGCGCATCGCGACCTCGGTCTTGCCGAACCCGGCGTCTCCGACGATGAGCCGGTCCATGGGCTCGGGCTTGGCGAGGTCCTGCAGGACGTCGTGGATGGCCTTGGCCTGGTCCTCGGTCTCGACGAAGGCGAAGCCGTCCTCGAAGGTGCGCAAGCGCTCGCTCTCGACGTCGTAGGCGTGGCCCGGATGGACCTGGCGGCTGGCCTGCAGCTTGACGAGCTCGGCCGCGAACCGGAGCACGGCCTCCTTCACGCGAGCCTTACGGATCTGCCACGTCTCGCCGCCCAGCTTGTCCAGGCGAGGCTCGACCCCTCCCCCGCTCGACCGGTAGCGGTAGAGCTGGTCGAGGCGGACGACGGGCAGGTACATCCGGTCGCCGCCGCGGTACTCGAGGCGAACCATGTCCTGGGGGCCGGTTCCGAGGTCGACCCGGGACAGGCCGCGGTACTTGCCGACGCCGTGCCGGTCGTGGACGACGAGGTCGCCCTCCTTGAGCTCGGCGAAGCTGCCGATGCCTCCCTGGCGCGCCATCTGGCGCCGACGGCCCATCCGGACCTTGACCTTCTCGCCGAGGATCTCGTCCGAGGTGACCAGGGCGACGCGGGCGTCTGGGTCGTGGAAGCCGCGCGGCAGGTCGCCCCGCAGGAGCTGGAGCTGTCCGGGCGGCCAGCGCGACGGGTCCCGCTCGTCGCTGTTGTGCGGCACCAGGCCATGCGGCAGGAACAGCTGCCGGAGCCGGTCCATGCGCGAGGTCGTGTCGGCGACGATGGCCACGCGCCAGTCGTCGGCGAGCCACTTGTCGATGCGGCCGACCGTCGGAGCGAGGTCCCCCTTCGACGTGGCCAGGAACGTGTTGTCCCGGGCCCCCAGGTCATGGGTCTCATCGACCGCGAGCGTGTGGACGTGGGTCGCGCCGGCGAGCCTCTCGAGCGCCTCGTCGACCGGCACGTATCGGTCGTGCGGGCCCACCAGCGGCCGCTCGGAGTCCGGGACCGCCGCGTGCCGGCTGACAGCGCGGTCCTCGAACGTGCGCATCGCCTCGAAGCACTGCTCGGGCTCGGCGATGAGCCAGGGGAGATGGGCCTGATCGAAGAGCGAGGCCAGGTCCTGGAACGCCGGGAGCCAGGCATCGCAGCCGGAGAACCGGATGCCGTCGGACAGGTCCTCGACGATCTCGCGAGCCAGGCGCTGTCCGTAGCCCAGCGCCTTGGTGCACTCGGCCAGACGCACATCCAGGCGGGCCAGCGCGACGGGCCCGAGGACCTCCTCGCGGGCCGGCAGGACGCTCACGCGCTCGAGCGGCTCGCCGAGAGGCTTGCCGGTCTCCGGGTCGAAGGCGCGCATGCGCTCGATCTCGTCGTCGAAGAACTCGATGCGCATCGGCCCATCGTGTCCGGTCGCCCACACGTCCACGACCTCACCGCGGACGGCGTAGGTCCCGGGGTCCTCGACCTTGCCGACGCCCAGGTAGCCGAGGGCCGCGAGCTGGTGACCCAGGTCGCTCGGGTCGATGGTGCCGTCCAGGACGAGCTCGGGGCCGGACGTGAGGACCTCGTTGGAGAGGACCCGCAGCAGCACCGCGGGGGCAGGCGCGACCACGACGACGTCCTCGCCGCGAGCCAGGGCGGCCTGGGCCTCGATGCGCGCCCGGGGCATGTCCGGATGCGGCGAGAGCCCCTCGTACGGCCGGGTGTCGTCCGCCGGGAACTGCATCGCCTTGCGGCCATGCCACTCCAGCTCGGCGACGAGACGGTAGGCCTCGGCGGCGTCGGGCGCGACGACCACTCGCGCACCCGGGAGACGGGAGACAGCGTAGGCCAGCGCGCCTTCCGGGAGACCGGCGAGGCTGGGGGCTGCGAGCGCAGACGGCTCGCAGAGGACGACGCTCACGAGGTGGCGGGAGCTCCGGCCGACTCGGCGGCAGCCTCACGAGCGGCCTTCTGGCGCTGGGCGTCGCGGATGCGCTCCTCGTACAGCCCGAACATCGCCATCTCCATCATCGCGAGCAGGAGCACGTCGATGGTTCCGAAGGCGATGACCAGCAGGTGGGGCGATGCCTCCACGCCGAAGATCTGACCGGACTCGACCTGGTAGACGATCATCAGGTAGGCCGGCAGGTACCAGAGGGCGTACGGGATCCAGGCCCGCAGGATGCGACCGCGGCGGCCCCGGGTCAGCTTCTGGCTGCGCTTCAGCGGCGACTGGCTCTTGTCGTCCGTCGCCGTGATGGCGTCGACGAAGGCGTACTGGAGACCGAACAGGATGCCCGGGACGATGATGACCATGCCGAGCGTGATGGTCGCGTAGGCCGCGGCGTGGGCCCCGAACATCCGGCCGTACCGGGAGATGGCCCAGTTGATGGCCTTCTGCGGGCTCACGGCCTCGCCCGTCGCGAACCGGCGCCACGTGTAGATCGTGACGGCGTCGAGGATGGGGAACGCCAGGATTCCCCAGACCAGACCGACGCCGAGCTTGGTCAGCTCGCTGTACAGGAGCTGGGACTGGGCGTTGCCGGCATCCGCGTGGGGAATGGCCAGCAAGCCACCCTGCCACATCAGCCAGTGGCCGAGGCCGCCGACGAGGATGGAGAGCGGAAGCAGCAGCGGCAGGCCCTTGAGGGTCCGCACCGCGGCGTTGCCGAGGATTCCCAGGACATTGCTGGGGCTGGGCGTGTAGGTCGACATCGGGCTGCGGTTAACTCCACGGACGGCGGCGGGCTATGGTCCCGGCATGGGCCGAGACATCCTGGACATCGATACGTCCTTCGCGGCCAAGTTCCTTCCAGAGACCCTGGATCTGAACGATCTCGAGGCGGTTCGGCTCCTGCTGTCCGGCACCTCGGTCATCGACTGGCACAAGCTGGACCTCGACACCATCGACAAGGTGGACGTGTTCCTGCGGAACTCGCTGTTCGATCCGGAGGACCCGCAGGACATGGAGCGCATCCGCTTCGTGTTCCACCAGGCGATCAACTACCTCGAGGAGCACCACGAGGTCCGCTTCCCGGACGAGGTCCGGAACCCCGCGGATGTGCGCAACGTCTTCATCACGGCCAGCACGTGGACCGGGCGGTTCCGTCGCAGCCAGATGCTGGCGTGCATGGTCCTGAAGCTGATGCACACCATCAACCACATGGAGGCGGCCGATCTGAAGCACCGGCTGCCCATCAGCGAGGCCGAGCTGTTCGACCGGGCCGAGCAGGCCATCATCAAGCACGCGGACGCGCTGCGGCGGGACGGCTACCCGCTGATGGCGTTCTACGGCTCGCGGAAGACGCGGACGTCGGTCATCAGCAAGCTGCTGAGCAAGCGCGAGTCGATCGCGGCGACCATCTTCGACAAGCTCCGGTTCCGCATCGTCGTGCGAGAGCCCTCGGAGCTCATCCCTGTGCTGGCGCACCTGACGCGCACGCTGTTCCCGGTGAACTACATCATCCCGGGCGAGAGCCACAACAACCTGGTCGACTTCTGGCAGGAGCTCGAGCGCGAGCAGCACTACGCCAAGCTGGGCGAGACGCTGCAGCGGCTGAGCAACAAGGAACGGGTGACGAAGCCCGGTCCGGAGAACCCCTTCTCCGCCACCGGGTACAAGTCGGTGAACTGGATCGTCGACTTTCCTGTCCGGGTGGACGACGTGCTCTCGAAGCTGGACATCGACGCCGGGTACATGCTCGGCCGCGTGGTCTACGTCATGGTCGAGTTCCAGCTGCTGGACTCGGAGACCGAGACTCGGAACGAGAGCGGCGCCAACGCGCACGAGCACTACAAGGCCCGTCAGAAGAAGCAGGTCGAGAGTCGGCTGTTGAAGGGTGGGTTGCGGCGGCGCTGAGCGGCGGTGACCCGGCCTGTCGGCGAAGGGCTCTCTTGGCTCGCTACCTCGAGTTCGTCTCTGGAGACGCTGCGGCCACGATCTGTCTTACCGCTCGTGCTGTGGGCCGGCCGACTTCGTCGGCTATCGGCCCGCACTCACGGGGAAGCCCTCGGCGCTCGCAGGCCGTACGTCCCATCGACGGCTGGCGCCGCCAATGGGCTTTCGCCCACGGCTTCGCCGCTCGCACCGCGTCGGCGAGTAGCCGTACTCAGCTGAGCTCGTGCCTCGCTTCAGCTTCCGTCCGGTCCATACCGGGCTTCATCGGCCCTTTGGGCCGGCTCGCCCTTCGGGCTCGTGTTCCTCCGGGGAACTCCGCCGCACCGCGCTTCAGAGCAAGGGGGGATTGCAAAGGGGGGAACGCAGTTCCTCCCTTGCTGTA
>JAAESX010000345.1 GCA_024228935.1 Pseudomonadota bacterium
CCTGGCCCCCGGCCGGCGGCGAGCCGCTCGACCTGACCGACCTCTACCCGCGACTGGCAGAGCAGGGGCTGGGCTATGGCCCGACGTTCCAGGGCCTGACCGAGGCCTGGCGGGTGGGCAACGCGGTCTATGGCCACGTGGTGTTGCCGGCGTCGGTGTCCGAGACAGCGGGGGACTACGGCATCCACCCCGCGCTGCTGGACGCAGCACTGCACACGATGCTGGCGGTGAGCTCGTCTGAGACCGACGCGTCTGCTAGCGAGGTCATGCTTCCCTTCGCCTGGTCGGACGTGACGCTCCACGCGACGGGTGCAGCCGAGCTTCGGGTGTGCCTGGAGGTGTCTGAGGCCACGGCGACGGGCGAGGCCACGGCGGTGCTGTCGGTGGCGGACGGCTCGGGCGGCCCGGTGGCGACGGTGGGCGGGCTTCAGGTCCGCCAAGCGACGATGGCACAGGTGCGTGCGGCGGCCCAGACGACCACGCGGGACCTGTATCGGGTGGCGTGGCAGCCGGTGATGCTGTCCGATTCGCCCATGTCGGCCGACGGATGGGCGGTGGTCGGGGCCGGAGACC
>JAAESX010000346.1 GCA_024228935.1 Pseudomonadota bacterium
GAGGCCGGAGACGACGTCGGCGCTCAGGTCGACCACGTAGATGCTCAGGCAGTACTCGAGACCGTCGGAGCAGGGCTCGCACTCCACGCCGAAGCCCTGGACGAGCTCGCAGATGGCGCCGTCTTCGGTGCTGTCGAGCAGCTCGCCGAGGGGACGGGTGTCGATGGAGCCGGACAGCGTCGCGCCGCCGATCCAGTCACCGCCCGGGGCGAGGGCGCCCGAGACGTTCAGGTCCTGGATCTCGATGCTGAAGCCGGCCACGTCGAGCGTGGTCGTCTCCGGACCGATCTGGAAGAAGGGGTTGCCCGTGAAGTCGGCCGACGGGAAGTCGAGCGTGGGCGTGCAGTAGTCCTGCGCGCTCGGGTCGTCTTCGTTCGCCGTGGCGCCGAGGAAGGTGATCTCGGAGTCGTCCGCCGCCGACACGCCCATGTAGAGGGTGTAGTCGAGGTAGGACTCCAGGATGGTGCCCACGCCTTCGGGGATGATGATGCGGCCGCTGGCCAGGTCGAGGCTGTAGGTGTTGCCCACGAGGCTGGCGGCATCCGCCGCCGTGCCCAGCTCGCTGGTCGAGAAGCTGATGGAGCCCGTGCCCTCGCCATCACACCAGCTCGCCGTGGCGGTGTAGGAGGAGCTCGAGGCCAGGTCGGCCGAGGGGTAGAAGCGCACCGTCTCCTGGTCGTCGGAGAGCTCGGGCA
>JAAESX010000347.1 GCA_024228935.1 Pseudomonadota bacterium
TCCTCCTCTTCTTCCTCTTCCTCGTCCCGACGGAACCAGTCCATCGGTCGCGTGGGTCGAGCGGTGACGTTCCGGAGCGTCGGCTGCATCGCGATGATGCGGTCGGCCATCTTGAGCTCAGCGGGCTTCTCGCAGCCCGGAGCGGTCTCCTGCTCGCTGACGTTGTCGCCGGACTCGGGGGTGCCCTCGGGGGCCGAGCTGGCGGACATCAGCGAGTCGAGCACCTGCTTGGGCACGGCGTCGAAGGCCGCCTGCTCCGCCTCGACCGCGCGCTCCAGCAGCTGCTTGGCGCGCCCGAGCTGTCCGCGGCACAGGGCCTCGCCGACGTTCTTGTAGTGCTGCGCGGCCTCCTTCCAGCGACCGGGGTCCGGCATGTGGAAGCCCTGCCTGCCCTTGAACACCGCCTTGTGCCAGTCGCGCTGGTCCTTGAGCTCGCGCGCTTCGGCCAGCTGCAGGTCGCGGATGTTCTTCAGCCGATCGACGACGAACTTGAGCATGTCGTCGCGCTTGCCCGCCTGCTGCGCCATGACCTGGTCGAGGCCCTTGTTCCCCAGCGCGCCGCCGAGCTTCTTCATCGCTCGCGACGTCTTGTCGTCCATCTTCTGGACGGATCCGCCGTGCCGAACCGTGGTTCCGGGACGGCCGCGTGACAGGTTCTTCTTGCGCTGGCGATCCACGGCTCACTCTACCTTCATCGCCTGGCTCACGGACAGGTTGACCGCGCTGATGTGCCCCCGGTAGCCTGCCCGTCCACTCAGGTGGTCGAGCGGCACCTCGGCCCTTGTCAGGAGCTATGTGAAGGGCATCCTCGAGCGACTCGACCGACCCCTTCCTGGCGAGCGCCAGATCGGACTCACCGAGCTTGCCGCGGATCTCTCGGGTCGCCTCGACCGCAAGGTCATCGAGGCCAAGGAGAAGAAGGTCCGCGCCGCGCGCTCGGGCAAGACCCGCAAGCCCCAGGTTCACTGCAGCACCGACTCGAACGCACCGCAGCTCATCCGGCTCGTGCGCACGCCGTTCCAGCTCCACACGGGCTTCCCGACGCGCAAGCGGGTCATCGAGAAGCGCCAGCCCATCCAGGCACCCGAGCGTCTCAGCGAGCTCATCGGCCTGGCCGACCGGCCTCGCATCAACTTCAAGAGCCCGGCCCAGGACCGGATCATCCCGTCGGCGCCCCCGACGCGATTGTGGCGAGGCGACAGCGAGTGAAGGTCACGTCCGCCGCTCCCCAGCTGTTCCAGACGGGACCGATGTCGTCGTTCCAGACGATCGGCGAGGTGACCGAGGCGATCCATCGTCGCATCCTGGACACCTACGATATCAACGAGCGCCCACCCCGCCTCGAGGAGGACCTGAAGTTCGTCCCCAAGGACCGGGAAGAGGTCGTCTACGTCTACATGTACCGGACGTCGATGAACCCGAACCTGCAGAACCAGAAGCGTCTGCGGCTCGCTCCGATCGAGGTGCCCAACGACAGCGGCGGGAAGGACGCGTTCTATCACCGGCCCCCGCTGCTGATGGACCTCTTCTACCTGGTGTCCGTGCACTCCAAGTTCCGGTCCGACGCCGAGCGTCTCCTGGGCTGGACGCTGCTGACGCTCCACCACACGCCGAAGCTCGTCTACCGCCCGCGCAGGTACATCCTCCCGGACGGACGCACCGTGGACTCGCTCGGGCGCGAGTGGGATCCGGACGCGGACACGCAGATCAAGGACCTGCAGGTGGAGAAGGTCAGCCTCGCGCTCGTCGATGACCTCACGGTGGGCGATGCGATCAACCTCTATACGCTCCATGAAGCCCCGTATCGGCCGTTCCTGACGTACCGTGCGCGGGTTGCGCTCGACGGGCCCCTGACCTCGACCGAGGGCGGATCCGGCATCGCGATGGGCGACGACGAAGGCCTTCAGCCGAGGGACACCGCGTTCCCCGGCAACAAGAAGAAGGTGGGCCCCCGAACTTTCGGACGGCCGACCGGTAGGATTCACAAACCCCCGGGCCCAGATGCCCACAATGTTCGCAGGCGTTTCGACAAGAAAGCCGACCCCGATTCGGAGGAATAGGTCGTGGAATACAAGACTCCAGGTGTCTACATCCGTGAGGTCGACAGTGGCCCCAAGCCCATCGAGAGCGTCTCTACGGCGATCCCGGGCTTCCTCGGACTGTTCGAGTTCAATCCTCCCTCGGACGCGACGGCGATCACGAGCACCGACGGCGCGCGTCAGCTGCAGGGCAAGGTCGCCCCGCAGCTCGTCGACGCCAGCGGCAAGGTGGGCGGCAACAAGGCCGAGGCCGGCGCGGCCCTGACCGAGGCGTTCCGCTTCAAGGACCGCCACGTCAAGGACGTCAGCAAGCTCCTCGAGATCAACGGCCACAAGGTCACCTTCGGCAAGGGCACCAAGGGCCGGGTGAAGATCGAGGACGCGACCGACAAGAAGCGCTCCGTCGAGATCGCCGAGGTCCTCCTCGACATCAAGGGCGCGGTCGTCACCGACGACGACGCGGCCGTCGAAGACATGCTGAACACGATCAGCGAGACCTTCGCCCTGGGCGCCCCGCAGCCCAAGCACGCCAAAGACCTCCTCAGCGTCTACGGGTACACCTTCGAGGGAGCCGCCGAGAGCGCGCTCAACTCCGAGTACTCCATCCCGCCCGCGCCGGTCACCAACAAGAGCGAGTTCTTCCGGTGGCTGCAGAGCTTCTTCGCCGAGTACGTGCTCTCGACGCGCCCCATCGAGGAGATCATCCCCGGCGCCTCCTACGACGACCCGGACGATGCGGCCGATGCGGTCTACGAGGCCATCGCCCGTGACGCCGCGCTCAAGAAGGAGTTCCAGGACTTCCTCAGCCAGCCCAGCGTCTTCAACTTCGTCAGCGGCGTCAACGGCTTCTACGACAACGGCGGCGGCAAGGCGTACGTCTACCTGATGGGCGCCAAGGACCTGGCCATCTCGGTCCGCGAGAACCAGGCCGACAAGCTCGGGCTCTACGCCTTCGACGACGTGGACGACATGGCCATCATGGCCGCGCCGGGCCTGTCGCCGAACCAGCAGAAGGAGATGCTCGAGATGTGCGAGATCCGCAAGGATCGCTTCGCCATCCTCGACGGCCCGATCGTCAGCGACGGCGCCATGGACATCCCCGCCTCGCAGAAGGGTTACGGGGCGCTGTACGTGCCGTGGCTCAAGGTCACCAAGCCCAGCTGGTACAGCGGGAACCAGGACCACATCAAGGTCAAGGGCCCCAACCGCCGCAAGCTGATCAAGACCGAGAAGAACGAGCTCTTCGTTCCGCCCTCAGGTCACCTCGCCGGCATCTACAGCCGCGTCGATGGTGAGCGCGGTGTTCACAAGGCCCCGGCCAACGAGCTCGTGCTCGGCATCACCGGCCTGTCGCAGAACATCAACCGGATCGAGCAGGGCCAGTACAACGAGCGCGGGATCAACGTCATCCGCGTGTTCAAGGACCGCGGCATCCGCGTCTGGGGTGCGCGCACCCTGGCCACGAAGAGCGATCCCAGCTGGAAGTACATCAACGTCCGCCGTCTCTTCATCATGGTCGAGCAGAGCATCATGATGGGCAGCCAGTGGGCCGTCTTCGAGCCGAACGATCACACCCTCTGGAAGAAGCTCGTTCGCGACGTCCGCGCCTACCTGTTGCGCGTCTGGCGCGCCGGAGCTCTCTTCGGAACGACGCCGGAAGAGGCCTTTTACGTCAAGTGCGATGACGAGACGAACCCCCGCTACCTCATCGACGCCGGCCAGGTGAACGTGCAAGTCGGAATTTGTCCGGTGAAGCCCGCGGAATTTGTTATCTTCAACATCGGTCAGTGGGACGGCGGTGGCCTCATCGAGGACTAACGCCCACTGATTTCAACACCCGGACGTCGAACCGTCAGCGTCAGGGACAACCAAGTAGAGGACCACCCAAATGCCTACTGAAGAGCTGTACGGCGCCTATCACTTCCTCCTGGAAATCCAGGGGATCATCAGCGACACCCGCGTGATCGTTGGTGGTTTCAAGAGCGTGAGCGGAATGGACTCCGAGACGGAGATCATCGAGTTCAAGCAGGGAAACGACAAGGTCGTCCGTAAGAAGCCGGGTCGCACGACCTACGCCAACATCGTCCTCGAGCGTGGTTACACCGCGACCGACGACCTGTGGCAGTGGCGCAAGAACATCGAGGACGGCAAGATCGATCGTCGCTCGGGCTCCATCGTCGTCCTGGACCAGGACGGAGAGAGCGAAGTCGCGCGCTACAACTTCTACGAAGGGTGGCCCTGCAAGTGGTACGTGCCGGACATGGACTCCGATACGTCCGGGATGGCCATCGAGAAGATCGAGATCGCGGTCGAGAAGGTGGAGCGGGCCTAGACCCGTTCTTCGTTGATGCTGTACACGCTGCTTGAGAGACCGCAATGAGCGAGCTGAAGACTGAGTACGACTTCATCCTTCCTCGTGGGTACGTCGACAAAGACGGGAACATCCACAAGGAAGGCGTGATGCGGCTGGCGAATGCCAAGGACGAGATCGTTCCCCTGAACGACATGCGCGTCCAACGCAACCGCGCCTACCTCATCATCGTCCTGCTCAGTCGAGTCGTTTCCCGACTCGGCACGCTCAGCGAGGTCAACACCGGTGTGGTCGAGAACCTGTTCGCAGGCGACCTCCGGTTCCTTGAGGAGATGTACAACCGCATCAACGAGGACGAGGCCACGGTGCGCGTCGCTTGCCCCGAATGTGGTGCCCGCTTCGATAAGGAGTTCGGACGCCTGGGGGAATCGTAAGCTACCCCTTGGAGAATATTCTCAAGGAGGTAGCCTTCATCGCGTACCACTTCCACTGGGACCGGGAGACTCTCCTCGAGCTGTCGCACAAAGAGCGGCACTCGTGGGTCAAAGAGATCTCCAGGATCAACGAGAAGATTAACCCTTCCCGCTGAGCAGGGCTGCTGCCCCTCTCCATCGTCAGGCCCAACCAGGTCCGGCGAGGGGGAGGGGGGCGCCGTGGCTTTCTCGGGAACGGATCTCGAGGGCGTCCTGTGAAGCCAGGTATCTCCGTACAGCACAGCTCTTTGCCGGTCCGACGGCATGGTGTGGTGCGCTGTGACGTAGCCGGAATCCTGGGGTTCATCCCCGAGGGTCGCTGGCCGCGTGACGCGACGGCCGGGGACTATCTCGAGCTCACGCTTCGCCGGCCGAGCGAGCTGCTCGACCACCCCCTTCGTCGCCTGTTCGATCCCGCTTCACGCCGTGCGGTCCAGGCCTTCTTCGACAACGGCGGAGACCAGTGCCACCTGTTCGGGGTGTGCGTGGTCAGCGAGGAGGACCTGCGCGCGCCGACGAGCGTCCAGTCCGTCCTCGAGCCACTCCTCGAGCGCCTTCGCGCCGAAGAGGACATCGCGCTGCTCGCCGTCCCCGGCGCTGCGTACATGCGCTACGACTACACCCGGACGGGTCAGGTCACCGGCCACGCGGACGTGCTCTACCGCGAGCTCCTGATGCACTGCCGGGAGATGGCCAATCGCTTCCTGATCATCGACGCGCCGAAGGACCTCCACGCGGACGCGCTGATCAACTGGGTCACCCGGTTCCGCGAGGACGCCGGCGAGATCTACAGCTACGGCGCCGTCTACTACCCGTGGCTCAAGAAGGGCGACGAGATCCTGCCGCCCAGCGGCCCCGTCCTCGGGATCTACGCCCGGACCGAGCGCGAGCACGATCCCTACGGCGTGGTCTGGCCTCCCGCGAATGTGCTCGTCCATGGCATCACGCACCCCGCCATCCAGCTCAACTGGAGCGAGGCGGGCGAGCTCGCCGCCCAGGCCATCAACCCGGTCATCACACAGCCGGGTCGCGGTGTCGTCGTCTTCGGCGCCCGCACGCTGTCCACCGACCCGCGGTGGGAGTTCATCAACTCGCGCCGCATCGTCTCGATGATCAGCGAGCAGCTCCGACGCGACAACAACTGGGTCGTGTTCGAGCGCAACAGCCCGGCGATCTGGAAGATCCTCGAGCGCGACGTGAAGGCCCGCCTGGACGAGTTCTGGGAGAAGGGCATGCTGACCGGCCCCGCGGCCGGCAAGGACTACGAAGTCCGCTGCGACGACGAGACGAACTCGGCCGAGGACCGCGAAGCCGGCCGACTCAACGTCATGGTGAGGGTCCGCCCCATCACCACGACCGAGCACATCACCATCGACCTGCGGCTTGGCGCCCAGGCCGGTACCTAGGAGGCTCTCATGGCCGAACGCACCCTGACCGACCCTGAAGGCAACTTCATCTTCGAGCTCGAGATCGAAGGTGTCGCCATCGCCCAGTTCATGGAGTGCAACGGACTCAAGACCTCGACACAGGTCTTCGAGATCGAAGAGGGCGGCGTGAACCACCGCGTCCACAAGGTGCCGGGGCAGTCCCGCTGGGAGAACGTCGTGATGCGCTACGGCGTCACCTCGGACACCACCCTGCTCGAGTGGCGGAACGAGATCCTCGAAGATGGCTTCACGAAGCGGCGAAATGGAGCGATCATCATGAAGAACCTCGCCATGGAGGAGGTTCGTCGCTACTCGTTCATCAACGCGTGGCCGGTGGCGTACGAAGGCCCCAACTTCGTCGCCAACGGCGCTGAGCTCGCGGTCGAGATGATCGAGATTGCCCATCACGGGATCACGGTGAGCTGATGGACGGACGCTTCCCAGGACAGAGCCTCGTCGACCGCTTGGAGAAGCGGAAGTCCAGGCGTCCACACGTCGGCTTGTCGCCGGCGTTCTATGCCCGCTTCGGGCTCGAGGATCCGTGGCTCGACACGGGTGGAGCCCAGGACGAGGGGCAGGTCGAGGAGATGTTCTCCTACGTCTCGGCGCGCCCCTGGCAGCTGCAGATGCGCCGCCTGGCCATGGCCCGCTGGCGCCGTGCTCGTCGCGAGCGCCAGAGTCGCCTTCGGACGATCGGCGAGCGCACGCGCGCCGTCCGTCGCTTCCCCGGCGAGACCGTCGCCAAGAACTTCGCCTGGGGTGTCCCCACCCTCGGGACCTCGGACTTCGTCACGCCCGTCGCCTGGGAAGGCCCGGCTGGTGGTGCTGCCCAGCAGCAGACCGATGCCCCCAGCGCCTGGGGAACCGCCAACGGGAGCGCTGTCCGCGTACGAACTGGCGCCGATGCCTGGATCACGCACAGCAGCTCGCCGGCTCGCGTCGCCGAGCGCCGTGAGCGCCGTGAGCGCGGTGAGTACGTCCCCGCGGAGACCTTCCGGACCCCCCGCCGCGAGCGCGCCGTCGCCCGCACCCAGCCGGGAGACCGGGCCCTCGCCTCCCTTCGCCAGGACCGGCCGACCGATCGCGTCGGACGTCGCCTGCAGCAGGCCGCTGTCGGCCGCGATCCCCTCCGCAAGGCGCTGGCCGATGTCGGTCCCACGCTCGACAGCGTGACGCGCCGCAAGGTCGCTCGCGCCCTGGTGGTCACCGAGCACCTCGATGAGCGCACCCGCGTCGTCGAGATCCGCCGCATCCTTCGGCACGTCGCGTCCGCCAAGGTCGTGCGCACCGTTCTCGGCGAGGCCCCGCAGGCCGACGTCGGGGCGCGCCCGATCGAGGTCGCGAACGGTCGCGGCGCCCCCAAGGCCAAGCGCCGCGGGCTGCGCCCCGTCCTGTCGTCGAGCCCCTCGATGGAGGTCGTCGAGCACGAGGCACCGCAGGCCGCCGAGGTGGCCGCGCCCAAGAAGGCGAGTTCGGTGAACCATGCCGGCGCCCGCGTCATCAGGAGCCAGAAGGTCCAGCCTCAGCTGTCGACCAGCCCGGTCGTTCGCACGAAGCCGACCCGGACGCAGCTGCCCGCGTTGAGCGCCAGCCCCGTCTCGCACGCCACGGCGTCGACGACGCGAGTCCATCGAACGCCAGACGGTGTCTACCGACGCGCGACCGCAATGCGGACCGCCTCGCAGCGACCGACGGCCAACTCGACCATCCGAACCGGGGCCCGACAGGACACCGGAGCGCGCTCGGCGACAGGCGACTACGCCGCGACCCGCGCCAGTGGGACCCATCGAACGGTCGCGGGTGACCTCGCGTCCAGCGCTGCCTTCCGGACCGCGGCGAGCACCACCACGGGCGCTCGCTCGGGCACGACCCCTGCCTCGGCGCACGCGGCTTCGCGGGCGATGAGGACGGTGTCGACCGACTGGGAGACCGTCGCTCGTTTCACCACGGACTCGGGCGAGTTCGTCGGCGCTGACGCGTTCCGCACCGCCGGACGTGCCACGCCGGGCGCCTCGCTTCACCGCACGGCCGCCGGCGAGACCGCCGCGTCCGACACCCATCGGACCGCGACCTCGGATCGCATCGGCGCCCGCGCCGTCCGTACCGCGACAGGCGCCTTCGTCGGGAGCACCGGTCACCGCACGGCCGACGGCGAGTTCCTCGGAGCGCGCACGTCGACCTGGGCCGCGGACCGTCTGTCCACCACGGGACGGGCGGATGGCAAGCGCTCGCTGATGCCGCGCATCGCACCGCGGGTGGACGTCGACTCCGTCGTCCAGCCGATCGTCGTGCACACGGATGAAGAGGTCGCCGCCGCGGTCAAGGCCGCCAAGGCGAAGAACCCGAACGTCATCGTCAAGGTGACGGAGAAGGCTGCAGCCTGGAACACCCGGGACCACGCCAGAGCCCGGTCGTTCACGGCCTCACGCTCCGCCCTGCACGCAGCGGCTGAGCGGGCCGTGAAGTCCCCGACCATCGGCGACACGGCGACGCGAGCCTCGACCAGTGCCTGGGCCTCGCCCAACGCACCGGTCGAGTTGGCGACGACGAAGCGTGCGGCACGCCGCATTCGGGGTCCCGTCAGCTATGCGAGCACGTCGGTCGCCCACGACGCGACGGTCGTTCAGCACGCGGAAGCGGTCACCGCCGAGGCGGCGACGTCGCAGTCGCCGTCGGGCTGGGCTCCCTCCAAGGTCGTGAAGACGCCGAGCCGGGAGACGAGTCGTTCCCAGACGCATCGGACGGCCAGCCGGCCGCACTCCGCCGCGGACTGGTCGCCCAGCGCGTCGGCCCCCACCTCGAGCACCGCGCGCCGCATGCGGACCGCGCATCGTGGGTTCGACCCCACCGGCACCTGGCGGACCGACTCGGGAGACTGGGTCGGAGCGTCCACGCATCAGACCGGCGACTCGCGCTTCGAAGCGGCTCGTCGGGGCTCGACCCGCCCCATCGACTGGGTCGGTGCTCGCGTCGCCGTCGGCTCGACGGACGCCTACCGCGGAGCCTTCGCCCGGACCTTCCGGACCCGGCAGGCCCACGGCGCTGGCGCGGGCGTGTGGCAGACCGCGAAGACCCCGTTCGTCGGCGCCCGTCGCGGCTCCGGCCTCGTCCGTCCCGACCTGATCACGCCCGAGTACGACCGGGCCGAGCTGGGCGAGACGCTGATGGAGCAGCAGCGCGGCGTGCCCGTTCGCGGTGCTGCCGGCTGGGCCGAGCGCGCTGTGGTGCCCGACCGTCTCCGTGGGACCTCGGACCTGGTCGCCGGCCTCGTGCACGCGACCGACCCGGCCGAGGTCATCGAGATCATCCTCGACCGCGGCAGCGACCTGAAGATGTCGTCGCTGCCCCGGCCCGTCATCCAGGTCATCGAGCAGATCCGGACCGAGGCCCACAAGGCCGACGCCCCCGGTCGCTCGTCGACGTCCGCTTCGGCGGGTGGGTCCACGACCCGGACCGACACGACCCGCCGCGGCAACCGTCGCAGCAGCGCGCGCATCCTCAACGGCTGGACCGGCCTCGCGCCGTCCGCCAGTGCCCAGACCACGGGCGCTGTCGGCGACGACAAGGTCAGCAAGCTCGCGAAGAAGCTCCGCGGTCTCATTCACCTCGCTCAGAACGCCCGTATGGGTGACGCTCTGCGCGAGGCGCGCCTCGCTCATGCCGACCGGCCCGATGCGCGTATGCAGGAAGGTGGCGACATCTCCAACGCAGAGTCGTCGGCCATGGCCAACTTCGACATCGAAGCTCTCGGGCGCGAAGTGCTCGAGGTGGTCGTGAGGGAACTCGAACTCCGGCAGGAACGCCGTCAGGAGGACAGTGATGGCAACATCTGGTGGTAAGGCCAGCTTCATCGATCTCGAGGCCGGCTACGGGACCTTTGCGGTCCAGTACAACCCCAAGGAGTTCAAGGTCGACAAGGCCGTCTCCTGGAAGGAACACGACGACCAGGGCCAGACGAACGCCGGACTGGAGTTCCAGAAGGGCGCTCCGATGTCGGTCTCGATGGACCTGTACTTCGACACGACCTCGGACTCGAACTCCGACGTGCGCACCAAGTGGGTCAACGGGCTTCTCTGCCTGACGAACGCGAAGGTCAAGCCGTCCGAGGGCAGCACCGACAAGAAGCGTCCGCCCAAGGTGAAGTTCACCTGGGGCAGCTTCGAGGTGACGTGCGTCATCGAGTCGATCAACGTCCAGTACCTGATGTTCAGCTCCGACGGCACCCCCGTCCGCGCCCGCTGCTCCGTGAAGATGAAGGAGTGGGACCCGGGTGAGGTCGATGCCGGCGGCGGTGGCGACTACATCACCGGCGACAAGGTCAAGCTCGTCACGGCGGGGGCCGGCGCGACCGCGTCCAGCGTCGCGGCCGAGAACGACACGACCGCCAAGAAGGTGATGGAGGACAACGACCTCGAGGACGGCACGGAGATCCCGGCCGGCACCGAGCTCGCCATCACCGATCCGAAGTCCGAGACCACCAACGTGACCAGCAACCGTCCGGCCAAGGACGAGAGCAAGTCGCCGTGGCAGGAGATCACGGACGCGCTGAAGGAGGCCGAGAAGGTCGCCGGTCAGCTCGGCAAGACGAAGGACTCGGTCGAGAAGGCCCTCGGCGGCGGCTCGTCGAAGGACTCCAAGAAGGGCGGCGGTCGCAGCGAGCGCCCCTCGCGCAGCGGCGGCAAGTCCGAGCGCGGCGGCAGCGGAAAGGGTGGAAAGGGCAGCAAGGGTGGTCGCACTCCCCCCAGCAAGTCCGGCGGCGGCAAGGGCGGAAAGGGTGGCAAGGGCGCCAAGGGTGGACGCGGCAGCAAGCCGTCGAGTCCCACCGGCGGCAAGCGCGGCGGGCGGTAGATCATGTCGGGTTCCAATCGCTCCAGCGCTGCAGGTTTCGAGGTCTCGATCGCCGGGACCAAGTACCAGCAGGCCGCGGACGCCAGCACCAAGGGAGTCCAGCTCCTGACCATCGAGGATCACGTCGACATGGTCGACATGTTGACCCTGCGGATGGGCGGGACCGAGGGCCAGGCCGAGTGGGCCTACAAGATCGGCGACGAGGTCACCGCCAAGGTCGGCGAGGGCAACAACGAGATCTTCAAGGGCCAGATCATCGCCCTCGAGCCCAGCTACCAGGTCGAGGGCATCAGCCAGATCAACATCCGGGCGATGGACTCGATGCACAAGCTCGGCCGTGGCCGGGTGACGCGCTTCTTCGAGGACATGAAGGACAGTGACGTCGTCGCGGCCGTCGCGAGCGAGGCCGGCATCTCGACCGGCACGATCGAGGCGACCGAGGAGACCAATCCGTACATCCTCCAGCGGAACGAGAGCAACGTCGCGTTCCTGAAGCGGATGGCGGCCCGGAACAACTACATCCTGCGGATGGAGGACGGGAACCTGTCCTTCAAGAAGGCGCAGTTCTCCGGCTCGGTCTTCACCCTGGCGATGGGCGACAACCTGCGCAGCCTGCGCATGTCCTACAACACCGTCGACCAGGTCCAGAAGGTCGTCGTGCGTGGCTGGGACATCACCAAGAAGGAAGCCATCGTCGGCGAAGCCACCACTGGCGACATCGACAAGATCGGCTCCGGCGAGGTCGGCGCGGACATGGCGGGCCAGTTCGGCGACAGCACCGCGTACGTCACGGACGTCCCGGTCTTCTCCCAGTCGGCGGCGAACATCATCGCCAAGGTGGAGATGAACCGCCTCGCCCGGCAGTTCGCTCGCGGCAGCGCGACGATCCAGGGCAACGAGGAAGTGCGCGCGGGCAACATGATCACGATCGAGGGCCTGCAGACCGGCGTGAACGGCGACTACTTCGTCCTCGCGAGCCGGCACATCATCAGCAACCGGACCGGCTATTCGACCGAGTTCAGCTTCTGTGGCACGAGCTACGGAAGCTGAAGGGCGTTTCGGATAGAATCGGCCTCCCTCCGACCGAGGCACGGTCGGGCTGTTGAGGAGTGCCGATGGCGGTGCGGAAGGAGGACGTCCTCGGACGCGGATGGGCCTTCCCGTTCGGCTTCTCGTCGTCTACAGGCGGCGTCGAGGTCAGTTCGGGTGAAGAGAACATCCGTCAGTGCATCGGGGTCATCCTCTCGACCCGGCCCGGTGAGCGCCAGATGCTGCCCGACTTCGGTTGCCGGCTGCACGAGCTGCTGTTCGCGCCGAACACCCGAGCGACGAGCGCCCTGATCGCCCACCACGTGCGCGAGGCCCTCACCCGATGGGAGCCCCGCATCGAGGTCCTCGATGTCCGCGCCGATCCCAAGCAGAACGGGTCGGTGAACGTCGAGGTCGAGTACCTCATCCGCGCGACCAACCAGCGCCAGGTCGCTTCGCACCACATGTCCGGGACCCGCTGAATGCCCATCAAGCCGCCGAACCTGGACGACCGTCGCTACGAAGACATCGTGGACGAGGCCCGGGCGCTGATCCCCCAGTACTGCCCCGAGTGGACGAACCTCAACGACGCCGATCCGGGCATGACGCTCGTCCAGCTGTTCGCCTGGATGACCGAGATGACGATCTACCGGCTCAATCGGGTGCCGGACAAGACGTACATCCACTTCCTGAACTTCATCGGCGAGGAGCGCCGTCCGGCCCTTCCCGCGGTCGCCCCGGTCACGTTCCTCATGCGCGCCGACCGGCCCGTCGAGGTCCCCGCGTTCACCCGCGTCGCGACCCGGCAGCGCGAGGACAAGCCGGCGCTCGACTACCTGACCGCCGAGGGGATCACCGTCCACGACGCGACGATCCGTCGGCTGATGGCTGTCCGAGGCGGTCAGCGTCCTGCGGTGCGCGAGCTCCCGTTCCAGTACCTCGAAGGCCACAGCACCGCGCTGACCCTCGCCAGCGGCGCCGGGATCCCGATCTTCGACATCGACCCGACGGCCTTCGGTCCGGACGCGTACACGCCCCACCAGTTCCTGTACGTCGGCCACGACGACTTCCGGCTGATGGACTTCACACCGGTCGAGGGCCAGGAGGTCGGGCACCTCCGCATTCGCCGCACCGGCGGCTCGGACCCGCTCTCGATCGTGAACTTCTTCCGCTGGGAGTACCCCACCGCGGACGGCTGGCGGCAGGTGGGCACCGATCGCGAAGCGAAGGACCAGCTCGGCATGCCCGAGTTCAGCCTCCTCACAGCGATGCCGGGTATCGACACGCTCGAGCAGTTCGGCGTCGACGAGCACGCCTTTCCGCTGCCGGGTTCGGTGAACGAGCAGAAGTGGTGGATCCGTGGACGGCTCGACTACGAGGCCTGGCTCGCCGCTCGCATGGAGGGGCTCCCCGATCCGGACAACCCCGGCGCTCGGGACCCGGGCGACCTCGAGATCACGTGGCACGACGACCGCGGCGGTCAGGTCCGCCCGCTGAACAACTGGAATGTCCGCGCCGCCGGCCGGTCGCTGGAGTTCTTCCTCCAGGACCTGCCCCCGATGCGCGGTGGCTGGTCGATCCGCTTCGCGATGGTCGACCGCAGCCTGGCTGCCGGCCGCAACGGCTACTTCCCCAAGTACCGCTGGTACTACCGGCGCGGGGACGCCTGGGAGCTCATCCCGGACGAGCAGCTGCGCGTCGAGGGCACCGAGATCATCGTCACCGGGCCGCTCACGGACATGGCCTCGGACGGGTACAACCTGCGAGCCGAGCGCATCCAGACCGTGTTCCTGCGCGGCTTCATACAGGACCTCGAGCTCGAGCTCTCCTGGGTCCGCCCGGTCGAGCTGCATATGCTCGCCGGCGACGCTCCGAACCGCGCCACCGTGCTCGCCTCCGACGAGGCCCCCTGGTCCCCGTGGCAGCTCAACGCCGCGGTCCAGCCGACCATCGGCCGGAAGTGGTTCATCGGCTCGGACCTGTTCGAGAACCGACGGAAGGCCGAGATCCTGGTCGAGGTCGAGGTCGCGTTCGAGATGAACGGCGAGCCCGTGGCCGAGCCGGTCAAGGACTACAAGCTCCAGATGACGTACCGCGCCGAGGACAACTGGCGCGTCGTCCACGACAAGAAGAAGACCTACGCCGGGTTCACGTTCGGCACCATCGACAAGGAAGGCGCCAAGAAGCCCGGCCGACGTCGGGTGCGCTTCGTCATCGACCCGGGCGAGCAGCTCAAGGGCCTCGCGCGCCACACCATCGGCGATCTCGAGACCACTTGGCTGCGGCTCGAGCTCATCAAGTCGAACCTGACGGGCAAGGACGACGAGAAGAACACCCATCCCGTCGTGCCGCGCATCTACAAGGTCAGCCTCGGCGTCAACAAGACCCTGGGCGAGGGCACGTACGAGCAGCCGCTGCCGCACCCGCTCATGGCCCAGGTCGACCACCGCGAGCACAACCGTCGCCTCACGCGCTGCGTGACCCAGGCCGGCGGGCGCCTGTCGGAGACCCACCCCTACTTCGCGTTCGTGGACACGAGCGAAGACGGGCTCGCGCTCTACCTCCAGTTCGACAAGCCGCTGCCTCGTGGCGAGCGTCACGCGGTGCACTTCCGGTGCCGCGGCGAGTCGTTCCTGCCCGAAGGCGTGGGCGTGGACTGGGAGCTCCTCGAGCGTCGCCAGCACGGCCGAACGGCCTGGCGTCGCCTGGTCAGCTCGCGGAACGAGGACGAGGACGGCGGGCGCGTCTACAAGATGGAAGGCACCGGCGAGCTCGAGTTCGCGCTGCCCGACATCCCCGCGGTCCCCGACGACGGCTTCTGGCTGCGCGCTCGCGTCTCCCTCCCGCAGGGACTCACGGCCGAGCAGCTCCCGGCGCTTCCGCCCATCACGCACATCATGCTGAACACGGTCCCTGCCGTGAACCTCGTGAACGTGCTGAGCGAGCGGTTCAGCGGCCTGGGCGTGCCCAACCAGGTGCTCGAGCTGCGCGAGCACCCGATCTACGTGCATCCGGGCGAGCGAGACCAGCAGGTCTTCCCCCGCCCCGAGCTGTTCCCCGACCTCGCCGTCACTGTCGAGTACCCGGACGGCACGCGCGAGCCCTGGTACCGCGTCGAAGACCTCCTCACGGCGGCCAAGGACGACCCGGTCTACACGGTCGATCCGGTGGACGGCACCCTGCACTTCGGCAACGGAATCCGTGGCCGGATGCTGCCCGTCGGCACCAACAACATCGTGCTCGACGTCTACCGAAAGGTCCCCGGCGAGGTCGGCAACGTCGGCGCCGGCGAGGTCACCGTCTGCGACGGCTTCGCTGACCGGGTCAAGGTGGTGAATCTGCTCCCGGCCGTCGGCGGGCGAGACGCCGAGACCATCGACGAGATCATCCGACGGGCTCCGAGCCTGCTGACGAGCCGCGACCGCGCGGTGACGCAGCAGGACTTCGAGATCATCGCGATGGAGGCTAGTGGCGAGATCGCGCGCGCGGCCTGCGCTGGCTCGATGGGTCGGGACGGCACCGTCCAGGTCGTCATCCTGCCGCACCGTCGCGAAGGCGAGCTGACCCCGGACCCGTTCCTCTCGAGCGGGCTCAGGGACCACGTCGAGCGCTACCTGTCCCGTCGCTGTCTGATCAACATCGAGCCGCGCGTCCGCCTGGCGACGTTCCTGCCGATCGACGTCAGCGTGACGCTTCGACTGCGACCAAACGCCAACCAGCTGGTCGTGCGTGAGGACGCCGAGTGGTGGGTCGGCAGCTTCCTCGATCCCTACGAGGGCGGCATCGATCAGGAGGGCTGGCCGTTCCGCGGCACGCTCTACGCCCAGGACTTCGCGCGCATGGTCAGCGACATCCCCGAGGTCCGGCACGTCGTCGACGTCCAGATCTTCGATGTCTCCGGCAACGTGAAGGGTCCGGCTGGCTGGGAAGAGGGTGAGGGCGCGCACGAGCTGCCGCTCGAGAAGCACGACCTGTTCGTCGTCCGGCGCATCCGCATCCGCACGGAGGACGGCTCCCGGTGAACGGACCGCAGCTGCCCGTCCCGAGCGGCAAGGCGCTGCCGGCGGTCCCTGGGGACTTCCGTCACGTCGAGACCGTCGTGCGCATCGGCTACCCGGTGCGTCAGGCGCAGCTCTACCTCCGGCGCAGCCTCGGAAACCGGGTCACGATCCAGCTCGTCGAGGCCCGCCGCAGCGAGAAGCTCGGCAGGGTCCGGGCGGCCCAGATCAACCCGGCGGCGGGCGGCGACCCGGTCTTCATCCGTGCGGTCCGGACGCTCCCCGACGGCAGCATCGCGAGCGACTTCATCCCGGACGATCTGGTCGACGTTCGGGCCGAGCTGGTCACGCTCGATGGGCGGCCGCCTCCCGCGCTGGACCCGGGCGACGAGATCGTCCTGCACGTCCCGGTCCGCAGCTACCTGCGCTTCTTGCCCGGCGCCTTCCAGGGCGGTGTGCCGACGCGACGTCGCGACATCGTCAAGGCGGACGAGGTCAGCGCTCGACGCTGGGACACCAAGGACGAGATCACCACCACCCAGGCGCGTGGGGTCGACGGCGACGCCATGCGGCGGCTGCTGTTCATCTTCCAGCACCAGATGACCTCGGTCGTGGACCGCATCACCGACATTCCGTCGCTGACCGATCCGCTCACCTGCGACCCCCGCTTCCTCCCCTGGATCGCCAGCTGGGTCGGCTTCACGCTCGACGAGGGCCTGCCGCTGCACCAGCAGCGCGAGCTCGTCCGCCGGGCCATCCGTCTCTACCGGACCCGCGGCACCGCCGAGGGCATGGAGGAGGTGATCCGCGTGCTCACCGCCGCGCCGGTCAGCGTGTCCCCCCGCGAGAAGCCGCAGCCGTTCGTGCTCGGCGCCGCGACCCTGGCCGGAGGCGGGACGCCCGCCGAGCGGTACCTCGATGACGAGCCGCCAGCCCACTACCTCTACCGGTCCGAGAGGGCCGCGATCAACTTCTTCGCGCTGGTGCTCGAGCGCCGCGACCGCTTCGAGCAGCGGTTCCGCCAGCGCGGTCCAGATGTGCTTCGGCGCATCGCCCAGGTCGTGACGAACGAGCGCCCCGCGCACGTGACGTTCACCATCCGCTTCGACGAGGAATGATGTCGGACTTCGCCGTACTCCATCGCCTGAACCCGTTCGAGGGGCTCTGCCTCACCTCACGGGACCTGCTCGACGAGCAGACCTACCACCGCAAGAGCCTGCACCGGCACACGCTCTACCTGCACGGCCACGGGCTGGTCCAGGGACTCCAGGTCGAGCTCGAGAAGCGGAAGTCCAAGTACGTCGCCATCATCCAGGCGGGCTACGGCATCACGCGTCAGGGCCAGGGCGTCGCGCTCACCGAGCCCGTCGCCGTGCCGCTCGAGGTCCCGAAGAAGGACGGCGAGTACCTGTTGTGGCTGTTCCATGTCGAGGGGCCTGACGACGAGACCCACCGTCCGGTGTTCGACACGACGGACACCCAGGAGACCCGGGTCCGCGAGTTCTGCGCTCCTCGGCTCCACTCCGCCGAGGAGGACCACCCGGACGCCGTCGCCCTGACGCGCATCAACGTGCGCCTCGGCCGCATGGTCCAGGTGCTGCTGCCCGTGCCCCGCGCCGGCCGCCAGGTCCGCGCCGCCGAGTCCTACCTGAAGCCTCGTGTGGTCGAGTTCCTGCACCTGAACAAGAAGGTGATGGGGAACCTGTTCCGCACGGCGCTCGTCAAGGACCTGGACCTGGCCGTCCTGAACTTCAGCAGCGCGCTGGTCAGCAGCGAGTTCCTGCTCATCGAGGAGGGCACCAGCGATCGCGTGCTCTACCGGACCGCCGGCTCGATCATCGGGTACGCCCACGACTACTACAACGGGCTGCCGACCACGACCGACCGGGTCAACAAGTTCACGCAGTTCGTCCGTCGTGTCCACGCCGAGCTCCCCGGCGACGAACAGGGCGACGAGGTCTGGCTGAAGTGGTTCGACAAGTTCGAGCGCCTGCTCCAGCCGCTGAAGAAGATCAGCGACGAGCTCGAGAAGACGGTCGAAGCCCAGCGCTGACCCGGCCCCGGCTTGGATATGAGGCTCTCTTCTCTCGGAGAGTTCGATGCGCGCCGCCTTCACCCTCGTCGAGCTGATGGTCACTGTCGCCATCATCGGCATCCTCGCCGCCATCGCGATCCCGAACTTCCTGGAGATGCAGTACCGGGCGAAGCGCCAGGAGGTCTGGCTCAACGTCGACGGCATCGTCACCGCCCAGCACGCCTACGAGGCGGCCAACGACGAGTGGGTCGACGAGTGCGCGTCCAACCCCGCTGCGCCTCTGGGCAAGTACACCAAGGAGTGGCGCCGGGGAGATGATGAGTGGGAGGAGCTCGGGTGGGAGCCCGACGGCGAGATGCGCTGCACGTACACCACGAACGTCTTCGGCACGGGCGACTCGTGGTTCCGCGTCAGCGGCGTGTGCGACATCGACGACGACAACAACAACTACACGATCCGGTGGTACAGCGAGGAAGCGGCGAACCCCGGGTACACGACCCTCGACCCCACCGCCTACTGAAGGCCGCACTCCGCGATCGTCACGCCCGTCTCCGGGTGCTGGACGGTCACCGACCCGCTGCCGCTGAGCTCGACGCGCTCGAGCATCTCGTTGCAGGCCTTCTCGGCCGCCTTCGGGTCGTCCATCCCGTCCCAGTCGGGCAGGGGCGTGCCGACCCAGATGCCGTTGACCTCCTTCAGTGAGGCCCACGGAAGCACGTCGTCGTACTGCTCTGCCAGATCGGGGGTCGGCTCCGGACGGGAGCTGAGCCAGTAGATGGCGTACACCGACGACAGCCCGACGAGCAATGCGATGAGGAGTGTGCGGAGGGCGCCCTTGCGCTTCTCGGTGGTGGCTGCGGCGCGGCGCTCTTCGCGCTCCTGATCCCTGGAGTCCATATCCTCCATTACACTCGCAGCGATGCAGCCTCAAGGACCGCAGGCCCAGACGATCCAGGTCCGGGTCCAGGTCATCGATGTCCGCTCGCAGACGCTCGACCTGATCCTGCCGAGCTACCTGCCGGCTCGGGACCTGACCCAGCGTGTCGCCCGGGACGCTGGCCTCGATGCGTTCTGGCCGGATGGGCGCCGCCGGCTGTACTGGCTGCGCGCCCGCGGCCGGCTGATGACGGACGAGGAACGGCTCCTCGACCTGGGCGTGGTGCCGAACGAGCTCATCCACCTGCTGCCCGAGCCCCCCGCCGGATCGGGCGTCGTCGAGCAGCACCCGGACTACCCGGAGAGCCAGGGCTACGCCGCGCGCGGCACGTTCGCGCTGGTCGGGTCGGTCATCGCGGTGTTGTTCTGGGTGATCTGCTGGGGCATCGCGCTGTCTGTGGACCGCAGCCTCCTCGTCACCACGGTCCCAGGCTTTGGCCTCGGGATCGTCACCTGCTCGATGGCCCGGCACGTCTTCGGCGGCGATGGCTGGCGTGCTCGCGTCGCGGCCGCCGGCATGGGGATCGCGATCCTGGCGGTCGCGCTCGCGCTCGTGATCCCCATGCTCCTCGGCGAGGACCCGGCGGCGGTGTTCAGCCAGTCGGTGCCTGGGCTCGTGACCTCGCTGGCGGGCGTCCTCTTCGCCTGGCTCGCCTGGTGGGGGGCTGTCGAGCCGCTCCAGAAGCTCGAGCGGACGCCCGAGCAGGTCGCGGCGGTCACGGCCGTCGTCGCGTGCGCGATCTGCGGTCAGGACACGGACCCCAGCGTGCGGATGGACTGCGTCTACGCCTGCGGCAAGGTCTTCCACGTGGGCTGCTACAACGCCCGGAAGGCGGTCTTCCGAGGCGATCCACGGACCTGCGAGGTCTGCTCCGTCCAGGTCCGCGAGTGATCCTGGCGCTCCTGCTCGCATGCGGACCCAAGCGGGTCGAGACGGGGCTCGCCAGCTGGTACGGAGCCGAGCTGCGCGGGAATCCCACTGCTTCGGGCGAGCCCTTTCGGCCCGGCCTGCGACGGACAGCGGCCCACAAGACCCTGCCGTTCGGCACGGTGGTCAAGGTCACGCGGACGGACACAGGCGAGTCGGTCCGCGTCGTCATCAACGATCGCGGCCCGTTCGTCGAGCGCCGCATCATCGACCTCTCGAAGAAGGCCGCGCGGCGGATCGACCTGGTCGACGACGGGGTGGCGCCGGTCGAGGTGAAGGTCGTCGGCTGCAAGAGCCGGCGCTACCAGACCGATTGCTGAGGGGACTGCTGAGCTCTCAGGAGGCCTTGCGAAGCAGCGTCGGGTGCGGGGCCAGACGGATGGGCGGCTCTTCGGAGCGGCGGCGGCACGCCATCGCGACCTCGAACGCGCCGAGGCGGGTGTAGATCTCGTCGGCCAGCGCCCAACCCGGAGCCCAGTCGGACCAGGTGCGGGTGACGCTGCTGATGTGGGCGCGCGCGGCCTCGAGGCGACCCTCGGCCATGGCACGACGGGCCTTCAGCCACGAGCGAACCGTGGGCTCGTCCTGGACGGTCGCGGGCACGGTCAGGCCGAGCAGCTGGGCCACCACGAAGAACGAGTTCGCGCAGTCGGTGGGCGGGAGCAGGCCGTGCAGGATCTCCGCGCAGATGGGCTCGGGCGTCCAGGTCGGATCCGAGGTGACCCGCATGTGGACGAGGCCGTCGAGCGGGACCATCTGGGCGATGGGCACCCGGCTGACCCACACGCCGCGACGGAGCGTCTGGCTGCGGGGGCGGGGCGAGCTGACGAGCACGAGCGTGTCGGGCAGCTCGGCGGTGATGAGCTCCTCGAGGGCGCCGATGGGGCCGTCGTCGACGATGAGGATGCGTTCGGTGAGCTGGCTCATGGTGCCTCCGGATCACTCGTCGGCCGGAAGGCGGGAAGACTTCAGGAAAACCTGCGGGAAGAGACGGTGAGCCGGGGAGTTATAGACTGGCCGCCATGACGACCCTCCTCCTCCTGATCAGCCTCAGCTTCGCCGGAACGCGCGAGGAAGGCGAGCTCTCCCGGCTCGTCGACGAGATGATCGTGCTCTCCGAGCGCCAGGCCTGGACCGGCGTCGAGCGCACGTACGCCAAGGTCCTCGACCTCGAAGACGTCGCGATCCCTCGTGACGTGCACATCTCCGCGGCCCACGCAGCTCGCTCGACGGGGGACATCGCCGAGGTCGTCGTGCGGCTCCGACGGGCCCAGACGATCGAGCGGACCGACGAGGAGGCCAACTGGCTGAACTCGATCGACGAGGAGTTCGCCCGCGTCGAGCTGCGCACCGTCCCGGCCCGCAGCGTGGACCTCGCCCCTGCGCTCATGCCGTTCGAGCCGGATCAGCGCCTTGCTGTCGAGCGCGCGATCGTGGCGCTGGCGGACGACGGTGAGTTCGTTGGCATGCTTCCTGTAGGCAGCTACGTCCTCGGGACGACGGACTTCGACGTGACGGCGGGCTACACGGCCCACGTCGAGCTCTCAGGAAAGGAGCTCAAGGCCGCCCAGAAGAAGAAGTAGGTCCCGCATCATGGTCACTCTCCTCGCGCTGCTCTCCACCGAAGCCCAGGCGCAGCAGGGGAGAGACGAGTTCGGCGTCACGCTCTCCGCAGCCGGCGGCTGGTACTTCACCGACGAGCTCGAGAACCTCGAGCAGACCTGGGCGATGAACGCACGCCTCGGGTACAGCCTCACCCAGCGCGTCATCGTCGAAGGGCAGACCGGGTACCACCAGGGCGTGACCCGGCAGTTCGGGCACCGGTACGACTCGTTCTCGCCGCGGCTCGATCTGCTCATCGTGCTGACGCCGGACTACCGTGTCCAGCCGTTCATCGCCGTCGGCGGCGGCGCCTTCTACACGCGCGTGAACCGCGACCCGAACTCGTGGTCCACCGAGCCGATCGGCGACACCGACATCGGCAACTACAAGAACCCGGACTCCGACGCGCTGGTGAACGGTGGGCCGGGTCTGATGATCAAGCTCGCCGGGGCCATGAGCCTGCGCTTCGACGCCCGCTGGATGACGACCATCGGGACCGAGCCTCACAGCACCGCGGACTCGGACGTCTTCAACAACGTCGAGCTGACCGGCGGGTTCATCTTCCGGGCGGCCGACCGGGGCAAGGACACCGACGAAGACGGCATCATGGACAAGATCGACGCCTGTCCCGAGGACCCCGAGGACTGGGACGGGTTCGAGGATCCGGACGGCTGCCCCGAGTGGGACAACGACCAGGACGGCGTGCTCGACGAGGACGACGACTGTCCGCTGGTCAAGGAGGACATGGACGACTGGGACGACGAGGACGGCTGTCCCGAGGACGACAACGACAGCGACGGCCTGGTCGACTGGGAAGACGAGTGCCCGAACGAGCGCGAGGACCAGGACGGCTACCGCGATGGGGATGGCTGCCCTGAGTTCGACAACGACCGCGACGGGATCTCCGACCTGAACGACCGCTGCCCGAACCACCCCGAGGACGTCGACGGCTTCGAAGACGAGGACGGCTGCGAGGAGCCCGACAACGACGGCGACGGCATCGCGGACGTGGTCGACGCCTGCGAGATGGATCCCGAGCTCTACAACGGCTTCGAGGACGCTGACGGCTGCCCCGACGAACTCCCGCCCGAGGTCGTGAAGTTCACCGGCGTCATCCGCGGCATCAACTTCGAGGTCGACTCCGACAAGATCACGGTCGACAGCTACTTCATCCTGAACGAGGCCGCGGCGGTGCTCGTCCAGTACGACGGCCTGCGGATCGAGGTCCAGGGCCACACCGACAGCGACGGCAGCGACGACTACAACTTCGACCTGTCCGACCGGCGGGCCGAGAGCGTCGTCCGCTACATGACCAATCAGGGCGTCGAGGCCGGCCGCCTCACGTGGATGGGCTACGGCGAGAGCCGCCCGCTGGTCCCGAACGAGAACGAGGAGACCAAGGCGGTCAACCGCCGGGTCGAGTTCCACATCGTCGAGGCCGAGCCGCTCCCCGCGCGTCAGTAGGCCGGATCGACCCCGACGCGGCGGACACCGAACTCGCCCAGGAACCACACGGCCGCCGTCGCGGGCACCAGGTCGGCGTCGAGCGCCGAGGCGATCGGCGTGCTCTCGAGCCGTTCGTCGAAGCCGACGACCCAGGAGCCGTTCCCGCTGTCGACCACCACCTCGGGCCGACCGTCGCCATGCAGGTCGGCCGCCCAGAGCTCGTTCGGGCTCCAGATCGCGAGCGAGTCGACCAGGCCGGTCCGCGCGACCAGCGGGCTCGCGTAGAGCTCGATGTGGGTGCTCGTCGCCAGCACCAGGTCGTCGTAGCCGTCGCCCGTCAGGTCGCCGGTCGCCGCCAGCGGGAGCACGCCGCTCACGGACCAGTCGGCGTCCCTGGCTCGGACCGCGCCCCACTCGGCGTAGACCAGACTGGCGGTGTCGCCGTCCACGAACAACAGCTCGGCGATGCCGTCACCCTGGGTGTCCAGCGCGGCGAGCGCCTGGCCGTCGGACGTCAGGTCGGGTGAGGCCCCCCGTGACGGGACCGTAGAACAACGAGTCCCCGGCCAGCACGTCGTCGAAGCCGTCGCCGTCGACGTCGCCAGCGGGCCGGATGGTCTGACTCGTCTGGCCCAGCAGCTCGACCGGCTCGTCGTCGAACGGTCCCAACAGCACGTGTCCCGCGCCGGACAGACCCAGATCGCGCCAGCCGTCGTCGTCCACGTCGCCGAGGTCGACCAGGCGCTCCACCTCGGTGCGGGCCAGGACGCGGCCGTCGATGTGCACCACACCGTCGGCGGTAGCGATCCGCGCTCCGTCGAGCCAGACCAGGCCGTCCACCGGCTCGCTGTCCACGACCAGGACCTCGCCCGCCACCACGCCGCACTCCGGCGCGATGCCATCGCAGTCATCGTCGACGCCGTTGTCGCAGATCTCCTCGGCATCCGGCGACCGGTCCTCGTCGCCGTCGTTGCAGTCCCCGCCGCTGTAGGCGTAGCCGTCGGGGGCCTCGCAGGTGCTCGACACCAGCTCGCGCCCCGACCCGTAGCCGTCCTCGTCGACGTCCTCGTAGAACGTGAACGGTCCGGTCAGCCCCTCGTCGATGGAGCCGTCGCAGTCCTGGTCCCGGCCATCGCAGGTCTCGGGCGCTCCGGGCCGGACGCCGGCATCAGTGTCGTCGCAGTCGTCGGGCACCGACCACCCGTCGCCGTCCTGGTCGTGGTCGTCGTCGCCCGAGCAGTCCTGGTCGATGCCGTCGTACCAGGTCTCCCAGGCACCGGGGTAGGCGTCGTCGTTGCGGTCGTCGCAGTCCTCGGCGCGGTCGTAGCCGTCGCGGTCCTGATCGTCGTCGTGGCCGTCGCAGTCCTGGTCGACGCCGTCGTACCAGACCTCCTCGGCCCCCGGATGGATCTCCTGGTCGCGGTCGTCGCAGTCGGCGTTCTCGTCGTAGCCGTCCAGGTCGCGGTCCTGGACCTCGCCCAGATCGACCGGGTGCAGCTCGGTGCATGCCAGCAGCAGGATCATCGCCGCCTCCGCAGCAGGAGAAGGGCCAGGGGCCAGAACGCCGCCGGGGCCGCGACCATCGAACAGTTGTTCTGTCGCCGGCTGCCCGCGCCGTAGAAGGTGGGGTCGGGATCACAGCCGTTGCCCATCCCGTCGCCGTCGTCGTCGGCCTGCATCGGGTTGACGCGGTCCAGGCAGTTGTCGCAGTCGTCGGGCACGCCGTCCTGGTCCACGTCGATCCAGGTGCTCGTCGTGTTGCAGGCATTGCAGGCGTCGCCCAGGCCGTCCTGGTCCGTGTCGACCTGGTCAGGGTTGTCGTCCCAGGGGCAGATGTCGCAGGCGTCGCCCAGGCTGTCCTCGTCCAGGACCTGGAAGTCCGAGGTCACGAAGCCGTCGCCGTCCGTGTCGAGTGCCGACATGTCGAGGGTGCAGCCGAACGAGGTGTAGTCGTAGTACCAGTCCGTGCTCGGGTGGTCGCACGACGGGTCGTCGAACAGACGCAGCTCGTCATAGGCGTCGATGCCGTTGCAGTTCAGGTCCTGCAGCAGGGCGGTGTTCTCGCAGTCCTGTGCCAGCGCGGCGGCGATGAGGAGTGTCATTGGACGGGCTCTCCGTTCCAGGGGAGCCGGGCTCCGGTTCGAGTGGGAAGAGGGGCGTCGTCGAGCCGGCGGGCGACCACGTGGAACTCGACCCGTCGGTCGGCCTCGAGCGTGCCGTCCTTCGGCTGGACCTCGCCCATGCCTCGGGTGGACAGGCGGTCCGGGTGCACGCCGTCCTCGACCAGGGCCTCCCAGACGCTGCGGCTCCGGGCGTAGCTCAGGTTGTAGTTGTACCGGTAGCTGCCCTCGTTCGAGGCGTGCCCCTCGATGACGACGTGCAGCAGGTCTTCGTTCTCGTTCAGGATTCGGCTCACCTGCGCGAGCGTCGGGCGGCTGTCGGGCAGCAGCTCGGCCGTGCCGAAGACGAAGTGGAGCTCGTCCCGCAGCTCGATGGTGTCGCCGTCCAGTCGGGCGAACTCACCCTCGGCCCAGACGACCTCGGTCGGGCCGTTCGGCTCCGGCTCGGGGTCGGGCAGGCGGGTGACCAGCACCTCGGGCAGGACCTCGACGTCCTCGGTGAAGATCGGCATCGGCGCCTCGACGGGCGTGGGGATGCGCGTCCAGGTGACGCCGGTGTAGGTGCGCCACTCGCTGGTGCCGTACCCGTGGCCCAGCCCCTTGCCCATGCCCACGTCGACCTGGACGTGCGCAGCCGGGTGCAGCCGGGTGCAGCCGCAGGCCGACCAGGCCCTCGGTCCCGGGCGCGACCTGGAGTGAACGCATCGCCAGGAAGCTGCCGCGGGTCGTCGTGCCGGCGTGGAGCTCGACGCGCCCCGGCCAGGGACGGCGCCGGACGCCCGGAGCTCGGACGCGGCGTCGTAGTCCACCTTCGAGTCCGTCCGTCGTCGTGCCGTGGCCCCGACCGAGGTCGTGAGCTCCAGGTAGCTCCCGCCGACTCCGACGAGCGCGTCCACGGACGCGCGCGGAGCCCCGTCGCCTGCGAAGGCCACCGCTCGACCCGTCGGCAGGCCCAGCTCGGCCCGTCCGGTGGTGCGGAGCCGAGCCGTGCCCGGCCCGGTGACCTGCACGCCCACCGAGCTGTCGCCGGTGTGAACGCCGTCGGTGTCGTACTCGGGCAGCTCGCTGCTCCACTGCACGACGACCGGCACGCTCGCGTAGACGGCCAGGTACTCGTGCGGCTGCCAGGAGCCCCCGATGGTCGTGATGTTCCGGTTGCGGATCACCGCGCCGACCTCGCGCCCGAACTCGTGCAGGACCAGTGGGTCCCGCTCGTACTGGGTGACGACGCCCACGCGCAGGCCGCCTCAAGAGGACGCGTGGGGCGTCCCGGTCCAGACCAGGCTGCCCCCGGTGAACGTCGGTCGCACGAGCTCCATGTCCCCGGCCTGGTCCTGGGCGGCGCACAGTCCAGCGAGGGCGAGCCACATCAGAACGTCACCTCGACGCCCGTCGGGCCGACCTCGGCCTCGGCGCGGTCACGCAGATCGAGGGTCCACGCCGGCGACAGGGCCAGGGCCGCGATGCCGGCGGCCGCCAGCGTGGCGCTCATCGTCGTGCGAGACCAGGTGGCTCGCACATACGCCTGCCGGTCCGCATGGAGCATGTCGCTGCGGCGCTCCAGGCGCTGGCGGTACTCCAGCGGGCTGTCGTTCCACTGTTCGCGCTCGACGACGTAGAGGTTCGGGTCCGGCGGGACGGGCCAGGCCACGACCATCGGGACGACCGATGCGGAGAGCAGCGTGAAGCCCACGCCCACGGTCGCGGTCGTTCGGCGCGCGACGCGGCTGGCGTCGGCCTCGAGGATGGCTTCGAAGAGCTCGGCGTTCGGGGCCGACGCGTTCAGGTCTGGAGCGACCGGGTCCTGCGCAAACGCCGCGGCGACTACCAGGAGCACGTGTCACCCGAGGTGTACTGCACACGAACCTCCTCGCCGGACTCCGGGACCGCGCCCGCATCGAAGGTCACCGAGCGCTGGTCCGTGTCGAGTGTCCAGCCGTCCGTGACGAAGCCGTCGACCGTGACCACGACCGAGTCCGGGTCGGCGGGCTCGCTCAGGGGGAAGGTCTCGAGGCGCTCGCCGACGGTCGCGGCGGCCAGATCGGCCAGGTCGGCGCCCCAGCTCGACTTGATGTCCACCATCATGCCGCCCGTCGCCAGCGTCATCTCCTCGTACCCGGACGGGTCGTCGAGCGAGACGATGGCGTGGGTCACGATCGAGGGCGACCACATCCACATGTCGAGCAGGTAGGTCTCCCACGAGTACGGGCTCTGGTCCGGCTCGTCGGACAAGTAGATGACGGCCGTCCGCGAGCCCTCGCGCAGGAGCGAGTCGTTGCAGGCGGACTGCATGCCCGACCAGACCAGGTGCAGCCCCTTCTCGGTGTAGATGCCGTACGGGCCCTCGACGGCGTGCAGCAGCTTGGCCTCGAGGTCCGTCGTCGACGACGTGAAGATGGCGTCGTTCAGGCAGCCCGTGTCCTGTGTCAGCACGCCGACCTGCCAGTCCGAGTCGAACTCGTCCAGGGTGGCCGCGAACGTGCCGAAGTTCTCCGCCAGGTTGCGGGCATCGTCGGCCATCGAGCCCGACCGATCCACGTAGACGAGCACGTCCGTGGTGTCGAAGGGCCCCTGCCAGAAGACGTCCTCCAGCTCCAGGATGGGGTTGCCCTGCCCGGTCACTCGGGCGGCGGTGACCCCCGAGCCGGCCGAGTGGGTGACATAGAGATCGGCCTGGTGCGCGGCAGCGACCTCGGGGGCGAAGACCACGGTGATGGTCTGCTCGTCGTACCTGCCGAGATCGATGGGCAGGGTCTCCTGGATCTCGAAGCGCTCACCCAGCAGCTCGAGCCCATCCACGGTCACCGGGACCCCGCCATAGCTGCGCAGCGTGATCTCCCCCTCGGTCGAGCAGCCCGTCGTCTCGTTGCCGAAGTCGTAGACGATGGGGTCCACCTCGAGCGCCGCCGTGCGCCCGGGCCCCTCGAGCTCGACGGTGACGTAGCCGGCGTCCGGGTCGTTGGACTCGACCCAGATCCGGCCGGTGTTCTCGGGGGCGGTCGCGGTGAAGTGGACCGGCACCTCGAGCTGGTCCCCCGGCTCGAGGCCGAACGGGGAGAACTCGACGGCGAACGCCAGGCTGCTGGTCACGTCCAGCGCGTCGACCGACAGGACCTCCTCGCCGACGTTCTCGATGGTCAGGTGTTCGGTCACGGTCTCGCCGCCGACCGCGGTCTCGTCGAAGACCAGGACCTCGGGCCAGACGGCCAGGTCGGGGACACCACGCACGCCCGAGTTCCCGACGCCGCCGCTGATGAGCTGATCGGAACACGCACAGATCCACAGGACGGACAGGGGTCCGATCATCGAGCACCTCGCTTGTCCCTGACGCTATCGGAAGGTGCCGAGGATCCTGGAATCAGGCGGCTGTCAGGCCGCTGTCACCCGTGCCGCACCCACACGCCGTCTTCGAGGCGTTCGTGCGGGGTGTAGCGCGCCTTGTAGCTCAGCTGCGCACAGTCCTTGACGTACAGTCCCAGGTAGTAGTAGCGGTAGCCCTTGCTCTTCAGCCAGGCGATCTCGGCGAGCACGCTGAACACGCCAAGGCTTCGTCGATCCTCGTCCGGGTCGAAGTAGAAGTAGACGCTCGACGCGTCCCGGTCGCCCAGGTCGACGATCCCGACCCCGATGAGCTTGTCGCCCACGAGATACCGCGTCTCGATGGTCCGAGTGCACGTGACGGTCAGCCAGTTCCGGTAGTGGCCGGCGCTGGTCGGCCGGTCGGACAGGCCCCGCTCGAGCTTGTGGCGGTTGAAGAGCGCCAGGTGCTCGTCATCGACCTTCGGGGGGCCGGCCAGGACCCGGACGTCCTGGTTGCGTCGCCAGGCCTTGCGCTGGCTCTTGCTCGGCTCGAACTCCGAGATGGGCACGCGGATGCCCTTGCACTCGGTGCAGCTGGGGCACGACGGGCGGTACATCGTGCGGCCCACGCGACGGTCGGCGTGGGCGAGCAGGCGGTCGAACTCCCGGGGCTCGATCGGCTCGCGGTACCAGCGCAGCGGCAGCACGGCCTCGCGACCCGGGAGGTACGGGCACGGGTGGGGTGTCTGGTCGACCGGGATTCCGCTGGGCACCGCCGCACCATAATCACAGCGGGAAGCGCGACCCCTCCTGGGCGACGTGGTGACCCGCGGCCTCGATGGCCTGGACGGCGTCGGACTCGGGCTGGAGAGCGGGGTTGCTGTGGTTCAGGTGGGTGAAGTGGACCTTCGCGCGCTGGGGCTCCGGCAGCACCGCGAACCGCTCGATGGACTCGACGATGAAGGGGTGGGGGATCTCGGCCATGTCGCGGCCGGGCAGCTCGTCGCCCGAGAAGAACGTGCCGTCCAGGAGCGCCACGTCGGCGCGGGCGATCCACTCCTCGACCGGCGTGTCCCACCGCTCCCACTTGTCGATGTCGGGCAGGTACAGGAGCGAGCTGGTGGGCCCCTCGACCAGGAAGCCGACGGTGTCGGAGAGCTCGTCGCGGTGGGGCACGGTGAAGGGGGTGACCGCCAGGCTCCCGACGGACACCGCGACGCCGTCGACGAGCGGGGACAGGGCGATGTTCTGCAGCTCGACCAGCTGGCTCCACGGCGCGTTGCCGCGCAGGAAGGCGTCCATTCGGGCCGTGGCCCAGACCGGGGTCGAGCTCGCGCCCATCGCCTCGCGACCCAGGTGCATCAGGCCCGTGTAGTGACCCATGTGGGCGTGCGTGAGGAAGACACCGGCCAGCTCGTCGCCGACCTGGTGGAGCTGAGCGGGCAGGTCGGGCGAGGCGTCCAGCAGCCAGGTGCTATCCCCGTCCACGAGCGCCACGGACGTCACCCGATGGCCCGCCTCCCAGGCCGAGGTGCAGCACGACTTCGTGCAGGCGATCTGGGGGTGTCCGGCGTCCTGGGCGACGCCGAGGACGACCGCCTCGGGGCCGGCGATGGCGAGCGGGATGAAGAGCCACATGCCGGGAGGATAGCGTTGGGGCGTGTGGCTCCTCCTTCTTGCGTGTGCGGCTCCGATCCAGGTCGAGGCCGGCTCCTGGCCGACGGTCGGCTGTGTCTCGGCCGAGGCGCCGCTGTGGGGAGAGCAGGAACTGGAGCCCGAGGAGCACGTCATCGTGCACGACGGCCGGCACATCGTCGTCCGGGCCCTGGCTCCCGCCGCGCATGGCTGCCATCCCGCCGTGCTGCTCGTTCCACCGGGCTTCGACGAGGGCCTGCCCGAGCTGGACGAGCTGTCGTCGGTGAACCTGGCTCGGGCCGGGCTGGTCGTGGTGGCCTTCGATCCGAGCGGTCGGGGCGAGTCTCCGGGCGAGGAGGACCACGGCGGACCGCGTCATCAGGACGACGTCGCCGCGGTCCTGTCCTGGGTGGCGCAGCGCTCGGACGTCGACACCGACCGGGTCGTGGTCCGTTCCCGCTCGCTCGGCATCGCGATGGCGAGCGGAGCGCTGGCGCGTCACCCCGAGCTCGAGCCGCTGGCGCTCTACGACATCGAGGGCCCGGCCAGCCTGCCGGAGAACCTGGAGTACGCCCCCGAGAAGACGCGGGAGACCTTCGAGGCCGCCTCGGAGGGGGACGAGTGGTGGGCCGAGCGGAGCCCGGACAACCACCTGGCCCACTTCAGCGGGCACTACCGGCGGGTCCAGGCGCTCGAGGACCACGCGCTCGGCAGCTACCTGGGCCACGCGCAGGAGCTGCTGAACGTGGCATCGGCCGCCGGCGCGAGGGTGGACTACAACGGCGTCCCCGGCGAGATCTGGTCGTACGAGGACGTCGAGGACGGCGCGCTCGAGGGCCGGGTGAAGCACGACGACCGCCGGGCGATGGATCTCTTGCTCGACCTGTATGGTGAGGACGGAGGATGACGATGCGATGCTTCCTGATGGTGGCTGGACTCTCGGCGCTGACCGCGTGCACGGCGGGCGGCCCCGTCGAGGAGGAGGACCTGCCGGCGACCCTGGTCGTCAACTACGCCTGGTCCGGCTTCGAGAACATGCCCGAGGAGACGTGCGCGGCGGCGTGGGCCGACACGCTCTACGTCGAGATGGACCACCCCGACGGGGACTACAACCTGCGCCAGGCGGCGTGCGACAACCTCCCCATCGAGATCCCGGGTCTGAGCACCGGCGTCTGGACGGTCGAGGTGCGCACGACCCAGTACGCGGACACCGCGCCCGCCAGCTACGGCGTGTCCGAGCTGGTCGACGTCACGCTCGGAAGCGACTCGACGGTCGAGATCGACGTGACGCTGGAGTGCGTCGAGAACAGCTACTCCTGCGATCGCACCGAGTAGGTGCGGCCGGACGAGAGGCCCGCCCGGTCGTGGCGGGCGCTGCTGCTGCCGGACGTCCCGGCGCTCTGGGTGCCCATCGTCGAGGCCCGCGGACCCGGCGGCTTCCCGTACCGGGAGCTCCCCCTCGACGACGTCGACGTCGTCCTGTGGTGGGCCATGGACGGGCGTCGGACCCTGCGCGAGGTGGCCGACGAAGCCGACCTGTCCTGGCGAGCGTTCACGAAGCGCGTCCAGCCCTGGATCGAGGCCCAGGCCGTGCTCGTGGGCTCGCGTTCGTGGCGGCGTCGGGATCCTCGCCTGGAGCGGCTCATTGCCCCCGAGCGCCCGGCCAACGCCCGTCCATCGGGTCAGTGGGTCGACGGAGCCACCCAGCTCGCCGAGTTCCACGGCGGCATCGACGACGCCGACTCGCGCTTCGACCGGGCCGAGACGACGCTCGCGCACGTCTTCCAGGACCCGCACCCGGCGCTCGCTGGAAGTCGCTGGGGTGAGCGCCTGGCGGCCTGGCTCGGTCCGGCCCAGGACGTCCTGCAGATCGGCGCGGGCACCGGATCGGCGAGCTCGTGCCTGGACGATCGAAGCCTGACACGGCTCGACCTGAGCCCCGCTCTCCTCGCCGCCCAGGCCGCACGGGCTCCCCGCTCGACCGGCGTGCTGGGGTCTGCGACGGACATGCCGTTCCCCGACGCGTCGTTCGATGCGGTGGTCTGCAACGAGGTCATCGCCGACCTCACGGCGTCGCCGTCGGCGGGGGACTGGCTCGTCACGCCCGAGCCGGGGCAGCGCCTGTTCAACACGGGCACGTTCGAGGCCCTGGCCGAGATCGCGCGGGTCCTGCGTCCTGGCGGCCGAGCCTGGGTCAGCGAGTTCGGCGACATCGACGAGCTCCCGACTGAGACGACCCAGCTCGACCACCCCGAGGTCAGCATCCACTTCGGGCAGTGCGCGCAGGTCGCTCGCTCGCTGGGTCTGTTGGCCGAGGTCCAGCGGGTCCCCGAGGCGCTCGGCCTGGACCTGTCCGCCCGCTGGCTGTGGCGCGGCTCGTGGATGGCGCTGCGCGCTCGGTGGCCGGACCTGCCGGCACGCGCCTGGACCTCGGAGACGGTCCCGCTGCCCGAGCGGGTCGAGAACCTGCTCGACGTCACCCTGCGCGAGGAGGGCCCCGGCCCGCTACCCGGGCGGTTCCACGCTCTACTGCTGACCCGCTCAGTGACGTGACAGGAGCGGCGTGACGCGCTCGCGCAGGCTCTTCGGCAGGCGCTTGTCGAGCTGCTCCAGGATGTGGTCGGCCTTGTACCGAGCCGAGAAGTGCGTGAAGAGGATGGCCTCGTTCTCGAACAGGTCCGCGCGCTCGGCCACCTCGTCGATGTGGATGTGCCCCTTGCTGCGGCACTGCTCGACCGTCACGGCGTCGTCGACGAACGTGACCTCCATGATGAGGACGCGCGCGGTCCGAACGACCTCCTCGTTCTCGACGACCTCGATCAGCGAGTCGCCCGTGAACGCCAGCTCGGGCTTCAGGATCTCGTCGCTCACCTCGGTCCCACCCAGGCGGATCTTCGCGATCTCCTGGCCGGCCAGGCCGCGGTACTCGGGCTTCAGCTTCTTGCGCGCGCTCCACAGGCCATAGCCCTGGCACGGGACGCGGTGGATGCTGCGGAACGGACGCACCAGGTAGCCCTTGGGCGTGCGCCACTCCTCGCCCGGCCCCAGGGGGACGACCGAGTGGGCCAGCCGGCTGCGGTCGAGGCGCCGATAGGCGTTGAACAGCGACTCAAGCGCCCGGACGTTCTCGTGACCGACGACGTAGGTGGGCGGCGTCAGGCCCATCAGCCCACGCGTGGCGGCGTGGTAGCAGATGCCCCCGATGTGGTCCATGTGGCCGTGCGTCAGCAGCACGACCTCGCGCTGGACGGCGCTCTGGGGGCACCGGCCGATGTCCAGGACGAGCTTCATCCCGGGGAGCTGGATGCAGGTCTCCAGGCCCCCGACCGAGGCGGCGTCGATGCTGATTCCGGCGAGCTGGAGCATGGCCGCTCCACGATAAGCGCCGGGCCGGGATCGCACACCCCCGGCCGGTTAGACGTCGGGTCTCGGAGGCATCCATGTACCGCGACTTCCTCATCCTCGGCGGCGCTGGCCTGGTCGGCACCCAGGTCGTTCGCAAGATCGTCAAGACGTTCGGGGCCCATCGCATCGTCGTCGGCTCGCTCTTCGAGCAGGAAGCCGTCGCGGCGTGCCAGAAGTTCGAGCGCCAGTTCGGAACCGGCGTCTCGTTCGTGCCTGAGTGGGGCGACCTCTTCCTGCCCAGCGAGCTGTCGACGACCCGCCGCGCGGAGCTGCTGGCCGACACGTCCAAGCGGGCGGCGCTGCTGAACTCCCTGTACGGGGACTTCGAGGAGGCCTACCGCGACAACCAGCTCGTGAAGCTCATCCGCCGGCACCGCCCGGACGTGATGGTGGACTGTGTCAACACGGCCACTGGCCTCAGCTACCAGGACGTCTTCGACGGCGCGGCCAAGGTCCGCGAGCGCATCGGGCCCGACGGCTTCGACACATCCCACACAAAGGATCTGGAGACGTTCCTGCTGTCCCAGTCCGTGCCGCAGCTCATCCGCCACGTACGGTTCATCCACCGCGCGACCATCGAGTACAAGACCAAGGTCTACCTGAAGGTCGGCACGACGGGCACGGGCGGCATGGGGATGAACATCCCCTACACACACAGCGAGGACAGCCCGTCGCGCAAGCTGCTGGCGAAGACCGAGGTCGCGTTCGGCCATACGGGTCTGTTGTTCCTGCTGTCGCGGACGCCGGGGGCCCCCATCGTCAAGGAGGTCAAGCCCGCGGCGATGATCGGGTACAAGGCCGTTCAGGTGAAGACTGTGCGGGACAAGCACAACAACTCGAACCTGTTCGGTGTGAAGACCGAACAGATCGCCAAGGGCGCCACGCTCGAGCTCCGCCAGGACGAGGCCGCCTACGAGAAGACGGGTGAGCTGAACGTGGCCATCGTCGACACCGGCGAGAACGGCCTGTTCACCCGCGGCGAGTTCGAAGCCATCACCGCGCTGGGCCAGATGGAGTACGTCACGCCCGAGGAGATCGCACAGATCGTCGTGCGCGAGCTGCGCGGTGCCACGACCGGACGCGACGTCATCTCGGCGCTCGACGGAGCCGTCCTGGACCCCAGCTACAAGGCCGGCCTGGTCCGGAACGTCGCGCTGAAGGACCTGCGTCTGGTCGAGAAGGGCTCGCTCGAGGACGGGACCGGCGTGCCCTCGATCGCGCTGGGTCGCCTGGGGCCGCCCGCGCTGTCGAAGCTGCTGTTCGAGGCGGCGCTACTGAAGAAGGTCTACGCGACGATGGACGACATGGTCGCCGTGCGACCGAACCAGATGGCCAAGGCGCTGGAGGAGGCGCTCGTCGGCATGCGGTTCGACCAGCTGGCCCCCTCGATCGGCGTCCCGGTCCTGCTCGCCGACGGGAAGACCCTGATGCGCGGACCGCGGATCAACGTGCCCGAGCTCCTGGGCCACGGCACGACCGTGACCATCGACGCCGGCGACATCGACGTGTGGGCTGCGAAGGGCTGGGTCGACCTCCGCCCCTCGAACATGGACGTCTGGATCCGCCGCGTGCAGCGGATGGTGCAGGCCCGTCGGGACCTGCGGATGGAGGGCTCGGCCGCGGCGACCATCGAGTCGTACATGAGCCACAAGTTCGAGATCGGCGAGGTCGTCGCCTGGATCTTCAACAACGAGATGGGCGGCTACCGCATCAAGTAGGCGGGCACGAGCTCGGCTGTTCCGGTCTGCTCCTGCAGATCGAGCACCAGGTCGATGGTGCGCACCTCGGTCTGTTCCGGGCCGTCGATGGGCCAGCCGTGAAGCCGGTCCAGGCAGCGCTGGCCTCGCCAGGTGGTCTTCCGGATGTACGGCTCGGGCGCGACGGTGACCCGCAGCTCGGTGATGTCGTGGCGGCTGGCGCAGTACCAGATCCCGCGATTCGACCCGACGGCCTGGTTCAGCTCGTACAGGCTCATCAGGTGGCCCTGCAGGCCGCACGACCACACGGCGGGCAGCGGCCCCTCGGGCTTGTCCCAGGGGAGCTCGCCGTCGGCGGCGGCCAGCAGCAGCAGGATCCAGGGCATGCCGTGTTCGACCTCCGAGGGCGCGTCGAGTTCCCGCTACGATGGGGCTCGGAGGCGAGATGCTGACCCTGCTGCTGGCCTGCTCGGGTGACGTGCCCGAGGACGAGCCGTTCGTCCCCACCTTGCCGGTCGGCCACTGCGACATGGAGCCCTACACGCTCCTGGACTCGCACCAGACCGGCGCGCCGCTCGACTCGTTCTTCCTGACGAACTTCGACCTGTCGCCGTCGGCCGTGGATGCGCTCGTCGGGCTCGTCGGCGTCGAAGGCCTGTCCCCTGTCCTCTACGGCGCCCAGGTGCTGTCGTTCCGGTACAGCACCCAGGACCGCGGGGTCCTGCAGGAGTCGACCGGTCTGCTCGCTGTCCCGACCGGCGACCCACCGGAGGAGCCCTGGCCCGTGGTGCTCATGCTGCATGGCTTCGCGGGCACCTTCGACGCGTGCGCGCCCAGCCGGGACACCCTGATCGGGCCGACACTCCCTGCACTGCTGGCCTCGCAGGGGTTCGTCGTCATCGCCCCGGACTACATCGGGCTGAACGGCTCGGGCGAAGGCTCGACCTCGCCGCACTCCCCCCTTGTCGGCGAGCAGGTCGCGATCGGCTCCTGGGACGCCTGGCGTGCGGGTGTCGCTCTGCTGGAGGGAGACCGTGCGACGGTCCTCGACGGGACCATGCGGGAGGACGTCGTCCTGTGGGGCGCCTCGCAGGGCGGTCACGCGGCGGTCTTCACCGAGCTCGCGCAGCCCCACTACGCGCCCGAGGCCGACATCGTCGCGGTTGTCGCCGCCACACCGGCCCACGACCTGCGAGCCATCGTCCAGGACGCCGCCACGACGTGGAGCGACGCGACCGGGCTCTCCGCTCTGGCGCTGGCTCGCATGGGCAGCTGGTACGGCGAGTCCGACCTCACCACGCTGCTCACGAACGAGGAGCCCTACTTCTTCGCCGAGGCCCTGCCCCAGGTGCTCGACAGCGACCCGGACGAGTGTGCCTTCGAGGACATCGTGGTCGAGGTGTCCTCGCCCGAGGAGATCTTCGCCGTCGACTTCCTGGCCTCGGCACGGGAAGGGGACTGGGACGCCACGCGGTGGGGCTGCTTCATCGAGGAGAACTCGCTGTCGGCGACCTCGATCCCGCGCGAGGGGGACCACCCGACGCTGTTCGTCTACGGCCAGTACGACACGCTGATCGTGCCGCCGCTGCAGGAGCCGGATCACACGGCGCTGTGTGACGCTGGCCTGGAGACGGACACGCTGCAGTGCCAGGACGCGGGCCACGCGGACGCGACGCTGTGGTCGCTGCCCGAGCAGTTCAGGTGGATGCGCGAGCGCCTCTCCGGCGAGCCTTGGACGCCGGAGTGTGTGTTCGCCGAGCCCGCGTGCTGTGAGGGCACGCCCGAGGGGGAGTGCGGCTAGCAGCAGCCCCCACCCGCGTAGTGCCACGTGCTGGCCGGGGCCCGCAGCAGCGGGTTGTTCATCCGCTCGAACGCGCCCGCCGTCTTGTCGCAGACGGCCAGCGGGACCTCGGGCAGCAGGACGTGGCCCTTGCCGTCGTCGAAGGGCTCCTTGCCCAGCCAGAACGCGACGCGGCCGGTGAAGACGCAGGCGCCGTCCGAGGGCATGGGGTCCTTGATCGCGAGGACCTCGATGGACTCCAGCAGGATGTCCTCGTCGATCTCGTAGGTCTCCGCGTCGAGCAGGCGGTAGGGCATCCGCCGGCGGACCTCGATGGTGCCGAAGCCGGCGCGTGGTCTGGAGGTAGCTGTCTTCCTGGCTCATTCGAGCTCCGTCGAAAAGGGGGTCAAGCGAGCGCGCCGCCGCAGGACGAGCCCGCGCCAGCCGTGCAGCCGAAGCAGTGGGGTCCGACACGGATCGGTCGGCCTTCCCAGTCGTCCGCGTCGGTCAGGTCATGGATCGACCGGGTCGAGCCCGGCGAGGGCATGTCCAGCATCTGGTTGAAGTCGCAGTCGTACAGCGCTCCGTCCCAGCCGATGCTGATGAGGTGGCGGCACATGAGGCCGTCCACCGTCGCCGGGTTGAAGGCGCCGACCAGGAGCTGCATGTACTCGTCGTGGCGGCCCTCGCGGGCGAGGTCGGTCGCGAACCGCGCGATGGGCATGTTCGCCAGCGTCAGGAGGTTCGTGAACTCGACGCCGAAGTCCTCGTGCAGCCGGCGCTTGTAGTCGGCCTCCAGGCTCGCCTGGCCCGGCGGCAGGAAGGCGCCGCCCGGGTTGTAGACGAGTGACAGCGTGCGGGTCGTCCCGTAGCCGAGCGCGTTGAGTCGCCGGAGCCCCTCGATGCTCTTGTCGAACACGCCGCGCCCGCGCTGGGCGTCCACGTTCTTCTCGCTGTAGCAGGGCAGGCTGGCGATGACCTCGACGTCGTGCTCGGCGAGAAACTCGGCGGTGTCCTCCTGACCGGGCTCGAACAGGACCGTGAGGTTGCAGCGGTCGAGCACGCGTCGTCCCAGCTGTCGTGTGCGCGAGACGATGTGGCGGAAGTGCGGGTTCAGCTCGGGGGCGCCGCCCGTCAGATCGATCAGCTCGAGCGCCGGGTTCCGCTCGAGCAGCCACAGCAGCCGATCGGCGGTGGCCTCGTCCATCATCTCTGTGCGCGTCGGGCTGGCGTCCACGTGGCAGTGGCGGCACGCCTGGTTGCACCGCTTCCCGAGGTTGGCCTGGAGCCAGGTCGGTCGGGCGCGGGTCAGGGAGCGGTGGCCATGCTCGGCCAGCGTCCCGCTGAAGTCGTGGAGTCGTCGGTTCATCCCACTCCTGATGCTCCAGGACGCGTCGCGGTGCAAGCGCGCGGCAGATATGGTTCCAGCGCTCCGATGTCCGACGGCAAGAAGCCAGATACCGTGCAGTCGCTGGGGGGTTCTGTCCTGATCCAGGTCGGGGCCCACCCGGGCGATCCCGATCGCGGCGATCCCGATCCCGCGAACGCCCAAAAGGCCTTTGTCCTGGGCCAGTTGGCGATGGACCGGGGCGAGTGGGAGGAGGCCGAAGCGCGGTTCGCCGAAGCCGCCGAGCTGGACTGGACCCAGGCGATGTTCGTCGAGTGGCAGGACGAGGCGCGCTCGCGACTGACCGAGCGCGACCCTGTCGAGGACGTCGAGGACGTCGAAGATCCGGGGACCGCGCCGCCGCCCTCGCTGGCGATGCCGACCAGCTCGCTCGTCGACGACGCGAGCTCCAGCGCGACCGCGACGAACCCTCGCACGGCTGGGCTCGAGGATCGCGAGTCCGTCCAGCGCACCATCGCTGAGCGCTACCACCGACTCGGCGAGCGAGCCCAGGGCCCAGGCGGAAGAGACTCTGCGGGCCGAGACGGAGCGCAAGGAGAAGAACGCCGAGCGGTACTTCAGGCGAGGTGAGCGCGCCCGGACAAGGTGAAGGACGACGCGCCAGCGAAGGTCGCCGAGGCGTCGAAGGGGCCGCCTCTCCTGGAGAAGCTGCCGCTCAACCGACGTCAGCTCCTGATGACGGTCCTGGCGGCACTCCTGCTGGGCTACGCCGCGCTGTCCGGAGGCGTAGAGCCGGTCGAGGACGTCGCGCTGGACCACGCCGAGGTCGCCACGTTCGTCCGCCTGAACGAGGCCAGCTCGGGCTGGCATGGAGAGCTCGCCGAGCCGCTGACGGGCCTCACCGGTCGGGCGCTCTAGGCGCGCTGCGACGAGGTGGCCAGCGGGCTACCGGGCGGCGGGCTGGTCGTGCTGACGGGCAGCGATGGCGGCAGCGTCGTCTGCGCCGGAGACTGAGCTACCAGGAGTCCGAGAAGGGCTCGACGCGAACGCGGGTATCGGCCTGGTCCTGCAGGGTCGGGCCGAGCTTCAGCAGCTGGTAGGGCTGGCCGTCTCCGTCGGTGTCGCACTCGGCGAGGACCCACCAGTCGTTCCGGTCCCACTTCCCGGCGGCGTGCGCTGAGTAGCTGCACAGGAGCTCGCCGTCCGGCTGCCAGCCGAGCGTGGCCCAGGCGATGCGCCCCTCGGTGTCGACGCCCTCGTTCCAGCGTCGGCCCTGTGTCCCGTCGACCCCGGCGTGTGCGGGGCTCGGGCTGGGGTTCAGGCCTGTGTTCAGCGCGACGTGGTCCTCGGTGGACTCGGCGTAGACCTCGACGGTGTCCTGGATGGTCGTGGTGTGCGTGGTCGCTTCGGCTCGCCGAGCGGTGCGCTGGGCCTCGGCCACACGCGGGAGCCAGAGCTGCGAGCAGCACCAGCTCGATGACGGAAAATCCGCGTCGCATCCCGTTCCGTGGTCCGAAGCAGCGGAGTCTACTTCGAAGAGGGTGGCGTAGCCGATCCATCGGCGCTACGATCCCCATCAGATCAGGACGAGCGAGGGGTTTGCCATGGGACAGGAAGTCACCGCCAGACGGCGCAGGGCGTACGAGGATGCGGAAGTCGTGATCGACGTGATCGATGACGAGGGACCCGTCATCCGTTCCGGATCGATGCTCGAGCGCCCCATACCGCAGGACCGACCGGTTCTCCGAAGGGTGGTGCAGGGGGCGCTCGTGCTGGCGGTGGTCGGCGCCGTCCTGGCCTGGTTCTTCCCGGGCGCGCTGTAGAAGGGATAGCCCCGGGGCGTGGACCCCATCCCGCTACTGGCCCAGGGCGACGGCTTCATCGTCGTCAGCAAGCCACCCCGCGTCGTCGTCCATCGCGGACGGGACACGCGCGACGAGTACGCGGCGCTCCAGCGGGCCCGTGACCTGGCGGGGTGTCGCGTGTTTCCCATCCACCGCCTGGACCGCCAGGCCAGTGGGTGCCTGCTCTTCGCGACCCGACGCGAGCGGGCCGGCGAGCTGCACCTGGCGCTCAAGAAGGGCACCAAGACGTACGTGTGTCTCACGCGCGGCTGGTTCAAGCACGAGTGGCCGTTGACCATCGACAAGCCCATCACCAGCGAGGGTCGAACCAAGGAGGCCGAGTCGCTGGTCGAGTGCCTGGGGCGCAGCCACGACCCGCGCTGCTCGCTGGTCCGGGTCCGCCCGGTCACCGGACGCAACCACCAGGTTCGCCGGCACGTCCGCGACCTGCACCACCCCATCATCGGGGACCGCGACCACGGCGACCACCGCGAGAACCGGGTCTGGCGCGAACAGAGAGGGATGGCTCGCCTGGCGCTGCACGCGCTCGCGCTGGACCTCGAGCTCCCCGAGGGACGCCTCCAGGTGCACAGCCCGCTGTGGGACGACATGCACGCCGTGCTGACGACCATGCCGTGGTGGGACGAGGCGGTCGAGCAGCAGCCCGAGCTCGCCTCCGACCCGCTACGCGTCGCGGACTACATCCAGACCGAGGCCTACGAAGGACCGGCCTCGCCGGAGAGTCCCGCGGAGAACGACGCCGGCGCCTGAGCCCGGAGCTCGGTGACGACCTCGGCGAGCGCACGGCTCGGCTCCCGCAGGCGACGTCGGGCGAGCTCCTCGAGGAACGCGCCCGTCAGCCCCGCCGACAGGCGCACGGCCTCGTCGTCGAACAGCCCGTGGTGGGCGAGGATGGCCCGCCGTCCGTCCGCGTCCGGCGGCGCGATGAAGACCACCCGGTCGAGCCGGCCCGCCCGCATCCCGGGCCAGTACAGCGCCCCCGGCTTGTGAGCGGACGCCGCCGTCAGCGTGTCGTCCATCAGCGTCGCCACCACCAGCGGCACGTGGCCGTGCAGCCGGTCCAGCAGCGCTGCGAATCCCGCGTCCAGGCCGTCACCGAGCACCAGGTCGTCGAGCAGGACGACCTCGGGACACAGCAGCGCGGTCAGCTCGAGCGCGGCCTGGTGGCCCATGCTCGCGGCGATCTGGAGCACCCGTCCGTTCGGGATGGCGGTGCGGGCCATCGTGGTCTTGCCGGCGCCCGTGGGGCCGACGATGAGGACGACCCGGGTCCCCTCGGCCGGGGACCGAAGCCACTCGCGCAGCTCCTCGGCCGCCGGCCCAACCGGCGCGGTGACGGCGCGCAGGGGGACGAGGCTCAGGCGCTCGACGCCCGCCAGCGTGTTCTGGGCCTCGACGGCCAGGCCGGGGTGCTCGGTCCACAGGCGGCCGAGCAGCTCGGCGAACGCTCCGGGACGGTTCTCCAGGAGCTGGTCGTGGCCGTGCTGCTTCACGAGCGCGGCGACGGGGCGCTGTGGGCCGTGCCAGACGAGGACTTCGGTGCCTTCCTCGCCCGGGTAGCTGCCGGGCACCCGGACCCGCTCGGGCTTGGTGATGGCGGTCATGTGCTCGCGCAGCAGCCGCAACACACCGGCGTGCTGGGCGACGGTCGTCCAGCCCAGGTCGCCCAGGACCTCCACCGTGTCCCGCTCGGGCATCAGGATGTCGAGCACGTTCCCGGCCACGCTCATGAGCGCCAACAGCCGAGGCAGCCCCTTGGCGTCGCGGGCGAGCGTCAGGCTCCGCACCATCGCGTCCAGGCGATGGGTCGTGTTGCGGAATCGGTCCAGCAGCCCGTTCGCCTGCAGCAGCTTCAGCTCGTGATCGTTCGGCATGCGGCGCATTGTCGCCGCGGAAACGCATGGGTCAAGCAGCACGATCGGGTGGGCGGACAGAAAATGGTCGCCTGACCCTGGGAGGTCCCGCTATGTTCCCGTCAGGGCAGCCCTTGGAGGCACGATGCGCAGATCATGGATCGCGCTCGCACTCGGTTCGCTCGTGGGATGTAGTTCAGCCGGAAAGGCATCCTACGACTACGACACCGGGTACGGGTGGGGAGATTCAGGGGGCGGCGCGGCCGACCTCTGGGACGAGGACACGGGGGCCGACTGGGAGCCCGAGGACGAGAACGCGTTCTTCGCGCTCGCGCCGGCGCCTTCGCCGACGTTCGTGTTCGTGGCGAACCCCTCGCGGGACACGGTCACCCGTATCGGCGTGCCCGACCTCGACGTGCTGACCGCGCCGGTCGGCAGCCAGCCCGACCAGGTGGTCACGACCCCGGACTACGTCTCGGCCGTCGTGTTCAACAAGGGCAGCAGCGACGTGTCTGTGATGGATGCGGTGTCCCTGTCGGAGCGCCGGGTGGACGTCCGGCCGCACCTGGACACGCTCGAGCTCTCTCCCGACGGGAGCTGGGCGGTCCTGTACAACCAGCTCGGAAACGAGGACGAGGACGCCACCGGCTCGGCGGTCTCGCTGAAGGAGGCCAGCTTCGTCCGGCTCGCGGACGCCTCGCACCAGGCCATGGCGCTGGGCTTCCAGCCGCGGGACGCGCTGTTCACCGCCGACGGCTCCCAGGCCATCTTCCTGGGTGACACCTGGCTGGGTGTCGTGGACCTCACCGCCGAGGCGCTCGACATCGAACTCATCCAGGTGGCGGACGACCCGCTCGACCCGCCATCGAGCGAGGAGCTCCTGCTCGCGCCCGACGGCGCCTTCGGCATCCTGCGCCAGCTGGGCCAGAGCGAGCTGTTGCTCGTCGACCTCGCCACGTTCGAGACCGAACGCATCGACGTCGGCCAGGGGCCCACGGACCTCGACCTGACGCCGGACGGCACGCATGCCGTCGCGGTCGCCCGAGCGGACAACACGCTGTGGATCTACGACCTGTCCGACCCCACGGCCGACGCCCGCGTGCTCGACCTGCCGGCCGACGAGCTCATCGGCTCGGTCGTGTTCTCGCAGACCGGGAACCAGGCGGTCCTGTACAGCACCGCGTCGCCGTATGCCCACTACACCAGCTGGGATCTGTCGGACGACACGTTCTCCGTGCATCCGCTGCCCAAGCCGGTCGCGGGCGTCGGCATCGACCCCACGGGCGGCACCGCGCTCATCCTGCACGACGACGAGGACTTCGGTCAGTTCGAGCCCGAGTACGAAGGCAAGCACGGCCTGACGCTGGTCGAGCTCGCGACGCATCGGGCCAATGACTACGTCCTGCCGGGCGAGCCCATCGGGTACGACCAGTCCGACGACGGCAACAAGAGCTACCTCGTGATGGAAGGCGTCGATGTGCTCGAAGTGCTCGACCACGCCGAGCTCATCCTCGACGAGGTGCCGCTGAAGAGCGACCCGGTGTTCCTGGGTACGCTCCCAGAGCTCGGCTGGGCGTATGTGTCCCAGGAGCACGAGCTCGGACGAATCAGTTTCTACGACCCCGCGGAAGACAGCCTGAAGACGCTGACCGGGTTCGAACTCAATGCTGGCATCGAGGAGGAGGAGTGATGCTGTTTTCCCTTTTGGCCCTGTCTCAGATGGGGTGCGGTCAGTATGTGTCTGTCGACGCACTGTGGACCGGCGACGTGGTGCCTTCGGATGGTGCCCTGTACGCACAGCTGCCCCACGCCGGGGCCATCGCACGGTTCTCGGAGTCCGCTCCCGCAGCGGCCGTCGACCTGGACGGCGCCGAGCCGATCCGGCTGGTCGCGGCGCCGGATGGCACACGGATCCTGGCGTTCACCCGGTACGAGACCTGTGACGACCTCGACCCCGACATCGAGACGGTCGAGGACTGCCTCGACGAGGACGTGGGCTACCAGTACGAGCTCGCCGTGCTGGGCGCGGGCGGGGTCGAGCAGACCGTGAACGCCCCTGGGCACCTGCAGGGTGTCGCGTTCTCCCCCGACTCGACGACCGCCGTGTTGTACCTGGACGGCGCCCCGACCGATGTCGGCGGTGTCGCGGACATCGACTCGGTGTTCTTCGTGAACCTGGTCTCCGGCGAGACCGCGACGGCGACCGTCGGCGTGGCCCCGGGCAACATCCTGTTCACCCCGGACGGGCTGCGCGCTGTGGTGCTCTCGCGAGACTCGGCCGTGGTCGTCGACCTGGCCACGTTCGAGGTCCAGGTCCGCTACGACCTGACCCTGGACGCCGACCAGACCATCGACCCCAGCGCCGCGGTGCTGACCCCGGACGGCGGCAAGGCGCTCGTCGCCATGGCCAACCTGGGCGTGCTGTACGTGCTCGACCTGGTGGACCCCAGCATCGACATCGAGGAGCTGCCCGGTCGCCCGGTCGCTCTCTCGGTCGACACCGACTGCAACTGCACGGCCATCGCCTACTCGGATGCCGCCGAGCTCGACCTGCTCTTCCATGAAGACGGCTCGCGCGTGGAGCTGGAGCTGGATGTCCCGGTCACCCAGCTCGTCGGGTACGAGGGCAACGTCCTCGCGTACGGGACGGGTGGGAACCACGACGTCTACCGCGTGGATCTCTCCACACAGATCGTGACCGAGTACGTCGTCGCGAACCCACCGGTCAGCGTGCAGGTGGACGACGTCGGCCGGTACGCCGTCGCGCTCATGCAGCCCGAGTCGAGCAGCGGCGACGAGATCGACGCCTACACCGACCAGCGCTGGGGGCTCTCGGTCCTCGACCTGGCCGATGACGAGCCGCGCAACCTGATGTTCGACCAGATGCCCATGGACTACGAGGTGCTCACCGACGACACCTCGACCTACGCGCTGGTCCTCCTCGAGGGCGAGAACACCGTCCAGCTCATCGACCTGGCGGACCCGCTGCCGACGACCGAGATCCACCTCGAGTCCTCGCCGCTGGCCGCCGGCTCGATGGGAGACGGGCGCTTCTACATCGCCCAGGACTCCCCGCTCGGGCTGGTCAGCATCGTCGACCCGCTCGCTCCCGATGACATCGTCGAGATCGGTGGCTTCGCGGCCATCGGCCTCTACACCGACGACGACCTTCCTCGCCGAGGTGACAAGTGATGCTCCTTGCACTCCTGACGACCGCTTCGGCGGCAGAGACCCTGGATGTCCGCTTCGAGGGACAGGGCATGAGCCTCCAGGCCGAAGACCTGGGCGTGTACCCGGGCCGTGAGCGGATCCAGGCCCCGGGCCTGTCCGTGGCGTACGAGCTGGACCCGCGCTTCGGCGTGGTCGGCAACTGGCACCACCGCCGCGTCGACGCGAACCTGGGCGGCTACGACACCGAGATGATCGACGCCTACGACGAGCTCGAGCTCGGCGTCCGGGTCTACCCGATCGGTCGCCGCATCTTCACGCCCACCGTGACGGTGCAGGGCTCGACCCTGTGGTCGCGCGTCCGCCTGGACGACAAGCCCAACATCGACGACGACCCGTCCGAGGTCGCGGCCAACGCCTGGGGCTTCGGTGGGCTGGGCGCCGTGGGCGCCGAGATCCAGCCGTTCCCCGACCACTGGCGTGTCCGCGCGACGGTCCACTACGAGGTCGGGTACCTGTACCTGTCGTCGCTGGACCACGACCCGCTGGGCAGTCGGAAGATGGGTGGCGTCGTCCTTCGGGGCGGCACCGGAATCCAGTTCTAGGAGGGCGCGATGTTCTTGCTCGCACTGGCCTGCATGGCCGACAACAGCTTGTATCGGGCCGACGAGTCCGCCGGCGAGTGGGGAGACTCGGGCAGCGAAGGCGCGCCGAGCTTCCAGGACACAGGGGACGGCTGGGAGCCCGAGGATGAGGACTCGTTCTTCACCCTCGCGCCGGCACCGTCACCCACCTACGTGTTCGTCGCGAACCCGGCCCGGGACACGGTGACACGGATCGGTGTGCCCGATCTGGACGTGATCACGGCCCAGGTCGGGAGCCAGCCCGAGCTGGTCGCCACGACGCCCGACTACACCAGGGCCATCTGCTTCAACAAGGGCAGCGACGACGTCTCCATCCTGGATGCGGGGTCGCTCTCCGAGCAGCGGGTCGAGGTCCGGCCCCACCTGGACGCCATGGAGCTCTCGCCCGACGGGAGCTGGGCCGTCCTGTTCAACGACCAGACCGAAGAGGACGAGGACGCCGGCGACTCGGCCGTCTCCAGCAAGGAGGCGAGCTTCGTGCGGCTGGCGGACGGCTCGCACCAGCAGATGGCGCTGGGCTTCAAGCCCCGCGCGGTGCACTTCACCGAGGACGCGCTGTCGGCGGTCTTCCTGGGCGATGTCTGGCTGGGCGTGGTCGACCTGACCGCGGACGAGCTGAGCGTCGAGCTGGTCCAGGTCGCCGAGGACGCCCTCGATCCGCCGTCGTCCGAGGAGCTGCTGCTCTCACCGAGCGGGGACTACGCGTTGCTGCGTCAGAGCGAGGCCAGCGAGCTGGTGCTCGTCGATCTGTACACGCTGGCGGTCGAGCGCATCGTCGTGGGCTCGGGGCCGATGGACCTCGACCTGACGCCGGACGGGCAGCACGCGGTCGCCGTCGCGCGCGGCTCGAACGAGCTGTGGATCTACGATCTGACCGACCCGTACGCCCCGCCGAGCATCCTGGATCTCCCCGAAGACGAGGTGCTGGGGAGCGTGACGTTCGCCGAGCTGGGCGACACCGCGCTGCTCTACAGCACGGCCAGCGGCGTGTCCCACTACACGAGCTGGGACCTGACGACGGACGAGTTCACCGTGCACCCGCTCCCGAAGCCGGTGGCGGCGGTGGGCATCGATCCGACCGGTCAGACCGCGCTCATCCTGCACAACGATGAAGACAGCGACGACATGAACCCGTCGTACGAGGGGCACTTCGGGCTGTCGCTGGTGGAGCTCGGCTCGCATCGGGCCAACGACTACGTCCTTCCCGGCGAGCCGCTCGGCTACTCGCAGAGCGACGACGGGGCCAAGGGCTACCTCGTGATGGAGGGGGTCCCGGTCCTCGAGGTCCTCGACCACGGCGGGCTGCTGCTCGACGAGGTGGACCTGAAGTCGGACCCCGTGTTCCTCGGGACACTGCCCGAGCTCGGCTGGGCCTATGTCAGCCAGGAGCACGAGCTCGGACGCATCAGCTTCTGGGACCCCGAGACCGAGGCGCTGAAGACGCTCACCGGGTTCGAGCTGAACGCGGGGATCGAAGAGGAAGAGTAGGCCTGGGCCTCAGGCGAGCAGCTCGTCGAGGACCCCGCCTTCGAGTCCGTCTGCGCCGAAGTCGGTGTAGGCGCCGCCGTTGGCGCCCTCGACGCCCGCGGCGGTGAGCACGGTGTTCAGCAGCCGGTCGTGGGTCACCCCGCCCGCGTCGACGAACTGGCCGGTGCGCAAGGCGCCGGCTGCTCCGCCGACGAGGATCCAGGGTACATCGGTGTACCGGTGGGACACGCCGGCCCCCAGGTCGTTCAGCCAGACCGCGATGCTGTCGTCCGTGAGTCCGTGCTCGTCGAGACGGGTCAGCAGGTGCGTGAACGTCTCCAGCATCAGGCGGTCGATGGCGACGTGCATGTCGAACGCGCCCTCGATGGCCTCGCCTTCGTCGCCGTCGCTGTAGATGCGGTGGCTGATCCAGTGGAACGACGGCAGGCGCTGGCCGTCGATCGTGTACTCGGTGCCGTCGTTGCCATCGCCGATCTGCAGCGTACCGGTCCGGGCGTAGTCGCAGGCGAAGGCCAGGGCGATGAGGTCCATGTGCATCTTGGCGAACGTGATGCGGTTGTCGTTCAGCGTCCCCAGGCCGGTGACGAGCGCCATCGCCTGCTCCTCGTCGTCGGTCAGGCGACAGGCCAGCGTCTCGAAATCGCGCACGCTGTCCAGGTGCAGGTCCAGGCGGCGCTTGTCGCTGGCGGACAGGTCCGCGCTGCCCCGCAGGTCATTGAGCTCGGAGAGCACCAGATCGTTCACGCTCGTCCGGCGGTCCCCGAGCAGGGCGTCGAAGGCCCCGGTCTCGCCACCGAGCATGCGCTGGTACGCCCGCCAGGGGTCGTCCTCGGCGGGTCGGATGTCGCCGGGTCCGCGGTAGGACAGGACCTCCTCGAGGTAGCCGTACCGGGGGCCGGTGTAGAGCGTCAGCGGCTCGCCGCCGTTCCGGTTGGAGGCCCGGGCGATGCGGTTGTCGACGGACTCGCCCTGTGCCAACGAGTAGTTCTCCTGGCCCGAATACGAGGCGGCCGTGAGGCACTGGTTGCCGCCGTTGCTGTGTCCGCACGTGTCGACACCGAACGGGTAGTCCAGCCCCTTCACGGCGATCGTCTTCTCCGCCCACGGCGCCAGGACCGACAGCGATCTGTCGGTGTCCGCGGCGAGCGAGGCCGCGGTCAGGGCGCCGGTCGCCGACGGCCAGAAGCGCTCGGGCTCGTCGCCTTCCTCCTGGGCGACGCCGTTTCCAGCCCGGACGAAGACCGAGTAGACCGGGGGCCCGGCCGCGCGCGCGGCGTGGATCGAGGGCAGGAACGGCAGCCCGAGCGTGAGGCCGCCCAGGCCCTTCAAGAAGCGGCGGCGGGAGCTCACTCGTCCTCCAGGGGCGAGCGACACAGGAAGTCCTCGCTGCTCACCAGCTCGATCAGCAGCTCGTCGACCGTCACGTCGTCCGCGAACGACGCCTTGCCCAGCTCGGCGACCCGCGTGGCGTCCTTGTCCGATGCAGCTCGCGCCATCGTGTAGCTGAACCAGTTCTCGGCGTAGCAGCGGTGCGCCTCGGCGCTCTCGGCCAGGACCGACGAGAGCTCGACGGCGTCGGCGAAGTCCTCGGCCCCGTGCTCGAACGTGAACGAGGCCTGGGTGTCGACCGGGAGTCCGTTGTCCTCGGTCCGGATCATCCCGAGCGCGTCGTAGCCCTCGAACGCGAAGCCCAGCGGGTTGATCAGCGCGCTGTGGCAGCCCTCGCCGCAGGTGCCGTCCCCGGTGTGGGCATCGACGCGCTGCCGGTTGGTCATGCCGTCCTCGAGCGCGGGCAATGCGGTGACCTCGTCGGGTGGCGGCGGCAGGGACGTGCAGAGGATCTTCCGGTTCAGGAAGACCCCCCGATGGATGGGCGACGGATGCACGGCGCCGGCCTCGCTGGCCAGGAACCCCGCCCGCGTCAGCAGGCCGCTGCGGTCCGCTCCGAGCGTCACATCCCCGGAGCCCGAGACCCCGTAGATCGCGGCCAGCTCGGGTGTCACCCAGGTCTCGCGGGACGTGAGCAGGTCGCGCAGACCGCCGTCCTGGGCGGTCATCGCGGTGAAGCGCTCCATCTCTTCGCGCAGGTCGTCGTTCAGGCCCTCGTCCCAGATGGTCGAGCTCTTGTAGATGTTGTCGTAGTCGTCGAGGTCCAACAGCTGCCGATGGAAGTCGGCCACGACGGCGTCCGCTCGCTCGTCCTCGAGCATGGCCTGGGCCCGGTCGCGGACCTGGGCGGGGGTGTGCAGCCGTCCCGCCGCGGCCTCGTCCAGGAGCGCGTCGTTCGGGGTGGTCCCCCACAGTGCGTACGAGAGCTTGGCCGCGACCTCCCAGTCCGAGAGCTGGATGCGTGCGCCCGAGCCCTGGCTCCACTCGACCCGGTACAGGAAGTGCGGCGACTGCAGCATCGCGGAGACGACCAGCTGGACGCCGTCGGCCACGTCGTCGCCGCTGCCGACGAGCTCGGCTCCCCGGTCGAAGAGCGCGCCGTAGGCCGACAGCTCGTGGTCCTGGAGCGGCCGCCGGAACGCCCGCCGTCCGAAGTCGGCGATCCAGGCGTCGGGGTCGTCCAAGGCGCCGGCCCCGAGCTGGTCGTACTCGCCAGCGACGTGGATCGCGTCGATCCACAGGTTGCGGTCGGCGCCGGCGCTGGGATCCCAGCAGTCGTTGGTGAACTCGACCTGGACGGTGTGGGTCCCGGCGGACAGCTCGACCGTCGCGGCCATCGAGTTGCCAGCGGCGCTGCTCTGGTGGTCCTCGACCAGCAGGACGTCGTCGACGAGCAGGTTCGCCTTGGCGTAGACCCCGTCCCCGCAGTCACTCCCCCAGACGTCGGCCGTGACGGTGTAGGTGGCGGACTCGGGCAGCGTCACGTCGGCGTACCAGAACCCGTTGCTCCACAGGTCCCAGCTCTCGGACTCGGCCTGGCCCTCGGTCGCTGTGCCGTCCTCGCCCTCGATCGTCTCGGAGAACTCCACGCCGGTCGGCCCGTCGCGGTCGTCGTGGGGCACCACCTGGGCGTATCGGTCGGCGTCGGCCACCAGCTCGCTCGCCAGGGACTCCGACGCGCGCTGGTAGTCGCGGAACAGGGTGCTGCCGACCTGCAGCGACTCGGCGTCGTTCTCGAAGCCCTCGGACAGCGTGTCGCCGATGAACGCGTCCGCCAGCTCCGAGGCGTCGTCGAGGAACAACAGGTCCTGGACCGAAGCCGTCCACTGGGCGTGGGTCAGCCGGTGAAGCCGCGGGCCGGGCGCGAGCGGCTCCGCAGCGGGCACCGGGTCGGCGCCTTGGCAAGCAAGGAGAAGGACGAACACCGAGGGAGTCTACCCAGTCAGGGACCGCTCAGGACGAGGCGGAAGCGCGCGCCGGACTCCGTGTCCTCGAGCGCCAGCGTGCCGCCGTGCTCCTGGACGATGCGGGCGCTGATCGACAGGCCCAGCCCCGTGCCCTCGGTCCGCGTCGAGAAGAACGGGTCGAAGATGCGGTCGCGGTTCTCGTCGGGGACGCCCGCGCCTTCGTCCTGGACCCGGACGAACACGCGCCCGTCCTGGGCGCCGCATGTCAGGGTGACGGTGCTGCCGCCGTCGTCCGAGGTCGCCTGGACCGCGTTCGTGAGCAGGTTCAGCACGACCTGCTCGACCCGATGGACGTCGCCCAGCGCCTCGACCAGCTCGTCGGGCCGATTCCAGACGACCTGGATCTCGGGGTCGAGCGTGGCGCCGAGCTCGATGGCCATGTCGACGGCCGTGCGCAGGTCGAATGGCTCGAGTACCTCGGGCTGGGCCTTGGAGTAGCTCTTCAGGTTCTCGACCAGCCGGGCCATCCGGTCCAGGGCGCCGCCCATGAGCTCGAGCGCTCGCTCTTCTCGACCCGGCTCGAGGTAGCCGTCGCTCAGCAGCTCGACGTAGCCGCGCACGACGCTGATGGGCTGGTTCAGCTCGTGGGCCAGCCCGGCGGACAGCTCGCCGAGGGTGCTCAGCCGGGCCGACCGGACGAGCTGCTCGGTCGTGGCCTCGAGCTGCTCGGTGCGCTCGGCGATGCGCCGCTCGAGCTCGTGGGTGTGCCCGGCGACGCGGGCCTGCAGCTCGGTTCGGATCATGGCGCCGGCGATGCGGGCCGCGACCTCGCCGACCGCCTCGATCTCCTCGGGGGTGAACCCGGCGATCGCATCGGTGCCCAGGGAGATCAGCCCCAGCACGCGGTTCTCGGCCATCAGCGGCACGTACAGGACCGAGCGGACGCCGGCCCGCTGGAGCCGCCTCAGGTTCTTCCACTGGAGCGAGACGCTGCCGCTCGTCCGCATCTGGATCGTGGCTCGGCGGTGGATCGCCGAGCCGGCCGGGGTCGCGTCCAGCTCGAGCGACCTGTCGTCGGGCGTGGGCTGGGCGCCCTGGTTCCAGGTGTAGAAGACCGTCAGGTGGGTCTGGCCCTCGAGCCGGGCGACCCCCCCGCGCACGATCGGGACGATGCGGCTCAGCTGCCGGAACGCGACGTCGCAGACGCCGTCCAGGTCCTCGCCGCGCGAGGTGGCGAGCGTGATGGTGTGGAGCGCCTCGAGTCGCCGCATGCGATTGGCCAGCGCCTCGGTGGCCTCGACCTGCTCGGACACATCGCGCCCCAGTAGCAGAGCGCCGTCGTCGAGATCGGACCGCTGCCAGTGGATGACGTGGTTCGTCCCGGCCAATGAGCGGCAGCGCGCGGGGTAGGGAACCCGCCCGGACAGGGCCTCGAAGGCCTCGATGGGCAGGAGCTCCTTGGCGGCCTGGCCGAGGCACCGAGCCCCGACGAAGACCTCCGCGGCGCGGTTCAGCTGGGAGATCCGACCGTCGGCATCGATCCGGATGGCCAGATCGGGAACGAGGTCCAGGATGTCCGGGGCGTCTTGCCGCATCGCCGCGAGCCTACCGAGGAGTTAGGGGAGCCGCCACCCGGAGGCTCCCCTTGGGCACCCGCAAGCCGCCCTGGCTGAAGGTCAAGCTCCCGACCGGCGATCGCGCCGAGCGGTACCGCGGCCTGAAGACACGCGCGCGTCAGCTGTCCCTGCACACCGTGTGCGAGGAGGCGCAGTGCCCGAACATCGGCGAGTGCTGGGGTGGCGGCACCGCGACCTTCATGGTGATGGGTGACATCTGCACGCGCGGGTGCCGGTTCTGCGCCGTGAACACCAAGCGCAACGGCCCTCCTCTCGACGTCGACGAGCCCGTCAACGTCGCCACCGCGATCGCCGAGCTGGGCCTGGACTACGTCGTCCTGACCAGCGTGAACCGGGACGATCTGGAGGATCAGGGGGCCGGTCACTTCGCGGCCTGCATCCGCGAGACCAACAGGCTGTCGCCCAAGACGATGGTCGAGGTGCTGACGCCGGACTTCCGCGGTCGCCCCGAGCTGGTCGACATCGTGATCGAGGCGAAGCCGACGGTGTTCGCGCACAACATCGAGTGCGTCGAGCGGCTGACCCCCACCGTCCGAGACCCCCGCGCCGGGTACGAGCAGAGCCTGTCGGTCCTGCGCCATGCCAAGGCCATGGGCGCGATGACGAAGTCGTCGATCCAGGTCGGTCACGGCGAGAAGCCCGCCGAGGTCATGCAGTGCATGCAGGACCTGCGCGACAACGGGACCGACTTCCTGACGGTCGGCCAGTACCTGCAGCCGAGCGGAAAGCACCTGAAGGTGCAGGAGTTCGTCACCCCGGAGACCTTCGAGTGGTACCGGGAGCAGGGCGAAGCGATGGGCTTCGCCGTGGTCGCCTCTGGACCGCTGGTCCGCAGCAGCTACAAGGCGGGTGAGTTCTTCATCCGCCAGTTCCTCCAGAAGACGGCCTGACGATGCGCCCCACCACCGCTGAGTCCATTCGCAACACGCTGACGGCCGCGCTCGAGCAGGACGAGGACGTCCTGCTCCTGGGCGAGTCGGTCGGACGCCTGGGTGGCGTCCACCAGACCAGCGCCGGACTGCTCGAGCGGTTCGGCGAGGACCGCGTCGTCGACACCCCCTTGTCCGAGGCGGGCGCCGTGGGCCTTGCAGTCGGCCTGGCGCTGGGTGGCAAGAAGCCGGTCGTCGAGCTGGTCACCGGGGTCGAGCGAGCCGCCGAGCAGTTGGCCGAGGCCGGTGCGCACGCCGACGGCGACGAGTTCCCCATCGCGCTGGTCCTGCGGGTCCCGGTCGGTGATCTGGGAGACGCTACCGGCGCCTGCCCGGAGGGTCTCCTGTGCGAGCTCTCCGGCGTTCGCGTCGTCGCGCCCATCTGCCCGGCTTCCGCTTCGGCGGCGCTGACCAACGCCTTGGCGAGCCGCGGCCCGACCGTCGTGCTCGAGACCCGCTCGCGCTTCGACGAGCGAGACGCCCCCAGCCTCCCCACCGGAGACGACGTCACCGTCGTGACCTGGGGTGCGGGCCTGGATGCGGCCCTGGAGGCGGCGGAACAGTCCGCGGCCTCGATCGACCTGGTCGCGTTGACGACACTGGCTCCGCTCGACCTCACCGAGCTCGTGGCTTCCGTCCAGAAGACGGGCCGCCTGGTGGTGGTCGGCAGCTCCCGTTCCTACGCCGACCGCGTGCTGCAGACAGCAACGCGCGAGGCCTTCCTGTACCTGGAGTCCCCGCCGGCACACGTCGTGCCGCAGGTGACGCGGATCGTGGCCGCAATCGATGCGTCCACGACCTTCTGAGGAGAGACATGTACACGTTTGAGCTCCCCGAGATCGGCGAGGGCGTCGTCGAAGGCGAGATCGTCCAGTGGCTCGTCCAGCCCGGGGACGTCATCGCCGTGGACACGCCCGTCTGCGAGATCATGACGGACAAGGCCACGGTCGAGATCAGCACGCCGAAGGGCGGCCGCGTCGTCGAGCTCCACGGCGAGGCCGGGGACGTGATCAAGGTCCACAGTCCGCTGGCCGAGATCGAGACCGGCGACACCAACGGCGTCGCTGCAGCGGCCCCGAAGAAGGCCGAGCCCGCGCCGAAGAAGGCGGCTCCGGTCGCGCCTCAGAAGGCGGCTCAGAAGGCCGCACCCAAGGCGGCTCCGAAGGCCGCCGTGACGCCCGCTCCGGTGGTCGCCCAGGGCAAGGCGCTGGCCACCCCGGCCGTTCGTCGCCGGGCCCGCGAGCTGGACATCGACATCTCTACCGTCGCTGGAAGCGGCAAGGGCGGCCGCGTCGTCCACGCCGACCTGGACAGCCATGGCAGCGGCGCCGAGCCGGTCTCGGTGCCCGCGCTGCCCCAGTCCACGGCCGTCCCGAGCGGTCAGGAAGAGCGCATCAAGATCATCGGCCTCCGCCGCAAGATCTCCGAGCAGATGGTGAAGAGCCGCTTCACGGCGCCGCACTTCACGTACGTCGACGAGGTCGACATGACCGACCTCGACGGCGTCCGGAAGCGCCTCAAGGGCCAGGCCAAGGACCGCGGCGTCAAGCTCACGTTCCTGCCCTTCATCATGAAGGCGCTGTGCGCGACGTTCCGTCAGTTCCCGAACGTGAACGCGAACGTCGAGGAGGACCCGCTCACGCTGGTCGTCAAGGGCGACATCAACATCGGCATCGCGACCGACACGCCTCAGGGCCTGTTCGTCCCGGTCATCAAGAACGTCGAGCAGAAGAGCATCCTGCAGCTCGCCGCCGAGATCGCTGACCTGACCGAGCGCACCCGCGCCGGCAAGGTCGGCATGGATGAGCTCACCGGCGGCACGTTCACCATCACCTCGGTCGGTCGGGACGGCGGCATGTTCGCCACGCCCATCATCAACCACCCCGAGGTCGCCATCCTGGGCATCAACCGCATCCACGACCGGCCCGTCGTCCGCGACGGCGAGATCGTCGTGCGCAAGATGATCTACCTCTCCAGCAGCTTCGACCACCGCATCCTCGACGGCATGGTCGCGGCCCGGTGGACCACCGCGCTCAAGGGCCTCCTCGAGACGCCCGAGAGCCTGATGCTGGAGATGGTGTGAGCCTTCGCGCTGCCATCGCCAGCGTCCGGGAAGCCGGTGACTGGCTCGCCGAGAACGGCTCGGATCCCTACCCGCTGACCGTTCGCGGTCTCGAGGGGGTCATCACGGGTGGGTACCTGGGCCTCGATCGGAAGGACTGGGTCCTGCCGGGTCTGCGCGAGCGGGCCGGCGCGGTCCTGCGGAACTGCCCCCAGTCCCGGCTCGTCGACTTCGGCTCGGGCGCTCGCCCGTACCGGGTCGCTCCCGTGACGCTCGCCCCAGCGGCCCGCATGCTCCAGGCCTGTGGTCTGGCCATGTCGCTTCGGGACGAGGACGCCGCGGTCCTGTGCTTCATCGGCCAGGGCACCGCGAGCTACGGCGCCTTCCACGAGGCGCTCAATCTGGCCGCGCTGCACAAGCTGCGCGTCATCTTCCTGGCGCACAGCTGGAACCTCGACCACCCCGAGAGCCCGCTCGCCCGTCAGGTCGCCGGCGCCCTGAGTGGTCACGCGATGGCGTACGGCATCCAGGCCCGCGCCATCGACGGAGGCCTCGTCACCGACGTGCTCTCCGCCGTCACCGACGCCCGCGCGGCCGGTGGCCCACGCCTCATCGAAGCCCGGCTCGTCCAGGGAGAGGACCCGCTCGCTCGTGCCTATGACGAGCTGACCGAGACCGAACCCAACGAAGCCAACCTGATCAGCTAGGAGTCCAGATCTTGGAGACCCGCACCTACCAGGCCGTCGTCATCGGCGCCGGCCCCGGCGGCTACCCCTGCGCCATCCGCCTCGCCCAGCTCGGCGTGAAGACCCTCTGCATCGAGAAGGAGTTCTGGGGTGGCGTCTGCCTCAACGTCGGCTGCATCCCCAGCAAGGCGCTGATCACGGCCGGCAAGCGCTTCAAGGACATCCAGAAGGCCGGCGACATCGGCGTCATGGTCAGCGAGCCCACGCTCGACATGAAGAAGCTCCAGGAGTGGAAGGGCGGCATCGTCAAGAAGCTCACCGGCGGCGTTCAGGCCCTGCTCAAGGGCAACGGCGCCGACCGTCTGTTCGGCACCGCGAAGTTCGTCGGCCCCGGCAAGCTCGAGGTCCAGACCGACGACGGCGTCGTGCATGTCGAGGCCGAGCACATCGTCATCGCGACCGGCTCGCGGCCCATCCAGATCCCCGGCTTCAACTTCGCGGACGAGCGGGTCATGAGCAGCCGTGACGCGCTGGACCTCGACCACGTGCCCGAGCGCATGGTCGCGGTCGGCGGTGGCGTCATCGGCATGGAGCTGGGCCAGATGTTCGCCAAGGTCGGCACCCAGCTGACGGTCGTCGAGATGGCCGACACGGTGCTGCCCATCTTCGGCCCGGACGTGCACCGCGTCATGAAGCGCAAGCTGAAGAAGTCCAAGATCAAGGTCCTGACCAACGCCAAGGCGGCGGGCTGGGAGGAGACCGACGAAGGCGCCGTGGTGACCGTCGAGACGAAGAAGGGCGTCGAGAAGATCCCCTGCGACCGCATCCTTGTGACCGTTGGCCGGTTCCCGAACACCGAGGAGCTCGGCCTGGACACGCTGCCGGGCCTGCAGATGGACGGACGGTTCATCCAGGTCGACGAGCAGTGCAAGACGAACATCCCCGGCGTGTACGCCATCGGTGACGTCGTCGGTCAGCCCATGCTCGCCCACAAGGCCACCCACGAAGGCGAGATCTGCGCCGAGGTCATCGCCGGGCACAAGGCCGCGGTGGACTACCTGCAGTGCCCGGGGGTCGTGTTCACCGACCCCGAGATCGCCACGGCCGGGCTCCAGGAGCACGAGGCCAAGGCGAAGGGCCACGACGTCAAGATCGGCAAGGTGCCGTTCGCGGCGGTCGGCCGGGCCATGACGACGGGTGAGACCGACGGCTTCGTGAAGGTCATCCTGAATGCCGCCGACGAGCGTCTGCTGGGCGTGACCATCATCGGTCCGAACGCCAGCGACCTCATCAGCGAGGCGTCGCTCGCCTGCGAGATGCAGGCCGAGGCGCTCGACATCGCGCTGACCATCCACCCGCACCCGACCCTGGGCGAGGCCGTGATGGAGGCCGCGAAGCACGCCCGAGGCGAGGCCGTGCACGTGATGAACTCGTGATCGCGCTGGCGGTCGCGCTGGCCTGTGGTCCGAAGAAGCCGCCGCCGGCTCGTCCTCCGCAGCCGGACAACAGCTACGTCACCGAGGACGGCATGCGCATCACCGAGGTGCGCGTCGGGACCGGCAAGACCGCCGAGCCCGGGCACGCCGTGACGGTGCACTACAGCCTGATGCTGGGCGACGGCACGCTCGTCGACAGCAGCTACAGCCGGGGCACCCCGTTCACGTTCGACCTCGGCGCAGGCCAGGTCATCGCAGGCTGGGACATCGGCGTGGTGGGTATGCAGGAGGGCGGTCGTCGCCAGCTGATGGTGCCGCCCGAGCTGGGCTACGGCATCAAGGGCGCGGGCCCCATCCCCGGGTACGCGACGCTGCTCTTCGACATCGAGCTCGTCGAGGTCGACTGAGTCGATCCGCACAGCGATCTGTGCAGGTTGACCCGAGGGATTCCCCCGGCGTCGCTGTGGGCTGAGCGGACCCGCTGGCACGCGTCTTGAAGTGGAACCGGGCGTGGTGTTCGGGACGATCGCCGCCGCGTTCGTGGGCGACGTGACGGGCCTCGTGCACTGCGAGCAACACCGCATCGGGGTCGAGCTCGAGAACGCGGTGCTCGCTCTCTGACCCGTCGGTGCCGGGGCACGCGCGCCCCAGTCGCGGTCGGCAGGACGTGATTCCAGCCACTTGAGCGTGGCACGCCCCTTGCTCTTGCTGGAGGCATGCCCCGACAGAGACGCCCCCGCCGCCAGCGCCAGCGCTTCCAGAGCCCCCAGGACCGCGGTCGTCAGACCAGCCCCGTCCGCGAGCAGGCCCCGGTCCAGGACGAGCAGGAGACGCTGGGCAACCAGGCCATCCAGGAGCGGATGCGTGCCGAGCAGGACACGCAGGACACCCAGGTCACGGAGGCCCAGGACTCGGAGCGGGGCCCGACCAAGGCCTACACGACGGGCCGCCCGTCAGCGGGTGCGTCGGTCCAGACCGTGCCGCTGGCACAGGATGGGAGCTGGGATGCGAGCGACCTGCTGCCGCACCACAGCGACCGAGCGAGCAGCTGGGCCGCGAACAACATCCGTGATGAGAACAACCAGGACCTGAACGCCTGGGACTTCACGTTCAAGAACCTGGACGGGAACGGGAACGAGGTGGCTGGAGCCCGCGGCGTCGAGCTCATCCTGCCGTGGGACGCCAAGGTCGTCGACATCCAGAAGACGTTCGAGGGCAGCGGCAACTACGGCAAGTACATCGCCGTCGAGGACGTCGACACCGGCCTGCGCTTCGAGGTCCACCACCTGGACACGGTCGGCGCGTTCCAGAAGGGCCAGGCGCTGTCCGGAGGCACCGTCATCGGGACCCAGGGCGGCAGCGGGAACAGCCGTGACCAGTACGCCGTTCACGTCGACATCGTCGGTACCGTCGAGGCGGTCGAGCAGTTCGTGAGGTCGAACCAGTCGGGCACGTTCACGACGGACACGCAGGCCGACGGGGCCTGACCGTCGCAACACGCCTTGCCTTGAGCCGGTCCATGAGGTCGAATGCGTGCTCTCGAGGAGCACGAATACGCATGTCTTGGACCCTTCTCGCTCTCACGCTGACCGCATGCGGCCCGCAGCCGGCCTCGGTGACCATCCAGGGGCTCGACCAGGCACCGAAGGAAGGCGACCGGATCGAGCTCTCGGCACAGGTCCTGGACGGCGCCGGCGCCGAGCTGGCCGACCAGGAGATCGCATGGGCCGTGACGCCGACCGAGGCGGCGCAGCTCGACGGACAGACGCTGGTGGTGAGCGCGGAAGGCCCGCTGTCCGTCACGGCGAGCGTCGGAGAGGTCTTGAGCACCGTGGACGTCGTGGTCCAGGCTGCGATCGTCGGCGAGTACGAGCGCGAGACGTATCCACTGAAGGGTATGCGGCTGCGTATCGGTGATCGCGGCGGCGACCTGGTCGCGGAGATCACGCGCCCGCCGAACGACGACGACGAGGCCCGCGCCTGGAGCAACGAACGGCGCGTTGCGGCGCTGGATGCGAAGCAGAAGAAGGCCCTCGATCGGAACAGGACGCTGCAGGACTACGTCGCCGCCCTGGACACCAAGAGCGTTCGCTGCAACGCCGAGTACTTCGCGGTCGGGCTCCACAAGCTCCGCGACTTCAAGCGGGTCGGGGACACGGAGTGGGAGGCGCAGTCCCTGGGGTCGGGTGAAGTCGAGGTCAAGCCGGACGTGGAGGCGTGCGAGAAGGCCGAGATGTCCTTCGACAGCACCATGGTCATCTCGCTGCAGCCCGACGGTTCGCTCGAGATCCGTGACATCGCGAGCGCGGACGAGTCCACAGGAGCGCGCCAACGCTGGGTCGCCGTCGAGTCGCCGTAGGCTGCGCACGGCCCGGCCGTCCGGGGAGCCACCCCCGGACGGCGGGCGGACTACCAGCTCCCGCCGCTGGGCCCACCGTAGGCGCCGATGTCGCTGACCGAGCCGTCCACATCCAGGATCTCGGGGTCTCCCGCGTCGATGAGAGCGGACCCGCTCGCCAGCTCCAGGGTGTCCTGGTCGGCATGCCCGGGGTCCACCTCGAGCGTCGTCAGGCCCAGGCTCTCGCCGTAGCCGTCGGCGAACAGGGGGCCGTCGCCGCTCTGGAACACGTTGCCGTGGTCCCAGGAGAAGATCCCGCTGTCCGGCTCGTCCAGCCCGTACGCTGCGTAGACGACGGGGCCGTTCACCACGTCGCCGAAGCTGTTCGTGGACACGTTCGTGTTGGTGAACGCCATGTCGGCTCGCCAGTCGCCGTGCGCGAACCCGCCGTCCGTCGACTGGAAGTCGAAGTCGTTGTACGACATGTCGACGTTGGTGACCTGGATCTCGCCGCTGTACCCGTACAGGAACCCGCCGGCCATGTAGACGCCGTCGGCGAACCCGTTGTTCGCCATCACCACGTTCTCGATTCGGGTGCTGCCGTCGCCGGTGTAGAACCCGGCGCCGTAGACGTACAGAGGCACGCCCGAGAAGCTGTTGTTCGAGAAGTCGACATTCCGCACGGTAACGTCGCTGTTCCCGTAGCCCTCGATGTACCCGATCCCGCCGTAGACCTGGCCGTAGCTGTAGTCGAACGTGATGTCGTTGTTCCGGAACGCCAGGTTCTCGAAGGTCTGCTCGTTGCCGTAGCTGTAGCTGTTGACCAGCGCGCCGCTGAAGCTGTAGTGGCTGGCGAAGGTGTTGTCGTGCACGTCGACGTTGCGCATCGTGAGGTCGCTTCCCTCGGCGTAGACCACGCCCCAGAAGTTGCCGGTCAGGTCGCTGTCGTGCACCTCGAGCCCGTCGACGTCGAGCGTCCCGTACTGCACATACGCCAGCAGCGCGCCCACGGAGCTGTATTCATAGGTGCTCGTCGTCTTCACGCCGGTGAGCTCGACGTCGCGGGCCACGACCTCGCCGCCGTAGTTGCTGTACACGACCATCCCGTAGCAGGACGACGACGCGCAGCTCAGACCGTCGACGAGGATGTCGTCGAGCAGGACCGAGGAGCCGTAGCTGGAGTACAGGACGCCGCCGTAGCTGCCGTTCGTGCCGAGGGACGACAGGGTCATGTCGATGAGGCCCAGGTGGTGCTCGTCGTCGTAGTGGGCGAACAGCCAGCTGCCGCCGCCGGACAGCTCGACGTCACCCGAGCCTTCGAACGTGATGCTCTTCTCCAGCTCGATGTTCGCTTCGTAGTACTCGCCGGGCGAGACACAGATGTGGTCGCCGTCGGCCGCGGACTCTGTCGCGTCCGAGAACGAACCGAAGTCGGCCGGGATCCAGCCGTCGAAGTCGATCTGGCCGTCGCAGTCGTTGTCGATCCCGTCACGACCTCGGGGGTTCCGGGCGACAGGGTGCCGTCGCCGTCGTCGCAGTCCGTGCTGACGTCGACGTACCCCTCGGGCGCTTCACAGGCGTCCACCGTGTCCTCGAGCGAGCCGTCGCCGTCGCCGTCGCCATAGAACACCAGCGCGTCACTGGCGCCGTTGTCGATAGATCCGTCACAGTCGTCGTCCAGCCCGTTGCAGAGCTCCTCGCCGCCGGGGAAGGTCAGGCTATCTGCATCGTCGCAGTCGTACGCGTTGTCGACGTACCCCTGGGCGGCGTCGCACGCGTCCAGCGGAAAGTCAGCGCCGCCGAAGCCGTCGCCGTCGAAGTCCAGGTACCAGGTACCAGGCCTCCGCACAGTCTTCCGAGGAGTCGCCGTTGCAGGCGAAGAGCGCGAGGATCATGAGCATGTGTGTTCTCCCAGGTTCAGGTCAGGCCTCAGGTGGTCTGCTTGCCAGACCAGTCGAGGTCGTCGACGATGCCGCTGCAGTCGTCGTCCAGGCCGTTGTCGACCTCGTCCCCACCAGGAAACGTCAGGCTGTCCGTGTCGTCGCAGTCCAGGTCGTTGGCGACGAAGCCGGCCGGAGCCACGCAGGCCTCGACCGCCATCTCACCGCCGTAGCCGTCGTCGTCGAAGTCCAGGTACCAGAGGTCCTGGCAGTCGGGGGTCGAGGCGCAGGCGAGGAGTGCGAGGAGTGCGAACATGCCGTCTCCGAGTGGTTCACCTGGACATCAAGGGTGTCCGTGCGCATGAGTTTCCGATGCGACTCCAAGACACCGGCTGGACCCCGCCCCAGCACACCGACATCCCGCTGCGCGAACAGGCCGACTGGACAGCTCCCATCGGGCGGATCGCCGCCGAGCTGGGCCTGCAGCCGGGCGTGATGTTTCCGACGGGATCCGATGTCGTCTAGGGCGACGGCCAGACGGTCATCAAGCTCAGCCGCCCGCGCTGGGCGGCCGAGATCGAGGCCGAGGCCCGCATGCTCCGACGGGTCGAGCTGTCGGTTCAGACCCCCGAGGTCCTGGCCACCGGCACCGTCGAGGGGTGGCCCTTCGTCGTGATGACGCACGTCCCCGGGGTCGCCATCGCCGACGTCTGGCCTGGGCTCGGGCGAGCGGACCGCGACCGGGTGGCTGCCCAGATCGGCGAGCTGGTCCGCGAGCTCCATGCGCTGCCTGTCGACCCGGACCCCGAGTGGGGCCCGTGGATCGCGAAGCTCGAGGCGAGCGCACCAGGGCGCCACGAGGGGCCGGCCCACTTGATCGAGGAGATCCCGAGCTTCCTGGCGGAGACCCCACCGCTACCGCAGGTCCTGCTCCACACCGAGATCTACGACCAGCACGTCCTGGTCGACCCGGACAGCCTGGACGTCGTCTCGCTCATCGACTTCGCGGACGGCCGCGTCGGAGACCCCCGCTACGAGCTGCCGGCGCTGGTCGAGCTGTTGTTCCGCGAGGACCGAACGGCGCTACGGCACGCGCTGGACGCCACGGGCATCGACCTGGGCCCGAGGCCTGCCGAGGAGCTCCTGCGGTGGAGCCTCCGGCATCAGTTCGGTCAGCTCTCCCGCTGGCTGGCGTTCGTCGACGAGACGCCTCAGTGCATGGGGCACCTGGCCTCGTCGGTCGTGGGCTGAGGCGTCCGGCCGACCCGCGGCTCGAACACCACGGGCAAGCTGGTCTGGCTGCGGACGAACGAGGAACGCGCGCGCACACCGGGCTCGTCGGCGAGCTTCATGTCCGGTAGGCGCCGCAGGAGCGCCTGGACGGCCAGACGTGTGTCGAGCCGCGCCAGCGAGGCCCCCAGGCAGTAGTGCTTGCCGATGCCGAAGCTCAGGCTCGGGCGGTCCGGGTTGCGCTTCACGTCGAACCGATGGGGCTCCCCGAACACGCGGGGGTCGCGGTTCGCCGCCGGGTACAGCATCAGGATCTCGTCGCCCTTCTTCAGCGACTTGCCGTGCCACTCGAAGTCCTGCGTGAGCGTCCGCCGCATCCGCACGAAGGGGCAGGAGTAGCGAATCATCTCCTCGATGGCGGCCGTGATGGCCTCCTCGTCGTCGACGCGCTCAGCCAGCCAGGCCATCTGGTCCGGATGCTCCATCAGGGCTTGCATGCCCATCGAGATCGCCGAGCGGGTGGTCTCGCTCCCGCCGACCAGCAGCAGGCTGTGCTCGAAGACCAGCTTGTCCTCGGTCAGGCGCTCGCCGTCGAGCTCGGCCTTCAGCCACAGGCTCAACAGGTCCTCGCCGGGGTTGGCCTTCTTCTCGGCCAGCAGCTCCTCGTGGAACTCAGTGAAGTCGGCGAAGGCCTCGACGACCTCCTCGGTCACGGCGTCGGGGCCGCTGCCGCCCTGGACGTAGGTGTCGGTCCAGTCCAGGACCTGGTCGACCTTGTCCTCGGGGTAGCCGAGCATGTCCGCGATGATGCGAAACGGCATGGGCCGGGAGAAGTCCTTCACCAGGTCGGCGTGGCCCTTCTGCTCGAAGCGGTCGATGAGCTGCTCGCAGACCTCGCGGATGCGAGGCTCCATCTCGGCGATTCGGCGGGGGCTGAACCCCTTGGAGACCAGCCCGCGCTGGCAGGTGTGGGCCTTGCCGTCGAGGTTGATCATCGCCTCGTCCGGCCAGATGTCCATGCCGAGCTTGGGAATGACTCCTTCGCCGCTGCAGAAGATATCGGTCCGACGCGACACGAACACCAGGTCGTCGTAGCGGGCGACCGCCCACAGCTCGTTGATCTCGTCCCAGAACAGGGGCTCGTCGTCCTGCATCCAGGCGTAGAACTCCCAGGGGTCGTCGGTGTGGAAGTCCAGGTCGAGGAGATCGACGTTCTCGTAGCTCATGCTGTGTCCTCGTCTGTGATGGATCCCTGGGCCGCTGCCGAACAGACGGCGTCCAGTCGGGTGGTCCAGATGGCGGCGAGCTCGGGCGTCCAGTTGGCCCCCGAGGTCGTGCGCAGCGCGTCGTACAGGGCGTCTCGGACCCAGTCGTACATCTGCGGTGTGATGTCCCAGTCCGTGCGGTGTCGGTGCCCAAGGGTGTTGAGCTCGTCCTGCACCCAGGGCTCGTCGATGTCGATGACCGAGCTCAGGATCTGCATCAACATCTGCTTGCGAGCTGCGCGCGAGGCCACACCGAACAGAGGCTTGGTCTCGGGGTGCAGCTCGAAGAGGCGTCCGTAGAAGGCCTCGCCCAGGGCGGGGAGCTCGCCGTCGAGGAACACGAGGTGGTCACGCAGCGCGGTCATGCCGACTCCAGGTGGTGGTGGCCCCAGACGGCGACGCGGTCGTGGGTCTTCGGGGTCCAGTCGTCGTCCACCACGAGGCCGCCCTGGCCGATCTCGAGCTGGAAGCCCGACGGCGTCTTCACGTAGAAACTGAGGACGTGGTCGTTCGGGTGGCGACCCAGGGTGGTGGCGAGGATCCCGGCCCGGCGCGCGCGGTCGAGGACCCGGCCCAGGTCATCGAAGTCGGCGAGCTGCAGCATCAGGTGGTGGAGGCGCTTCTGCTGGGGGCCGCCCAGCGCCAGGCTGTGGTGACGCGGGTTCAGGTGCAGGAACGCGAGGTCGAGCTCGTGCGGCCCGAGCTGGGCGACGATGCGGTCGGTGAGCTCGAACCCGAGGCGTCGGTAGAACGCCTCGCCCTCGGCCCGGGTCGGCGTGCTGAGCACCAGGTGGCCCAGGCCCAGCTCGCCAGCGACCCACGGGTAGCGGTTGAGCGCGTGGGATGAGACGCGACTCGGTCCCTGCACCAGCTCGGTGGGCGTGCCGAACGCGTCGATCAGCACCAGACGCTCGACGCCTCGCTCCCGAGCCAGGTCGGGTCGCTCGACGCCCAGACCCTCGGGGACCGGTAGCTCCCAGCCCACGAAGGCCAGGTCATCGGCTGGGCCTTCACGGATCTCGATGCGGAACGCGCGGTCGTCCAGCCGCAGCCGGAAGCCCCCTTCGTAGGGGATGGCGGTCAGGCCGAGGACGCGCTCGGCCAGCTCGCGCCAGGCGGCGACGTCCCGCACCTCGAACCCGACGTAGGCCAGCTGACTCACAGGAACAGGTCCGTGTTCTCGAGGCCCAGAAGTACGCTGCCCAGGTTCCGGCCGGGCCCCTCGGGCTTGTTGGCGAAGTGGGCCCGGATGGCGTGGGCGTCCTGGAAGAACCGCTGGATCTCGGCGTCGAGGAACAGCGAGCGGCCACCGCTGGCGGTGAAGAGCCCGTCGATGGCCTGGGTGCACCGGTTCACGGCCCGAGCACTCTCGTACCGGAACTGGACGCGGCGCTCGAGCGGGATGGGCTCGTCGCGGTCGATGTGGTCGAGCAGCTCGTCGAACGAGCGGTGCAGGACCAGCTTCACCTCGTCCAGGGTCGCGCGGGCCTCGGCGCAGGCCATCTGGGCCACCGGGTCCGCCGCCACGCGCTTGCCGGTGCTGGCGGCCAGCTTCTTGCGGCCGACGTCGAGGTACGCCTCGAGCGCTCCCTCGAGGCAGCCGATGACGGACGTCGAGACGCTGCGCACGAAGATCTGTCCGAAGGGGAGACGGTACAGCGGGGCGGTGTGCCCGCCAGGGTTCTTCGTGGTGAAGCCGTCGATGAGCTTGTGGGTGCGGTGCTCGGGCACGAAGGCGCCCTCGACCACGATGTCGTTGCTTCCGGTGCCGACCAGCCCGGCGACCTGCCAGGTGTCCTCGACCACCCAGTCCGTGCGGGGGACCAGGAATGTCCGCATCTGGGGAGACTCGCCGTCGCTCCGAGGAGGGACGAGCCCACCCAGGAACACCCAGCCGCAGTGGTCGCAGCCGCTCGAGAACGACCAGCGTCCGGAGATGCGGTAGCCGCCCTCGACCCGCTCGACCTTCCCGGTGGGGGCGTACGAGCTGCTGATGAGCGCGCGCTCGTCGGCGTCCCAGACATCCGCCTGCGCCTGGGGCTCGAACAGCGCGAGCTGCCAGGCGTGCACGGCCAGGACCGACATCACCCAGGCGGTGGACGGGCAGCCCGCCGCCAGCGCGATCTGGACCTCGTAGAACGTGTGTGGGTCGGCCTGGAGCCCTCCTCGGGCCGTCGGCTGCAGCATGCGGAAGAAGCCGGCCTCGTGCAGGTCCTCGATGGTCTCGTCCGGAACGCGTCGGAGCGAGCGGGTCAGCGGGACGCGCTCGCGCAGGGCGACCGCCAGGGCCCGAGCGCGGGCGACGAGATCCGAGCTCCCGTGGTCAAGCACGACGGGCCTCCAGGGCCGCGACGCGCTCGGAGTCCGGCTGGTAGAACTCCTGGTACCACTGGCGCAGCTTCATCAGCGGGCCATCGCCGGCACACAGGATGGGCCGCTCGCGGAAGCTCAAGTTCTCCCAGATGGCGATGTCCTGGAAGAAGCCCTCGCGCATGTTCTCGACGTACTTCTGTGCGATGAGTTCGGTCTTCGCGACGTCGTCGGTCTCCTGGATCAGCACGCCGAACCGCAGCAGCAGTCGGTCCTCGTCGATGGGCGTGTGGCAGTTCACCAGCCGCGCTTGAAGGAACCCCTTCCAGTCGGTCAGCTGCCAGGCGGGTCCGTGGTAGGTCGCTTCCAGGCTGTAGTGGTCGTGACCGCCCCCGATGGGGTAGGCGGTGCCGCTGTTGATCTGTGTCGCTTTGTGTGCATCGAACACGTTCTCGATGGTCGAGACGTCGGTTCCGTGCACGGGCATGAAGTGGCCGACGTCGACCACGTTCTCCACGATCTCGCGGGGATGGGTCTTCACCTCGAGCTCGCCATGCGACCAGGCGGTCCAGCCCGGGGCCCCGAACTCGGGCATGTCGGGGATCTGCCAGCTGGGCGGGTCCTTGGCGCGGTCGTACCAGACGAACACGAACCCGTTCTTCTCGACCAGGGGCCAGCAGGCGACCTTGGCCTTCTTCGGGATCTTGTCCGCGTAGGGGATCTCGACACAGTCTCCGGTCGGGCCGAACTCCCAGGCGTGGAACGGACACACGACACGGTCGCCGCGGACCTTACCGCCATGTCCCAGATGCGCCCCCATGTGGGGGCAGTGGGCGTCGAGCATCACGGGCTCGCCGGACTCGCTGCGGAACAGGACCAGGTCCTGGCCGAAGAACCGGACCGGCCTGGCCTCGCCCGGCGCCAACTGGTCGCTGAAACAGGCGACGAACCAGCCGCTCGCGAACCCGGGGGTCTTCAGGGACGAGCTCATCCTGTCTGCGCCTTCGGCAGGGGCTTTCCGTAGAACGCCTCGTAGGTCTTCGCGTACTCGGCCTCGGGGTAGAACTGCTTGCACCACTGGCGGAACAGGCCGACCGGGCCGTCACCCGAGCACAACAGCGGCGGGTCGATGTAGACCTTGTTCTCCCAGACCGGCGTGTCCTGTTCGAGCTGGCGCTGGATCTCCGCGATGAACGCCTTGCCGACGCCGCGGGTGATGGAGTGGCCGCCGAACTTCTTGACCAGGAAGGTGAAGCGGACGTCGCAGTACTCCTCGTCGACGGGCACCACCGCGCCGGAGAGCAGCGTCTCGACCAGGCCCGAGAAGCGGTTGATCGAGTAGCCGAAGCCGTACGCGGTGGCGGACAGGTCGCCGGTGACCTCTCCCGCAGGGGTCTCCATGACGGTCTGGGTCTCCATCTTCAGGACGGGCCCTTCGCGCACGACGCTGGCCTCGGGCAGGTTCTTCGTGCCGTGGAGGTACTTGAAGTGGGCGACGTCCACCATGTTCTCCGCCATCTCCTGGTTGTGGGTCTTGATGCGCCACTTCCGGTGCCAGGTCTCGCTCCACTCGTCGTCCTCGAACTCGGGAAGCGTCGGGATCTCCCAGCTCGGCGGCCGTCCCTCCAGGTCGTGCCAGGCCAGGATGACGTCGTTCTTCTCCTGGATGGTCCAGCAGGCGACCTTGGCCTTCTTGGGGACCTTGTCGGCGTACGGGATCTCGACACACTCGCCGCTGGTGTCGAACTTCCAGGCGTGGAACGGGCAGACCAGGGTCTCGCCGTCGACCTCGCCGCCGTGGCCCAGGTGCGCGCCCATGTGCGGGCAGTGGGCGTGAAGGAGCGACAGCTCTCCGGATGCAGACCGGAACAGGACCAGGGCCTGACCGAAGGCCTCGACCGGGATGGCCTGGCCGGGCTCCACGTCCGAGGACCAGGCGACCTGGAACCAGCCGGTGGGGTAGCGGGGGAACGGAAAGCGGGGGCGGGACTCGGCCACGGACGGCCTCCTTCTCTCGGTTGGCACTAGAACACGTTCTAGCAAGTTCTAGAACGTGTTCTAGCATGCTCGGGGGAGGCCTGGCTCGGGGCCAGATCGGCGCTGGAGGCGGATGTGTGCGATGTCAACAGCCCGTTGTGTGTCCTCACCATGTCAGCTGGGCGTATCGGCACAGGGGTCGCGCGAAATCCCCCGATTCCATGGGCGGTCTGGCCCGTCGGCGGTCAGTGTCTTGACATGCTCTGGACATTCAAGGATGCGGCTCGGATCCCGATGGCCAGCGCGCCGGAGACGGCCCCGACATGTTCGGCTCCTAGGACCACCTTCTCGGGCACCACGGCGACTTCGCCCGGTTCCGCGACGCCATGATCGAGCCCCCCGGGCCGCTTCGGGCCGAGTTGACGGTCAACTGCTGAGCAAACGGAGCCCCCCTACGGCCTCAGCCGCCCTCCACCCGCCTCAGCGCGTCCTCGGGCGAGGCCCCGCCGATGACCGCGATGAGCGCCGGGAAGTACAGGTCCATCGTCCACGCGTTCTCGTAGATCACGTTCCGGAGCAGCGTCGCGTCGAAGGGCTGGTCCACAGGGTGCGCACCCGTGCGGCACCGAACGGTCTCGCCGTCGAACTCGAAGCACGCCAGCGTCAGGCCCCAGTTCGCCTTCTGCACCAACGCCGAGACCGCCGCGACCCGATCCGCCGGCACGCTCACCGGGCAGTACGACCAGCAGATGAAGCGGTTGTCCGCCTCGAGCACGACCAGGCCCATGTTCCAGCGGCCGCTGTTGCCCTCGAACGCCGTGAGGAACTCGTTGTCGTCCTGCTCGAACGGCCAGTCGTCTTCGGTGAGCCAGGCCAGGACGGTGTCGATCATGACCGGAGTCTACTCAGAGGGGGCCGCCGGAGGGGGCAGGACCTCGCCGACACCCGGGACCAGCTCGGCGCCGGTCGGCACGGTGATGGTGCTCCCCTCGAAGTCGTCCCCGACGGGCTCGACCGCGCCACCCAGGTGCTCGGCCAGGAACGCCTCGCTGACGGCGGTGAACGCCAGGCTGTTCTCCGGGCGGCGGAACCCGTGGCCCTCGTCCGGGAACAGCGCGTAGGTGACGGGGATCTCCCGGCTCTGCATCGCCTCGACGATCTGGTCGGCCTCGGACTGCTTGACCCGTGGGTCGTTGGCCCCCTGGGCGATGAGCAGCGGCTTCTCGATGGCGTCGACGTAGGTCAGTGGCGAGCGCGACTCGAGGAACGCCTTTCCTTCCTTGGTCCGATGGTCCCCGACGCGCTTGGCGAAGAGCTCGATGGCGGGCTTCCAGTAGGGCGGGATGGTCTCGAGCAGGGTGACGATGTTGCTCGGCCCGACGATGTCGACGCCGCACGCGAAGACATCCGGCGTGAACGTCAGGCCGACCAGGGTCGCGTAGCCGCCGTAGCTGCCGCCCATGATGGCGACCTTGTCCTTGTCGGCCACGCCCTCGTCGACGGCCCAGTTCACGGCGTCGATCAGGTCGTCGTGCATCTTGCCGGCCCACTCGCGGTTGCCCGCGTTCAGGTGGTCCTTGCCGAAGCCGGTCGAGCCGCGGAAGTTCACGCTCAGCACCGCGTAGCCCCGGTTCGCGAGCCACTGGTGGTACGGGTTGTAGCCCCAGTGGTCGCGGGCCCAGGGGCCTCCGTGCACCAGAAGGACTGTCGGCAGCGCCGTGTCGGGGACGCCGTCTCCGTCGGGGTCCGTGCCCACGGGCAGGGTGAGGTACGACACCAGCTCCAGCCCGTCGCGGGCCGGCAGGACACGCGCGTACATCGGGGCCAGGTCGACCCCGTCCAGCGCCGAGCGGTTCGTGAAGAGGAACTTCACCCGGCCGGCCTCACGGTCGTAGGCCCAGTACTGGACCGGTCCGTCGTCATCGACGTAGGCGAGCGTCCAGTGCTGGTCGTCGCGGCTGCGCGAGGTCACCTGGAGCTCGCCGTCGGTGACGGTCCGCAAGAAGTCGAGGTCACCGGCCAGGTCCTTGTCGAGCACGGTCCACTCGGTGCGCTCGTAGTTGCTGGCGACGGCCTGGATCTCCCACGTCTCGGGGTGGACCATGACGTCGCTCACGTCGGCGCGCTCGTCCTCGAAGACGATCTTGCTGGCTCCGGTGTCCATGTCGACGGCCACCAGCGCCGCGGTCTTCCGGTCGCGGCTGTCGATCATGTAGAGCGTTCCGTCCTTGCCGAAGGCGACGGCCGAGGTCGTGAGCGAGTCTTCCATGCCGACCGTGAAGAAGCTCTCCCACTTGCCCTTGTCGTTCTTCTGGAACGTCTCCATGCCGCCGTCGAGCTTGAACTTCGAGGCCAGCCGGACGTTGAAGTCGTCGTCGGTGACGTACCCCAGGTAGCCCTTGTTCTTCTCGATGCGGACGCGCGAGCCGGTCTCGATGTCGACCAGGTACAGGTCGTGGAGCCGCGCCTTCCGGTCGTTGATCGAGATCATCACGTGCGTGGGATCGGCCTCGGAGGTCTGCTGGATGCTGGCCGCGACGTCGCCGTACGGCGTCAGGTCGCGGGCCTTCCCACCCTCGGCCGGGATGGCGTACACGTGCCAGTTCTCATCGCCGTCGACGTCCTGGCCGTACAGGACGTAGGCGCTGTCCTCGGACCAACGGATGTTGCGGATGCCTCGCCCGTCGTCGTCCGTCAGCGCGGTGGCCTCGGCGGGCGCGTCCCACGGCGCGGTCCAGATGTTGAGCACGCCGTCGACCGGCGCCAGGAACGCCAGCGTCTGCCCATCCGGCGACACGCGGGCGGCGGCGCGATCGGGGTTTCCGAACAGGTCCTCCCGAGGAATGAGGTCCGTCGCAAAGGCTGTCGAGATCAGGAAGGTCAGCATGGCGCGCGCTTATCGCCTCAAGACCAGCGCCGCTTCGCCCGACGAGACAGCAACACCACGCCGTGGAGAGACGATGCAGGTTGCCGACCGGATGGACCCGAACCCCGTCACCATCACCCCTGCGGACACGCTCCGACAGGCGCTGGTCCTGATGCAGGACGATGCCCGCTCGAGCCTCCCGGTGATCTGGAACGGCTGGCTGGTCGGCGTCATCACGCGGGACGACATCTTCGAGGCCATCGAGGGCGGCACCCCGGGTGACGTGCTCGGCTCGAACGGGCTCGACGCGGTGGTCGGCGAGGCCATGAGCGCGGTCCCCGTCGTCACGCAGGCGGACTCCCCGCTGTCCTCGCCGGCGGTGGTGATGAACGTGATGGATCTGGACGAGCTTCCGGTCGTCGACGGCAAGGTGCTGGTCGGGGTGCTCGACCGGGCCAGCGTCATGGCCGAGGCCATCGAGGCGCTGCGCGAGGTCGAGCGCCTGAACACCTGGGATGCGTACCGGAAGGCCGCCTAGGTCAGGCCGAAGCCGTCGATGAAGGCGTCCCAGGCAGCTGGGTCACCCTCGACGCGCAGATCCCCCGCAGCGATCAGCTCGCCCGAGCCGGCGCCCATCCAGAACAGCCTCCGCAGCGTGGGCACGCTCGTGTGCGCGGTGGCGGGGGTCTCGACGCGGCCGAGCTTCACGTCGACGTGCTCGGGCGAGAACCGGATGTGGAAGGCGCGGTCGGGGAGCTCGATGCCCACGTGCCCGGTGCCCGTGACGTACCGCCGCTTCATGCTCACCAGGCCCCAGGCGATGTCCACCACGTCGCTCTCGCGTGGCCCGTCCATGTAGCGCCCGCCGAACCGGCCGAGGGCCATCACGACCGGCTCGAGCTCGAGCCCAGCTGTCGTCAAGGCATAGGCGGTGACGCCATGATCAAGGGTCCTCTTCTCGACGAGGCCCTCGGCGACCAGGTGCTTCAGACGCTTCGCCAGGAGGTTGGTGGTGAGGCCCGGCAGCCCGGCGAGCAGGTCGCTGTACCGCTTGGGTCCGAGCAGAAGGTCGCGTACGAGCAACAGGGTCCAGCGCTCGCCGACCACGTCGAGGGCGCGGGCCAGGCCACAGAACTGGCTGTAGGATCGTGTCACTTTACTTTTTGATAGTTCATGCTGTCTGAAGTAAACCTAACCCATGCTGTTCCTCGCGTTCCAGGTTCTTCCCGTCCTGATGGCGGTCGGGTTCGTCGTGGCGGTCGCGGTCAGCTCGGGCACCCGGAACGCCGTGATCGCAGCGGTGTTCTCCGTCGTGTGGCTCGGCGGTACCGCCCTGCTCGCCCACAACGGGGTCCTGGCCGACTTCGATCCCCCGCGACTCCCGTTGCTGCTCCTGGTCATCCTCGCGATGCTGGTGTGGGCGAGCCGCTTGGGCTGGGGGTCCGGCCTGCGGTCCTTGCCGCTCGGGCTGCTCGTCGGGTTCCAGGGCTTCCGCATCCTGGTCGAGCTCGGAATCCACCAGGCCGCGGTCGACGGCATCGCCCCGGTCGAGATGAGCTGGTCCGGCTGGAACTTCGACATCGTGACGGGCGTCTCGGCCGTGCTTCTCGCCCCGTTCGCGAAGCGCGTACCGGTCTGGGCCCTCCACGTCTGGAACGTCGCCTGTCTCGGGCTCCTGTTCGTCGTCGTTGGCACAGGCATCCTGTCGATGCCGACGCCGTTCCAGCAGATCGTGACGGACCCGCCGAACACCTGGATCGCTTCGTTCCCGTACGTGTGGCTGCCTTGCGTGCACGTCGCGCTCGCCTGGCTGGGCCACCTGATGCTTTTCCAGAGGCTGTGCAGCGCCCGACCGTGACGGGATAGGTGGATCTCCAATCGAATCAGGGGGCCCATGCTTCTCGCGCTCGCGCTCATCGGCTGCACCAAGGACAACGAAGACTCCGGAGACAGCGGCGTCGACTGCGAGGCCGTCATCGGCTTCGCGGACAGCGACGGAGACGGCTTCGGCGACGTGAACGACAGCGTCGAGGAGTGCGAGCTCCCGGCCGGCTACGTCGAGAACAGCGACGACTGCGACGACGCGGACGCAGCGGTGAACCCCGATGGGACCGAGGTCTGCAACGGCGTGGACGACGACTGCGACGGCGGCGTGGACCTGGACGCCGGCGACGCCGCGACCTGGTACGCGGACGCGGACGCGGACGGCTTCGGCGACTCCGCCGTGACCGAGGTGGGCTGCGAGGCGTCCTCGGGCTTCGTCGAGGACGACACGGACTGCGACGACACCGACGGGGACACCTTCCCCGGCGCCGACGAGTACTGCGACGGCCACGACGACGACTGCGACGGCGAGGTCGACGAGGACGACGCCGTGGACGCCACGACCTGGTACGCAGACGCGGACACCGACGGCTACGGCGACACGGCGGTCAGCGTCGTCCAGTGCGACGAGCCGAGTGGCCACGTCGTCGACGACACGGACTGCGACGACACCGACGCCGACGTGAACCCGGCCGCGGTCGAGATCTGCAACGGCGTGGACGACGACTGTGACGCGGGGACCGCCGAAGACGGCATGGTCACCTGGATCGACGGTGATGGGCTGTCCTCGGACGTCACCAGCGACGCGACCGGTACCTACACGCTCTCCAGCGAGGGCGACCTGGTGTTCTGCGACGGCGACTACACCGTGAACCTCGTCCTCGAGGCGGACATCGACGTCTACTCGCTGGCGGGCGACGCCACGTCGGTCGTGCTCGACGGCGACGCCAACGGCTCGGTCATCGCGATGGGCGACGGCCTGTCCGTCAGCGTCTCGGATCTGACCGTCACCAACGGCTCCGGCACCTACGACGCCGAGATCACCGTTTCGTACACCGGGGGCGGGATCGACTGCCTGAGCACGTCCACACCCACCGAGCTCGCGCTGTCCAACGTCGTCGTCGAGGGGAACGAGGCGGAGTTCGGTGGCGGCCTCTCGAGCCAGGGCTGTTGGGTGACGCTGACCGACGGGCAGTTCGCCGACAACACCGCGAACGCGGGTGGAGGCGCCTGGCTCCTGGACGGGGAGCACGTCCTGTCGGACACGACCTTCGATGGGGATGCCGCCAACGTCTACGGCGGGGGTTTCTTCGCCTACGGCTACAGCGACTACGCCTACGTCGAGCTGGACGAGGTGCTCGTGGATGGCACGTCGGCCGGATCGAATGGAGGCGGCGTCCACACCTACTTCGCCGACCTGGTCTGGACCGGCACCGAGTCGACCTCCTCGGGGATCACGAACGCGGTGGGCGGTGGGACCAGCTCGACCGGGCTCGACGAGGACGGAGCGTTGGTGCTCGTCGAGAGCACGTTCACCGGCACGAGCGTCGACTTCGGCACCGACGCCGGTGGCGACGACAACGGCCCCATCGACGTCTGGGTCAATGACATCGCGTTCGAGTACTGGGCCGGCGACGACGCGACGTTCGACTGCGACACCTCGGGATGCGGCGACGTGGACGCGGCCTCGATGGGGGGAAGCACCCTCAGCAACACGCTCGGCAGCCGGTTCTTCTTCGCCGTGATCGCGCCGACCTCGGACGCCACGCTGGTGTCGTTCACGCCCTCGGCCGTCTCGGACGGGACCTGCACGGACTCGCAGTTCATCGTCGCCCAGGCCGCTTCGACCACGGACACCGACTACGAGGTGGTCTGGGTCGAGGACGTCACGCTGTCCACCACGGGCAACACGACCTCGTCGGACATCGGCATCGCGCTCGACACGGACCATGCCTGGGCCGTCGGCTACACGCTGTTCTGCGACGCGGGTGAGATCACGTTCTCGTACGACACCAGCACGGGCTCGTCCGACGCGGGCTTCGGGACCTCGACCGAGCTGTTCTGGTCGAGCACGGATCCGGGCGAGGTGGCCGTCGGCGACACGCTCAGCGGCTATCTGGACACCTCGTTCGGCAGCTCGGGCGTCGAGTACGCCATCGAGTACACCGAGCTGTGACCCCGTCGTGAGCGAGCCCGCCCACGTCACTCGGAACAAGGAGGTCTGGGGCGAGCAGGCCCCGAAGTACGTCGAGGCCGACCCCTACCTGTGGGTCCCCGAGGCCGCGCGCGTGCTGCGTCCGGGCGGCAAGCTCATCTTCCTGACGAGCTCGTTCTTCGTGACGATCTGCGGGTCCGAGCTGGGCACTGAGCCAGCTGACGAGGTCATGAAGCGGCCGTACCTGGGCCTGCACCGTATCGAATGGGCCGACACCGGCGAGATCGAGTTCGTCCTGCCCCACGGCGAGTGGATTCGGCTCTTGAGCGAGCACGGGTTCGTGGTCGAGCGGCTGGACGAGCTGGGTGCTCCCGAGGGCGCGACGTCGCGGTACGCCCACGTCGACCCCGAGTGGGCCCGGCGGTACCCCAGCGAAGAGGTGTGGTTCGTGCGAAGTCGAGCCTGACTACTCAAGGCCCTGTACGACCTGGTCGAGGCCTTCGAGGTCCGCGGGCAGCCGGATCCAGGCGCCGCTGCGGCCGTAGACGACGACCTCGCCGGAGTCCATCCGGACGACCCGGTCGACATGCGCGAGGCGGATGCGGGAGGGGAGCTGGTTGCCGCGGAGCTCGATGTGGTCCTCGGTGCGTTCGACCTCGAGCGCGAGCCACCGGGCGCGGCCTCGCCGGACGATGGACACGCCCATGACGACCCCGACGAGCAGGAACGAGACGAGGCGGATGAACCACACGCCTTCGCCCATCAGGAGCGGCGCGGCCCCGATGCCGATCAGCCCGAGTCCGATGAGCCCCCCCCATCCAGGTCAGGGGGTCGCGGTCGGGCTGCCAGGCCCTGCGCTTGTGGATCACCGGCGTCGCCAGAGGAGGACCAGCGCCAGCCACCACGGCCCGACCGCACCGACCGAGCAGCCCTCGCGGAAGGCGCTCGAGGTGCCGTGCTGGCTGTCGATCACGCTCGGCGGGTCTCCCTGGGCGCTCGCGGACAACAGCCACAGGAAGGTCTCGTCGGGCTCGCCGGCGGTCGGTCCGAGCACCACCCAGGCTCCGTCGACGGTCGTGGACAGGTCGTCGAGCACCAGCGCCGCCTCGCCGTTGTCGAACGGGAACGCGGTGGTCTCCCAGCCGTCGCCTCGCTCGGCGACCAGCCAGCCGACGAACTCGCCGGACGGGTTCGTGTCGAGCGTCACCCGCACGTCGCCGTGGTCGGGATCAGTGGCCTCGCGGTCCAGGAAGAACACGCTGAAGCCGAGCGGGTGCGGCTCGGGGAGCGCGCTGCCTGCTGTCTCGAAGGGCAGGTTGGTGGTGGCGCCGTCGGCCTGGGGCACGCCGAGCTCGTAGGCATCCGTCATCAGCTCGGGCAGCCAGCTCACCCACAGCGCCACCAGGTCCGGATCGTCGCCCTCCCAGATCGATCGCACGCTGTGGCCGGAGCGCTCGGCGTGCTCGAGGAACAGCGCCATCGCGTACATGTGGGCTTCGACGTCGGCGTCGGACCGGTCGCTGGCCTCGAGCGGGATGTGGGCCTGGGTGAACAGGCCGCGCCGGGCCAGGTCGCGGACCCAGGTCACGTCCTGCGGCACCGTCTGCCACTGCATCCAGGTCGCCGTGGCCTCGTCGATCCAGACAGGCTGCTCGTCGTAGGCCTGCTGGATGGCGTGGTTGAGCTCGTGGGCCACGAGCGCGTTCGGGTAGGTGTGCTCGGCGGGCAGCACCAGGACCGCCATCTCGGAGCCGTCCGGGCAGTCGCGCAGGTCGGTCCAGGCAGCGCCCCCCCGGTCTTCGACCTCGACGAGCAGCGACCACGAGTCTGTTCCGGGAGGAGCCCGCCACCCGCGCTCGACGATCTGTTCCTGCCAGGCCGCCTCGACCCGCTCGAGCGTCGCCTCGGCCTCGTCGAAGCCGACGCCGACGTCCTCGAACCCGACGACCACGTGCTCGCCCTCGACGCTGTAGGTCGGTTCGTCGAAGCAGATGCCGGCGAGCGCCGAAGGGACCAGGAGCCACATGCCCCAGGCTACCCGGTCCTCGAGGCCCCGCCCTGTCACCCCTCCCGTCACGGGGATACGGTGGCCCGCCGGAGGATCCCGATGATCACGCTTCTCGCTCTCTTTTCGTGCACCGACAAGGGCCCTGACGACGTCGCCGACAGCGGCCACATCACCCACGACTCAGGGCTGGTCGACTCGGACTGCACCCCCACCGATGGGACCCGCGTCCACACGGACGGCGACGGCGATGGGTACGGCGACCCCGACGACTACTGGAACGTCTGCGACCCCGGTGACGACGCGGTGTTCGACGGGACCGACTGCGACGACGACGACTACGACCTCGACAACGACTGCTCGCCGGGCTTCGAGGGCACCTACACCGGCACGTTCGAGGTCGAGGGCACCTTCGACGGCACGTACAGCGACTCGTGCAGCGCGTCGGGGACCGTCGAGGTGAACGAGGACGGCGAGATCTCGGGCACGATGACCTGCTCGTTCTCGATCCTGGGCACCCAGGCCGCCGACCTGACGGGCGAGAGCGCGGAAGGCGAGATCGTCGTCGGCTCGATCTTCACGGACACCTGGACCGGGAGTTGGACGGCTCCCGGTGTGCTCGAGGGCACGTTCGAGGGCGAGACCACGTACTCGGGCTTCGACATCGAGTACTCGGGGACCTTCGAGTTCGAGCGATGAGCCTCTGGGTGCTGCTGGCGTGCGCGCCGGACGCACCCACCGACGTCGGGAGCGACCCGGTCTTCGACACCGCTGTCGAGCACCTTCCGGACGCCCCCCAGCCGGTGGATCCACAGGACGCCCTGTTCGATCCGGGCGTCATCCACGACGTGTACCTGGAGCTCGATGGGGCCGACTGGCTTGCCGTCCGAGATGACCCCTGGACGAAGACGTGGGTCTCGGCGGACCTGCGCTGGGGCGAGCACGAGCTCGAAGACATCGGCATCCGCGCGTTCGGCTCGGGCTCGATGCGTGCCGGAAAGCCGTCGCTGAAGCTGTCGTTCGACAGGAACATCGATGGGCAGGAGCTGGCTGGGCTCGACGAGCTGAAGCTGGACAACTCCAGCCAGGACGTCGGCTACCTGGACGAGTTCGTGGCGACGCTCGGCCTGCGCCGCGCGGGCATCCCGGCCATCCGGACGGGCTGGGTCCGCTTGCACGTCAACGGCCAGGCGGCCGGCTTCTTCGTGCTGCTGGAGAGCATCGACGACCGCTTCGTCGAGCGCTGGTTCGGGCACGACGATGGCCCGCTCTACAGCATGAACGCGCACAACTGGGGCCAGGGCTTGAACCCGATGACGGACCCGCTCTACTGGTACGAGCCGGAGACGAGCTTCGGCGGCGACGGGACCGAGCTGGCGGCGGCGGCGGCGGCGCTCGAGTCAGGGGACGCCGACGCCATCGAGGCGCTCGTGGACGTGGACGGCTTCTTCCGCGAGTCCATCGCGCGGTCCGTGATGGGCTCGCTCGACAGCTTCTCGGCGGACGGGAACAACTTCTACCTGTTCGTGGACGACGGCCGGGTCCGCATCATCCCGTGGGACTGCGACGTCGATCTGGGCGCCTACTACCTGACGACCGCGCTGACGGTGGACCCCTCGGCGCCTTGGCTGACCTCGCCTTGGAGCTACAACTCCGCGACGAGCGTTCCCTACACGGACCCCGTGCTCCTGTGGAACCTCGCCGCCGGTCGGGACCCCGACGCGATGGTCGCCGAGCTGCTCGCCGACGGCCTGGACTGGGCGACCCTGGACGACGCTGCGGTCGCGGCCGCCGAGCTCATTCACGACGAGGTGCACGCCGACGTCTTCGGCGTCGGAGCGAGCTTCGATCAGCGACGACACGACCTGCGCCTGTTCCTGCACACCCGCTGGTCGTGGCTGGCCGGCGAGGACGTCGATCCCGCCTGCGATGGACCGGGCACGACGAGCGAACTGTCCCCGTCCGGCACGGTCGGCTGGCACCAGCTGGTGGTGGATGAGACCGGGTACTGGGGGCCTGGGTTCGTGGTGGCCGGCGAGCACTATTGTTCCGGCCTGTTCGCCCATGCTCCGAGCACCGTGACGCTGGAGGTGCCGGTCGGCGAGCTGACCGGACTCGCCGGGATGCAGGACTGGGCCCAGGCGTGCAGCGACGGCGCGACCTTCCACATCTGGCAGGACGACGTCGAGCTGTGGGCCAGCGAGCCGCTCGGGAACTACGACGCGGCCGAGCCGTTCTCGGTCGACGTCTCCGCCGGTCGCGTCACGCTCACGGTCGAGCCCGGCGAGACGTACTACTGCGATACCAGCAGCTGGCTGGACCTTCGGGTCGAGTGAGCCTCGGAGGACCCATGCACGTGATCTGGCTACTGGCCTGCGTCGAGTTCCACGGCCCCGACAACAGCGGCGCGCCCGTCTTCGACACCGCAGACACCGGTCTCGAGGTGCCCGCGGGGGTCATCCCGACCTGGGACGAGTTCGAGTTCGAGCACGTGTTCGAGGTCGGCGAGGGCCAGGAGTTCGCGACCCCGTCCGAGGTCCCGTGGGAGGCCCTGAAGCCCTCGACGCTCGTCCGCATCCACACGGGGACGTACGCGGACAAGTGGGTCGTCGACGTGGCCGGCACCGAGGACGCGCCCATCGTCGTGCTGGGGGTGGATCGTCCAGTCATCACGGGCCAGGACGCCGTGACCCGCGAGGCCCTGGACTTCTGGAGCGAGACGCGCGGCGTGGTGAAGGTCGGAGGCTCGAGCGTGCCGGGCGAGGGGGCCGCCTGGGTGTGGATCCAGGGGCTCGACATCCGGTCCGGCCACGATGCCTACGGGTTCACGGACGACCGGGGCGAGGCCCAGGTCTACGACGACAACGCGGCCGCGGTCTTCGTTGAGTCGGGCGAGCGCATCCACGTCGTGGACTGTGTGCTGTCGGACTCGGGCAACGGCCTGTTCGTGGCGAGTGGAGCCAGCGACGTCCTGGTCCAGGCGAACACGATCCAGGGCAACGGCAACGTGGGCTCGGCGTACGAACACAACAGCTACACGGAAGCCGAGCGCATCACCTTCGAGTTCAACGACTACGGGCCCTTGCGCGACGGAGCCGACGGGAACAACCTGAAGGATCGGAGCGCCGGCACGGTCATTCGATACAATCGCATCACCGATGGGAACCGGCAGCTGGACCTGGTCGACACCGATCACTTCGTCGGCCACGAGGACTACGGTGACGTCTGGGTCTACGGAAACCTGTTGATCGAGGGCGACGACGGGAACTCGCAGATCGTCCACTACGGCGGCGACTCGGGAAACGCCGAGCAGTACCGCAACGGCAGTCTGTACTTCTTCCACAACACCGTCCGCACGACGCGCCCGGGCAACACCACGCTGGTGCGGCTGTCGGATGAGAACCAGTGGATCTCGGCGACCGACAACATCGTGTGGACGGACGGCCCGCTGGGCATCCTGGACGGCGAGGGCACCGCTCGGCTGGCTGGGAACTGGCTGACCGAGGGGTGGGTCGACGGGTTTGGCGAGCCGGGTCAGGTCCGGGACGAGGGCAACACTGGAGGGGCGGCGCCTCCGCTGGACGCCGAGCTGCGGCCGACCGAGGCGATGCCGGACAGCGAAGCGAGCATCTCGGGGCACCCCGTCCAGTGGGAGTTCGGGCTGGTCGAGCGGATGGAGTCGACCGACATCGGGGCGCGTCAGTCGCTGTAGCGGTCCCGGCGACGGGCCAGCGCGAAGAGCGTGAGCGCGATCAGCGCCGCCCCGGGGGAGGCCGAGGCCGAGGTGCACCGCTTGGACGGTTGGTCCTCGTCGAAGGGTGACTCCGAGCCGTCCGGAGGATCCGAGTCGCGCTCGGAGTCCGAGGTCGGTTCGCTGTCGGAGGCCGTTCCGGAGTCCGTCTCCGTCTCCGTCTCCGTCTCCGTCTCCGTGTCGGTGTCGGTGTCCGGCGTGAGGGGGTCCGTGCCCTGGTCGAGCTCGTCGCCGTCCGTGACGCCGTCCGTGTCGGGGTCGAGGGGGTCCGTGCCCAACGCGATCTCCTCGGCGTCGTCGAGGCCGTCGGCGTCGCTGTCCACGTCCGCGTCGCTCGTCCCGTGGGCTCGTTCCTCGGACCAGCTCAGCCCGTCTCCGTCGTCGTCGTTGTCGGGGCCGCCGGTGCCGTCGCAGTCCGAGTCCACCCCGTCGCCGCTCGTCTCTGTCGCGCCGGGATGCACTGTGGCATCGTCGTCGTCGCAGTCCGTCGCGTCGGCGACCGAGCCGCTCGGCTGCCCGCAGGCCTGGGTCACCGAGTCGGCGTCGGCGTCGGCGTACCAGTCTCGCTCGCAGTGCCCGTCGATGACGTACAGGCTCGTGCCCCACGCGCCGGCCAGGACCTCGTCGTACCCGTCCCCGTTCAGGTCCCCACCCGCGCCCACGGCGCGGCCGAAGCGCTCGAGGCTGAACCCGGCGGCCGGCAGCGCCTGGAGCTCGGTCGACGTGTCGGTTCCTGTGCTCGTGCCGTAGTAGATGTAGGCAGCGCCGACGTCGGCGACGCCGCCGTCGTCGCGGCGGTAGGCCCCGATGACGACCTCGTCGTGCCCGTCTCCGTCGATGTCGCCGTAGCCGTCGCCGTCGACGTCTCCGGCCGTGGACACGACCCGCCCGAACTCATCGTCCTCGGCCCCGTCCGAGGCCCGGAGGACCTGCTCGGTCGTCGTGTCGATGCCGTCGGCGCCGCCGAGGAACACGGACGCCTTGCCGGTGTCCTCCAGGTACTCGTCCGCCCCGACCAGGACGTCCGAGTAGCCGTCGGCGTCGGCGTCGAAGCCGCCCGCCACGCCGATTCCGAACCGGTCCCGTCGCTGGTGGTCGGCCGGGGTGAGCCGCAGCTCCGTGGACGAGTCCAGTCCGGTCGCGCTCCCGTGGAACACGTAGGCGGCGCCCATCTGCGCGTCCGGGTCGTACACGTAGTAGGCCCCCGCGATGACGTCGTCGTAGCCGTCCGCGTCCGCGTCCACGTCCCCGGCTGCGGCGACGTCGTACCCGAACTTGTCGCCCGCGGCGCCGTCCGACGCGAGGAGGAGCACCTCGGAGGTCGCGTCGACGCCGGTGGCGCTGCCCAGGTAGACGTAGAGGGAGCCGGACCCGATCCCGTTGTCGTAGTTCCCCGGCGCCCCCACGACGACGTCGTCGAAGCCGTCAGCGTCCAGGTCCCAAGGCCCGGCCAGCGCCTGCCCGAAGTCGTCGTTCTCGGCGCGGTCGGAAGCGTCCAATCGCACCTCGGTGGATGCACCGAGTCCCGACGTGCTCCCGAAGTAGACGTACACGGCCCCGGCGGTCCCCGGGTCGGTCGAGTCGGCGCCGACCAGCGCGTCGCCGTAGCCGTCGCCGTCGAGGTCCCCCGCCCCGGCCACCGAGACCGCGAACCCGCCGGCCTCGGTGTCCGTCGTCGTCACCTGGAGCATGTCGGTGAGAGTGGACGCCTTGGCTTCGACGCGCGGGCGGCGGATCGGGCCGGCGCGCCGTCGCAGGACGTGAGGGCGACGAGGACCGATGCGAGCATGCTGGATGTTCCCAGCTGGCTCGGGGTCTGTCCACGCCGGTTCGGTCACACGAGCGAGGCCCGCACGGATAGGTTCGGCCCATGCACCTCCTCGTCCTCCTCGCCTGCGACGGCGACCCCGCCGAGCGTGAACCCACCGCGGTCCCGTTCGCCATCGAGCTCGACGCCCAGAACCTGCTCGTCCCCATCGATGGCGACGGCGCGCTTGTGGCGACCATCACCGACGAGGCCGGCAACGTGCTGGACCTCGACGCCACCTGGGTCATCGAGGATACCACCGTGCTGTCCGTCGACGACGGGACCGTGCTGCCGCAGGGCGTGATCGCCTCGACGCTCGTGCACGCCGAGATCGACGGCATCGCCAGCGATCCCGTGCTCGTCTACGTCGCTCGACCGGCCCCCGACGCCATCCTCGTGGCGGACTCGGACATCGTCGAGGGGCCCACCCTGGTGAGTGACGACAGCGTCGAGGAGATCCACGACATCACGTTCTCGATGACGCTCGACATCTCCTCGCCCCAGGTCGGGGATCTGGTGCTGGGGCGCCAGGACGGCATGACTCCCGGGCGCGTCGTGAGCGTCTCCGAGGCCAGCGACGGGGTCGAGGTCGAGCTGACCTATGCCCCCATCGACGAGGCGTTCGAGGACCTGAGCATCTCGGGGACCACCGACTACGTCACGTTCGCCGAGAGCGAGACCTTCATCGGCTTCTCGGTCGGGCGCCTGCGCTTCGGCGGCATGGACTGCGTGGTGGGCGCCGGTGGGGACGACGCGTTCACCATCACCGACACCAGCTTCGAGGTCGACCACGCGCTGGACACCCGCTTCGACCTGGTGGTGGCGAGCTTCACGGTCGAGAAGGCCGAGTTCGTCGTCGAAGGCGAGCTGGGCATCGAGGCGTCGATCGCCGCCGAGCTGGGCGAGGACGTCAAGGGCAGCGTGACCTGCGGCGCCGAGACCCCGCTGTACGGCGTGTTCCCGCTCCCGCCCGTGCTCGGTGGACCCATCATCCAGGGCTACGTCCCGGTCTACGCCGGCTTCTCGGCCGAGGCGGAGACCATCCACTACGGGCCCGAGGTCGGGCTCGACTTCCGCGGCGACGTCGAGGTCAGCGCGGGCCTGCACTACGAAGGCGGTGAGTTCCTGGACGTGAACTCGATGAGCGCCTCGATGGAGCTCACGCCGAGCATCACGGCGCCCGAGGACGACGACCGGCTGAAGACCTCGCTGTGGCCCTTCATCTCCATCGGCGTCGGCCCGGGCATCCCGACCGTCCCGACGCCGAAGTACTTCTCCATCGTCGAGGCCAACACCGGGCCCGAGATCGCCGCGGACCTGGCTCACGAGCTCGTCCAGATCGAGGACCCCGACTACGCCAGCAGCTTCGGCGTCAACCTGAAGTGGACCGTCGGGCCGCCCCAGAACGTCACGGACTCGCTGAACGCCCAGCTTCGCGCCATCCGGTGGATCCTGGGTCGCCTGGGCGGGAACCTGACCGCGGCGCTGACCTACTCGGACAGCACGCCGCTCTGGAACACCCCCGGTGGCGACCTGTCCATCGGCAACGTCGACCCGGTCGATGGCGAGCTCGTGCTGGACGACGTGGCGGGCATCGCGACCCCGTTCGGCGACTTCAACGTCGTGGACTCGGTCAGCTTCCGGACCTACGACCAGGCGACCGACACCATCACGGAGATCGCGAACGAGTCCACCAGCTCGGTCGACCAGACGGACTACAGCTTCAGCTGGGCGGCGCCCACGCCCGAGGAGGCCGTCACCGTCTACGCGGCCTTCGCCGAGACGCCGTTCGTCGACACCCCGCTCGAGCTCGACGTGGTCGACCTGCGCTGCTCGCCGGTGTCCATGGTCGTCGAGTCGGTCACGCTGCCGACCGACGCGACGGGAGACGGCGTCGACCTGGATGAGGCCATGTACGAGCAGTACGAGGTGCTCGAGGCGCTGGCCATCTACTACGGCGCCGAGCGCGACTACTGGATCAGCCAGTACGACTACTACATCGCCACCGGGCAGTACTCCGCGGCCGCCAGCGCCTATTCGCTGTGGGAGTACTACGACGTCGTCGCGACCAACCTCACGAACGAGCTGGTCGGGGTCGCCACGACGTACGCAGCGGTGGCCGACGCCGAGAACGGGGCCCTGGCCTTCCGAGGAGGCGCCGAGTCCGACGACCACTCGACCACGCTCGCGGAGTTCACCGCGGGCACGCTCGAGGCCGGCACCATCGAGGGCTCACCAGCGTACGAGGACATGGGCTCGTCCGAGCACACCTGGCTGTACGCGCCCACCGCCGCGGACGTCTACCCGCTGCTGTGGATGTGGGACTGGAAGTGGGGGCGCCGCCTCGACGACACGCTCTTCGTCCGGTCCGAGGGCTTCACCGCCGTCGCGGCCTACATCAACGAGCCGACGTTCACCATCACGTGGGACGGCACCACGTGGGCCAGCGGCGACATGACGGCCCTGATGGCCAGCGTGGCCGAGGACGAGACGGTCTTCGACGCGACCCACACCATCGAGATCGCCGTCCAGGGGCTGGGCTACGACCGGGCCACCTTCCCGTCGATGGACAAGACCGCGACGGTCGAGGGCACGATGCTGTCGATGACGGTTCGGCTCGAGGACGCTGGCGGATCCTGCCCGGACGAGTAGTAGGGGCCCATGGCCAAGTTCATCGTCATCGAAGGTCTGGACGGCAGCGGCGGCACCACCCAGGTGCGCATGCTGTGCGAGCACCTGAGCGCCCACTCCACGTGCGAGCCGAGTGGGGGCCCGGTCGGTCGGATGATCCGGCAGTCGCTGGGCGACCCCGAGTTCCTGGGGGACGGCGTGCTGCCGTACCTGTTCGCGGCGGACCGCAAGGACCACCTCGAGCGCGAGATCCAGCCTCGCCTCGACGCCGGCCAGCACGTGGTCAGTGACCGGTACGTGGCCAGCTCTCTGGCGTACCAGTCGCTGGCGATGCCGCTTTCCGAGGTCTGGCGACTCAACGCCGCGTTCCGGGCGCCGGACGTCACTGTCTTCCTCGACCTGCCCGTCGAGGGCTGCCTCGCTCGCATCGAGGCCCGAGGCGCTGCCCGCGACCGCTTCGAGACGCTCGAGAAGCTCACGGCCATCCATGCCGCCTACGAGGCCGCGCTCGCTCTCTTGCTCGAGCACGGGCAGACCGTCGTGCGCGTGGACGCCTCGCAGTCGATCGAGGCCGTGTTCCGCGACGTCCTCGAATGCGTGTAGAGGACCTCGGACAGGGGGTCGAGTACGCCGCCTCGCAGGCTCGACAGAAGGAGCTGCTGGCGGCTCGCATCGCCGACGAGGTCGAGGACACCCTGCTTCTCGTCGAGCACGCCCCGGTCATCACGCTGGGCCGCCGTCGGACGAGTGCGGACAACGTGCTGGACGCGGGTGGCATCCCCGTCGTCCAGGCCGAGCGCGGTGGCGACGTGACGTGGCACGGCCCCGGCCAGTTGGTCGTCTACCCCATCGTGCGGCTGCCTCCGGGGCGACAGGACCTGCACCGACACCTGCGGGACCTCGAGCAGGCCGTCATCCGGACCTGTGCCGACCTGGGCCTCGAGGCCGGCCGCGACGAGCGCAACACGGGCGCCTGGGTGGGCGGACGCAAGGTCGCCAGCGTCGGCATCGCGTGTCGGCGGTGGGTCACGTGGCACGGGCTGGCGCTGAACGTCGACGTCGACCTGGGCGTGTTCGAGCGCATCAACCCCTGCGGCTTCGACGCCGACATCATGACGAGCCTGGCCGACGAGGGGCTCGTGGTGCCGATGGACGAGGTCCGCGAGCGCCTGGTCCGCCACCTGATCGACGTGCTCCCGGGGTAGCCTGCGGCCATGCGTGGTCTCGGAGCACTCCTCTTCAGCGTCGGTGCCGTCCTGGCGTACTTCATGGTCGTCGACCGGCAGTCAGCCATCGCCCTCGATCTGGTCGAGGCGCTCCCGAACGGCGCCTGGGGCGGCCTGATGGGCCTGGGCGTCCTGCTCGTCGGCATCGACATCGGTCGGGGCCTGCTCGCGGGAGGGAACCAGTCCCAGGACCGGCCCATCCGCAAGGCGCCCGAGCGGCTGAAGCTTCCGAAGACCGCCCCGCAGTCCCGCGACGCCATCCTGGCCAAGGCGCGCACCTTCATCGGCAGCGGGGCTCGGCTCGAGGCCGACATCGAGGGTGTTCCCATCACGCTCACCTTCGAGCACGCCGCTCCGGGCGCGATCAAGCGCACGGTCGAGCGGCTCGGCGGCCTCATGATGGAGATCCCGCGCCCCCCGCGGGTGAGGCTCCGGTTCATCCAGTGCCCGGATGGAGGCGCCCCACGGCACCACCAGGTCGCCGGCGCGCTGGCCACGCACCTGTCGCGCTCGGAGTTCAAGGCGAGCCAGCACATGGACGCGGTGGAGATCATGTTCTTCCACCCGGACGCTTCCTGGCGGGAGATCTGGGGCTAGCGTTCATCCGTGGTTAGAGGGGGCGGCCCGAGGAGGCCGAGATGCTGGACCCCAAGCTGGTTGAGAACGAGCCCGAGCGCGTGCGTGACGCGCTCGCCCGTCGCAGCGCCGACGAGAAGACCCTGGCTGCGCTCGACCGCGTCGCCGAGCTGAACCAGCGGCGTCGGGAGGTCATCCTCGAGGGCGACGAGTGCCGCGCGGTGCGGAACAAGCTCAGCCCCGAGATCGGCAAGCTCTACAAGGCCGGCAAGGGCGACGAGGCGGGGGAGCTGAAGGCCCAGGTCGCGACCGCCAGCGCGCGGGCCAAGGAGCTCGAGGCCGAGCAGGGCGAGCTCGAAGCCGAGCGCGACCGCCTGCTGCTGCACATGCCGAACCTGCTGGACGACCGCGTCCCGGCCGGAAAGAGCGAAGACGACAACGAGGAGATCCGCCGCTGGGGGGACAAGCCCGAGTTCGACTTCGAGCCGCAGCTCCATGACGACCTGGGCGCGAAGCTCGGCATCCTGGACGCCGAGGCGGGGGCCAAGCTGGCCGGAGCGCGCTTTACGGTCCTGCGTGGCGCCGCGGCCCGTCTCGAGCGGGCGCTCATCAGCTTCTTCCTGGACATGCACACGAGCCAGCACGGCTACGGCGAGGTCATGGTCCCGTACATCGTGTGGGAAGACGCGATGGAGGGCACGACCCAGCTGCCCAAGTTCGAGGACGATCTCTTCCGGCTCGCCGAGCCGCTGAACGGCAAGCGCGGGTTCCTGATCCCGACCGCTGAGGTGCCGGTCACCAACCTGCATCGCGACGAGATCGTCGATGGCGCCGACCTGCCGCTCGCGTACGCCTGCTTCACGCCCTGCTTCCGAGCCGAGGCCGGGAGCTACGGCAAGGACACCCGCGGCCTGATCCGGCAGCACCAGTTCCACAAGGTGGAGATGGTGCGGGTCTGCGCCCCCGAGGACAGCGACGCGCAGCATGAGCTGCTCACGAGCCACGCCGAGGCCTGCCTCCAGGCGCTCGGGCTCCACTACCGGGTGATGCGGCTGTGCGCGGGCGACATCAGCTTCGGCGCCCGGCACTGCTACGACCTCGAGGTCTGGCTCCCCGGGCAGGACAAGTTCCGCGAGATCAGCAGCTGCAGCACCTTTGGAGACTTCCAGGCTCGACGGATGAAGCTGCGCTATCGGCCAGAGCCGAAGCCCGGCGACGCCAAGAAGGCGAAGCCTCGGCTGGCGCACACCATCAACGGAAGCGGCCTGGCGGTCGGCCGGACGCTGGTCGCGATCCTGGAGAACTACCAGGAGGCCGATGGAAGTGTCGTGATTCCGGAGGCTTTGCGCCCGTACATGGGCGGCCTTGACCGGATCTCAGCGGGGGATTAACTGGCGGGGGCTCGCCTCTGGAGGCGTGGCCGAGTGGTTGAAGGCACTGGTCTTGAAAACCAGCGACCCGAAAGGGTTCGTGGGTTCGAATCCCACCGCCTCCTTCCCTTTCGTTCTTTCAAATTGCCGGAGACATGACCGAGTGGCTGAAGGTGCATGATTGCTAATCATGTGTACGGGTCAAACTGTACCGAGGGTTCGAATCCCTCTGTCTCCGCCACCTTCCCCTTGGGCCTCGGCCCCGGGGCGGTTACATACCGGTAGCCA
>JAAESX010000348.1 GCA_024228935.1 Pseudomonadota bacterium
CTACGGGACGGCGACCTTCGAGCTGAAGTCCGAGAAGGCCGCGGGCGACCGCGAGCCGGTGCAGGCGGCGGAGCGCTCGTTCGTCGAGCGCACCGCGTCGCGGAAGGAGGAGCCGACGGAGGCGCAGAAAGATGCTCGGGCCGCGGCTCGCAGGGCCAAAAAGGCCCGGCAGAACCAGAAGGCGAACAAGGCGGAGAGGAAGGCTGCGGCGGCGGCCGCGAGCGAGGCCGAGCGTGCGGACTACCCGCACGAGCAGCTGCGCGAGAACGTCGAGTTCGTGATGGACGGCCTAGAGGCTGCGACGCAGGCGGCGCGCAACCCCAGCGGGTCCAATATTCAGGTCGCCTACTCGCTGCCTCCCGAGGGGGGCAGCGGGTTCGGCGACCTGGTGTACGCCACGGTCCCTCTGGGCTCCGTGGCGACGAAGGTCGCCCGGGACTGGCTCGCCAACGAGCTCTACGAGCCGTCCCGGAGCGGCAAAATTGATGCGGCCTGCAGGGACCGAAAGGTCGCCGACCTGATCACGGCTGCCGGCGCCTCGGCGCCGGCCGACGCCGTGTTCGGCGGCAGGTTCGCGACGGGCGAGACGCCCTGCCCGACGACCCCCGCCTCCGAGGCTGACGAGGGCGACGGCGGCGATGGCGGGGCCGAGAACATGTCCTTTGACTTATTCTAGGTCCCCACCCCTGGCCTCACCCATATCTTACCCTCTGCCCCCCCCTCCTGCTACCCCCCAGGCTAGATGTAGTGGTGTCACAGATAGCCCCACACAGCCCCTTACCCCTTCAC
>JAAESX010000349.1 GCA_024228935.1 Pseudomonadota bacterium
CCGCGAGTTCGGCGTATGTTCCCTCGCCATTGTGGTGCGCTGCGACAACTCGCTCACGCAGTTCGACAGGTAGCGCTCCGGGCATCTTGACCTCCGAACACCCGATCACACGCCCGATCAACCCTCAGGCCCCGCGCAATACAGGTACTCTCAGGGTGCAGGCAGCATAGGAGGCGAGATGTTCTTGTTGATGATGGGATGTGTCGGCGGCGGCGAACCCACCGACTCGGGGGCCCAGTGCGGGAGCACGGAGGGCTTCGTCTACGGGCACCTGTTCGACGAGTCCGCGGCGTTCTCGACCGGCACGATCGAGGCCTGGCAGGACGGCGAGCTGGTCACGTTCGTGGAGACCGACAGCCAGGGGGCCTACGAGCTCAACCTCGAGGGCGGCTTCGAGTACGTCCTGACCGCGTGGAACGACGAGGGCTGCTACGCCCCGGACACCACGCTCACGCTGCTCGAGTGCACCGAGCACGAGATCGACATCCGGTTCGAGGGCTGCGACGTCGCGGACAAGCCCAACCTGTACCTGTACCCGGAGTCTCCGACCGAGATGACGGTGGAGCTCGGCCTCGCGCGGCACCAGCGGGTCGTGGACAGCGTGCCGGACTACGGTGACGGCTGGTCCGGGGTCGCCCTGCCGGACGGTCGCTGGGAACAGGACGGCCAGGTCCACGACTTCCTGTTCTACGAGGTGTCCGTCACCCGCCCGCAGTCCGAGTCGCTGCAGACCGAGCGCGGCTGGTGCGCGGCCGATCTGGCCGAGATCACCGAGCTCGTGCGAGCGCACGGCTTCACCGAGCGCGAGACCCAGGACTTCTGGGACGGCTGGGTCGAGGATCTGCCGCCGGCCGACGGCTACGTCGTCTACCCCCAGCGTCGCGTCCGTCGCATGGCCGAGCTGACCCTCACACCCAGGCTGCCTGTGGAGCGCCTGTGGCTCGTGGTCGAGCCGGCGAGCACCTGCTCGATGCCGCCGACCGCCATCGCGCCCCTGCGTCGCGAGGGAGCTCACGGCGTCGAGTGGGGCGTCATCCTCCGGGGCTTCTGAACGGCGGCAGGTCGAGCTGGGCGTCGGTCTCCCAGATCGCGCTCGGTTCACCCTGCACCTGCCAGACGGGGTGGTCCGAGCGGACCTTCAGCTGGCCACGAGCGGACCGTACGAGGCGGGGGCCGGGGAGCTCGAACGCCATCCGGCCTTGGAGCCGGAGGACGGACGGGTCGAGCCCGAGCGATGGCGCGACGTCGGCCCAGTCCCGGTTCGGCGAGCGCCAGACACCCTTCCACCGCGCGAGCGGCTGGCCGGCCGCCACGAGGCAGGTCTCGTCCCGGTTCGTCGTCCGCCAGACCCTGGCCGGCAGCAACGGAAGGCCGTGGCGGCGTCGACCATGCACCAGCCCACCCAGGTCCCCGATCCACCCGAGCAGCGCGTGGAAGGCGCCGTCCCGCGGCTCGCCCAGGAGCACGAGCTGGTGGGCCGTGGCTCCCTGGATCTCGGTGTACGTCAGGTCGCGCAGCTCGCCGACAAGGGCCAGTCCTCGGTCCGCCGAGCCAAGGCGCGTTCCCTGCGCGATGAGCCGGAAGTCCTCGAACGGGACGATGTGGGCGCGCAGACGGACCTGGTGTGGCTCCCAGGGGCGGCGCGCGTACATGCGGTCGCGGGACCAGATGCGTCGCCCGGTGTTCGAGACGAGCCGCTGGGCCGACCGGTGGAGACGACCGGCGCGGAGCACGGCGTCGCGCCGCAGCCGAGGCATCATCCGGGCCCACTGGTCGTCGGTCACATCCGGCCGCCGCACGTCGGCCAGCGCGTCGACGGGGAGCCCCACCACCACGGCCTCGCGCACGGCCTGCACGCGCATCGGGTGACGCGGGATCTCCGCCGTGTGCCAGCGCACGTCGACCACGTCGTCGCCATCCAGCAGCCCGATGACGCCGGAGTCGACGCTTCAGACGAGGCCGGGCTCGAGCGTGGCTTGCGCGTTCTCCGGGATCCGGAGCGCTCGCAGGCGCGGATGGCTCCGGGCGAGCGTCAGATCGATCTCGTCGTTGAGCGCGAACAACCCCTGGAGCCAGTCGTCCATCAGGTCGTGCCGGGCGTGCTGAGCGTGAACTCGAGGGTCAGCTCGCAGCCGTACAGGACGCGAGCACCGCGCAGCTCCGAGCGCGCGCCGGTCCAGAGGCGCACGCCGTGGAGCCGGCGGGCGTTGCGAGGCGCCTTGGACTCGAACGAGCTGGCCACCAGGCGGTGCTCGCTCGGTCGCCGGGTCGGAACTCGGGAGAAGATCATCGTCGGGGCGCTCAGTCGCTCGGTGAGCCAGTCGGTCGCCAGCGCCGGGAGCAGTCCGGATGCCAGGGGGATGGGGGTCAGGTGGTCGGCCAGCTCGTGCAGCACGGGCAGCGTCTCCGCGGGCTCGGTCCGGTCCCAGGAGAGCTCCAGGTCGTTCGAGGAGTCTCCGAACCGGGTCAGCCTGTCCCCGAAGTCGACCCGGGCCTGCCGCTTCTGCAGTCCGAAGTGCTCGCGTCCCATGAGCTCCGCCATCATGCTCTCCGGGCGGATCCAGACGGTGTCGACCCCGGGCCGCAGGCCGAGCAGGGCGGGCGTGAACAGCGCGCCTTCCTCATACGCGAGCTCCCTTCCGCTCTTCGACGCGACGCGGGGGTAGCGCGCCATGACCAGCAGGGGCCGTGCGCCCAGGCCGGTCAGCCCTTCGGCGGGCTCCATCGCGATGGGGGGCAAGCCGTCGGCCTTCCTTCGGCTCTCGTCCGGGTCCAGGACGAACAGCTGGAGGACGGCGTCGAGGAACCGGTACGGGGGCCCTCGATGGTCGAGTCCTCCTTCAGGAACGAGCGGGCGCTGAAGGTGACGTCCTCGCCGCGCCGGACCCACGTGTCCCGCTCGGCCTCCATCAGGTCGGCGATGAGCTCGGCTATCGGGACGGGACACGGTCGGGGCACGGGGAGTCGGGCCAGGCGCATGGGCGTGCGCGCGTAGAGCTGGCCCAGCAGCTGGGTCGACAGCTCCATGATGTTCGGGTCGAACACCAGGTCTCCAGCCTCGACGTCGCGGCGAGGGCCATTCGGCCAGTGCCGGCCTCTTCCATCGAGCACCACCAGCAGATCGGTCTCGGGACGGCCGTGGTGGTGCTCGCGCAGGACCTCCACCGTCGCGCCGTCGACGAACGGGGCCAGCGGCCCATCGAAGAGCGTGACAAGCCGCGCGCGCTCGGCCCCCGTCAGCATGCGGTCAGTCTACCGCTCGGCGGCGTGTTTCCCGGCGATCCAGCCCCACGTCATCCCGCGGACGTTCGACAGACCCGACTGGTAGCCGGCTCCGGTGTCGAGGAGCGCTGCCGAGTTCCCGGCGGCGTAGAGGCCTGGAATCTCGCGGCCTCGGACGTGGACGACCCGCGCCGAGGTGTCCGTCTTCAGGCCGACCGCGTTCACGCCGACGCCGACCGCCGTCAGCGCGATGCCGTAGTACGGAGCCTTGTTCAGCGGGCCGATGTTCGGATTCTTCATGTTCTTGTCCCCGGTCATCATCGCGGCCCAGGGGTACTGGCCGCGGTTGAAGTCCGGGTCCTCGCCGTTGTCCGCGTGCTCGTTGAACCGCGTGATGGTCGCCGCGAACGTGGCGGGGTCGATGCCCAGCTTCTCGGCCAGCTCTTCGGGGGTGTCCGCCTTGGCGACGAACGACTCCGGGATCTCCTGGCCGGGGAACCACGTGCAGAACGCGTACTTGTCGCGGTAGTTCTGGTCGAAGATCAGGAACGGCGGGTAGTTGGGGTGCACCTGGTCGACGCCGTCCCAGTCGTGGCAGCGGGGCAGGTAGTCCCGGTAGAACGACTCGTCGGCGAACCGCTTGCCCTCGCGGTTGACCCAGAGCGCGTGGGGAAAGCCACCCTCCCAGGACGCGCGGAACAGCGGCGCGTTGTCGTGCTCTTCGCCGGGGACGCCGTACCCGAAGAACATGCCGAGGTTGTACGAGGGCACGCCGGTCAGCGCCGCACCCTGCTCGCCACCGAGCACGATGTTGTCGCCTTCGATCTGCGGCTGGCACATCGAGTGCCACTCGGGGAGCTGCTCGAACGCTGTCGCCATCTCCTCGTTCCAGTCGTACCCGCCGATCGCCAGGACCACGCCCTTGCGTGCACGCACCCGGAAGGGCTGGCCTTCCTTCATCGCGACGACGCCCACGATGGTGTCGCCTTCCTTGATGAGCTCGGTCACACCGGTCCCGAGGTGGCACGGGAGCTGTCGGTCCACGAGCGCGGCCTTGAGGAACCAGCCCATCATCGCCGGGCCCATGCCGCGGATGTCCTTGGCCATCCGCTTGCCCATGGTGGCGAAGTCCCAGCGGGCGATGCCCGACAGACCGCCCCAGCTGAACAGCTCGTCGTGGCGGATGCCGGGTGGCATGTGGGGGCTCGACCAGCACATCTTCTGCCACTCGCCCAGCTCCCGACCCTCGAAGAGCTCGCACTCCAGGTACCGACCTTCCGCTGCAGTTCCAGGGGCATGCGGGTGGTAGTAGTCGGGGAAGCCGTCGATCACGCGCCACTGAACGCCGCACACGTCCTGGACCCACTTCGCGACCTTCGGGGCCATGTCGAACAGGATGTCCGCGTGTTCCTTCTTGGCGTAGCCACCGGCCAGGAAGTCGAGGTACGCCTTGGCGTCCTTCGGGTCGTCCTCGTGCAGGTGGTTGCAGGGGACGAAGACTTCGCCGCCGCTGTACGCGCAGACGCCGCCGAGCTTCGTGGCCTTCTCCAGGATGACGACCTCGGCTCCGTGCTCGTGAGCGGAGAGCGCCGCGGTGATCCCACCGAGACCCGTGCCGACGCAGACGACGTCGACTTCAAGATTCCATTGCGTTTCCAACTACCTATCCTCGGGGCTCGTAGAACTGTCGGTACCAGGTGCGAAGGCGGCCGATCGGGCCGTCGCCGTCGCAGATGGCGGGGCGATCCCGGAACACCTTGTGCTCCCAGATCGTGATGTCCTCGTGGAAGCCCAGCCGCAGGTTCTCTGCGTAGAACTGGGCGAACTGCTCGGTCTTCGGACCGGACTTCTTCAGCGAGACCGCGAACCTGAGGTCCAGGTGGGTCTCGTCGATGGGGGTGTGGGCCATCAACAGGATGCTGTCGAGGTACCCGGCCATGTGGCTGATCTGGAAGGCGGGGCCGTAGTAGGTCGCCTCGATCTCGAAGTGGTCGACGCCACCCTTCGGAGGCCGAGCGACGCCCTTGGTGCGCTGGGTGGCCTTGTGGTCGACGTACTCGTTCTCGAACTCGGACACCTCGGTCCGGTGCACCGTCGGGAAGTGGGCGCTGTCGGCCACGTTCTCCACGATCTCGCGGGGATGGGTCTTCACACCCTCGAGGCAGTTCGTGTTCCAGTCGGACCAGTCTTCGGTTCCGTACTCGGCGATGACCGGGATCTTCCAGGCGGGGCCGGCGCCCTCGGGGTCGTGCCACATGTAGACGGCGCCGTTGAACTCTCGGACGGCGTGACAGGTCACCGATGTGTTGCGGGGCATCTTCTTGGCGTACGGAATGGACTTGCAGTGCCCGTCGGTGCCAAAGCTCCACGCGTGGAAGGGGCAGCGCAGGCCGCCGTCCTCGATGCGACCGCCGTAGCCCAGGTGGGCGCCCAGGTGCGGACAGAAGGCGTCCAGCACGGTGGCGACGCCATCCATGCGGAACAGCACGAAGTCCTTGGCGAAGTAGCGGAGCGGCTTCACATCGCCTTTGGCCAGCTCGTCGGACCACGAGATGACGAACCACCCCCTAGGAAAGGTGCTCACGCCGCCTCCTGGGCTTCGAGCTTCGTCGCGATGGACTCCAGGAGCTCCTCGGCGACCTGTTCGGTCCAAGGCGCCAGCATGGCGTTGACCATCGGGCCCATGGGGCCCTGGGCCTCGATCTTGAAGTCGAAGGTGATCTGGGCCGAGCCGGGCGGGCCGGGGAGGGCGGGCTTCCGACCGGTGAACCAGTCCATGATCTTCTGCCACCACGTCCGCGGGGGCGGCAGTGGAGCCTCTCCGACAGGTCGGAAGTCGAACGATCCTCCGCCGTTGACGGCCTCGTCGAGCCCGGTCAGCTCGAAGCTGACGCGCTCCTCGCCGTACTCGGTGATGTGGACCCGCAGGTTGACGGTGCGCGACAACGCGCCCGCCTCTCCCTTCAGCGTCCAGATCGAGTCCGTGTCGCTCTCGACCTCGTGCTTCATGTAGCCGCGCAGCATCGGCGCCCAGTTGTCGAAGTCCTGCACGAAGCCCCAGATCTGGGGAAGGGGGCGATCGACGGTTCGGGCGCAGCGGACCTCAGGCATGGGCTCGCTTCTCCTCAGAGGGTGTTTCCACTGTCTCTCCAGCCGCAGTGGTTCCAGATGCCTGGGCCGTCTCCGCGGCCAGGAAGCCGAACGTCAGGGCGGGGCCGATGGTGCCGCCGGCGCCTGGGTAGCTGCGGCCCATGACGGCCGAGCTGCAGTTCCCGGCCGCGAACAGGCCGGCGATGGCCGAGCCGTCCTCGCGCAGCACGCGGGCGCCGGGGTCGGTGACCAGGCCGCCCTTGGTGCCCAGGTCGCCGGGGAAGACCGGGATCGCGTAGAACGGGCCGCGCCGAAGGGCCCGCAGCGACGGGTTCGGCGTGACCCGGTCATCGCCGTAGTACCGGTCCGCGGCCTTCTCGCCGCGGTGGAAGTCGGGGTCCTCGCCCTTGTCGGCGTGCTCGTTGAACCGCTCGATGGTCGCTTGCAGGGCTTGGGCGGGGAGCTCGAGCTTCTCGGCCAGCTCGGTCAGCGTGCGGCCCCGGGTCAGGAAGCCATCGCGCAGGCGTCGAGACAGGCGCTTGTCCGGCATCGCGTAGCCGGGAGCCACCGGGCCGACGGGGTAGTTCTTGCGGAACTCGGCGTCGAAGATCAGCCAGGCGCCGGGAACCGCCTTGCCCTCGTACATGCCGTAGACGACGTCCTGGTAGGGGGCCGCCTCGTTCGTGAAGCGCTTGCCGTCCGGGCCGACCATCAGGCCGCCGGGAAGGGACTTCTCGACCACCAGGACCCAGGCCTCCTCGGACTTCGGGATGCGCGTGACCGGAGTCCACCAGGCCTCGTCCATCAGGTCGACGGCCCCACCGGCGTCGATGCCCATCTGGATGCCCGCACCCAGGTTGTGCGGGTTGCCCGCGTTCCACTCGGTCTTCGTCGGTCCCGGGAGGAACTTCTCGCGCAGCTCCTGGTTCTGCTCGAAGCCGCCGGCCGCCAGGAGGGCTCCGAACTTCGCCTGCAGTCTCAGCGACTTGTCGCCCTGGCTCGCCTCGACGCCGACCACGCGTCCGTCCTCGATCACGAGCCCGTCCGCCCCGGTGTTCAGCCACAGTGGGACCTTCCGGTCCATCAGCGAGCGGCGCATGCGGCCGATCAGCGCGTTGCCGGCGGTGAGCTGGGTGTCCCGGTCGAGCCCCCGGCGTGCGGGCCAGCGAAGCATCCACTGGATGAGTCGCCACAGGATCTGGAGCTTCGAGCTGAACGTCCCGGCCAGGAACGTGTGGGCCTCGCGGGCGGTGATGCCGAACTTGCCGAGGACCTGGCTCTGCGGGTGGGGACGGCGAAGGTTCTTGAACGCCGGGCCGAGCTCACGGGCATCGAACGGGTCGGCCTCCATCGAGCGCCCACCGGCCTTTCCGCCGGGAAGCTCCGCGTAGTAGTCGGTGTACTTTCCGAGCGACTTCAGGTGCAGGTGGGTGTTGTCCCGGAAGTACTCGATGACCCGCAGGGACTCGTCGGCATAGGCCTGGAGCCGGTCTTCGCCGACCTCTCCCTTGGTGATCGCGCGCAGGTACTGCAGCCCCTCCTCGCGCGTGTCCTGGACGCCCTCGGACGCCATCGACGGGTTGTTCGCCACCCAGCAGACCCCGCCGGAGATCGCGGTGCTGCCCCCGTACTTGTCGCTCTTCTCGAGCACGACGACCTTCATGCCCAGGTCGTGGGCCCGCAGCGCCGCAGCCATCCCGGCGGCGCCGGAGCCGATGACGACGAGGTCGAAGGAATGTTCCCAGGTCATGGTCTCTCGGGGTCTTGCTAGAACGTGTTCTAATGTTACCGTGGAACTAGAACACGTTCTACTTTTCGGATCGTGTCCGCCGCGAAGGCCCTCATGAGCTTCCCCCCTGTCCCCGTCATCGACCTGATGCTGAATGTGCCGGGGCAGGACAACCGCGCCTGGTACGACTTCATGCAGCCGCTGTTCCTGGACGAGGCGTCCCGGAACTACGACAAGATGCCGGTCGAGTACATGTTCCGGAACGTCCCGGACTCCTTCGAAGGCGACGATCCCATCGCGGCCACGGTCGCCTTGATGGACCGGTTCAACGTCGAGAGGGCGATGCTCGGGGTCACGACCGAGCTGAACCAGGAGGCCATCCGGCGCTTCCCCGACCGCTTCTTCGGCAGCTACTCCGTCGACCCGAACCGCGGCATGGACGCGGTCCGCGACATCGTCCGCTTCCACGACGAGCTGGGCATCAAGGCGGTCACCGGGTTCCCCAGTGGACTGTGTCCCCAGGTGCCGATCAACGACAAGCGCTGGTACCCCATCTACGCCAAGTGCGTGGAGCTCGACCTGCCCATCTGCATGTGCGTCGGCGTGCCCGGTCCGCGGCTCCCGATGGCCCCCCAGAAGGTCGAGCTCATCGACGAGGTCTGCTGGTTCTTCCCGGACCTCAAGTTCGTCATGCGGCACGGCGGAGAGCCCTGGGAGGCGCTCGCCGTGAAGCTGATGATCAAGTACCCGAACCTGTTCTACATGACCTCGGCGTTCGCCCCGAAGTACTACCCGAAGGCCATCGTCGACTACGCCAACAGCCGCGGGAAGAAGAAGGTCATGTACGCCGGGTACTTCCCGATGGGCCTGTCGCTCGAGCGCATCTTCCAGGAGCTGCCCGCCGTCCCGTTCAAGGATGAGGTCTGGCCGCTCTTCCTCCGTGACAACGCCGTCCGAGTCTTCGAGCTATGAGCTGCCATCAGGAACTTCTCGCGCGAGCCCGGGCACTTCGACCGATCCTCGCCGAGCGGGCCGAACACACCTCGGAGCTCCGTAGGGTCCCCGAGGAGAGCATCGCTGCGTTCCAGGAGGCCGGGTTCTTCAGGATGCTCCAGCCCAAGCGCTGGGGTGGGTACGAGGTGCACCCGAACACCTTCTTCGACGTCCAGCGCGAGGTCGCCGCGGGCTGCGCGTCGAGCGGCTGGGTGCTCGGCGTCGTCGCCATCCACGCGTGGCAGCTCGCCCTGTTCCCGGAGCAGGCCCAGGAGGACGTCTGGGGCTCGGATGCCTCCACGCTCATCAGCTCGTCCTACGCCCCCACCGGCAAGGTCGAGAAGGTCGAGGGCGGCTACCGCATCTCCGGTCGCTGGTCGTTCTCGAGTGGCTCGGACCACTGCCAGTGGATCTTCCTGGGCGGGTTCGCGCCCACGCCCGAGGGCTCGCCCCCGGACATGCGGACGTTCCTGCTTCCCCGTAGCGACTACGAGATCGACGACAACTGGCACACGTTCGCGCTGCGAGGAACGGGCAGCAAGGACATCGTGGTCGAGGGCGCGTTCGTGCCCGAGCATCGGACGCACAAGCTCATCGACGGGTACCTGTGCAAGTCCCCCGGCAACGCGCTGAACACGGCTCCGCTGTACCGGATCCCGTTTGGTCAGATCTTCGTTCGCAGCGTCAGCACCTCGGCCCTGGGCATCGCGCGAGCGGCGCTCGACTTCTACCTGGGCGTGACCGCGAAGAAGGTCGGCGCGGCGGATGGCTCGCCGGCCGCCAAGGACCCCGGGACCCAGCTGTCGGTCGCGCGGGCGGCGTCCAAGCTCGACAAGAGCATCCTGGTCCTGCACCGGAACTTCGACGAGCTGATGGCCTACGCCGAGCGCGGCGAGGTCGCCCCCATCGACAAGCGCGTGGCCTGGCGCTGGGACTCGAGCGAGGTCGTCTCCGACTGCGTCGAGGTCGTGGATGCGTTGTTCGCGAACTGCGGGGGCAGGGCGCTCTTCACCAGCTCGCCCATCCACCGTCTGTTCTGTGATGTGCACGGTGCTCGCGCCCACTTCGCCAATCGGCCCGAGAAGTCCGGCCGCAACTACGGCGCGGTCCAGCTGGGCCTACGCTCGACGGACTTCTTCATCTGATGCAAGGCGATTCTTGATGCAGCTGGGCTACCTCGTGTTCGAGGTGAAGGACGTCGCGCGCTGGACGCAGTTCTTCACCGATGTGCTGGGGATGGAGGACGTCGGCGACGGCCGGTTCCGCATGGACGGCCACGCCTGGCGTTTCCAGATCCAGCCCGGAGAGCGCAACGATCTCGCGTGTGTGGGCTGGGAGATGGCATCGCTGGACGACTGTCCGGGCGAGGATGCGGACCCGGCTGAGCGGGGCGTGCAGTCGCTACGGCGAGCGGTCGACCCCGGTGGTGTCCCCGTCGAGTCCTACACGGGGCCCGAGCTGTCCTCGACGCCGTTCTCGAGCGCGCTCGTGCCCGGCGGATTCGTCGCCGATGAGCTGGGTCTGGGGCACCTCGTCGTGACGTCCAAGGACAAGGCGGAGTCCCGAGCGTTCTACGAGGGTGTCGGGGCGAAGCTCTCCGACCACATCCGATGCGAGATCCACGGCTACCCCGTCGATGTGTCGTTCTTCCACGTGAACCCGCGGCACCACTCGGTGGCGTTCGGTGGACCGCAGCGCTCGAGGCTGCACCACTTCATGGTCGAGGCGCACGAGATCGACGCCGTCGGGGCCGCGCTGGACCGGACGCTGAAGGCCGGCCTCCAGGTCATGCAGACGCTCGGACGGCACCCCAACGACCGGATGTTGAGCTTCTACGCGAAGACGCCCGGCGGCTTCCAGTTCGAGTTCGGCTGGGGCGGTCGCCTGGTCGACGACGCCACCTGGGAGCCCACCACCTACGACCGCATCAGCGAGTGGGGGCATCTGGATCCGCAGCTCGCGTTCGCGCCACCGAAGAGGTCCAAGTGACGCCTGTCGACATCGGGGACGGCCTGCACGTCGCCACCAGCACCTGGGGGACCGAGGGGCCCGCCGTCGTGTTCCTGCACGGCTCGGGACCGGGCGCGTCGGGGCCCTCGAACTTCGCGGCCCCCGCCGAGCGCATCGCCGCCAAGGGCTACCGCTGCATCACGCTCGACACGATGGGCTACGGCGATAGCTCGCGGGTCGACCGGGACCACGGCCTGGACTGGGTCAGCGAGTGCGCGGCCAAGACCCTGGAACAACTAGGGATCCAGGAGTACGTCCTCGTCGGGAACTCGCACGGCGGCGCCCAGGCCATCCGCATCGCGCTCGAGCACCCTGACCGGGTCCGCGGTCTGCTCCTGATGGCTCCCGGGGGCCTCGAGGAGCGCGACGTCTACATGGAGATGCGCGGCGTCCGCTCGATGCTGCGCTGCATCTACGGGCCCGAGGGCATCACGCTCGCCGGGATGATGAAGGTCTTCGGGAAGCAGCTCTACAGCCCCCAGGACATCGACCCGGCGCTCGTCGAAAGGCGCTTCGAGGTCGCCATGACGCAGTCCACCCGAACGTTCCGGACGCTCGCGGTCACGAACCAGCGTGAGCGGCTCGGCGAGCTGACGTGCCCGGTCCTCGGACTCTGGGGAGCGAACGACCAGTTCTGCCCGCCGAGCGGAGCGCTGCACCTGGCCACGGGCTGTACGGACGTCGAGGTCGTCGTCTACGGCCGATGTGGCCACTGGGTCATGGTCGAGCAGGCCGACGCATTCGTCGAGCAGGCGCTTCGGTTCCTCGGGAAGCTGGGTACGTAGACCTGGCCGCGCCTTCTACGCGTTGGGCTCGTCCCGCAGGTACGGCCTGACCCGCATCGTCATCCGCTTGAGCCAGTTGGACTCGAACGGAGACAGCCGGGCGCGCATGAGGATGCGGCGCAGGTAGAGCTCCGAGCTCTCGCGGAAGTCGGTCCCCGGGACGAACACCCTCGAGACGCTCAGGGTGTCCAGGATCTCGTTGGCCCGCTGGGTCGCCTCGGTCGCCGAGATGATGTCGAGCGGCTTCAGCTCCGAGCCGTCCGCATGGGGGGCGATGGCGTCGGCTCGGCGCGACAGCTGGTACATCACCAGGCCCGTCGCCAAGCTCAGGTTCAGTGAGCCATGGCTCTTGCTCGTGGCGATGGTGTAGAGCGCGTCACAGTGGTCGAGCTCCTCGTTCAGGAGGCCGGTGCGCTCGTTCCCGAAGACCAGGCCGTAGCGTTCGGGTCGTCGGGTCTCGGCGATTCGGGTCGCCGCGTCCTCGAGCTCCCCGTGGATCGGGCGGTTCGTCCCGGCCCGCCGGGTGAACCCGATGAGACCCGCCAGATGGTCTCCGAACTCCGCCAGGTCGTCCACCACGACGGCCCGGTCCAGGCACTCGGTGTAGCCGTTGGCCATGTGGAGCAGGGCGTCGTCGTGACGCCAACCCGGTGGCGGCTGGACCAGGTAGAGCTGGGTGTAGCCGAAGTTCGCCATGGCGCGGGAGACGGACCCGATGTTGCCCGGATGCTGCGGACGACAGAGGACGATGCTGGCCAGCGGTGCGTCGGACATGTGGCCGGATATCCCGGTGTCGGTCTGACGCGGGAGAGGCGATGCGAGACCTGCGAGCCGCCCTGGCGGGTACCAAGTGTTGGGATCAGCACACCCAGGCGCTCTTCGAGGAGCACGGCGAGGCGCTCGAGGACTGCGCGCTCCAGAACCGCGAAGAGCTGCTGGGCCTGTGCGAGTTCATCGAAGCCCAGGGGATCCGGTCGTACCTCGAGATCGGGGTGTGGACCGGGCGCACCATCGAGGCGCTGAACCGCGTGTTCGCGTTCGACAAGGTGGCGGCGTGTGACCACGGCTGGGCGGCGCAGCGTGGGCTGCCCATGCACGTGCCGGCGGAGGTGGACTGGCTCCAGGCGGACTCCGAGTCTCCCGAGTTCCTGAGCTGGCGGAAGGAGCTGGGACACATCGATCTCGTGCTCATCGACGCGAACCACAGCTACCGCGCGGTGAAGCGGGACTTCGAGCTGAACCGGCGCTTCCCACACCGCTTCCTGGCGTTCCACGACATCACCGGCTTCCATCCGGCCACACGCGGGGTCGCGAGGCTGTGGAGTGAGCTCGAGGGGGCCAAGGTCGAGATCGTGCGGCCTCACCGGGAGATCGGGGTCGAGCACAGCACGATGGGGATCGGCATCTGGTCGGCGGGCCAGGGCTAGCTAGAGCCGGACCTCGACCACGCTGGCCTCCTCGGCCAGCACACGCAGGATGGGCCCTTCCCACTGCACGCACGCCGAGTCGCTCCAGACCTCGCCGAGTCCCGGGACGGACAGCTCGGTCACGACCTCCGTCGCCGGGAGCTCGAGCCGAAGGACGCTCCCGTCGAACGACCACGTCGCGCCCCCGACGAGTGCTCGCGGGTAGGGGCGGACAATGGCCGCCAGCATGTCCTCGCGCTCCTCGCCGTCGGGGCCGACCAGGGACAGGTCCTCCTCGTTCCAGAGCTCGCTGGAGTCCGAGTATTCCCAATAGGTTGCGTGCATTCCTCGAGCGTCGAAGATGTCGTAGTGCTCGGTCATGTACGGCGTGATGTCGGACCCGTGCCCCGCGTCGATGCCGAACTCGCCGACCAGGACGGGCAGGTCCCAGTCCTCGCCCACATCGGCCCAGTTCTCGGCCGGGGCCACGTCCCCGAGCCCGCCGCCGAACAGGGCCCCGGGCGTGTAGAAGTGCGGGGCGAACACCAGGCCGTCGCGGTCCGGTCGAGCGAGGTCCGTCGAGGCGTTGACCCCATCCGTGCCCGTGGCATCGAAGAACACGAGCGAGTCCGGCGCTTCGGCTCGGATGACGTCGGTGAGCTCCTCGTAGAACGGGGTCAGCTCGTCCGCGCTCCCGTGCGGCTCGTTCATGATCTCGAAGCCGATGACGCCGGGGCGGTCGGCGTGCCGGGCGGCCATGACCGACCACATCGCCTCGAAGTCCGTCCGGGCCCCGTGGGTGTCGCCCCAGAAGTCCTCGAACGCCTGATCCACGCGGTCGTCCTGGGTGTACCCGGTGAACCAGCCGGGGCAGTCGTGCCGTGGCTCGCCGGGGTCTTCGGGGAGGGTCCACGCGGGGAAGCCGTCCCCGCAGAACGCCTCGGCGTACACGTCCTGGTGGAAGTCGACGATGGTCCACATCCCGCGCTCGTGGGCGGCGTCGAGCAGGGCGTCGTACCGCGCCATCCACGCCTCGTCCCATTCGCCACGCGAGGGCTCGGCCGCTGCCCAGGAGAAGGGCACGCGCAGCACGTCGAAGCCCCACGCTTCGGGCCGGTCGAGGTAGGCCCCGACTCCCTCGTCGAAGTCGCCGTCGAACGGCACATAGGGTGCGAACTTGCTGCGCCCGCCGGCGTTGACTCCCCGCAACAGCACGGTCCGGTCGAGCTCGTCGACGACCAGTGTGCCATCGGTCCGAAGCCGAGCGGGCTCGACCTGCGCAATGGTGCATTCCTTGGCGGGCCGCATGCCGCAGCCGAGAACGAGCCAGATCACGCCGACCTCCGCTGGGCACACTCGCACAGTCGGGCGGGTGGGACGCCACCGGTCCTTGGCAGCGAGCGCGTCGGTCGGCCCCTCTGCGCTGGCCTGGGCCTTGCGGTGGCCTGACCCCGGGAGGAACGAATGCAGTACGTCAACGAGATCATGTCCCGCACGCCTCGGACCATCGCGCCCGAAGCGTGGGTCCAGACCCTGGCCCAGCTGCTGCTCGACAGCGGCGTCGAGGGCGTCTGCGTCGTCGACGAGGACGACAAGCTCGTCGGCGTGGTGACCGCGATGGACCTGTTCGTGCGGGAGAAGCGCGTCCAGATGCCTCCGTACAACCTGTTCACCCGCATGGTCGTGAGCCTGGCTCGTCCCGGCATGCGGACCGAGCTCGCCAAGTCCACAGGAGTCACCGTGGGCGACATCATGTCGAAGGACCCGGTGACGATGCCGTTCGACGCGACGCTCGAGGACCTGGCCCCAGCGATGGTCGAGGGCCACTACACGGTCATCCCCGTGGTGAAGGACGGCGTCCTGCTGGGCGTCGTGAACACCCGGGACGTTGTCCGCACCATCGTCGAGCGGTTCCACCACGTCGACTCGGCGTAGGCGCTAGACGCTCCATCCGCCGTCCACCGCCAGCCGCTGGCCGGTGACGTACGGCGCCGTCGCCAGGTACGCGACGGCGTCCGCGACGTCCTGCGCGGTGCCGAGGCACCCGAGCGGCACGTTCTTCACCACGGCGTCCTTCCAGCCGTCCGGGAACTCGATCTTCTCGAACATTCCCGCGGCGATGACGCCGACGGCGACCTCGTTCGCGCGCACGCCGAAGCGTCCCTCTTCGCGCGCCAGGGCTCGGACGATGGCGGAGATCGCGCCTTTCGGCGCTGTGCTCAGGACGTCGGCGGGCGAGTGCCGGTTCAGGGCCGCCGTGGTCAGCGCGACGAGGCAGCCGCGGTTCGCCCGAAGCGCCGGCAGCACCGCTTGCACCAGGCAGGTGAAGGCCTCGATCTCCCGGGTGACCTGGCTCCAGTCCGCGACCTCCGAGGCGTAGAGCTGCGGCACCGGCTCGCCGGCCGCCCAGACCACGAGGGACAGGTCGTCGGGCACCTGGACGGGGCCGGGCAGCGGCATGGCCAGGGTCCCGTCTCGTCCGGAGCGTGAAGCGAGCAGCACGTCTCCTTCGAGCCGCTCGGCGACCGCACGACCCAGCCCGCCGGCACCCACCACGAGCGTACTCACACCAGCTCCCGCAGCTTGAACTTCTGGACCTTGCCGCTGGCGTTGCGGGGCAGCGCGTCGATGGTCACCACCCGCCGCGGCACCTTGAAGTTCGCCATCCGCTCGCGCGACCAGGCGATGAGGCCTTCGGTCTCTCCGACGACGAAGGCGCACCCGACCTCGCCGAGCCTCGGATCCGCCATCCCGATGACGGCCACCTCGCGCACACCGGGATGCTCGAGCAGCGCGTGCTCGATCTCGGCCGGGTAGGCGTTGAAGCCGCCGACGATGAACATGTCCTTGATGCGGTCGGTGATGCGCAGGTACCCGCGCTCGTTCAGGATTCCGACGTCGCCGGTGTGCAGCCAGCCGTCGCGGACGGCTGCTGCCGTGGCGGCGGGATCGTCCAGGTAGCCGGCCATCACGTTGTAGCCGCACACGACGACCTCGCCCGGCTCGCCGGCCGGGACCGGCTGGCCATCGGGGTCGACGACCCGCACCTCGACGTCGGGGATGGCGCGTCCGCTGGTCGTGGCGATGGTCTCGGGGTCGTCGTCGAAGCGGCACATCGTCGCGACGCCCGTTGCCTCGGTCAGCCCGTACCCGGTGATGACCGTCTCGAACCCCAGCTCGGTGCGCATGCGCTCGATGAGTGTGACCGGGATGACCGCGGCGCCCGTGACAGCGAGGCGCAGCGAGCCCAGGTCGTGCTGGGACAGGTCCCTCTGCAAGAGCGTCTGGTACAGCGCTGGCGGACCGGGAAGGACGCTCACCCGGTCGGGTGCGAGGCGCGCCAGCACGGCGTCCACGTCGAAGGTCGCCTGGGGCAGGATGGTCGCCCCGCTCATCAGGCAGGCGAGCCAGCCGGCCTTGTACCCGAAGCAGTGGAAGAACGGCGCGACCACCAGGTACCGGTCGTCGCTCGACAGGCCGACGACGCGGGACCAGTCCCGAAACGCTCGCAGCGACTGGGCGTGGGTCGTCACCACACCCTTGGGCTGCCCGGTCGTCCCGCTCGTGAACAGGATGTCGCTGGTCCAATTGGGCTGGATGTCGACGGCGTCGCCGGGCGTGCCCGCCTCCAGGAACGCGTCCCAGTCAGGCGTCTTGAGCCGCACGACCGGCAGGTCGATGTCGCCGAGCATGCCGGCGAAGTCCAGGCCGAGGAACCCGTCGACCGTGAAGATCGCCTTGGCGTCGCTCCTGTCGAGGATGAATCGCGCCTCGGGCCCCTTGTAGCGGGTGTTGATCGGGACCAGCGCGGCCCCCCGACTGTGGATGGCCAGCGCCGCGACGACCCACTCCCAGCAGTTCGGGGCCCAGATGGCCACCCGATCGCCGGGCCCGATGCCGAGGGTGCAGAGGCCGCCCGTGGCGCGGTGGACGGCCGCCGCGAGGTCCTTGAACGACAGGGTGATCCCGTCCTCGATCGCGCTCGCGGTGGGCCATCGCGCGGCCGCCTGGGCCAGCACGTCAGGGATGTGTCGGAACTGCTGATCGCCGCGCATGCTCACTTGCCTTTACAGCCAAAGTAGAACATGTTCTAGCTCGCCGAGTAGAACACGTTCTACTTTTCTCCGGAGCCCCATGCCCGACCTCACCCTGACCCTCCACGACTTCGGCGTCGCCGAGGTGGTCGTGGACCGACCCCCGGTCAATGCGCTGGATGTCGCGGGCTGGTTCGAGCTCGCTCGACTGGTGAACGAGGCGGGTGCGAACCCCGCCGCGCGCGCGGTCGTCCTGCGCGCGGACGGGCGCGGCTTCAACGCGGGCGTCGACATCAAGGAGATGCAGCGGACCGAGGGGCACGCGGCCCTCGTCGGCGCGAACCGGGGCTGCTACGCCGCGTTCAAGGCCGTCTACGAGTGCCCGGTCCCCGTCATCGCCGCGGTCAATGGGTACTGCCTGGGAGGCGGCATCGGGCTGGTCGGGAACGCCGATGTCCTGGTCGCCAGCGATGACGCGACGTTCGGCCTGCCCGAGGTCGAGCGCGGCGCCTTGGGAGCGGCCACCCACCTGGACCGCCTCGTCCCGCACCACAAGATGCGCGCGATGGTCTACACGGGCCAGACCGCGTCGGCCCAGGAGCTCCACGCCTGGGGCTCGGTGCTCGAGGTGGTGCCGCTCGCCGAGCTCCGTGACGCCGCGTTCCGCATCGCCGAGCTCATCGCCTCGCGCCGGCCGCGCGTCATTCGAGCTGCCAAGGACTGCCTGAACGGCATCGACCCCGTCGATGTGAACCGCAGCTATCGGTACGAGCAGGGCTACACCTTCGAGCTCAACCTCGAAGGCGAGGGCGACGCCGCTCGGGACGACTCCATCCGGGACGGGTTCAAGTCGTGAACAAGCTCATGACTGCCGACGACGTCGTCGGCCAGCTGTCCGACGGCATGACCATCGGCATCGGGGGCTGGGGCTCCCGCCGCAAGCCCATGGACCTGGTCAAGGCCATCGCCCGCAGCGACCTGAAGGGGCTGACCGTCGTCAGCTACGGCGGCCCGGACGTCGGACTCCTGTGCGCCACCGGCAAGGTCGAGCACCTGGTCTTCGGCTTCGTCTCGCTGGACTCCATCCCGCTCGAGCCGCACTTCCGCAAGGCACGTCAGGCCGGCCGGATCCACATCACCGAGCTCGACGAGGGCATGCTCCGGCTCGGTCTGCAGGCAGCCGCCTGGGGCGTCCCGTTCCTCCCCACCCGGGCCGGTCTCGGCAGCGGGGTCCTGCAGGCCGCACCCGACATCCGCACTGTGACCTGTCCCTACACGGACGCCGAGCTGGTCGCGATGCCGGCGCTTCACCTCGACGCCGCGCTGATCCACGTGCATCGCGCGGACGCTCGCGGGAACGGCCAGATCCTCAGCCCCGACCCGTTCTTCGACGACCTGTTCGCGGCGGCCGCCGACAAGACGTTCCTGTCGACCGAGCAGGTCGGGCTCGAGCTCGAGCATGGCGTCCACACGGTGGTCGTCGACCGGATGTTCACCCGCGGCGTCGTCCACGCCCCCGGCGGTGCCTGGTTCACCGAGTGCATCCCCGACTACCCCCGCGACGAGGAGCTCCAGCGCGCCTACGCCGCCGCCGCCAAGACGCCCGAGGCCTGGGCTGCCTTCGCCGGGGAGCACCTGTGAGCCGCGCCCACTGCATCGTTGCGTGTGCCGAGGCCTTCCGGGGTGACGGCGAGATCATGGCCAGCCCGATGGGCCCGGTCCCGAAGCTGGGCGCGCTGCTCGCCCGAGCGACCTTCGAGCCCGACCTCGTGATGACCGACGGTGTCGCCTCGCTGGTCGACTCCGACGGGAACGTCGAAGGCTGGATGCCCTACCGAAAGGTGTTCGACGTCCTGTGGCGGGGCCAGCGCCACGTGATGATGGGCGCCGCCCAGATCGACCGGTTCGGGAACCAGAACATCTCGTGTGTCGGCTCCCACGCCCAGCCCAAGGTCCAGCTGCTGGGCGCTCGCGGGGCTCCTGGCAACACTGCGTGTCACGTCACCTCGTACTGGGTGCCCAAGCACAGCATGCGCATCTTCGTGCCGCAGGTGGACTTCGTCTGCGGCATCGGCACGAACAACGGCGCCGTCGAGATCCGCCGGGTCGTCTCGGACCTGGGTGTCTTCGACTTCGGCGGCCCGGACGGCGGGATGCGCATCGTCTCGCTGCACCCCGGCGTGACGGTGGATCAGGTCGCCGACGCCACGGGCTTTCCCGTCCATGTGCCCGAGACCGTTTCCGAAACGCGCGCGCCGACCGACGTCGAAGTCGCCTGGATCGCAGCGAACACATGAGCCTTCACACGCCCATCTGCGATCTCTTCGGAGTGCGCTACCCCATCGTCCAGACGGGCATGGGGTGGGTCAGCGGCTCGCGCCTCACCGCGGCGACCAGCAAGGCCGGCGGCCTGGGCATCCTGGCCGCCGCGACGCTGGACTACGGCGAGCTCGAGACCGCCATCGGCGAGATCAAGGCCGAGACGGACAACCCGTTCGGGGTGAACTTGCGAGCGGACCAGCCGGACATCGACGCGCGCCTCGACCTGCTCATTCGCGAGGGGGTCAAGGTCGCCAGCTTCGCCCGGGCTCCCGGCAAGGGCGCCATCGCCCGGCTGAAGGAAGCGGGCCTGGTCACGATGCCCACGATCGGCCTGCAGAAGCACGCCCGCAAGGTCCAGGAGTGGGGCGTGGACGCGCTCATCGCCCAGGGGGGCGAGGGTGGGGGACACACGGGCTCCGTCCCGACCTCTCTTCTGCTCCCCCAGGTATGCGAGAGCGTTCAGGTTCCCGTCCTCGGCGCCGGCGGGTTCCGGGACGGACGAGGTCTCGTGGCCGCGCTCGCGCTCGGTGCCAGCGGCATCGCCATGGGCACGCGGTTCCTGCTGACCCAGGAGAGCTCGGTGCCCGAGCACATCAAGGCGCAGTACTTGAAGACGCCGGTCACCGGGACGGTCGTGACGACCGCCATCGACGGCTACCCCCAGCGGGTCGTGCGGACCCCCATCGTCCAGCGCTTGGAGCGCTCCGGGCCCCTGGGCAAGCTGTTCGCGTCGATCGGACACGCGTTGTCGTTCCGGGCGCTGACCGGCACGCCGCTCGGGCTCATGGTGCGCGAGGCCCTCGCCATGAAGAAGGGCGGCCGCATGACCTGGTCCGAGGTCGCCATGGCGGCCAACGCCCCCATGCTGACGCGCGCCTCGATGGTCGAGGGCAACGCCGACGTCGGCATCCTTCCCACCGGGCAGGTCGTCGGTCTCATCGACGAGCTGCCGACGGTCGAGCAGCTGCTCCAGTCCATCGTGCGGGAGGCCGAGGACACCCTGTCCGCTCTCGCCCAGCTCCACACGGAGGCCGCGTGAGCGAGGTCACCTACACGGTCGACGGGCCCATCGCGCGCATCGCGCTGAACCGCCCCGAGTACCGCAACGCCCAGAACGTGAAGATGACGCTGGCGCTCGATGCCGCGTACATGCGCGCCATGGCCGACGACGAGGTGAAGGTCGTCGTCTTGAGCGGCAACGGCAAGCACTTCTCCGCCGGCCACGACATCGGGACCCCCGGTCGGGACATCCACGAGGAGTTCGAGCGCACCGCGACGACCTGGTACCCGCACGCCGACAAGCCGGGCGCCGAGGCCATGTACGTACGCGAGCAGGAGGCCTACCTGGGCATGTGCCGACGCTGGCGCGACCTGCCAAAGCCGACCATCGCGATGGTCCATGGCGCCTGCATCGCCGGCGCGCTGATGCTGGCGTGGTCGTGCGACCTCATCGTCGCCAGCGATGACGCGTTCTTCGCCGACCCGGTCGTCCGCATGGGCATCCCCGGGGTCGAGTTCTTCGCCCATCCGTACGTGATGAACCCGCGCAAGGCCAAGGAGTTCCTGTTCCTGGGCGACCGGATGACCGCGCAGGAGGCCCTGGCCGTCGGCATGCTCAACCGGGTCGTGCCGCGAACCGAGCTCGAAACCCAGACCATGGAGATGGCTCGCCGCATCGCCGAGAAGCCGCGGTTCGGTCTCGCACTGACCAAGAAGGCCATCAACCAGGCCGAGGACCGCATGGGCATGCGCGACACGATGGATGCGGTCTACGGACTGCACCACCTGGCGCACGCCCACAACGCGCTGACGAAGGACGACCACATCGGTGGCCAGGACGCGAAGTCGATGAAGAAGGCGATGCAGAAGCCGCCGCCAAAGGACAGCAAATGAACCTCGAGTTCACGTCATCACAACAGGCCTTCCGTGCCGAGTGCCGCGAGTGGCTCGACGCCAACTCCCCGCACGGTCTGGCGTCGGGCGACACGCGGGAAGGCTTCTTCCAGCACGTCGAGTGGGAGAAGCAACTGTACGCCTCGGGGTGGGCCGCCGTGTCCTGGCCGAAGGCGTACGGTGGCCGCGAATCGAGCCTCGTCGAGTGGCTCATCTTCGAGGAGGAGTACTACGCGTCCGGCGCGCCCGCGCGTGTGATACAGAACGGCATCTTCCTGCTTGCACCGACACTCTTCGAGTTCGGCACAGAGGAGCAGAAGGAGCGTATCCTGCGCCCGATGGCCGCCGCCGAGGTCCTGTGGGCCCAGGCCTGGAGCGAGCCGAACGCAGGCTCGGACCTGGCCAGCGTGGGCAGCACGGCGCGCAAGGTCGAGGGAGGCTGGCGCGTCACCGGGCAGAAGACCTGGTGCACGCGCGGCATGTTCTGTGATGCCCTCTATGGACTGTTCCGCACAGACCCGGAGACCACACGTCACAGGGGGCTGTCCTACATGATGGTCCCCATGGTTGGCGAGGGCGTCTGCCGCCGAGGGGTCGAGCGCCTGGACGGTGACGAGAGCTTCGCCGAAGTGTTCCTCGAGGACGCGTTCGTGCCGGATCACGACGTCATCGGCAACGTGAACGAAGGCTGGAAGGTCGCGATGGCCACCACCTCGTCCGAGCGCGGGCTGAGCCTGCGGAGCCCGGGCCGGTTCATGGCGACCGCGACCCGACTGATGGACCTGTGGAAGCGGTCGGGCCGACCCGCGCGGCACCGGGAGTCCATCGTGGACTGCTGGAGCCGGGCCGAGGCGTACCGCTACTACGTGTACCGGACCGCCACGCGGATGATGTCGGGCGGGGCCATCGGCGCGGACAGCTCGCTGAACAAGATCTTCTGGTCCCAGCTCGACCTGAAGATGCACGAGATCGCGCTGGACCTGCTGGGCCCCGAGGCGCACCTCGAGGACGGCCCCGATGCCCGCTGGCTGAAGGACTACCAGTTCGCGCTCGCCGGCCCCATCTATGCGGGAACGAACGAGATCCAGCGAAACATCGTGGCCCGCCGGGTCCTGGGGATGCCGAGATGAAGTTCGCCTTCACCGAAGACCAGATCGCTTTCCGCGACGCCTTCCGCGAGGTGCTCGACAGCTCCTGTGCACCCGGCGTCGTCCGCGAGGCCTGGGATGGGCCCAATGGGGACCTGTGGGGCCAGCTCGCCGAGCTGGGGCTCCTGTCCGTCGAGGTCCCCGAGGAGCTCGGTGGCCTGGGCCTGTCCGCCATCGACCAGGTGCTCCTCCTCGAAGAGGCAGGTCGAGCGGCGCTCCCGCTCCCGTACCTGGAGACCTGCATCGCCACGCCCTCGCTCGTCGAGGCCGGGATGGCATCCGAGCTCGAGGCCATCGCGGAAGGCCGCGCGGTCGTGACCGTCGGGCAGCACACCGTGCCGTACGCGGACCGGGCAGACATCTTGCTCCTGACCAGCGGAGGGACCGTCTCACGCGTGACCGAGCCGACGCTGACGCCTCGTGCTGCGGTGGATCTGGGGCGTCCTCTCTTCCAGGTCGATGGAGCATCCACGACGCTCGCTTGCGACGCCTCAGCGCTGGAGGACCGGGCCGCCGTGTACTCGGCCGCGACGCTCCTCGGCCTCGGTCGGCGCGTGCTCGACTTCGCCACCGACTACGCAAAGGTGCGGAATCAGTTCGGAAAGGCCATCGGCTCGTTCCAGGCGGTCCAGCATCACCTGGCGGACGCGCTCCTGGAGCTGGAGTTCGCGGCGCCGCTCGTCTACCGAGCCGCGTACTCGCTGTCCGCGAACGACCCTGACTCGTGGATGCATGCGTCGATGGCCAAGGCCGCTGCCAGTGACGCGGCGGACGTGGCCTGTCGCAAGTCCCTGCAGGTCCACGGGGCCATCGGGTACTGCATCGAGTTCGACCTGCACATGTACATGAAGCGCGCCTGGACGCTGCGCCGGACGTGGGGCGACGCCGCCTCGCACCGGGCACGCCTGGCCGACCAGATTCTCGGAGAAGCCAGTGCCTGAGGCCTACATCGTCGACGCTGTTCGCACCCCCAGCGGACGACGGAAGGGCGGACTCGGCGGCGTCCATCCCGCCGACCTGGGCGGCCACGTCCTGAAGACCCTGATGCAGCGCAGTTCGGTCCCCGACGAGGACGTCGACGACGTCGTCTTCGGGTGTGTCGATGCCGTCGGTCCCCAGGCCGGCGACATCGCTCGGACCTGCTGGCTCGCGGCCGGTCTCGCCGAGCACGTGCCGGGGACGACCATCGACCGGCAGTGCGGCAGCTCCCAGCAGGCCGTCCACTTCGCTGCCCAGGGCGTCATGTCGGGCACCCAGGACGTCGTCGTCGCCGGCGGCGTCCAGAACATGACCCAGATCCCGATTGCTTTCGCCATGTTGGCGGCTCGGGAGCTCGGCTTCTCGGACCCCTTCTCGGGCAGCACGGGCTGGGTCGAGCGCTACGGCAAGACGCCGGTCTCGCAGTTCAACTCGGCCGAGATGATCGCGAAGAAGTGGGAGTGCTCCCGCGAGGACCTCGAGCGGTTCGCGCTCGGGTCGCACACGAAGGCCATCACGGCCCAGGACGAGGGGCGCTTCGACCGCGAGATCGTCGCGCTCGCCGGCGTCACCGCCGATGAAGGACCCCGCCGCGGCACGACGCTCGAGAAGATGGCAACGCTGCGGACGGTCATCCCCGACGGTCTCCACACCGCCGCGGCCTGCAGCCAGATCAGCGACGGCGCCAGCGCGATGCTCATCGTCGGCGAGGACGCACTGAAGCGCTACGACCTGACCCCTCGCGCCCGCATCCATCACCTGAGCGTCCGAGCGGCGGACCCCATCTGGATGCTGACGGCCCCCATCCCGGCGACCGCCCACGCCCTGAAGAAGTCCGGCATGTCGCTGGAGCAGATCGACCTGGTCGAGATCAACGAGGCGTTCGCGTCGGTGGTCCTGGCCTGGCTGAAGGAGACCGGGTGTGACCCGGCCAAGGTCAATGTCAACGGTGGTGCCATCGCCCTGGGGCATCCCCTGGGCGCCACGGGCACTCGACTGATGACGACGCTTCTGCACGAGCTCGAGCGGACCGGTGGCCGGTACGGCCTGCAGACCATGTGCGAGGGCGGCGGCCAGGCCAACGTCACCATCCTGGAGCGTCTGTGACCGAGGAACAGCGCCAGCTGGCCGAGATCGCTCGGGCCTTCCTGTCCGCAGCGCCGGGCCCACGAGCCACGCTCGAGTCGGGCTACTCGGCGGACACCTGGGACCGCGCGGTCGAGGAGCAGGGCTGGACCGCCCTGTGCATCCCCGAGGAACACGATGGCTTCGGCTTCGGCATGGCCGAGCTCGGTCTGTGCTTCGAGGAGCTGGGCCGTCACCTGACGGGCATCCCTCTCCTGGGCTCCTCGCTCGCCACGTTCGCGGTGCTGGAGTGCGGGACGGACGTCCAGAAGGGCGACTGGCTTCCCTCGCTCGCGGCTGGACTGCGGGCGACCGTCGCACTGGACGGCGCCATCTCGGCGGCCAGGAACGGGGACGCCTGGGTGCTGTCAGGCGCCAAGCTTCGTGTGGCCGATCTGGCAGGCACCGACGTCGTGATCGTGGTCACCGACGAGGGCCTCTTCTGGGTCCCGACCGGCCTCGTGACGCCCCAGCCCGTCGATGGCCTCGACCCCACGCGGCCCCTGGCGAACATCCTCCTCTCCAATGTCCGCATCCCCGAGGCGGGGCGCATGGACCGGGCCGGCTTCGAGCGGTTCCAGGCACGGGCGTGGACAGTGCTCGCGTTCGAGCAGGTCGGCCTGGCCGACGCGGCCCTGGACCAGGCGGTCGACTACGCCAAGGTCCGTCAGCAGTTCGGCAAGCCCATCGGCAGCTTCCAGGCCGTGAAGCACATGTGCGCCGACATGCTCCTGCAGGTCGAGTCGGCTCGCAGCGCCGCCTATGCGGCCGCCGAGGCCATCGACTCGAACGATCCCGGGCTGTTGGACGCCTGCCGAGCAGCCCGCATCTACTGCACCGACGCCGCGATGCACTGCGGCGGCCAGAACATCCAGGTGCACGGCGGCATCGGCTTCACGTGGGAGCACGACGCCCACTTCTTCTTCAAGCGGGCGCGAGCGAACCAGGCCCTGCTGGGTGAGCCCCGCGCCCACCGAGAGACGCTCTCGGCGTCGGTGTTGGCGGGAGCGGCGCCGCTGCCCGAGTTCGACATCAGCTCGGACGACGAGGCCTTCCGCGAGGAGGTCCGCGGCTGGCTCGAGGACAACCTGACCGGCGAGTTCGCGGAGCTGCGTGGACGTGGCTGGGCCGGCGATATGGACGGGGCCGTCGAGGGCCGCCGCGCTTGGGAGAAGCGTCTTGGAGAGGGCCGATGGACCGGCCTGACCTGGCCCGTCGAGCTCGGCGGTCGAGGTGCCACGCTCGCCCAGGAGGTCATCTTCCTCGAGGAGTACACCCGCGCCAACGCACCGGGGCGGGTGGGCCACATCGGCGAGGGCCTGCTCGGGCCGACCATCATCGCGTTCGGGACCGACGAGCAGAAGAAGCGGTTCCTGCCGCCCATCCTGGATGGCAGCGAGCTGTGGTGCCAGGGCTACTCCGAGCCCGGCGCCGGCAGCGACCTGGCGAACGTCCAGTGTCGCGCGGAGATGGAGGACGGGCGCTGGAAGGTGAACGGCCAGAAGGTCTGGACCTCGCTGGCCGAGATTTCCGAGTGGTGCTTCTCGCTGTGCCGGACCTCGATGTTCGAGCGCGACGCACCGAAGAAGCACCGCGGCATCAGCTGCCTGCTCATCCCCATGGACCAGCCGGGCGTCTCCATCGTGCCCATCGAGCAGATCACAGGCGGCTCCGAGTTCGCCGAGGTCTGGTTCGACAACGCCGAGACCGCGGCCGAGAACGTCGTCGGTGACATCGACGGCGGCTGGCGGGTCGCGATGGGCACGCTCAGCTTCGAGCGCGGCGCTTCCACGCTCGCCCAGCAGCTGTCGTTCGCGAACGAGCTGGGCCAGGTCCTGACCGCGGCGAAGCGGACGGGCGCTGCACAGGACCCCGTCGTCAGGCAGCAGCTCGCCCAGGCCTGGCTCGGGCTGCGCATCATGCGGCTCAACGCGCTCCGGACGCTGAACGGGCACCACGACGGGACGCTCTCCCGCGAGGCGCTCATCACGAAGCTGTACTGGGCCAACTGGCACCGGGACCTCGGCGAGCTCGCGCTGGACGTCCTGGGGCCCGAGGCCCTGACCGAGAAGGGGCCGCTCGAGCGTCTCTTCCTGTGGACCCGCTGCGACACCATCTACGCGGGCACCAACGAGATCCAGCGCAACATCATCGGTGAGCGCGGACTGGGGCTGCCGCGATGAGCTTGTTGAACGGAAAGGTCTGTGTGGTCACGGCCGCGGCTGGGACTGGAATCGGCTTCGCCACGGCGCGTCGTGCTGTCGAGGAGGGCGCCGTCGTGGTCGTCTCGGATCGGCACGAGCGGCGGATCGGCGAGGCGGCGGCCAAGCTCTCCGAGCTGGCGGGGACCGAGGTCCTGGGCCTGATCTGTGATGTCACCTCGCAGCAGGACATCACCACGATGTTCTCGCGTGTGATGGACACACACGGCCGCGTCGACGTGCTCGTGAACAACGCCGGACTGGGCGGGACCCGGAGTGTCGCGGACATGGTCGACGCCGAGTGGGACCGCGTGATGGACGTGACGCTGAAGAGCGTCATGCGGTGCACCCGCGAGGTGCTCAAGCACATGATTCCCCAGGGCTCGGGCGCCATCGTCAACAACGCCTCGGTCCTGGGCTGGCGGGCGCAGAAGGGGCAGTCCCACTACGCCGCGGCCAAGGCCGGCGTGATGGCCCTGACCCGCTGTTCGGCGGTCGAGGTCGCCGAGCACGGCATCCGCATCAACGCCGTCGCCCCGTCGCTCGCGATGCACGCGTTCCTGCACAAGGTCACGACCCCGGAGCTCCTGCGTGAGCTCGAGAGCCGCGAGGCTTTCGGTCGGGCTGCGACGCCCGACGAGATCGCCAACATCATCCTGTTCCTCGCCAGCGACATGTCCTCGTACATGACCGGCGAGGTCCTCTCAGCCAGCAGCCAGCGCGCGTAGGGGCCCGACAATGGTACAGAAATCCGCAATCGGTGCGACCGGCGTGCCCTTCGAGATGGACATCGAGCGGGGCAAGATCCACGAGTTCGCTCGCGCCACGCGCTCGACGAATCCGGCGCACTTCGAGGGCCGTGATCCCGTGGTGCCTCCGACGTTCCTGACCACCCAGTTCTTCTGGGAGGAGCTCGTCGAGGGAGCGAACCCCTGGGACGTCGTCCAGATGAGCCAGGAGAAGGGGATGCACGCCGAGCAGGAGTACGTGTTCCACGGGCCGCCTCCTCGGGCGGGGGACCGGCTGACGGCGACCTCGAAGATCACCGAGATCTACGAGAAGACCAGCCGCTCGGGCAGCGTGCTGACCTTCGTGAAGATGGTCACCGAGTTCCACGATGCGGACGGCACGCTGCGAGCCGAAGCCATCCTCACCGGCGTGGAGAAGGCATGACCCCTCCTGAGGCCTTGATCATCGGCCCCATCACCCGCACCGACTTCGTCCGGTACCAGGGTGCCTCCGGGGACATGAACCCCGTCCATCACGACGAGCCGTTCGCGACCGCGGCCGGCTACCCCTCGCCGCTGGGCGTCGGGATGTTCCATGCCGGCGTGATGAACACATGGGCCACGAACTGGCTCGGTCCGGACAACGTGCGTCGCACCCGGATCCGCTGGAAGCGTCCCGTGTTCGCCGGGGACGTCCTGACCTTCGCGGGCTCGGTCGAGCGCGAGTACGAAGAGAACGGCGAGTCTCGCGTGGACCTGGCGCTGTCCTGCACGAACCAGGACGGACACGTCACCGTCCAGGGGTGGATGACGTTCGTCCTCCCGGAAGGAACCCAGGCATGATCGTCCTGGTCACCGGCGGCACGCGCGGCATCGGCCGGGGCATCGCCCAGGCGTTCCGTGACGCCGGCCACACGGTGGTGGTCTGTGGTCGAAGAGCCCCGGATCAGGACGTCGAGTTCGTGGCCTGTGATGTCCGCGACCCCGACCAGGTCGCGGCGCTCATCGAGGGCATCACGACGAAGCACGGTGGGCTGGACTGTGTCGTGAACAACGCCGGCGGCTCGCCTCCGGCCGAGGCATCGACGGCATCGCCACGGTTCTCCGAGGCCATCATCCGGCTCAACCTCCTGGCGCCCTTGCACGTCGCCCAGGCCGCGAACGCATGGATGCAAGCGAATGGCGGCGGGTCCGTGATCAATGTCTGCAGCGTCAGTGGCATGCGGCCCTCGCCGGGCACCGCGGCCTACGGCGCCGCCAAGGCCGGGCTGCTGAACCTGACACGGTCTCTCGCCCAGGAGTGGGCGCCGGCCGTGCGGGTCAACGCCGTGACCCCGGGCATCATCGAGACCGAGGCCGCGGCCGACCACTACCCGGACATGCCGGGGGTCATCTCGACCATTCCTCTCGGACGCATGGGCACGCCACGTGATGTGGCGTCGGCCTGTGTGTTCCTGTCATCGGACGAGGCGTCGTGGGTCAGCGGCGCGAACCTCGTCGTCGACGGGGGCGGTGAGCGTCCCCCCTTTCTTGGAGCACAGAAGTCATGATCTGTAGCGATCGCGTTGTGATCATCACGGGAGCCGGTCGGGGTATCGGCCGCGCCCACGCCCTGGCTTTTGGTGCCGCGGGCGCCAAGGTCGTCGTCAACGACGTCGGCGCCAGCCTGGACGGGCTGTCGAAGGAGGACGGCCCGGCCGAGCAGGTCGCGGCCGAGATCCGTGCCGCGGGCGGCCAGGCGGTCGCCAACACCGATGACATCGCCGACTGGGATGGCGCCGGTCGCGTGGTCGAGCAGGCCATCTCCGAGTTCGGCGGCCTGGACGTCGTGGTCAACAACGCGGGTGTGCTGCGGGACCGGATGTTCGTGTCCGCGAGCGTCGACGAGTGGGATGCGGTCATGCACGTGCACCTGCGCGGGCACTTCTGTGTCGCTCGCCATGCCGGTGGCTACTGGCGGAACGAGGCGAAGGCTGGTCGCAAGCGGGCGGCGCGCATCATCAACACGTCCAGCGGAGCCGGCCTGCAGGGCAGCATCGGCCAGGCCGCCTACAGCACGGCCAAGGGCGGCATCGCAGCGCTGACGCTCGTCCAGGCAGCCGAGATGGCCCGCTACGGGGTCACGTCCAACGCCATCGCTCCGGCGGCACGCACGCGGATGACCGAGGCGGTCTTCGCCGACATGATGAAGAAGCCGGACGAGGGCTTCGACGCCATGGACCCGGCCAACATCAGCCCGTTGGTCGTCTGGCTCGGCAGCGAGTCGTCGGGCTCGTGCTCGGGCAAGGTCTTCGAGGTCGCCGGCGGTCGCATCACGCTCTTCGACGGCTGGCGTCCCGGCCCCACGATCGAGCAGCAGGCGCGCTGGGAGCCCGGGCAGCTCGGCGACGTCATCTCCCAGCTCATCGAACAGGCCGTGCCCGCGGCAAAGGTCTACGGAACGTGAACACCGCTCTCGCCAAGAAGCTGGGGCTCGAGGTCCCCCTGTTCGCCTTCACCCGCAGCAAGGAGGTGGTCGTCGAGGTCACCCGTGCGGGTGGCATGGGGGTCCTGGGAGCCATCGCGCACTCGCCCGAGAAGCTGGACGAGGACCTGGCCTGGATCGACGCCCGCGTCGACGGCAAGCCCTATGGCGTCGACACGGTCATGCCCCAGTCGTACCTCGGCCGCGGCGAGACGGTGACCAAGGAGATGCTGGACGCGATGATCCCGCAGCCCCAGAAGGACTTCATCGCCAAGATGCTCGCCGAGCACGGGGTCGAGGCGCTGCCGGACGACTACGAGCGGCACGAGGACCTGCTCGGCTGGAGCGTCGAGAAGGGGCTCGCGCACATCGAGATCGCGCTGAAGTACCCCATCAAGCTCATCGCGAACGCGCTGGGGACGCCCCCGGCCGAGGCCATCGAGCGGGCCCACGAGCACGGCGTGCTGATGGCCGCTCTGTGTGGGAAGACCAAGCAGGCGCTGGCCCACAAGGCCGCCGGCATCGACGTCATCGTCGCCCAGGGCACCGAGGCGGGAGGCCACACGGGTGAGATCGCCGGCATGGTCCTGTGTCCCGAGATCGTCGAGGCGGTCGGCGACACGGCGGTCCTCATGGCGGGTGGCATCGGAACGGGACGCCAGATGGCGGCGGCCCTGGCTCTCGGTGCCCAGGGTGCCTGGACCGGCAGCATCTGGCTCACCGTGGCCGAGAACGACGGCTATCAGCACGCGCATGTGCTCGAGAAGCTGCTGGCGGCGGGCTCGGGGGACACGGTGCGCAGCCGCTGCATCTCCGGCAAGCCCGCCCGCCAGCTGGTGACCGAGTACACGAAGCTCTGGGACGGGGAGACCTCGCCGGGGACCTTGCCCATCCCGCTCCAGTGGATGGTCCAGGCCGAGGCGGTCGAGCGCATCTTCCATCACGACTGCACGGCCCTGATGGGCAGTCCGGTTGGCCAGATCGTCGGATCGATGAACGAGGTCCGGACGACGGCCTCGGTCATGGCCGACTTCAAGGCCGACTACGCCGCGGCTGTGGCCCGCTTGGGCGCGCTCTCGTGAGCACGGACTACATCGTCGTCGGCGCGGGCTCCGCGGGGTCCATCGTCGCCGCGCGGCTGTCCGAGGACTCCGGTGCCAACGTCGTGGTCCTCGAGGCCGGGGGCACCGACCGGACGACGATCTGCCGGAAGCCCGGGATGCTCTCGCTCATCCACCAGGTGCCGCAGATCAAGGAGAAGTTCGACTGGGGTCTGTACTGCAACCCGCGAGAAGAGAGCCACAACCGGAAGATCCCGTACCCGCGCGGCAAGGTCGTGGGCGGCAGCGGCGCCATCAACGGCATGGTCTTCGTGCGCGGGAACAAGAAGAACTTCGACGACTGGGCCGAGGACGGAGCGCCCGGCTGGTCGTACGACGACGTGCTCCCGTACTTCAAGAAGATGGAGACCTTCGAGGACGACGCCAGCGGCGTCCGCGGAACGTCGGGCCCCATGAAGGTCACGCGCGCCAAGGACGTGAGTCCCGTCAGTGATGCGTTCCGCCACGCCGTCGCGGAGTGGAACCAGACCGGGCTGAACGACGACTACAACGGGGAGAAGCAGGAAGGCGGTGCGCTGTTCCAGCTGAACCAGGCGGACGGCGTGCGCCAGTCCAGCTCGGAGTGCTTCCTCCAGCCAGCGCTGTCCCGACCCAACCTCCGCCTGGAGATGCGCGCCGAGCTCACCGAGCTGCTGTTCGAAGGCACCCGGTGTGTCGGCGTGAAGTACGAGCAGGGAGGCGAGACGCACACGCTTCGGGCGGAGAAGGAGGTCATCCTCTGCGCTGGTGCGGTGCACACCCCGAAGATCCTGATGCTGGCGGGTATCGGTCCGGCCAACCACCTGAGAGAGCACGGAATCACCTGCCGGGCTGACTTGCCGGTGGGCCAGAACCTGCACGACCACCTGTTCCTGCCCATCGTGTTCGTGGCGCCGAATGGAGGCCACCGGGGCACCGCGGGGCACTTCTTCGGCGGGATGCTGTCCGAGTACCTGTTCGGTGGCGGCTGGTTCGGCCGGTCGGTCTTCGAGGCCATCGGCTTCGTGAAGACGGACCCCAGCGAGCCCATCGCCAACATGCAGCTCCACTCGCTTCCGTGGAGCTACCCAGCGCCCAACCGTGATGCGCCCGGAATCCCGGAGGTCGACACCCGCCCGGCGCTGACCGTTCAGCCCTCGCTCATCTACCCGAAGAGCCGCGGCGAGCTGCTGCTGACCAGCGCTGACCCGAAGGCACCGCCACACATCGACCCGCACTTCCTGGAGGATCCGTACGACATGGACTTCCTGGTCAAGGGCGCGGAGATCACGCGCGAGATCCTGAGGGGGCCGGCCATCGCCCAGGAGATCGCGCTCGAGCTCGAGCCGGGCCCGGCGTACGAGTCCCCCGAGCGGATGCGGGCCGAGATCCCGAACCGTATCGGCACCATCTACCACCCGGTGGGTACGTGTCGGATGGGCGTGGACGAGCGTGCGGTCGTCGACATCGAGCTCCGCGTGCGCGGCATCGAGGGGCTTCGGATCGTCGACGCCTCGGTCATGCCGACCGTCACCGGGGGCAACACGAACGCGCCGACGATGATGATCGCCGAGAAGGCGGCCGCGATGATTCGGGGGAGCTGAGCTGGCTGACGGTCACAGGGGCAGTTGAGACGGCTGGGGCGGTCTCGAGTCCGGTTGTGGCGGTCAGAAGGCGAGCTGAGACGGCCAGGGCAGTCCGGTGTCACGTTGTGACTCGCGGGGCGGGGCCTTCGTCCATCGAGGTCACAAGGGCACTTGAGACCGCCGGGGGAGTCCCTTCTCGCGCTGTGCCCGTCACCACGGCACTTGAGACCGCCAGCGCAGTCTCACCTCACCTCGTGACCGCCTCTCGGTCGCGCCCTCCCGACGCCGCCTCAGCCGTAGAACGACGTCCCTTCCGCAGCCATCTTCCGCAGCAGCGGAGGGGCCTCGAACCGGTCGCCGAAGCGCGCGGTCATCGTGTCGCACTTCTCGACGAAGTTCGCGGCGCCGATCCGGTCGATGTAGGACAACGGCCCACCGGTCCAGGGCGCGAAGCCCCAGCCCAGCACGGCTCCCACATCGGCGTCCTCCTCGGACAGCAGGATTCCCTGGTCCATGCACCGGGCCGCCTCGAGCGCCTGGGTGAACAGGAACCGCTGCTCCAGGGACTCGACGGAAGGCTGCACATCCGACACAGGCCAGAGCTCGACCAGGCCGGCCCACAGGCGCTTCTCGGTCTTCCGACCCTCGCGGGTGTAGTCGTAGAACCCGGCCGCAGCGCGCTTGCCGGTCCGTCCACCCAGCACGATCTTCTCGAGGATGGGCTGGCTCGGGTTGTTCGGAGCGGCGTCGCCCAGATCCTCGCGGGTCTGTTTGCCGACCTGGACCATCAAGCCGAGGCCGACCTCGTCGGCCAGGGCCAGCGGTGCCATGGGCATGCCCGTGCGCTTGCCGGCGTTCTCGATGAGCGCCGGCTGGATGCCCTCGGCCAGCATCACGAGCCCCTCGGTGATGAAGGTACCGAACACCCGCGACGTGTAGAACCCTCTGGAGTCGTTCACGACGATGGGCGTCTTTCCGATGGCCTGCACGAAGTCGAGCGACCAGGCGAGGCACTCGTCGCTGGTCCTCTCGCCACGGATGACCTCGACCAAGGGCATGCGCTCGACGGGGCTGAAGAAGTGAAGCCCGATGAAGTTCTCCGGCCGGCACGAGGCCTCGGCCAGGCCCGTGATCGGCAGGGTCGAGGTGTTCGAGCCCAAGACCGCATCCGTCGCGATGACCGCCTCGGCCGACTTCGTCACAGCGGCCTTCACGGGGCGCTTCTCGAAGACCGCCTCGACCACCATCTGGCAGTCGGCCAGGTCCGCGTAGTCGCTGGTCGCCTGGATCCTGTCCAGGAGCGCCTGCTTCTTCTCCTCGGTCGAGCGGCCTCGTCCGATGGCTCGGTCCTGCTTCTGTGCGGTGTACGCCTTGCCCTTGTCCGCGTTCTCCTGGGACAGGTCGAGCAGGACGACGTCCAGCCCCTTGCGTGCGGCGACGTACGCGATGCCTGCGCCCATGAGGCCCGCACCCACGACGCCGACCTTCGTGTAGGTCCGCTTGGGCACGTCGGCGGGGCGCCGAGCGAGCTTGTTGGCTCGACCGAGCGCCAGGAACAGCGTGCGGATCATCGCGCCGGCAGTGGGGTCGAGCAGCAGCGACACGAAGTACCGCCTCTCGATCTCCAGCGCCGGGTCCATCGGCAGGCGCAACCCCTCGGAAACGCACGACATGATCGCAAGGCCAGCCGGGTAGTTCCGATAGGTCTTGTCCGTGAACATGGCGGTCCCGACCATGAAGGTCTGGGTGCTGGTGGCCACGTCCATGCCACCACCGGGCACCTTGAATCCCTTGCGGTCCCAGGGGTTTGTCGGCTCAGGTCCCGTTGCGAGCCACGCCTTGGCCGCCGACATCAGCTCGTCCGCCGGGACGACGGCATCGACCAGTCCGGTCTTCAGCGCCTTCGCCGGGTCGAGTGACTTGCCCTCGAGCAGCAGCGGGAGCGACTTCTGGATGCCGATCATGCGGGGGACGCGCTGCGTGCCTCCGGCACCCGGCAACAAGCCCAGCTGGGCCTCCGGAAGACCGAGCTGCACCCGGCTGGAGTCCACGACCACGCGGTGGTGACACGCCAGGGCGAGCTCGAAGCCCCCGCCCAGCGCGGTTCCGTTCAGCGCACAGGCCACGGGCTTTCCGCAGGTCTCGATGCGACGCAGGATGCTGGACAGCGAGCCGGCGCCGTCGTGGAGTTCCTGGGCGGAACGGCCGCCCTTGCACATGTCCTCGACGGTCTCCAGGTCCGCGCCCGCGATGAAGTCCTTCTTCGCCGAGGTGAAGATGATGCCGGTGACAGCCTCGTCGGCCACGACCTGCTCGACCGAGGCGACGAGCGCGTCGATCGAGGCCTGGTTGAAGACGTTCTGCTTCCGGTCGGGCATGTCCCAGGTCAGGACAGCGACGCCGCCCTCGATGGTGATGTCGATCATCTAGTTGACCCTCTCGATGACGGTGGCGGTCCCCATGCCCGCGCCCACACACAGTGCGGCGCAGCCCAGCTCCTGGTCGGTCCGCTCCATCTCGTCGAGCAGCGTGCCGAGGATCATGGCGCCGGTGGCGCCCAGGGGGTGGCCGAGCGCGATGGCTCCGCCGTTGACGTTGACGTTGTCGTGGCCCAGGTCGAGCTCCTGCATGAACCGCAGGACGACCGCCGAGAAGGCCTCGTTGATCTCCCACAGACCCACGTCCGTGGTCTCGACGCCGCCTCGCTTCATCGCCTTCTTCGCTGCGTCCGCGGGGCCCGTGAGCATGATGGTCGGCTCGCTGCCGATCGAGGCGAAGGACCGAATGCGGGCTCGAGGCGTGAGCCCCAGCCGCTCGCCGGCTTCCCGCGAACCCAGCAGGATGGCGGCGCTGCCATCGACGATGCCCGAGCTGTTGCCAGCGGTGTGGACGTGCTCGATGCGCTCGACCTGGGGGTACTTCTGGAGCGCCACGGCGTCGAAGCCGTACTGAGCGCCCATCACCTGGAACGCTGCCCGGAGCTTCGCCAGGCTCTCGGTCGTCGTGGTCGGCCGCATGTGCTCGTCGACCGCCAGCACCCCGATGCCGTTCATGTCGGTAACGGGGACGATGCTGCTTTTGAACCGGCCCTCGCTCCAGGCGGCAGCGGCGCGCTGCTGGGACTGGACCGCGTAGGCATCGCAGTCGTCGCGGTCGAAGCCGTACAGGGTCGCCACCAGGTCGGCGCTGACGCCCTGGGGGATGAAGTACAGGTCCGAGGCGATCTGGGGGTCGGTCGCCCACGCGCCTCGACTGCTGCCCATCGGGACCCGGCTCATGCTCTCGACGCCGCCGCCGACGGTGACCTCGCACATGCCGGCCATCACCTTGGCGGCCGCGATGTTGGTCGCCTCGAGTCCGCTCGCGCAGAAGCGACTGACCTGGACGCCCGGAACGGACTGGCCGTACCCAGCTCGCAGCGCTGCGATCCGAGCGATGCAGCTGCCCTGCTCCAGGACTGGCTCGACGCAGCCGAGGACGACGTCGTCGATCACCTCGGCGTCGAAGTCGTTGCGATTCACCAACGCTTCCAGGGTGATGCGCGCCAGGTCGACGGGCGTGACCGTCGCCAGCGAGCCGCTCGCTCGGCCCTTTCCGCGCGGCGTGCGCACGGCGTCGTAGATGAAGCAGTCGGGCATGTGGACCTCTCTCGCAGCTAGAACATGTTTCAGTTACCCTGCTAGAACATGTTTCAGCAAGCCCTCGTTCCGCTCGAAGGGAAGGTCATCCTCGACCTGTCCCGCTACCTGCCGGGGCCTTGGCTGACGCGGATTCTCTGCGACCTCGGCGCGACGGTGATCAAGGTCGAGCCCCCGTCGGGCGACACGCTTCGGCACCTCCCGCCGCTGGTGAACGGGGTCGGAGCGGCCTTCGCGGCGCTCAACGCGGGGAAGCGGTCGATCGTGCTCGACCTGAAGACGCCACAGGACCTCGAAGCGCTCCTCAAGCTGGCCGAAGGCGCCGATGTGCTGGTCGAGTCGTTCCGGCCCGGCAAGCTCGCCAAGCTGGGCGCGTCCCTCGAGGCGCTCCAGGCCAGGAACGCGAAGCTCGTGGTCTGTTCTCTGTCCGGGTACGGCAAGGACAGCCAGCGCGCGGGGCACGACCTGGACTACGTCGCGCGGGCCGGGGTTCTCGGGCTGTTCGGTCCGGCGGATCGCCCCCCCGTCGTCCCGGGAGTGCAGGTCGCCGACATGAGCGGAGCGCTGCACGCGGCCATCGGCATCCTGGGAGCGCTGATGGAGGTCGAGCAGACCGGACAGGGACGGCACCTGGATGTCAGCCTCACGCGCTCGGCGATGCCGTTCGCCATCATGGCGCTCGCTGGGCAGATCGGCGGGCGAGGCCAGGGCATGCTGACCGGGGGCGCTCCCGGGAACCGGGTCTACGCATGTGCGGACGGCGAGCACATCGCTCTCGCCAGCCTGGAGCCGCACTTCTTCGCCACGTTCTGCCAGCGCGCCGGGCAGCCGGAGCTCGCAGGGCGGCCGCCGTGGGATGCGTCGCTGGGGCCCGACCTCGAGGCGCTCTTCGCGACACGGCCTCGGCAGGAATGGGTCGAGCTGATGGCGGGGCTGGACGTCTGCCTGGAGCCCGTCGCGACCGTCGACGAAGCGCTCGCCGATCCGGAGCTCGGGGCCGCTATCGCCGAGGCCGGCGGCTTTCGGGTGCTGCAGTCCCATCACGGCGCGCCACCAGCACCCGTCGAGTCGGGGCCCCCCTCGCTCGACGAGCACGGGGCCGCAATCCGCGAGGAGCTGGCGTGAGCTTCCCTTGCACCCCCATGGGCGTCGACGACTACGCCCGGATGCCGCAGCGCTTCGAGTTCGAGGTCGAGATCGCCTGCACCCCGGACGAGCTCTTCGACGTCTTCGAGGATCCGGCCAGCTGGCCGGTCTGGGCGTCGCCTGGCATTGCCCGCGTCGAGTGGACCAGCCCCAAGCCGTACGGCCTCGGCACCACCCGAACGGTCTACATGACCGGTGGGCTGGCCGTGGACGAGGAGTTCACGGTCTGGGAGCGGGGCAAGAAGATGGCCTTCACGTTCCTCAGCACCAGCGAGGACGTGTGGGAGCAGTTCGGCGAGCTCTACGAGGTCCAGGACCTGGGTGAAGCCGGCTGCCGCCTGAACTGGACCGTCGCCTACGACCCGCGCGGTACGTTCGGGTCCATCCACTTCCTCGTGAAGCCCTTCATGGGCCTCACGCTCGGCAGATACATGAAATCCCTGAAGAAGTACGTGGAGAAGCGATGAAGCTCGGACTGATGCTCGGCTACAGCGGCAAGAGGCTGTCGATCGACATGGATCTCGTCAAGGAGGCGGAGTCGCTCGGCTACCACTCGGTGTGGACCGCCGAGGCGTGGGGCAGCGATGCGCTGACCCCGCTGGCCTGGATCGCCGCGCAGACCTCGACCATCAAGCTCGGGACCGGGATCATGCAGATCCCCGGGCGGTCCCCGGCGAACGCGGCCATGAGCGCGATGACGCTGGACGCGCTGTCCGACGGTCGCTTCATCATGGGCCTCGGCACCAGCGGTCCCCAGGTCGTCGAGGGCTGGCACGGGCAGCCGTTCAGCAAGCCGCTGACCTGGATGCGCGAGTACATCGACATCGTCCGTCAGATCTTCCGTCGCGAGGCGCCGATGTCCTTCGACGGCGTGAAGTACCAGATCCCGTACACCGGTCCCGGCTCGACGGGGCAGGGGAAGCCGCTCAAGAGCATCCTCCACGGACGCCCGGACATCCCGATCTTCACCGGCTCGATGGCGCCGAAGAGCCAGGCGATGTCGGCCGAGCTGGGCGATGGCTGCCTGCTCACCTGCATGCACCCGGAGCACTCCGAGGTCAGCGAAGTCAACTTCCGTCGCGGGCTGGAGAAGGCTGGCAAGACGCGCGACCAGTTCACGCTCGCCCCCACCATGGCCGTCGCCATCGGCGATGACCTGGATCGACTCCGCTTCCCGCTCAAGGCCCAGCTGGCGCTCTACATCGGCGGCATGGGGTCGAAGAAGAAGAACTTCTACAAGGACTACATCTGCAAGGTCGGCTTCGAGGCCGAGGCCGAGGCCATCCAGGACCGCTTCCTGTCCGGCGACCGCAACGGCGCCATCGGGCTGGTCCCGGACGAGCTGGTCGACGCCGTGCACTTGATCGGCAGCAAGGAGCGGGTCCGCGACCAGCTCGAGGTCTGGAAGGAGTCGAGCGCGGACCTGCTGCTCATCGGCGCGGTCGACGCGGAGTCGCTTCGCACCCTTGCCGAACTGGCCCTCTGATGCGCATCGGACTCATCGGTGGAACCGGTCGCGAGGGGACCGGGCTCGCCCTGCGCTGGAAGCGAGCGGGTCACGACGTCTTCCTCGGCTCGCGCGATGCGGCGCGGGGGCAGGCTCGCGCCAAGGAGCTCGGCGTCCAGGGAGGCAGCAACGAGCAGGCCTGCGACGCTGACGTCGTCCTGCTCGCCGTCCCGTACGGAGCCCACGCGAAGACGCTGACCGGGCTGCGGGATGCGCTCTCCGGACGCGTCCTGATCGACATCACGGTCCCGCTGGCGCCGTCCAAGGTCCAGTCGGTGAACCTGCCGTCGGGGCAGTCCGCCGCGCTCGAGGCCCAGGCCCTGCTCCCCGAGACCACGGTCGTCGCGGCGCTGCATCACGTCAGCTCGGCGCACCTGGCCGACCTCGAGCACACGCCCGACTGCGACGTGCTCGTCTGCAGCAATGACAAGCCCGCCCGCGCACTGGTCGCCGACCTGATGAACGACCTGGGGCTCCGGGGCCTGGAGGCCGGACGGCTGAAGAACGCGATCGCGCTGGAGTCGCTGACCCCGGTGCTCATCTTCATGAACAAGAAGTACGGCACGACGACGGGTCTGCGGGTCACCGGCATCGAGTGAGCCTGGAGATCCTCCCGGTCCTGGGGCTCCCGGCCATCGTCCCTGGCGCCGACCTCGGCGCGCTGGTGTACGCCGCGACCGCGCTCCTGCCAGGGGACGTGCTCGTCCTGGCGTCGACCGTCGTAGCCAAGTCCGAAGGACGTCGTGTTGCCCTGGCCGATGTCGAGGTCTCCGAGCGAGCCCAGGCACTTGCGGTCCAGGTGGACAAGGACCCGCGGCTCGTCGAGCTCATCCTCCGCGAGAGCACCCAGGTGTCGCGAGCGGTCCCCGGCGTGCTCATCGTCCGGCACCGGCTCGGGCTCGTGTCTGCCAACGCGGGCATCGACCGCTCGAACGTCGGCGCCGAGGACCACGTGCTCCTGCTGCCCCAGGACCCCGACGCCAGCGCGCGAGACCTGTCCGCGAAGCTGGGGTGCGCCGTCGTCGTCAGCGACTCGCTCGGCCGGCCCTTTCGTGTCGGGACCACCGGAGCCGCCATCGGGGTCGCCGGTCTCCCCGCCGTGCTCGACCGACGAGGCGCCGTCGACCTCGACGGGTGCGTCCTGGAGCACACGGTCGTCGCCCTGGCCGACCAGATCGCCGCCGCCGCCGAGCTCGTGATGGGTCAGGCGGACGAGGGCATCCCCGCCGCCATCGTGCGCGGGCTCGACCTGCCCTGGACGGACAGCTCGGCGTCCGAGCTGTGCCGCGACGCCGACAAGGACCTCTACCTGTGAAGGTCGTCGCGCTGGCCGGTGGCGTCGGAGGAGCTCGTCTGGTCGACGGGCTGGCCCAGGCTTGCGAGCTGACCACCATCGTGAACACGGGCGACGACTTCGACCACTGGGGCCTGCGGATCTGTCCGGACCTGGACACCGTGATGTACACCCTCGCCGGACTGGCGAACCCGAAGCAGGGCTGGGGCATCCAGGACGAGACCTGGGGCACCTTCGAGCGGGTCCAGGCCATGGGCGGAGAGGACTGGTTCCGGCTCGGCGACCGCGACCTTGCGACGCACCTGACGCGGACCCACTGGCTGCGGCAGGGCCTGCCGTTGTCCGAGGTGACCCGACGGCTCTGCAAGGCGCTGGGCGTCACCTCACGGGTGCTTCCGATGTGCGAGGGGGCGCGGCCGACCACCGTCCGGACCGAGACCGGGTGGCTCGACTTCCAGACCTGGCTCGTCCGTCAGCGTGCGCCCCAGGCCTGGGAGGTCCGCTCCGAGGGGGACCCCGAGCCGGCTGTCGGCGTGGTCGACGCCATCGAGACTGCTGACCTCGTCGTCATCGCGCCGAGCAACCCGTACGTGTCCGTGGATTCGATGCTCGGACTCGGCGGCGTGCGGCGTGCGGTGGGTGCTGCTCGTGTCGTCGCCGTCTCGCCCATCGTCGGGGGTCGGGCCGTGAAGGGTCCGCTGGCGGAGATGATCCCCAACCTCGCCGGTCGGCCGGCGACCGCGGCGGCGGTTCGCGCCCACTACGGCGACCTGGTCGATGGGTTCGTCCTGCAGCACGGTGACGACGCCCCGGGCCCCGTCCTGCACGAGGAGATCATCATGGGCGGCCGCGAGGACCGGACTCGGCTCGCGCGGGCCGTCCTGGCCTTCGGGGAGACGCTGTGATCTGGGCCGTCCTGCCGGTGAAGTCGTTCGAGCGGGCGAAGTCCCGACTCGCGCCGTCGCTGTCCCCGGAGCGTCGCCGGTCCCTGGCGCGCTCGATGTTCCTGCACGTCGGTCGCACGGTCGCGCCGGAGGTCGACGGCGTGCTGGTCGCCACCGACGGAGACGAGGTCGCGATGCTCGCTGCGGGGCTCGGCTTCGACGTGCTGCGGGACGAGGGGCCGGGGCGGCTGGCGGTGGTCGTGGACCGTGCGGTCGAGACGCTGGCGGGGCGGGCCGTCTCTGCGTTGGTCCTGATGAGCGACCTGCCGGAGGTCAGCCGGCCGGATGTGCGGGCGATGCTCGGCGGACCCTGCATCGCTCCGGACCAGGCCGAGTTGGGGACCAACGCGCTCCACGTTCCCATCGGGACGTCGACGTCGTTCGGTCACGAGGACAGCTTCCGGCGTCACATCGAGCGGCTGCAGTTCGACGTCGTGCGGCGTCCGGGGCTGGCCCAGGACATCGATCAGCCCGAGGATCTGTGGCGGCTCGGACGCCCTACGGTCTGACCCGCTCGGACGAACCGCCTCGGACTATGCGGCGAGGACCCGACGCTCGACGAAGCCGTCCACCAGCGTCACGAAGCGGCCCAGGTGGTCCAGGTAAGGCGCGTGGCCGTAGCCGGGGGGCTCGACGAAGCTCGCGGTCTTCAGGTGCTCGCGGAAGAACTCGAGGCCCGTCGCTGGGAGCACGCGGTCGTCGGTCCCCCAGAACACCAGGGTCGGCACGTCGACCAGGGCCAGCTCCTCGGCCGTCAGCAGGTGCTCGCGGCTGATCTGCTCGACGAAGTTGCGGATGTTCTGCCGCTTCATCCGGATGCGAGCGCCCCAGGCGAAGACGTGTCGGGCCTGGCTGCGACCCTGGAAACGGTCCACGAAGCCCAGGGCGAGCTCGTGGCTGTGCAGGCGGAAGTTGTCGAGGAGCGTGGTCAGTTCGGCCTCGGACATGGGGGCGCCACCCGGCGACGCCAGCACCAGCGCCAGGACGCGGTCCCTCTCCTCGAGCGCGGCTCGAATCGCCACCAGGCCCCCGAGACTGTTGCCGAACACGATGGCCGGCTCGTCGAGGACAGAACGGAGGGCGGGCGTCAGGCGCTCGCGAATCGCCTGCGGGGTCATGCCGGCGTTGGGGGCCGGGCTGAAGCCGTGGCCCGGGAGGTCGGGGGCGATGACCCGACGGTGCCGCTTGGCGAGCTGGGTCATCAGCGGCACGTAGTCGAGGCCGCAGCTGGCGAGGCCGTGCACCAGGACCACAGGCGGTCGCTCACCGCGCCCCTGGAGCTCGAGCACGTGGATGCCGTCGACGACGCGGGTGCGGAACCCGAGCCGCCTCGCGCCTGTGAGGCGGAGGCGGTCCATCGCTCGCATGACGGTGGGCCCGGGCACGGCCCGAATTCTAGCAGCATCCGGCCCGCTTTCCAGATAGAACACGTTCTAGTGTTCTGGTAGAACACGTTCTAGTGTTGAGGAGCGTCGGATGGACATCGACCTGCTGAAGAGCGAGACCCACATCGACCCGTGGCCCACCTACGACTGGATGCGCGAGAACGCTCCGGTGTACTGGGACGCCACGAACGAGATCTGGGCGGTCACGCGCTACGCCGACATCATCGCGGTGTCCCGGGACGCCGAGACGTTCATCTCTGGCGAGGGCAACCGGCCGAAGATGCCGGGCGAGCCGAACTTCATCAACATGGACGGGAAGGCGCACATGCAGCGCCGCTCGCTGGTCCAGGACCTGTTCACGCCGAAGGCCGTGGCCACGGCCGAAGGCTTCACGCGTGAGGTCTGCATCGAGCTGCTGGACAAGGTCGCCGACAAGGGGGAGTGCGAGTTCGTCGATGACATCTCCGCCCCGCTGCCGCTGCGCCTCATCGCCACCATGCTCGGCGACCCCCCCGAGGTCCACGACCGGCTCTCGAAGTGGATGGACATCTTCACGAAGGGCGGCCAGGGACCCGAGTATGTGACCGAGGAGGTCCAGGAGACCTTCATGGAGTTCGCGGCGCACCACTTCGACGAGGTCGAGAAGCGCGAGGGATGCCCCGCGCACGACATCCTCTCGATGTGGATGAACGCCGGCAAGAGCGGCTGCCCGATGGACGAAGAGGCCGTCTTGTTCGAGCACGTCATGCTGCTGGTCGGCGGCAGTGAGACCACGCGCAACGCCATCACGGGCGGGCTCATGATGCTCATGGAGCACCCGGAGCAGTGGGACTACCTGGTCGAGCACCCCGAGGGCATCCCCAACGCGTGCGAGGAGATGATCCGCTGGGTCAGTCCCTTCATCAACATGACCCGGACCGTGAGCAAGGACACCGTCTTCAACGGCGTGGAGCTCAAGGAAGACGACGAGATCATGATGATGTACCCGGCGGCGAACCGGGACCCGCGTGCGTTCGATGACCCGCACACGTTCAACATCCACCGCGAATTCGGCACGAAGGACAAGAAGCCCATCGCCTTCGGGTACGGTCGGCACCACTGCCTGGGCGCCCACATTGCGCGGCTGGAGATGCATGTCATGTTCGAGCAGATCTTCAAGCGCTGGAAGAGCGTCCGCATGAACGGCGAGCCCGAGTACCGCATCAGCTCCTTCATCCGCGGCGTGAAGCACCTTCCCATCGCGTTCGAGCTCCGTTGATGCTGGAAGGCCCCACCTCGAGGCTCGCTCGGCGCGCGTCCCAGCGACGGGACCGAGCCTGGGGGCGACGCCTCACGTGGTCGCCCAAGGTGTTCCTGCCGCTCACGAACCTGTGCCGGAACCGCTGCGACTACTGCGCCTTCCGGCAGAGGCCGGGCCAGGACCACACGATGCTCCCAGACGAGGTCGAGGCGACTCTGCAGGCGGGCCGAGACGCCGGCTGTACGGAGGCGCTCTTCTGTCTGGGCGACACCCCGGAGTCGATGTTCCCGCACTACCGGGCCCAGCTGGACGAGCTGGGGCACGAAAGCACCGTCGACTACCTGGTGGCGGCGGGCCGGCGGGCGGTCGAGCTGGGACTCCAGCCGCACACGAACGCGGGAATCCTGAGCTCTTCCGACATGATCCGGCTGATGGAGGTCAACGTCAGCCTGGGACTCATGCTCGAGACGACGAGCGAGCGGCTCGCGGAGCGCGGCGGTCCACACGCCGCAGCGCCGGACAAGAACCCGGCGGTTCGCCTTCGGATGCTCGAGGAGGCGGGACACCTGGGCATCCCGTTCACGACGGGGGTGCTGGTCGGCATCGGCGAGACCGAGCCGGAGCTCATCGAGACGCTCGTCGCCATCCGCGAGCTCTCCCGTCGCCACGGAAACATCCAGGAGGTGATCGTGCAGCCGTTCCGGGCACATGCAGGGACGCGCATGGCTGACTGGCCGGAGCCGGATGACCAGGTGCTGCTGCGCGCCATCGCGCTGGCCCGGCTGATCCTGGACGACGACGTGAGCATCCAGAGCCCGCCCAATCTGGCGGGGCTCGAGGTCCTGCTCGACGGGGGCTGCAACGACCTGGGTGGCATCAGCCCGGTCACGCCGGACTTCATCAACCTCGAGCACGCCTGGCCGCACATCGCGGGACTCGAGGCCGAGGCCGAGGCACTGGGCTTCCGGATGGAGCGGCGGCTGCCGGTCTACGGTCGGGTGGCGGGATGAACCTGGGCCACGTCCGCAGGCTCCTGACGCTGCGCGGGGACGACCTGGTCGCGCTGGGACGCGACGCGGATGCCCGTCGGCGCGAACAGGTGGGCGACGACGTGACCTACGTCGTGAACCGGAACATCAACTTCACCAATGTCTGCGCCAAGAGCTGCCATTTCTGCGCGTTCGCTCGGGGGCGTCGGTCCGAGCAGGCGTACCTGTTGCCCGAGGGCGAGATCGTGCGCCGGGCCGTCGAGGCCTGGGAGCTGGGAGCGAGCGAGGTCTGCCTGCAGGCCGGACTCCACCCCGATGTCGACGGCATGGACTACGTCAGGCTGGTCGAGCTCATCCGTGCCGCGGCTCCGGGACTGCACCTTCACGCGTTCTCCCCGGCCGAGGTGACGTGGGGAGCGGGACGGGCCGGGCTCTCGGTGGTGCAGCTGCTCACGCGCCTCCGGGATGCGGGGCTTGGCTCGGTGCCGGGCACGTCGGCGGAGATCCTCGATGACGGCGTCCGTCGTGAGCTGGCGCCTGGGCGCATCTCGACCGCACAGTGGGTCGAGGTCATCCGCGGGGCCCACGACCTCGGCATCCCGACGACGTCCACGATGATGTTCGGCCACCTGGAGACGCCGGAGCACGTCGCGGCCCACCTGCTGCTGCTGCGCGACCTGCAGCGGGAGACGGGCGGCTTCACCGAGTTCGTGCCCCTGGCCTTCGTGCACGCCGAGGCCCCGCTCTTCGCCCGTCGGCCGGATGTACGCCCGGGCGCGGAGTCCGACGAGATCCGGGCCGTGTATGCCACCGCTCGGATGGTGCTCGGCGAGCACATCCCGAACCTGCAGGTCTCCTGGGTCAAGCACGGCGTCGACGAGGCGCGGGACCTGTTGGACTGGGGCGTAAACGACCTGGGTGGCACGCTCATCAACGAGAGCATCAGCACCACGGCGGGGGCCGGTCACGGTCAGCTGGTGACCCCGGCCGCGCTGCGGGGGCTCATCGAGGACGCCGGTCGCGTCCCCGTCGAGCGCACGACGCTGTACGAGCGGTGCCACACGGTCGAGCACCCGCTGGATGCGTGCGAGGACGGCGACTTCGGCTCGTACGTGACGACCGCCCGGGACTACGCCTGGAGCGCCCCGAGGCGCTGAAGCATCTGGCTGGCGCCCCCGTGGACGAACTCCAGCCGCTTGCCCATCAGGTAGAAGCCGTGGAGCGGGTAGTCGCGGTCGAAGCCCATGCCGCCGTGCAGGTGCTGCGCGGCGGACAGGACCTTGTGGCTGCCCTCGGCCGCCCACCAGGCGGCGATGAGGACCTCGCGCTGGGCGGTGTTGCCGCGGCTCCGCTGGGAGGCGGCCTGCCACAGGGTGACCTCCATCGACTGGACATCGATCCAGGCGTCGGCGGCGCGCTGGCTCACCGCCTGGAAGGTCGCGATCGGCTTGCCGAACTGCTGTCGCTTGCTGACGTACTGGCTCGTCATCTTCAGAGCGGCCTTGCAGAGGCCGAGCGTCACCGCGGCGCGGCCCAGCTGCGCCCCGAGCTCCCAGTCCGCGGGGTCCTGCTCGAGCTTCGTAGCGGGCGTCCCCTCGAACCCGAGCACGCCGAGCTGCTGGTCGTCCGTGGCGAGCTGGTCGTCACGCTGGCAGTCCGAGAGCGCCACCTCGTACAGACCGTCCGGCGTCGTGACGACCGCGTGGGTCGAGGCCGAGGCTGCCGGGACACAGAACTTGGACCCGAACAGCTGACCGCCTTCGACGCGCGTCGGCGTCGAGCCGTCGATCCACGCGCCGGTCCGCCGCTCACCGCTTCCGCCCTGGCCGAGGACCAGGTGCTCGAAGAGAGGCGCCTTCGAGCCGGCTCGTCCGACCTCGATCAAGAGCGTGCAGACATCGAGCGGGTCGTCCAGGTCCAGCACACCGGCCTCGGCGAGATCCCCGAACGGTTCCGGCGACTTCTTCAGGATGTCGCGGGCGAGCTCGCGGATCGCGCCCTGCATCTCGGTGGGGGCCCAGTTCATCGCTTGCTCCTCGGCATGCGCAGCCCGGCGGCCGCGATGATGTCTCGCTGGATCTCGTTGACCCCGCCCCCGAACGTGAGGACGAGCGTCGCGCGGTAGTGGCGCTCGAGGTCTCCCGAGAGCACCGCTCCCCGGGTCCCGCGCTGGAGGATGCTCGCCGGACCGACGACCTCCATCAGCTGGCGGTAGGCGGAGACGTACAGCTCGCTCCCGTAGACCTTGAGCCCGCTCGCCTCGTGGTAGTCGAGGCGCCCTTCGCCCAGGTTCCAGGCCTGCTTCCAGTTCAGCAGCTTCAGGACCTCGAGGCGGGCATCGACCTCGGCCAGGTTCCGCTGGACCCAAGGCTGCGAGATCGTTCCGTTCTCGCGTGCGTAATCGCGGACCTCGTCCAGGAGTCGGGCCAGCGGGCCGACCATCATCAGCGCGATGCGTTCGTGGTTGAGCTGGCTGGTGATCATTCGCCAGCCGCCGTTCTCGGGTCCGACCCGCATCGTCTTGGGGACTCGGACCTTGTCCAGGTAGACCGCGTGCAGGTTGCTGTCGCCGAGGTTCTGGATGGGCGTGGTGCTCACGCCCTCGGCGTCCATGGGGACCATGATGATGGTCAGGCCCTTGTGCTTCGGTGCGTCCGGGTCCGTTCGAACGGCCAGCCACAGGTAGTCCGCGAAGTCCGCGAGACTGATGAAGATCTTCTGGCCGGTGATGATGTAGTCGTCGCCGTCGGACTCGGCGCGTGTCGCCAGCCCCGCCAGGTCCGTGCCGGCCTCGGGCTCGGTGTACCCGATGGAGAAGTGCAGCGTTCCCGCAAGGATCCGAGGCAGGAACTGGGCCCGCTGCTCGTCGGTGCCCTGCGCGGCGAGCGTGGGTCCGACGGTGCAGAGGGTCAGGAGCGGGATGGGGAAGCCGATGCGATGCATCTCGTCGAAGAACAGGAACTCCTCGATGGGGGACCGGCCCTGTCCGCCGTGCTCCTTCTTCCAGCCGACACCCAGCCAGCCCGCCTCGCCCAGCTTCTCCATGGCGGCGAAGTAGTGGGGCCCCCCGCCGTCGGTCTCCTGGACCTCGGCGACGAGCTCCGAAGTCATGAGCTCGGAGATGAGCGCCCGGATCTCGGCACGGAAGGCGTGCTGTTCCGGGGTGAAGTCGATGAACATCAGGGGAGCTCTCCAGAGGGGATGACACGGCGGGCCATCTCGGGGTCGATGGCGACGAACACGCCGTGGCAGTCCGCCAGCCTTTCGCCGTCACGGACGCACTTGCCCTCGATGGTGAGCTTGCGGCGCTTCCGGCCCGTCACCTGGACGGAGAACGTGACCTCGGTGTGCAGCGGGACGGGGCGGTGGTAGCGAATGGTCAGCTCGGTCGTGAGCGCACCCTCGCCGCCCATCACGATGGCGTGGCCGCAGATCTGGTCGAAGCAGGCCGCGACGATGCCGCCGTGGGCCATGCCGGGGGCGCCCACGTACCGCTCGTCCAGGGCGACGACACAGGTCGTGATGTCGCCTTCGGTCTTCGCCAGGAGCGGCGGCGCGATGGGATTGCAGAGGCCCATCATGGCGCCGCGGTCCGGGTACTTCGCAGGGACCGTGACGTAGCTTCCGTCGGCGTAGGCCTGTCGCGAGGTCCGTCCAGGGGGCACGAGCGCGAGCGCCTGTTCGACGAGCACAGCGGCCTGTTCCAGCCCCTGCTCGCTGTCGATGCAGCGCTGGTTCAGCTCGCGCAGCAGTGCGGAGAGCCGCCGGCGAGCGGTCCACTCGGCGTCGACCTCGTCCGGGATCTCCCAGAACGAGCGCACGTGATCAGTACGCGAGCCAGCCACCGTCCACCGGGATCACCGAGCCATTCACGTAGCGAGACTCCTCGCTGGCGAGGAAGAGGGCGACGTCGGCGACGTCCATCGCTCGTCCGGCCGGGGGGATGGTCTGGAAGTATGCCGAGTACCGCTCGATGCCCTGGGCATGGGGCACGTCCCGCATCTGCATCTTGGTCTGGATGGACCCGGGGGCCATCGCATTGCAGCGGATGCCCTGGTTTCCGTAGTACCAGGCGATGGAGCGCGTCATACCCAGCAGTGCGTGCTTGCTCGTCGTGTAGCTGGCCCCGGCGCGGCCCCCGGACAGCGAAGCCGCCGAGCACGTGTTCACGATGCTGCCGCCGCCGTTCTCGATCATCTTCGGGATGGCCGCGCGGCTGGCGAAAAAGGGCCCGTCGACGTTCACCGACATGACCTTCCGCCACAGCTCGTCGTCGACCTCGCACAGTGGGGTCAGCTTGTCGAGGACGCCGGCGTTGTTGCACAGGATGTCGACGCGCTGGCGGTCGAAGATCGGCTCGACCTGCTCCTTGACGGACAGGTTCGCGACGATCGTCTCGATGCCGTCGAGCTTGCCTGCGAGCTTGGTCAGGCCCGCCTCGTCCAGGTCCACGGCGACCACGTGGGCCCCTTCGGCATGGAAGCGGCACGCGATGCTGCGCCCGATTCCGCTGGCCGCGCCGGTGACGACGGCGACCCTTCCTTCGAGTCTCATGAGAGCTCCAGCGCTTGGGCCTTGGCCCATTTGTAGTTCGGCTTCCCGCTTGCGTGTCGGTTCAGGTCGGGCAGCACATGGACGGCCTTCGGGACCTTGTACCCGGCGATGTGCTTGCGGCAGAAGTCATTGAGATCGTTCAGGTCCAGGTCATGGCCTTCGCGCTTCTGGACCAGCGCGGCGACCATCTGACCCCACTTCGGGTCGGGCAATCCGACCACCACGGCGTCGAACACCGAGGGGTGCGTCTTCAGCACCTCCTCGACCTCCTCGGGGAAGACCTTCTCGCCGCCCGTGTTGATGCAGCCGGAGCCGCGACCCAGGAACACGACGGTGCCGTCCTCGGCCAGCTTCGCCATGTCGCCGGGGATGACGTAGCGGACGCCGTCCCTCTCGAAGAACGTCTTCGCCGTCTTCTCGGGGTCGCCGTAGTACCCGAGCGGGATGTGCCCGAAGCGGGCCAGGCGGCCGATGGCGTCCGAGCCGGCCTCGATGCGGTTGAGGTCCTCGTCGAGGAGGCAGGTGTTGTCCTCGTCCATGATCCAGATGGCCTCGCCGTCCTCGTAGAATGCGGTGCCCTGGTGGCCCGTCTCCGAGGCCCCGAAGTTGTTCAGGATCATGCAGTTCGGCAGGTGCCTCTCGAGCTTCTCCCGGACCTCGCCGGTCAGGATGGCGCCGGCCGAGGCGACCGCGTCCAGCATCGAGAGGTCCCAGCGGTCGGGGTGCGCCTCGAGCAGGTCGGCGAGGGGGCGGGCCATCGCGTCGCCGACGACGTTGATGCAGCTCATGTCGTATTCGACGGCCAGACGCAGAGACTCCTCGGGGATGAAGCTGCGCCCGGGGACCAGCGCCGCGACCCCCCCGTTCAGGAGCGAGATCCAGCTGGCGAGCTGACCCGAGCCGTGGATCATGGGCGCGGCCGGGTGGATGTTGATGCCCTCGCCGGCCTCGAGCGCATTCTTCGCGACGCCTTCCGGGGTGGCGATGGGGGTGCCACCCGGGTTCCCGCCCTTCAGGGCGGCGAAGAAGATGTCCTCGTGCCGCCACATCACGCCGCGCGGCATGCCGGTGGTGCCGCCGGTGTAGATGATGAAGAGCTCGTCTCCCGTTCTCGGCTGGAAGTTCCGCTCGGCGCTGGCCGCGGCCAGGGCGGCCTCGTAGGTGGGTCCGGGGTTCATCCGGACGGTCATCGCGGGCAGCCCCGCCGCCTCGACCTGGTCGGCCAGGTCCTCCTGGAAGACCAGGCCCTTCAGGTCGCCGTTGTCGTACACGTACGCGAGCTCGTGCCCGACGTAGCGGTAGTTCACGTTGATGGTGACCGCGCCGAGCTTCCAGGCGGCGAGCATGCACTCGATGTACTCGGCGCAGTTGTACAGGTAGAGACCGATGTGGTCGCCGCGGGAGATGCCCAACGATGTCAAGTGGTTGGCGAGGCGGGTGGCGCGCTCATCGAGCTGGCCGAACGTCAGGTCCGCGTCCCCGCAGACGACCGCGCGACGGTCCGGGATGGCGTCCGCGAGCGACTCGGTGAGGTCAGCGAGGTTGAAGGTGAGGCTCATGCTGGGCGCTCCGATCCGACGATCCACATGGAGAAGAACTGAGAGCCGCCGCCGTAGGCGTGGCCCATGGCGAGGCGGGCACCCTCGACCTGGTGGTCCCCCGCGGTTCCCCGCACCTGGCGCGCCGCCTCGAGAAAGCGCAGCATGCCGCTGGCGCCGATGGGGTTCGACGACAGGACCCCGCCGCTCATGTTGATCGGAAGGCGGCCTCCGAGGGCGGTCTCCCCGTTGTCGACGGCGCGCCAGCCGGACTCGGCCAGACCCAGGTTCTCCAGCCACATCGGCTCGTACCAGGAGAAGGGCACGTAGAGCTCGGCGCAGTCGATGTCGGCCGGTGTGATGCCCGCCTCGCGGTAGCAGTCGGCGGCGCAGTCGGTCCCGGCGCGGGGGCTGACCTCGTCGCGGCCGGCGAACAGGAGCGGCTCGGTGCGCATCCCGGTGCCGTGGACCCAGGCGGGGTTCGGACACGGACCGGGATCGGCGGCCAGCACCATCGCGGCCGCGCCGTCGCTCGAGGGGCAGGTCTCCAGGTAGCGGACCGGGTCCCACAGCATCGGGGAGTTCCGCACCGATTCCAGAGAGATGTCCGGGAGCTTCAGGTGCGCGTACGGGTTCTTCAGCGCGTTCAGCCGGTCCTTGACCGCGACCTGGTGCCCGACGTGGTCCGGGGCCTGGGTCCGGTGGATGTACTCCCGGATGACCGGGGCGAAGTAGCCACCGGCGCCGGCCATGACCGGCGGCTGGAACGGGAAGGGCTGGGACAGCGCCCACATCGCGTTGGACTCGGACTGCTTCTCGTATGCGACGGTCAGTACGCGTTGGTGCACGCCCGAGCTGATGAGGTGGGACGCGACGACGGCCGTGCTCCCCCCGACGCTCCCGGCGGTGTGGACACGGAACATCGGCTTGCCCGAGGCACCCAAGGCGTCCGCCAGGAAGAGCTCGGGCTGGGCGACGCCCTCGAACATGTCGGGCGCCTTGCCCACGACCACGGCGTCGATGTCCGTCCAGTCGAGCTGAGCGTCATCGAGGGCGCGCTGGGCGGCCTCTCGCACGAGACCGGGCATCGAGACGTCGACGCGCTTGGCGGCGTGGTGGGTCTGGCCGATGCCGACGACGGCGCAGGGGGTCATGTCGCCTCCAGGCGGCAGACGAGGTTCTGCTGGAGGCACGGGCCCTGGGTCGCATGGGCCACGGCCGAGGCGGCGCCGTCTCGCACCGAGCGTGTCGCCCGGGCGATGTTCGCCAGGCCCGAGACCATCGGGACGTTGCGTGAGCGGCTGCTCTCGACGCGTCCGGTCAGGCCGAGGGCCCTCGAGAGCAACGCCTCCTCGTGCGCGAAGGTGGCGTGCAGGTGCGCGATCTCGGCTCCGACCGCGCCGGTCTTCTCGGCGGCCAGGGACGCGGACCTGCACGTGGAGAGGTCGCGGAGCCCGGGGTCCATCGGATCGATGCGGTGGTCGATGGCGGCGATGCGCGGGCCGTCTCCCTCGACGCGCAGCACGATGGCCGCGGCGCCGTCGCCGTGGGTGGCGCCCTCGAGGGGCCCGTCGAAGCCCATGGCCGAGCGCTGCAGACCGGCCAGGTCATCGGGCCGGACACCGAGCGGCTGGAGCGTGTACGGGTCGAGCTGGAGCGCGAGCACGTCGTCGGGATCTCCCAGCGAGGACTTGCCGAACGCGTACACCAGCGCGGTGTCCACGTCGCCGTGCTGCAGGCGGACCCAGGCCTCGTAGAGCGCCCAGGCCCCATCCATCTCGACGTGGGACTCGCGGATGGGCGGCCAGGCGCCGATCCCGTCCAGGGCCATGACGAAGCTGAAGGGCCGGCCCATCGAGTAGTCGCTGCTGCCCGAGCAGGTGAAGCCGACGTCCTTCCGACCGATGCCGGCGTCGGCGAGAGCCGCGGCGGTGACCGCCTGGACCAGCTCGGCCTCGCTGCGGACGTCCTGGGCGACGAAGGGGAGCTCGGCGAAGCCGATGACGTGAACGGTCCTCATCGGCTGGGCTCGAACCAGCGGATGGACGCCAGGGTGGGCTCGATGGGGTCCTTCCACACGGCGCGGACGCGCAGGCCCATGCGGACCTCGCTCACGTCGCATCCGCCGACCAGGTGCAGGAGTGGGGAGTCGCAGCCGTCCAGCATGATGTGGGCGCACGCATACGGCGGCGTCAGGAGCTGGCCCTCGAACGGGATGTTCACCACGCAGAAGGTGGTGACCTCGCCCTCCTGGGCGACCTCGACCTCCTCTTCGCAGAGCTCGGCGCAGGTCGGACAGGCGCCGCGAGGCGGCACGTAGACCTTGCGGCACGCCGGGCAGCGACGGCCCAGGAGCTTCTTCTCGAGGATGCCGGTCAGGAACCGGTCCGTCGTGGGCCCTGCTGGGACCTGATAGTCGAGCCGTACCGGCTGCTTGAAGCGCGTGATGCTCACGCGGTCCGCTCGAAGCAGGCGATGTCGTTGATGTGGCCGACACGCTCGTCGGACCAGCGGATGCGGACGCGGTCCCCGGTCTCCACCTGGCCGTCGATGCGGTGGAGCAGCGCGGTGTCCGCTCCATCCAGTCGGACCAGTGCCCAGCCGGGGCTGTGCGCCACGACGGCGCCCTCGTTCGCGACCGTGACCCAGCCGTCGGTGGCACGCCCAGTCTCTGGATCGTACTCCCGCGGTGGGACCAGGACGCGTCCGGAGTCGGTGCGCACACCCTCCACGCGCCGGTCGAGGAGACCGGTCAGGAACCGCCCGATGACGGGGCCCGTGCTTCGCTTGTAGGTGTACTCGAGGACGAACGGCGCGCTGCGCATCCGCTGCGTCCCGACCTAGTTGGTCGGGAAGATCTTCTGCATCTTCCGGGCGGCCGCGATGTTGCCTTCGACCTTCATCTTGCGCGTCATCACTGCCCGCAGGCCGTTCATCTCGCCGTTGACGATCTTGACCCAGTCCGCTTCCTTGGCCTGGATGGTCGAGGCCGGAGACGCGTGCTCGCCCTGGTTCACGTTCATCTCTCCGTCGTTCACGTGGACGTGCCACGTGCCGACGTCGAACTGGAACTGGTAGACGGCGTCGACCCCCTTGCTCGCCTTCGGCACGAACCGAGCGCTCAGGGTGTCGAAGTAGTTCTGGACGCTGTCGATGCGGTCAGCCATCGGGGGTCTCCGTTCGCGGTGCGGCTTGCTAGAACGTGTTTCACTTTGCTCCAGAAGTAGAACACGTTCTAGCCGGGCCCTGCAACAAGGTGATCCCTCAAGTTCGTGCCCACGGCCTCCAACGAGGCCCGGATGGTCGAGCCGAAGAACAGCTGGACCATGGGACCGACCAGCCCCTCGACGATCTCGACGTTCCGGAAGGTGCAGCCGGTCTGGGTTGGGGTCAGCGTCTGGCAGCGCTCGCCGCGCATCAGGAACGGGACGGGGAACTCGATGGTCCAGCAGAGCGCTGTGCCGTCGGCTCGCGACACCCGGTGCACCCGCTTCATCTTCTGCCCGGCCAGGAGGACGTGGAGCGTCACGAGCGAGCCGACCTCGGGCAGCCCGACGACGCGCGGCGTGAGCGGGTTCCAGTCGGGGTAGGTCGAGAAGTCCCCGAGCACGGCCCAGGCCTCATCGACGGTGCACGCCAGCTCGATCGAGGTCTCGATGCGCATCAGATGCGCATGCGTCCTTCCCAGTAGGGATCCCGCAGGAGCCGCTTCTTCAGCTTGCCATTGGGCTCGCGAGGCAGGGCGTCGGTGAAGTCGAGCGTTCTCGGCACCTTGTAGCCAGCGATCTGTTCGCGGACCCAGGCCAGGATGGTCTCGTCCAGACCGATCTCGACCGGGCCGGAGACCTCGACGACGGCCTTCACCTGCTCGCCCCAGTCGTCGTCCGGGATGCCGAACACCGCGACGTCGAGGACGCGGGGGTGCATGACGAGCGCGGCCTCGATCTCGGCCGGGTAGATGTTGACCCCTCCGCTGATGATCATGTCGGCCTTCCGGTCACACAGGAAGAGGAAGCCGTCCGGATCCAGGTACCCGACGTCGCCGACGGTGAAGAAGCCGGGCACGTCCCACGCCTTGGCTGTCTTCTCCTTGTCGCGGTGGTACTCGAAGCCCTGGGCCATCTTGATGTAGACGGTGCCGACCTCGTCCGGGCCGAGCTTGTTGCCGTCGTCGTCGTGGATGGCGATCTCGGCGCCTTGCCAGGGCCGACCGACCGTTCCGGGCTTCTTCTTCCAGTCCGCCGGTCCGACCATCGTCCCGCCGCCTTCGGTGGCCGCGTAGTACTCGTAGATGCAGTCGCCCCACCAGGCGAGCATCGCGTGCTTCACCGGCACCGGGCAGGGCGCAGCCGAGTGCACGATCGCCCGCAAGCTGCTGACATCGTAGGACTCTCGCCCCTGGTGCGCGAGCATGCGGATGAAGTGCGTCGGGACCATGTGCGAGGAGTCCACCCGGTAGCGCTGGATGCGCTCGAGCGTGCCTTCGGGCGTCCATGGGCCCATGACGATGAGCTTGTGCCCGAGGTGCAGGGCCGACGAGGCGAAGTACAGGACGGCCGTGTGGTAGAGCGGCGCGGAGACCAGGTGGACACCGCTGCCAGGGGTCAGGCCATACATCAGCAGGAACGCCGCATACGCCGAGACGACCGGCTCGGGTGGGGCCGGAGGCAGTGGTCGCTTGACGCCCTTGGGCTTGCCGGTCGTGCCCGAGGTGTAGTTCATGATGCCGCCGGCCATCCGGTCGGTGGGCGCGTCGGTGGATCCCGCGCGCAGCTCGTCGAAGGGGCGGAAGCCCTCGGCTTCGCCCGTGCAGAAGGACGGCAGGCCCGAGCCCGAGCACAGGCCCGCGTTCTCCGGCGAGCACACCATCACCTTCGCCTCGGCGTCTTGGAGGATGTAGGCGACCTCGGGGGCGGCCAGGTGCCAGTTGACCGGGATGAGGTACAGCCCGATCTGGCTCGTGGCGAGGTACAGCTCGAAGACCTCGCGGCCGTTGCCGAGCACCATCGCGACCGTGTCGCCGTGCGAGAGACCGAGCGCTCTCAGCGAGTTGGCGATGGCGTTGGCGTTCTCGCCGATCTCGGTCCCGGTGAACTCGTTGCCTTGCGGGTCGACCAGCGCGATGGCATCCGAAGCGGACTCGTAGAAGCTGAAGGTGGGCAGGTCCACGCTCACTCCCCCGAGAAGACCGGCTTGCGGCGCTCGGCGAATGCGCGTGGGCCCTCGCGAGCGTCCTTCGTCTCGAAGATGGGGCCGCCGAGCTTCAGCTCGAGGGCGAGCGCGTCCTCTTCGGACAGGTCTGCCCCGTCGTAGACCGAGCGCTTGATGGCCTGGACGGCGAGGGGGCCGTTGCCGGCGATGGTCGTGGCGAGCTCCTTGGCCGCATCCAGGGCGGCGCCGTCCTCGACGACCCGGCCGATGAGACCCCAGGAGAGCGCCTCGGCGGCGGACACGTGACGGCCGGTCAGCAGCATCTCCAGGGCCAACGTCCGGGGGATCTGTCGCTGCAGACGGACGGTGCTGCCGCCGAGCGGGAACACGCCGAGGGCACACTCGGTCAGGCCGAACGTGGCGCCCTTCGCCGCCACGCGAATGTCCGTGGCCTGCAGGATCTCGGTCCCACCACCGAGCGCGAAGCCCTCGACAGCGCAGATCAACGGCTTGTCGAGGCGTCGGCTGCGCAACATCGATCGCCAGTGGAGCGTCGGCTCGTCCCGGAAGCGCTTGTGCCAAGGGTTGTCGGACTGATCGCTGTGCATGAGCTTCAGGTCGGCGCCAGCGCAGAAGTTGCCCCCGGCCCCGGTCAGGACGGCGACGCGAATGTCGGGATTGCGGTCGATCTCCTCCCATGCATCCGCCATTCGGGCGAGCATCTCCAGGCTCCAGGCGTTCCGTGCCTGCGGGCGATTCATGGTGACGATGGCGACGTGATTCGCGACATCGAAGGTCAAGTGGCTCATGGGACAGTGCTCCGAGAGGCTCTACTAGAACATGTTCTACTTTTCCTTAGCGCGCCAAAGTGAAACGTGTTCTAGTAGGTGGATATGACCGAGCAGCAAGACAGCCAGATGGATGAGCGTAGCCAGCGGATCATCGCGGCTGCCATCGAGATGGCGGAGAAGGATGGGTACGACGCGGTTCGCTTGCGCGATCTCGCTGCCCAGGCGGGTGTAGCGCTCGGAACCGTGTACCGGAGGTTCTCCTGCAAGGAGGACATCCTGGCGGCGGCGCTCGATCAGCAGGTCTCGCAGATGCGGGACATGATGCAGAACACCCAGTGGCCTGGGGACACGCCCGAGCAGCGACTGAACAGCTTCTTCTCGCGGGCGACCCACACGCTGGCGCTTCGGCCCAAACTGGCCGGGGCGATGCTGCGGACGGTGGCCAGCGGGGTGCCTGAGCTCTCCGAGAAGGTGACCCGCTACCACGGCCGCATGACCGAGATCATCCTGGGCGTGTACCGCGGCGCGTGGTCGGACGAGCTGCCGAGTGAGCAGGAGCGCATCCTCGCGGAGCTGCTGCAGAATGTCTGGTTCGCCGCCCTGGTCGGATGGACCGGCGGGCTGCACGAGCCGGAGTACGTCGTGACGCAGATCGAGAACGCGACACGGATGCTCCTGGCGGGCCTCCCAGCCCCCGAAGACCCCGAACAGCCAACACAGTGAGGATGCGATGAGCGAGCGGTTCCCCTTCGGCTTGCCGACGGGCTGGTTCCAGGTCGGGTACAGCCACGAGCTGGAGGTCGGGCAGGTCGTCCCGCTTCGCTACTTCGCGAGCGATCTCGTGATGTTCAGGACATCTGACGGCGTCGCGCACGTCCTGGACGCGCACTGTCCTCACCTCGGCGCGCACCTGGGGCACGGCGGACGGATCGAGGACGACAAGCTGGTCTGTCCGTTCCACGCCTGGGAGTTCCGCGGAGACGGCACGTGCGACACCATCCCGTACGCGACCAAGAAGCCGCGGAACTGCGACCTGTCCCACTGGACCGTGGCCGAGCTCAACGGCCTCATCATGTGCTGGTACGACCGCAACGGCGCGGCCCCCCACTGGGAGCTCCCCACCGTCGAGGAGTACGCCAGCGAGGACTGGACCGACTACCGCACGCGTCGGTGGGTCGTGAAGACCTGCAACCAGGAGCTCGCGGAGAACCAGGTCGACTCGGCCCACTTCCACTACCTGCACGGCAGCGCGTTCATCCCGGAGTGCAGCAGCAAGCCCCACGAGCACATGCTGCACAGCACCTCGACGACCGGCATGACGACGCCGAGTGGTGTGGTCAAGGGCCTCATCGACGTGCACACGTACGGGTTCGGCTTCACGACGACGCGGTTCACCGGCCTGGTCGAGACGATGCTGGTCAGCAGCGCCACACCCATCGACACCGACCACACCGAGCTTTGGTTCGCGTTCTCGGTGCGCAAGATCGGCAAGGGCATCACGGGAGGCGTTGGCAAGGCCTTCATGATGGAGATCCAGCGCCAGCTCGAACAGGACATCCCGGTCTGGGAGAACAAGGTCTATCTGAACCGCCCCGTCCTCTGTGACGGCGACGGCCCCATCGGGGTGTTCCGGACCTGGGCTCGCCAGTTCTACCCGGAGCTCGACCAGCGGGCGGCGAAGTAGTCGTGGCGTGGCTCGAGCCCATCGAGCTCGACGGGCGGCGTGGCTACCGGGTGAGACCCCCTGGTGGCGACGAGACGCTCCGCGAGTTCCCCGTCGCGACCAAGGCGGACGTCGCTGCGGCCATCGCCCGTGCCCGCCAGGCGGCGGTCTCGTGGAACGCGACCCCCGTGCGCGAGCGCGTGGCCATCGTCGACCGGGCGGTGGAGGTGCTGGTCGAGAACCAGGAGAAGTACGTCGACGTCATCTCGGGAGAGACCGGGCGCAGCACGGTCGAGACACAGTTCATGTCGATCTTCGCGGCGTGCGATGCGATGAACTACTACGCGCGCCGGGCCGCATCCGTGCTGGGTGACGAGTCGGTCAGCCTGCACCTGCTGAAGATCAAGAAGGCCACCGTCGCGTACCACCCGCTGGGTGTCGTCGGCATCATCACGCCCTGGAACGGCCCCTTCCAGCTGTCCATGAACCCCACGGTCCAGGCGCTGCTCGCCGGAAACTGTGTGCTGTTGAAGCCCAGCGAGGTCACCCCCGGGTGCGGCGAGCTCGTCGGGGAGATCTTCCGCGAGGCCGGGCTGCCCGAGGGCGTCCTGCAGGTCCTGCTCGGAGACGGTGAGACGGGCGCCGCGTTGGTCTCCGGTGGCGTGGACAAGATCAGCTTCACCGGGAGCGTTGCGACGGGACGCAAGATCGGTGCGGCCTGCGGAGAGCAGCTCATCCCCTGCACGCTCGAGCTGGGCGGGAAGGACCCGGCGGTGGTGCTCGAGGACGCCGACCTGGACCGAGCGGTCCGAGGGGTGACGTTCGCCGGCCTGATGAACGCCGGCCAGTTCTGTGCGGGGACCGAGCGCGTATATGTCGTCGAGTCCGTCGCGGACGAGTTCATCGACAAGCTGACCGAGCACATGCAGGGCCTGCGGCTCGGCGACGACATCGGGCCGTGTATCAGCCAGGCCCAGCTCGCCATCGTGAAGCGGCATGTCGACGGGGCGGTCCTGGACGGGGCCGTCCTGCGGTGCGGTGGCGAGGTCGAGGGGCCCTACTTCCAGCCGACCGTACTGACCCAGGTCACCCACGAGATGGCGGTCATGTCCGAAGAGACGTTCGGCCCGGTCCTGCCGGTCATGATCGTCGACGACGCCGAGCACGCCGTCCGCATGGCCAACGACACCCGATACGGACTGGGTGCGACGGTCTGGACGAAGAACAAGGCGCGGGGCGAGGCGCTGGCCCGCCGCATCAAGGCCGGCAGCGTGTGTGTGAACGACTCGGTCATCACATACGGCGTCCTCGAGGTCCCGTTCGGCGGGCGAGGGGACTCGGGCGTGGGCGCGGTGAACGGCGCGCACGCGCTGCGCGGCTGGTCCTTCGCGCAGCCCATCCTGACCGACCGCCTCGGCCAGAAAGACGAACAGCACTGGTACCCCTACACCCAGGAGACCGCGGACGGCCTGAAGAAGGCCATCAAGGTCCTGTGGGGTTCGGCGCTGAGGAGGCTCCTGTGATCGCGCTCCCGCCCATTCCCGAGCTCCAGACGCGTGTCCGGACCGCTCGTGGCGTCACCCGCTCGGCCGACGAGGCCGAGACCCGAGTCAAGGTGGACGCCATCTGGTCCGGCGTCGAGCAGCTGTACGAGAGCGGGCTCTACCCGGCCATCGGTCTCAACATCCGCCATCGCGGGGAGGTCATCCTCGACCGGACCATCGGGCACGTCGACAACCCGCCCGAGGGGGAAGCCGGCGCTGTCGCGACGCCCCAGGACACGCTCTTCGGGCTGTTCTCGGCCAGCAAGCTGTTGACGGCGCTCCTGGTGCACGCGCTGCACGAAGACGGCCTGCTCCACGTCGACGACTTCGTGTGCTCGCACCTCCCGGGCTTCGAGCGACACGGCAAGCACGGCATCCGCATCCGGCACCTGCTCTCCCACACCGCGGGCATCCCCGACATGCCGGCCGACATCGACGCCGAAGCGGTGATCGAGTCGGGCGCGCTCGACGTCGAGGACCTGTTCGACCTGCGCCCCCAGTCCGCCCCCGGGCGTCGCAACGCGTACCACGCGGTCACGGCTTTCCAGCTCCTGGCGGGGATCTGTGAGCGGGCCAGTGGAGTCGAGCTGCGCGAGCTCGCCCGTAGGCGGCTGTTGGCCCCGCTCGGGTTCGAGCACATGTGCTACGGCGTGGGCGCCCAGGACTACGGCCGCGTCGCGAAGCACTACCGGACCGGTCCGCCCATCGCGCCGATGATGAAGCGCATCTTCGAGCGCTCGATCGGCATCGACGTCGACCGCGCCGTCGAGCTCAGCAACTCGGAGAAGTTCCTCTCCAGCGTCATCCCGTCGGCCAACGTCTGCACGACCGGCCGGGAGATGACCCGTTTCCTCCAGCTTCTGCTGAACGGCGGCGAGCTCGACGGCACGCGGGTGCTCCGGCCCGAGACCATCGCTCGGGCCACCACCGCCTCGACCGGCGTGCAGCTCGACGGCACGTTCGGGTTCCCGATGCGGTACTCGCTCGGGATGATGATGGGTGGGAACCGGTTCTCGCTGTTCGGGCTCACGACCCGCGGCGCGTTCGGGCACCTGGGCTTCAGCAACGTCGTGGTCTACGGCGACCCGAGCCGCGACCTGGCGGTGAGCTTCCTGAACACCGGCAAGCCAATGCTCGCGCCCGGAATGGTGCGTTGGTACTGGGTCTTGCAGCAGATCGCGCTCGCCGTCCCCCGGAAGTAGACGATGTCCCGAGACCTGATCCGGGCGTGGATCGAAGAGAACGCCCCCGCCTCGCTCCGCGGCACCGCCAGCACGCCCTTCCAGGGGTACTGGGGTGGCAACTCGGAGTTCATGAGCGCCGACCAGCGGCTGTGGTTCGAGCGCTGCCTCGAGCGCGGCTGGACCGCGCCGAAGTGGCCCGTCGAGTACGGCGGCGGCGGTATGTCCGTCGAAGAGCACCGGACCTGGACCGAGGAGCTGCAGCGGCTGCGCATGCCGCTCCCGCTCGTGGGCATCGGGCTGACCATGATCGGTCCCATCCTGCTCGAGGCCGGCTCCGAGGCCCAGAAGGCCGAGCACCTGCCGCCCATCATCCGGGGCGAGCTCCGCTGGTGCCAGGGCTACAGCGAGCCCGAGGCCGGCAGCGACCTGGCCTCGCTCGTCTGCTCGACTCGCTTCGAGGGCGACGAGATCATCGTCAACGGCCAGAAGATCTGGACGAGCCATGCCGAGGTCTCGGACTGGATCTTCTGCCTCGTCCGCACGGACACCTCGACCAAGCACGGCGGCATCAGCTTTCTGCTCATCGACATGACCTCGCCGGGCATCACCACGCGGACCATCGAGCTCATCAGCGGGGCGTCGCCGTTCTGCGAGGTCTTCCTCGACGACGTCCGTGTCCCGGCCAGCAACCTTGTCGGCGAGGTGAACAAGGGCTGGGGCGTGGCCAAGGCGCTGCTTCGGCACGAGCGCGGCATGGTCGGAGAGTCCATCGCGGCCGGTGGTGCCCGGCTGCCGGTGCTGCAGCGCTGGACGCTGCGCGACGCGGCCATCGAGCGCATCGGGCTGGTGGACGGTCGGCTGGCCGACCCGCTCCTGCGCGACCGCATCGCCCAGGCCGAGATGGACCAGGAGTGCATGCGCCTGACCGTGAAGCGGGCCAACGACAAGCTGAAGGCGGGGGACAACCCGGGCGCCGAGACCTCGATCCTGAAGATCGCGGGCACCGAGCTGAACCAGCGACGCTGGGACATCGGCATGGCCATCGCCGGGCCGGATGGGCTTGGCTGGGAAGGCGACGACTACACCGACATCGATCGTGGTCTGGCGAGGCAGTGGCTGCGTTCTCGGGGCAACTCCATCGAGGGCGGCACCAACGAGATTCAGCGGAACATCGTCGCGCGGCACGTGCTGGGGCTCCCGAAGCAATGAACGAGAACGCTCCCCTGTTGAGGACCGAGGACGAGGTCGCGCTGGCCGAGAGCGCGCGCGAGGTGGTCGAGTCCGTCTGCCCGCGCTCGGCGTCACGTGCGCTGATCGAGGGCTACGAGCCGGGCCGCGAGCTGTGGGCACAGGCCGCCGAGCTCGGCTGGACGTCCATCCTGCTGTCCGGGGACGACGGGGGCCTGGAGATGGGCCTTCCGGCCGTCTGCGCGGTGATGGAGGAGCTCGGTCGAACGCTGGCGCCCAGTCCGATGTTGAGCGTCGTGCTGGCCGGGCATGCCGCCCCGGAGCGGACGCTGGAAGGCGAGGTCATCGCCGTGGTGGAGCCGGTCACCCTCGACGCCCAGATGGCCAGCGCGTTCCTGTGCGCCGGGCGGCTCTACGAGCGAGACGAGGTGGACATCCGGCCGCTGCGTCGGCTGGACGGACGAGATGCGGCGGTGGTCGTGCCGACCGGCGAGGGGACGCCGTGCGCAGCGGAACCGGACCGGGACGGCGCGACGGTGGCGCTGTGCGCCGAGATGCTCGGCGGGATGACGGCCGCGTTGGACCTGACGCTCGAGTACCTGAAGACTCGTCGGCAGTTCGACAAGCCCATCGGCGCGTTCCAGACGCTCCAGCACCGCGCGGTCGACCTCTTCATCGAGGTTCAGCTCGCTCGGGGAGCGGTGATGAACGCGGCGCTGCACCCGACGCCGGCGAACGTGTCGCTCGCCAAGGCCCGCTGCAACGACGCCTTCCTGGCGGTCTGCCACGAGGGGATCCAGCTGCACGGCGGCATCGGCATGACGGCCGAGCACGACCTCGGCCTGTTCGTGAAGCGCGCTCGGGTCTGTGAGCACACGCTCGGCCACTCGGCGTTCCACCGGGACCGGTGGGCGGTCAGTCGGGGCTACTGAGCAGGGCGTTGCTGCGTCGGATGGCGTCCGCGATGCCCTCGAGCGCCCCCGTCGAGCTCGGCACGCCCCCGGCCATCAGGCCGCCGGCGGTGAGCGCGGCGGCGACGCCCAGGATGTGCCCCCAGCTCGTTCGTCTCGGCTCGCCTAGCGCCTCCAGGTCGTCGAGCGTGAGAGCCCCGCGTCGCAGCAGCTCGTGCACGATGGCGGGCGGGTGGGCCCTGACGGAGGGCAGCGCCTGCATCCCGATCCGGGACACCCGGTCGGCGTAGAGCGCGCTCAGGTCCACGCTCGCGTCGCCTGCGGCCTGGTACAGGCTGCGGACCTCGTCCGGGGTCGGTGGCGTCAGTCGGCGTCGGTTGACCGTGAGCCAGCGGGTGACGTCGCGCGTGCCCATGCGCTGAGGCTACGCGACTTCGGAGAGGCCCGTGGCCTGCCGGAGCCAGCGCTCCGCCGCTGGAGGGATGACCAGGAACTTCGTCAGCGCCAGCGCTCGCCGGTGCCGGGGGCGACCTGGACCGAGCACACCTCGACCTGGACGGGGAGCGGCTGGCTTCCGCCGAGGATCAGCCGGCCGCGGACCCGACGACCGGGGACCATGCGCGTCGTGAGCGTGCTGTACAGGAACGTGACCCCGCTGGGGCTGAGGCTGATGAGCGGCACCGGGACCCAGGTCTCGCCCATCTCGATCTGGAGCGAGGTGCGCTCGGGCACGGACCTGCCGCGCGAGCCTGCGGACCTCGATGGTGGCCGGCATCGCCAGGCGCATCCGACAGCTGCCCTCGAACGCGAAGAGCTGGGTGTAGAACCGGAACGCGCCGGCGTCGCCCTCGAGCGGCACGCCGGCGCGGGGCCGGAGCGTCTTCTCGAAGGTCAGGAACGGGATCGAGCGGCGCTCGGGCGCGAAGAAGGTGCCCGGGATGGGGGGCTGACCCGGCGAGCGCAGCGTCGCGGACTCCTGCTGGGGCAGCACCTCGCTCAGGAGCTGGATGATCTGGGACTGGGACGTCAGCGTGCTCATCCGGCTCTCCTGGCGCCGATGCGGTCGGCGAGCCACTCGCGCCCCGCAGGCGACATCTTCCGAATCTCCGCCCCGGCGTGGGTCAGGGCGGTCCCTGGCGCAGGCCGCACGGTCTTGACCTCGATGACCAGGGCGTGGCCCTCGCCCAGGCGCTCCTCGAGGCGGGCGCGGACGATCGCTCCCGCCTCGAGCGCAGGCAGGTCGAGCTCGCTGAACAGGAACCCGACGCCCTCGGCGCTCACGTCGGCCAGCATCACGTCCTGTACCGCGCCGCCGTACCGCAGGCGCAGGCGCATCGCGTGGTCCTTCTGCCTCGCATTGCTCCGGCGCTGGTGGATCTCGACCAGCCGGGGCATGTCGAGAAGGACCCCGCGGGAGTCCGTCCCGTAGACCTCGGCGTGGAAGCGGTAGAGGCGACGCTCGGTGGTCACCTCGACGCAGGCCAGGGTCCCCCGACGCGCCGCGCTGGAGGAGTCGACCTGCAGCATCCCGCCTGGGGTCGAGGCGGCGGTGGTTGCCTCGCTCTTCTTGCCCGGGAACCGCACGGTGGCGGAGAGCGCCTTGGGGATCACGTCTCGCTGGAGCGAGCTTCGGATCTCGGCGGGTCGCAGGAGCGTTCTCGTGTTCACGCCCCGAACAGCGGATGAACCGCCTCAGGACACTAGCGCTGGTCCCACTCCAGGTCGGGCGCGTCGTCGGGTGGGAGCCAGGCCTCGGCTTCCTCCCACCCCAGCCAGCGCTTGGTGAACGCGAGCGCCGTGACCTCGACCAGGTCCTTGGCGACGTCGATGTCGAGGAACTCGTCGGTGCACCCGTCGAACTCCGACAGCGGGAGCACGCACATCTCGGTGTAGCTGAAGTGGCCGCCGTCGATCAGCGTGCCGAGCATCGGCGAGCCGCCCAGGCGCTCGTAGATGACCTTGGCCTCGGTCTCGTACGGCGTCTTCTCGTCCAGCGTGCTGCCCATGACGTACGCGTCGCCGGTGATGTCGGCGAGGTGGGGGCCGAACGCGATGGCGCCGCCGGGTGCGAGCGGCAGGATGGCGACCGCCCGTGGGTCGGACAGGTCGACCTTGTCCTCGTCGAACAGGTGCTCGGCGCCGCAGAAGAACTGGTCGTCGGTCTCGCAGATCTCGCGGAGCCCGGCGATGTCGAGGGACGCGCCCCCGACGGCGAGCGTCGTGTAGGCGCCGAAGCTGTGGCCGCTCATCAGGTAGCCGGCGGCCTCGTCGACGCAGCCGAAGAGCTTGCTCTCGGCGTCATGGGACTCGGCCAGGAGCCAGTCGTAGCTGTCGATGACCTGGCCCGGTCGCGCGGCGGCGATCTCGGCGCGGTCGCCGCTGCTGTCGACGAACGTGTTCCCCGGGTGGTCCGGGGCGACCACGATGAGCCCGTGCTCGGCCCAGGCCTCGGTCAGGAAGAAGCTCTGCCAGCGGATGCCCTGGCTGCCGTGGCTGAACATCACGACGGGCCGCGGGGACTCGCAGGCCAGCTCCCCCTGGGACCAGGCCTCGCCCTGCAGCAGGTCGTCGTACTGGACGCCGTCGGTCCCTCGCGCGGCGGTCGTGGGGCCCCAGATCTGCACCGTGAGCTCGACCCCGGCGCTGTCCGTGAAGCGATCCTCCCAGGTCACCGCGTCGAACGGTCCGGGCGCATCGGGCGCGACGAACACCTCGGAGGGTTCGACAGGGGCTGCACACGCGAGGATCCACCACATGGCTCGAAGGTACGGGGGGCTGGACGGGGGTGCAACCGGGGGCGCCGAGGTGGCATCGTCTGAGGGTGAACGTCGCCATCATCGGAGCGGGCCCGTCCGGGTTCTACGCGGCCCAGGCACTGCTCGACGCGCCCGTCGACATCCAGGTCGATCTGTACGACCGCCTGCCGACGCCGTTCGGCCTCGTGCGTGGCGGTGTCGCGCCCGACCACCCGAAGATCAAGGCCATCTCAGAGGTCTATGAGCGGCTGCTGCAGCGGCCCCGGCTGCGGTTCCGCGGCAACGTTCGCATCGGGGTGGACCTGTCGCCGGACGACCTCGATCGCGCGTACGACGCCGTGGTCTGGGCGGTGGGCTGCGAGTCCGGCCGGGTCCTCGATCTGCCTGGCGCCGACCTCGAGGGGGTGCACAGCGCGACGGAGTTCGTCTACTGGTACAACGCCCACCCGGACCACGCGGGTCGTGAGTTCGGCCTGGAACGGACTCGGCGAGCTGTGGTCGTCGGCAACGGGAACGTGGCCCTCGACGTCGCCCGGATGCTGGTCCGTCGGCGGGCCGAGCTCGAGGGGACGGACATCGCCCGCTATGCGCTGGCGGCTCTCCGGGGCTCGCCGCTCGAAGAGGTCTGCGTCCTGGGTCGACGGGGCCCGGATCAGGCGGCCTACACGTCGGACCAGCTGGCAGCCCTGACGCGGCTCGACGGCGTTCGGACATGGTCCCGCGACCCGACGGTCGAGCTCCCCGGTGGGCGCGGGCCGGAGCGACGCCACATCGAGCTCCGCTACCTGGCCTCGCCGGTCGAGTTCGTGGGGCGGGCGGGCGTGTTGACCGGTGTCCGCTGTGTCCGAAACGAGCTGGTGAGGGAAGGGGACCGCCTGGTCGCTCGAGCGACGGACGAGACGTGGATCGAGCCCTGCGAGCTCGTGTTCCAGGCCATCGGCCACCGCGGGCTGCCCATCGAGGGTGTCCCGCAGGCGCGCGGCATCATCCCGAGCGCAGAGGGCCGCGTGGAGGGACACCCGAGCTGGTACGTCGTGGGCTGGGCCAAGCGCGGCCCGAGCGGACGGGTCGGCACGAACCGCGGGGATGCTCGGTCGACGGTCGCGAGCCTGCTGGCGGACCTCCCCGGGCTCGCGCGAGCTCCGGGCTCGCCGGACGATCTGGAGCTGGGCGTCGACGTCGTGGACGCCAGCGGCTGGGCGCGCCTGGACGCCGAGGAGCGAAGGCGGGGCGACCTGGCTGGATGCCCCCGGCTGAAGTTCAGCCGTGTCGACCAGATGTTGGCTTTCCTGGCTTCTTGAGCTGAGGCGTGCGGCGCTGGAAGCCGCTGCCCTGCAGGGTCTCCTCCATCGTGACGCGGGCCGCGTCGAGCGCCGCTCCCAGCCGCTTCAGCGTGACCGGCTTGGAGAGGTAGTCGTCCATCCCGGCGTCCATGCAGGCGCGCGGGTCCCCCTCCATCGCGTTCGCCGTCATCGCGATCACGTAGATGTCGCGGTTCCAGAGGCGCAGCCGGCGGGTCGCCTCGAGGCCGTCCATCTGCGGCATCTGCACGTCCATCAGCACGATGTCGAAGGGCTCGCGCGCGATGGCGTCGAGCGCGTCCTGGCCGTTCTCGACGACGTGGGTCGAGTAGCCGAGCTTCTCGAGGAACAGCACCGCCACCTTCTGGTTGACCGGGTTGTCCTCGGCGAGGAGGACGCGACGGCGGGTGCGCTCGGGGAACAGGTGCGCGCCCAGCTCGATGGGGGGCGGGCTGGGCCGCCGAAGCGTCGAGTGACGCCGCCGTCGATCTGGCTGAACGACTGGAACAGGCGGCCCATGCCCTGGGACGACATGCCGATGCCGGTGTCCTCGACGGCGAAGTCGAGCCACCACCCGTCGCGTCCGCGCTGGATGCCCTGTCCGCGGAGCTCGACGTAGCCGGAGTCGGTGAACTTGATGGCGTTGCTGATGAGGTTCACCAGGATCTGGCGGAGTCGGTTGGCGTCGCCGACGACCTTCTGGGGCGTGTCGGGGTCGACCCAGGCGCGGAGCTCGAGGCCCTTCTTCTCGGCCTGCTGCTGGACGATGTCGACGACCTGCTGCATGGTCGCGCGCACGTCGAAGCGCTCGTGCTGGAGCTCGACGCGGCCGGCCTCGATCTTGCTGAAGTCGAGGATGTCGTTGATGACGTCGAGCAGCGCCTTTCCGGAGAGGCGGATCGTCTCGACGTGGTCGCGCTGGGGCGACGGAGAGCGTCGTCCCTCGAAGGACCTCGGTCATGCCGATGACGCCGTTCATCGGCGTGCGGATCTCGTGCGACATGGTCGCCAGGAACTCGGACTTGGCGCGCGTGGCGGCCTCGGCGTCGTCCTTGGCGCGCAGGAGTTCGTCCTCGACCATCTTGCGGGCGGTGATGTTCCGCATCGTGCAGACCATGCCGACGACCCGATCGGCCCCGTCGCGCACGGCGGCGATCGAGAGGAGGACGGGAACGCTCGCGCCCTCGGCTGTGCGGATGGCCCCCTCGGTCAGGGTGTCGTGGCCTCGCCGCCAGCGCATGTCGAAGCCGCCGGGCCAGTCGATGTCGACGTCCCAGAGCTCGCCCAGATCCATGCCCTCGAGCTGGCTCGGGGAGTACCCGGTCAGCGCGCACAGCGCCGGGTTGGGCAGCCGGATGGTCCCGGTGCGGTCGGTGACGGCCAGCGCCTCGTTCAGCGACTGGATGACCCGACGCGAGGCTGCCAGCGGGGCCATCGTGTCGTGGGTGCGGAGGCCGTGGACCAGCGCGAGTGTGGCCGCCGAGAGCAGCAGGCCGGTGCCGTGGGGCTCTTCACTGAGCCCGAGCAGCCGGGGGACGAGGTCCACGAGCGTGACGCCGGCCAGCGGCAGGGTGAGGCCGATCAGCATCCACAGCTTCCGCTTCCGCTTCCGCTCGAGACCGGTCGAGCGCAGGTAGTGGGCGGCGCCGAGGATGGTGCCCACGAGGATGGAGACGCCAGCGAACACGAAGGCCATGCGGATGGGCAGGACGCTGTGCAGCTCGAAGACGAAGAGCCCGCTCTCGTGTACGACGGGCGTGCCCATCCCCGTCGAGAGCTGGGCGGCGTCGAGGCCGACAGCCATGAAGTAGATGGCGGCCTGGACGGAACCCGGCGGTTCCCAGCGGGCCCAAACGGCCGTCAGGTGCAGGTAGAACGCCGCGCAGAGCGGGAACAGCGCGGACATCGCCGCCCAGGTCTCGGCGGCGACCGGGTCGTTCGCCGTCCGGGCGCTGTAGATGGCAAACGCGATGATCGCGGTCGTGCCCATGTACATCGCAGCCAGTCGATGCAGTCGGCGGCCGTCCCAGGCCCAGAGGACCACGGCCGCGCCGGCGTGGACCAGGAAGCCGACCAGCCGGATCCACGCGAGCGGGTGTGTGATCTCTGGGGACATCGGCCCTTCATCGGCCCTTCATCGGCCCGCTGCGATCGTGCTTGAGGACTTCTTTTCGTCGACGGCGGTTAGGCGCTCTCATGCCCTCTTTTCCTTCGACTCGAATGCGCCGCAACCGGCGCCATCCCTGGATCCGCAACCTGGTTCGGGAGAACCGCCTGTCGGTCGACGATCTGATCTGGCCGCTCTTCGTGAAGGAGGGCGCCGGCGTGCGCGAGCCCGTCCCGTCGATGCCCGGCGTGACCCGCTTGTCCGTCGACACGCTCGTCGAAGAGGTGAAGAAGGCCTCGGACCTGGGGATTCCGGCGATCGCACTGTTCCCCGTGATCGACATCGCGCTGAAGACCCCCGACGGCCGCGAGGCCTACAACCCGGACAACCTGGTCTGCCGCGCGGTGGCGGCCGCGAAGGCCGCTGCGCCGAACGTCGGCATCATCTGCGACGTGGCGCTGGATCCGTTCACGTCCCATGGTCAGGATGGTCTGCTGGTCGACGACTACGTCGTGAACGACGAGTCTGTCGAGGTCCTGTGCAAGCAGTCCGTCGTCCAGGCCCAGGCGGGCTGTGACGTGATCGCGCCCAGCGACATGATGGATGGCCGCATCGGCGCCATCCGGGGTGCGCTCGACGGCGCTGGGCTGATCGACGTGGCGATGATGAGCTACGCCGCCAAGTACGCCTCGGCCTTCTACGGGCCGTTCCGCGACGCCGTGGGCAGCTCGGGTCAGCTCGGCAAGGGCGACAAGAAGACCTACCAGATGGACCCGGCCAACGGCGACGAGGCCCTGCGCGAGGTCGCGCTGGACATCGGCGAGGGCGCCGACATGGTCATGGTCAAGCCGGGCATGCCGTACCTCGACGTCTGCCGCCGGGTGAAGGACAGCTTCGGCGTGCCGACCTACGCCTACCAGGTGTCCGGCGAGTACGCGATGCTCAAGGGCGCCGGGGAGCGCGGCTGGCTCGACTGGGAGAAGGTCCTGCTCGAGTCGCTCGTCGGCTTCAAGCGCGCGGGCTGCGACGGCATCCTGACGTACGGGGCCGTCGAGGCAGCGCGCCTGCTGGGCGCATAGCTCCGATCGGTCGGTTCGTGACCTTCGGCGGTTCCCGCGGCCTGATCACGAGCCGAAGGCGTCCCCGGGAGTGCGGGCCGAACAGCCGACGAAGTCGGCCGGCCCACAGCACGAGCGGTAGGACAGATCGTGGCCAGAGCGTCTCCAGAGACGGACTCGAGGTAGCGAGCCAGCTGAGCGCAGATTCGATTGCTCAACTGCTCGCTCGCAGGCGGGCCAGGGGCTCCTAACTCGCCGCGTCCAGCGACTCGGTCACGATGTCCGGGGTGATGACCTCGGGCAGCGCGATGGCCTCCTTGGACCGGTCCGCCGGAATGACCAGGTAGAACGGGACGCCGGCCTTGCCGTAGCGCTTGAGCCACTCGGTGATGGTGTCGTCGCGGTTGGTCCAGTCGGCCTTCAGCGGGACGACCCCGTTGGCCTTCATCGAGTCGCGGACGGTCTGCGTCGCCAGGACGTTCTTCTCGTTGACCTTGCAGGTCAGGCACCACTCGGCGGTGAAGTCGATGAAGACGGGGGTCCCGTCGAGCTGCGCGATGCGGTCCTCGGAGAAGGGCTGCCAGGGCACCTCCTCGCTGAAGTCCAGCTCGGCGCTCGCCACGATGGAGCCGTCGTCACAGTCCTCGGCGGCCTGGGTCTCGGTGATGAGGAACTTCCAGCCCGCGCCGACCATCAGCAGGATGGCGAACATGGCCGCCAGGAGCTGGCTCCTTCGGGTGGCGGCGAGGCCGCCCCAGGTCCCGAATATCCACGCTCCGAGCGCGACGACCGTCAGGAAGACGAGCATGCCGAACGCGCCGTCGGTGCCGGTCTGCGCGGCGAGCACGTCGACCAGCCAGACCGTGGTGGCCATGAGCGTGAAGCCCAGGAACTGCTTGGCGGTCTCCATCCAGGCGCCGGGCTGCGGCATGAACCGGTAGAGCGCTGGGATGAACGTCACCAGGAAGAACGGGAACGCGAGGCCGAACCCGGCGACCAGGAAGAACAGGATGAGCATCGGCCAGGGCAGGCTGAACGCGAAGCCCATGCCGGTCCCCAGGAACGGGGCGCTTCAGGGCGTGGCGAGCAGCGTCGCGAAGGCGCCGGTCAGGAAGTAGCCCATGGCTCCTTCCTTGTCCGAGGCCTGGGCCATCGAGTCTTCGCCGAACGCGGGGATCTCGAACACGCCGAACAGCGACAGGCCGAAGGCGAAGACGATGGTCGCCAGGCCGATGACGTACGGCGGGTACTGGAACTGGAAGCCCCAGCCCGCCTGGAAGTCCATGACCTGTTGCAGGATCACGATGACCCCGGCCAAGGCACCGAAGCTGGCCATGATCCCGAGCGTGTAGAACGTCCCGGCCTTGCGGCGCTCCTCGCTGGTGATGTGCGCCTGTTCGACCAGCCCGTAGAGCTTGAGCGTGATGACAGGCAGCACGCACGGCATGATGTTCAGCAGGATGCCGCCCAGGAACGCGAGCCCCAGGTAGGGCAGCGTGTCCAGGATGCTGAAGGGCTTCGGTGTCTCGACGTTGGCGGGCTCGACCGCGGGTCCCTCGGTGGGGGTGAGCGCGGCCGCGCCATCGCCGAACAGCGGGCTCGTCGAGGCGAGCACCTCGGTGTCGGCCGCGACGAACTCGATGGGCGTCCGGTACTCGGCCCGGATCCACTCGCCGTCGACCTCGACCTGGAACAGCGCGCCAGCGACCTGGTCGGTGGGCAGGCTGCCGTCCTCGTTCTCGAGCGCGTAGCCGTCGAGCAGGACGAGCACGCTCCCGTCGTCGTTCACGGTGACCGACTTGTCCATCATCATCCAGCCGGGGCTGGCGATGGGGGTGAACATCGGCCAGTGGCCGTGCTCCTCGACGAGGTCGAACTCCTTGCCCGTGGGGGCGAGGCGGATGGCGACCTGGAACTCGTCGTCGGGACGGACGGCGCTGGTGGAGACGGCGCTCTCGATCGAGAACGCGTCGATCTCGAGCATCGGCGTCGGGAAGGTGCCCTCGGCGTGGTCGAAGAGCGCGACCCACGGAGTGGGCTGGACCTGTCCCTCGGTGGCGACGGGGACGGTGAGCGTGAGCTCGGCCTCGCCGGGGATGCACTGGATCTCGCAGACGAGCCAGTCGGCGGTGGCGCCGAAAGTGACCTCGCCCGAGATGTCGTCGGGGAGTGTGACGTCGACGTGGTGGAGGACCTGATCCTCGTAGCCGTAGCTGATGATGCCGCTGAGCTCGAACCAGGCCGGAGCCGGGTGGATGCGCTCGCCGACGGTCGAGCCCTCGGGCACCGTCCAGTCGATCACCGTGGGCTTGCCGACCTCGCCGGGGGAGACCCAGTAGGTGTGCCAGTCGGTCTTCTGTTCGAGGTGGACGCCGAGCCGGACCGTCTCGCCAGGGCGGACCTCGGCCCGATCGAGCAGCAGCCGGGCGCGGACCTGGTGGGGCTCTCCTTCGGGATCGAGCGGCTGCACGTCCGCGCTCTCGGGGACGCCGTCGAGCGCGACCTCGGGGGCCGCCTCGGTTCCTGGGGCGTGGACTGCGGTTCCCGCGGCGAGGGCCGCTCCGACAAGCCAGGTCATCACTCGCTCTCCCGATCGCACCGGACATCGGTCGCGTCAATCTAATCCTCGGGATGCCGGCGGGGTGGTATCGGTGTCAAAGCTGACGCCTCGCGGGGCCTATGATTCGCTCGTGCCGCGCATGTACCGATTCCTCGTGGGCCTTGCCCGACTCATCGTCCGGCTGTTCTTCCGGAGCGTCGAGGTCGTCGGCGTGGAGCACATTCCCGAGGACGGCGGCGGCATCCTGGTGTCCTGGCACCCCAACGGAATCGTCGATCCTGGGCTGATCCTCACCCACTTCCCGGCCCAGGTGGTGTTCGGCGCGCGTGACGGGCTGTTCCGTGTCCCGCTGTTCGGCACCATCATCCGCATGCTCGGGACGGTTCCCATCGCGCGGGCCAAGGACGGCGGCTCGGACGCGGATCGACGGGCGGCGAACGCGCGGGCGATGGACGCTCTGGCGGGCGCGGTGGCCGGTGGCAGCTACTCGTGCCTCTTCCCCGAGGGCGACAGCCACGACCGGCCGAACCTGCTCGAGCTGAAGACCGGGGCGGCGCGCTTCTACTACCGGGCGCGGCAGATCTCGAAGGCCAAGCGGCCCGTCATCATCCCGGTCGGCCTGCACTACGACCACAAGCGCGCCTTCCGAAGCAACGCGCTGATCACGTTCCATCCGCCACTGGAGATCCCCGAGGAGCTCGACCTCTCTCCCCGCGAGGACGAAGACCCCGACGTCGGTCGCGACCGCGCTCGCGAGCTGACGAGCCACATCGACCGCGTGCTCAGAAACGTCGTGCACGCGACCGAGAGCTGGGAGCTGCACCACCTGATGCACCGCGCTCGCAAGCTGGTGCGAGCCGAGCGCGCCCTTCGCGCGGGCAGCATCGACCTGGGTCCGAGCGGCATGGAGGAGCGGATCCTGGGCTTCGCGCGGGTGTGGGCCGGGTACTACAGCAAGCTCCAGCACGAGCCCGAGCAGGTCCTGGAGCTGACCGAGCGGGTCCGCGAGTACGACGAGGACATGCGCGCGCTCGGCCTCGAGGACCACGAGCTGGACCGGGACCCGCGGTTCGCGTCGCCTTGGCTCTACGCCATCCTGGTGCTGCAAGTCGTCCTCGTCTTCCTGCTGCTGCCGCCCATCCTGTTCGTGGGGTACCTGGTCAACGGGCCGACGGCGCTCGTGGTCTGGGGTGCGAGCAAGCTCGGCGCCAAGCGTATGAAGGACGAGGCGAGCATCAAGGCCCTGCTGGGGTCGCTGCTGTTCCCCGCAACCTGGGCCGGGATCGGCGTCTTCGCCTACAAGGCCCACGTCTTCCTGAACGTGTTGTTCCCGACGATGCCGGACGGCGCCTTCCTCAGCGCGGTGACCGCGGTCGCCCTCTCGATCCTCGGCGGCATGCTGGCGCTTCGCTACCTGCGCGTCGCCCGCGAGACCGTCCGGTCGGTCCGGGTACGGCTGACCCGGAACCGTCGTCGGTCCGCCATCCGTCGGCTTCGCCTGGAGCGGGCCGAGCTGCACGAGGCGCTCATCGAGCTGTCGGCGGACCTCGACCTGCCGGGCGAGGTCACACCGTCGGGGCGCGTCCGTCTACCAGCGGACCCGTCCGGTGGCGCTGACCAGGTGAGCTGAGGCGCCGCCCAGATCATCGCTCGCGAAGTAGTGGCCGCCCTGCACGAGCAGGCTCGACTGCGTGCTCTTCAGGTTCTTCGGGGACGTGAACTCCGCGGCCCAGTCGACCTCGGTGCCCAGGTGCTGACCGGTGGTCGGCTTGCCGAGGTGGTTGGTCGGCACGCCGCCTGCGCGGTGGCTCTCGAAGGGCTGCGCTATGGGGGCGGTCGCCCAGCCGACGACCGCGCCGAGGCGGAACTCGAGCGGGATGTCGGGCTGGATGCGCACGACCGGCTGGATGAACGAAGCGCGACGGATGCCGCCCTCGGTGACGATGGCCTCGAGCCCGTCCGGCGTCTGCCCCGTGTGGTGCGGGTCGGACAGCTGGTTGTAGGCCTGGACGTCCAGCGCCGCCTGGTAGCGGGGGAACATCACGATGCCGGCGCCGAAGTTCCGGTCGAAGGCGAAGTCGTTGGAGACGTCGTCGTAGGCGTTGGCATCGCCGCTGGCGACACCCGAGCGCACGGTCAGCGTCGCGGCGTCGAAGATCAGGTCGAGCTGCGCGGCGGCACCACCCGAGCGGACCTTCAGGGCGTCCCGCTCGTTGTAGGTGAGGCTCCGGCTGGTGTTCCCGAAGATCGTCGCGGCCTCGGCCTGGGCGACGAACTCGAGGCCGCCGATGCCCGAGCTGTAGACGCCGGTCGCGTCGACCACGCCGACGCGGGTGATGCGGCGCGGATCGGCCTCGCGCTGGGTGCGGAACACGCCGTAGACGCCGGCGTTGCGACCGGCCTCGCCGACCATCGCGGCGCCCACGAGCTGGTAGGCCGACTGGCCCTGGTCCCAGCGGGCGATGTCGTCAGCGACGATCCTGTCCCCGGCGAAGACGAGCGTCACAGGCACGCTGCCCTTGGTGCGCGTCGCGCCGCGGACCCGGAAGACCCGGTCGGCCAGATCGGTGCGCCCGAACAGGTTGTCGTGCGCGCCATCGTTGGCGAGCATCCCCATGCCCCAGTGGCTCACGTCGAAGCCGGCGGTGAGCATGACGGGGCCCACCAGGCCGCTGACGTTGGCCTTGCGGAGCGTGTACGCCCGTCGGTCGAGCACGCCCTTGGCGCCGAGGTTCCGCTCGTCGATGTCCCCCAGGTCCCAGGGGTCGCCGACCAGGATGGCGTCGAGCAGATCGGCCTCGATGTTCAGCGCCGAGGTGCCGATGCGGACCTCGGTTCCGAGTCGGGCGCGGGAGTCGAGCGTCATTCCCTCGCCGACGGTCGTCCCGTCCGAGTCGACGACGAAGTCGGTGGGCATCGTGGCGACGAGCCGCAGATCACCGCGGGTGGTGACCTCGGTGGGCTCGGTGGAGTCTTCGGTGGCGTCGGCCGCGGGGACCTCGGCCTCGGTCACCGCCGAGTCCTGGGCCCAGGCCGTGTTCAGTCCCAGTGTGGTCAGGAGCAACATCAGGGGACCTCGGGGATGAAGTCGCAGGTGGCATCGGCGAGGCAGGGGTCGTCGACGATCTCGGTGCCGCCGCTGGCGATGAACCCGCCGATCTGGAAGATGGCGTACCCGGCCACGTCGAACTCGGCGTAGGGGTCTGGGAAGGCGAAGGCGTGCGTCCCGTTGTCGTCCACGTACGGCAGGCGCATGGCCATCAGGCCCTTTTCCGTCTCGTGCGTGATGCGAAGCGGAGCGTCGCTGGGTTCGTCGAAGGGGTTGAGCCCGTCGTCCAGGTCGTCGGGGTCGAAGAGGATGGGCTCGCCGGCGTCGTTGCGCCAGGGGCCGTGCTCCTCGAGGCCTTGGACGACCTTCCGGTCGACCAGCCATTGGTCCTGGGTCATGCCGTAGCGGTCGTCGACCTCGTGACGCTCGATCATCCCGGCCGAGCGGGCCAGCGCGATACCGGTCGCCACGGGGACGATCTCGTCGCCGATGGTCGGGACGATGAGGACGTTGGCGGGCTCGCCGTCGACCAGGGTCTCATCGTAGTAGCGGGCGTAGCCCACGGGGTCGCCGGGCTCGAGGATGGCGCCGAAGACCATCGCCAGGCGGCGCAGCTCCGGGGTCGCGCGGATGTGGCCGAAGCCGGTGTTGCCCGCGACGATGGCATCTCCAGCAGCGAACGTGACGCCTTCGTGCTCGACGTCGGTCTCCCAGGAGTCGAGCTCGATGAGCCCGCCCCCGTCCTCGTTCGCGAGCGTCACGACGAGCGCGTCGCCATAGGCGCTGGACTCGGAGCCGTCCTCGACCAGCAGCTTCTCGGGGCCGTCCAGGGCGTCGGCCGCGATCGCGATGCGGAAGCGACCGTCCTCGGGGATGTAGCCCTCGTGGATCTTGCCGGTCACGAGGTTCTCGACGGTCACCCGTCCCCCCGCGTTCCAGTCGGTCAGCGTGGCGATGGGCAGCTCGCGCATGTCGGTCACGGAGTTGACCACCTGCGTGACCTGCAGGCTGCCGTCCTCCTGGGGGATCCCGACGATCATCGGGCTCGTGAGGCGACCGAACATCGCCTCGACCGCGCCCCCGATCTTGGTCCGCATGCCGACGTCCAGCAGGCCCGCTCCGGGGACGATGGGCGCGAAGGCCTCGACGTCCCGGAGGATGGGCACGGCCACGCCGGCGTTGATGCCGCCGAGGCTTCCGCCGATCAGGGAGATGGGCGCGCCGCCGCCGATGTCGGGGGTCCCGTCGCCGTCCCAGTCACAGCTGGCATGCGTGGTGTCCGCGATGTCCATGGTGCCGGTCCCGCAGGCGTGCAGGCCCTCGGTCATCCAGATCCAGTCGAGGACTGCCTGGCGGACCATGTCGCGGGTGTGGAAGGCGTCCGCGGACCACTGGTCGCCGCCGGAGTCGCCGACGCCGTCGTTGTCCAGGTCGCGGTGGCGAGCGTCGGTGAGGTGGACCCAGAAGCTGTACAGGCCCCGCGTCTGGAGCACAGCCTCGATGAGGATCTGCTCCTCTTCCTTCAGCGTCGGGCCGTGGCCCGGGAAGTCCATCGCGCAGGCCGCGTAGCCCAGGCGGTTGAACGCGTGCGCGAAGCCCAGGAACTCGTAGCGGCTGCTTCCGTAGCCGTGGCCGTAGACGGCCGTGGGGAACGGCTGCTCGCCCTCGGTCGGGAGCACGCAGGTGAACGTGACGTCCTCGGGCGCATAGATGATCCCGCCCGTGCTCGCGTCGAGCTGCCACCACTCGTCGTACGAGCTGCCGTCGCCGTCGCGGTCCACGAGCAGGTTCGGGGTGGTGAACGTGCCGCCGACCACGCGGTCGCTGAAGTGCTCGTAGTTGGACAGCAGCAGCTGGGCGTCGTCCGGGTCGAACTGGTCGAGGTCGACCAGCGCGTCCATGATCTCCTGGGTGGGCAGGTTGTAGCCCTCGATCCCGTCCTCGTCCCAGACCTGCGAGGCGCTGTGGATGCCGATCGGGATGGCCTCGGTGAGCCAGGAGTAGGGGCCCTCTCCGACCGAGGCGAGCTGCAGGTCGACCAGGTCCTTGGTGATGGCGCCGGTCGTGAAGGACCAGGTGAACGCCACGTCGTCCATGCCCAGGCCCATGTCCGGGAGCACCTCGCGCAGCGGCTCGAGGGCCTGGGTCTGCGAGGTGTGGTTGATGTACGGCCAGGGGGACTGGACGGGGAGGTGGTCCTCGCCGACGAGCCGACGCGTGATGACCACGGCGTACCGGGTCTGCTCGCGGAGCGGCTCCACGGGGCGGAAGATGAGGGTGTCGCTCTCGCGCTCGTACCAGCCGAGCAGGTCCTCGCGGGCCTCGCCGCCCTCGGGGTAGACGTTCGGGAAGTCCAGGTGCCCGTCGTTGTCGGTGTCCTCGCCCCAGTCGAGCACGCCGTTTCCGTTCAGGTCCTCGTCCATGGTCTCGAACACCACGCTGGGCTGGTCGGCCCGCGTGTCGTTGACGCCGTACCGGGTCGAGTCGCACGCGTCGTAGGGGAACCGCCCTTCGCCGAGGTCGAGCTCCACCGCCACGCCGTAGTCCGGGCTGTCCGGGGTGATGTCGATGACGTAGACGGCGTCGTCGTCGAGCCGCTCGAGGCCGACGCGCTCGTCCCCACCGTGGCGCTCCCACAGGATGTCGAGGTCCAGAGGCGCCTCGAAGCCCAGGCTCATGGGCGCGTAGACGCCGAAGCCGGTGAGCTCGTTCAGCTTCTCGCGCGCCTCGGTCTCCGCCTCGATCGTCGCTGCGGTCGGGACGTTCACCCGCAGGCCGGTCGGCGAGGACGGATCGGGCCGGGTGGCCAGATCGTTGGGGTAGGGGATGTCCGGCAGGGGCTCGGCGTCCCAGTCCACACGGACGAGGGGGCCATCGCCTTCGGGCGTCGCGCGCAGCCCGTCGGGGGGCAGTCCGCAGCTGAGGAGCATCAGGAGCATGGGGTTCTCCGGCGTTTAAGCCGTGAACCCTATTGTCACGCTGCCTACCAGACCACCGGGTTGGTCGTGGCGCCCCACCAGCCAGGCGTGTCCGCGGACGTCATCGTCGTGTTCGCGTTCGCCGGATCGATGGCGACGATGTGGCCGTCGGCCGAGAAGCCGTACAGCGTGCCGTCGGTGTAGCCCAGGCCGAACAGGCGGTCGGCGTCGATCGGGCCGACCCAGCTCGTGTAGCCATAGGTCGGGTCCACCCGGACGAGCTCGTCGGAGTCCTCGTAGTCTTCGCCCTCGACGGTCCAGTACAGGTAGCCATCGGGCAGCCCGACCAGGTCACCGCTGGTGAAGTAGGGGCTCTCCTGCACCAGCACGGTGCTGCTGCAGTCGGTCAGGTCGACCTCGGTGATGAGCGTGTCGCCGCCCGCGAAGAGCCGACCGTCGGCGGAGAACGCCAGCGCCATCATCTCGACGGTCGTGTCGCAGATCTTGCTGACGAACGCGCGCTCCGGGTCGATGCGCCAGATCGCGTCCCAGGTCCCGCCCACGACCACGCCGTCCGGGTCGATCGCGATGTCCAGGAACTGGTCCACCGGGTTCCCGTCGATGTCGTAGAAGGTGCCGACGCTCGTCAGCTCGCCGGTCTCGACGTCCAGGGTGAACAGCTCGCCGCTGGTGTTTCCGTACACCGCCGCTTCGGGGACGGGGATGGTGTCGACGTCGCCGGTGTCCTCGATCTCAGGGATGGGCTCGACGATGTCTTCGGACTCGTCGACCTGGTACTCGGGGATGCAGGCGGTCAGGAGCAGGAGCATGCGGCCTCCGGGGCGGCATTTTGCCGCGTCTCGGGAGAGCGCGCGTACTAACGGGATGATCGCGACGGGCAACGCAGTTGACCCGCCGAGGCGGCAGGGTGTTACGGTTCGCGGGCGAAATGCTGTTCCGGGCCCGTCCGCCCTGCTGTCGCTGTCTTCAATCGCGCCCATCCACTATCGGAGTCCAAATTATGGCCGCTGCTATCGGTGTCCTCTCACTCGTTTTCGGAATCGTCAGCCTCGTCGGCGCCATCATGCTTTGCATGCAGGCGTGGAAGGACGAGAAGTGGAAGGCTGTCGCCTGCTTCTGCTGCTTTCCGTACGGCCTGTACTACGGCTTCAAGGAGCTGCAGCACGAGAAGAAGAACCTCATCCTCGGCCTGTACGCCGGCGGTTGGGCCGGAAGTGTGATCCTGAACATGGTCGCCGGTGCGATGTAGTCATGACGGGGTTCCGGGCCCGCGTGCCTGGACTCGTCGCGCTCGTCATCCTCGTGATTGGCGTGTGGTTGCCAGGTGAAGGGGTGGGTTTCACCATCTGCTTGGCCTACATGACGATGGGGATTCCCTGTCCGGGCTGCGGTCTGTCGCGGTCCGTCGCCAACACCCTGGAAGGCGATCTGCCCCAGGCCCTTTGGTACAACCCGATGGGTCCTGTGGTCGCGCTGGTTGCGGTTGTGTTCGCCGTCACGGCGTTCCTGCCGCAGGCACGCCTCGAGTCCTTCTGGGTGTGGCAGGGTGCGCTGTACAAGCGGCGCAAGCTGGCGTTCGACTCGGTGTTCTACACCTACCTGGCGTTCACGGGTGTCCGTGGTGCGCTGTCCGCGTTCGACGTGTGGCCCTGGTGGTCTTGATGTGGTTGTTGTGCCTTGCGTGCCTCCCCCAGGACGAGGGGCGGCCTCCGCCCCCCGGTGCGGGCGCTGCAGGCGAGGGCCCCGTGGGCGGCGGCCCCGCGAAGGAAGAGCCGAAGTCGCCGCCTCCGCCCGGTGAAGGACCCCAGCCACTCCCGCTGTCGGCGAACCCCGGGAACTCGGAGCTGAGCTGGGTGATCGACGGGACGGAGAGCCGCTCCGAAGGCTTCCGTGTCGAGACCGACGAGGAGGGCACCACCTTCCGTGGCGCCGTTCATCTCGAGGGTGGCGAGAAGCTCGAGTTCACGGCGAGCGACGTCACCACGACCGAGGCGGGCACGACCGCCATCGTGCACTTCGAGACCCAGGGCAACGAGCACGACCTGACCGTGCCGCTGACGCTATCGAAGGTCGAGGGCGGACTCGATGTCGCCGTGGCGACGCCGATCGAGGTCGACGGCATGACCATCGCGGTCGACACGAAGCTGGTCTTCCGCCCGACCGAGTAGGGCGCTCTACAGTCGCTCGCGCAACAGGGCGACGTCGGCTTGGGTGCGTCCGCGCCATGTGATGACGCCGCTCTCGATGAAGACCGCGTAGCCGCCGGAGTCCACCGGGTCGTCCCACGAGGCGTTGAAGTCGGCGTCGGCGAGCAGGACGGTCAGCGACAGGTCCAGGGACGAGACCCAGAGCGCCGCGTCGTCGGACGTCGGCTCCTCGCCGAGGGTGTTCTGCACCAGGACGTCGAACGTGGTGATGCCCAGGTCCTCTTGCACCTCGTCCAGCGCGCGGATGACGTCCTGGTGGGCGGGGACCCACATCAGCGTGACCGCGACGAGGACCGGGTCGTGCTCGGACAGCGTCCAGGTCGTGCCGTCGGGGTCCTCGAGCTCGAAGTCCTCGATGCACGCCCCCGGCATCGAGCCGAAGACGCACCCGGAGTCACCGAGCGCGGCCGAGTCGACAGGGCTGTTCTTGATGCACGCCAGGAGCCAGATCACAGCGACGTTGTACCCGATCCGATGTGCTTCAGCTGGATCAGGATGCTCGTGCGCCGCAGCCAGGGGTCGTCGTGCTCGATCCAGGTCCGTACCGTCGGCGTCAGCTCGCTGCGATGAGCCAGCAGGAGAGGCCCGAGCCGGCTGGCCGCCAGCTCGTCGACGATGTCCCACCAGGCGCCGGCCTGGACCAGCTCGACGAGGACGGGCACGTCGTCCAGCGTCAGCCGCGGCGCGCGCTTCAGCATGGCCAGGGCGGCGTACCACTCCTCGCGGTGCGTCGCCTCGAGGAACAGCGCGCGAGCGGTCTCGCGTCGGGCGGTCGGTTCGAGTCGTCGCCAGACGGGCTTCAGGGCCTGGACGCGCTGGGGCTTCTTCACGCCCCAGCAGGGCAGCTCGGACTTCATGTACGCCCGCATCGGCGTCGCCACTCTCGGGTCCGCCGCCGCCTCGAGCGCCTGTCGGATGTCGGTGATGAGCGCGCGATCGGCCGGCATCAGGCCTTCTTGAGGAACTGGGTCTTCAGGAAGATCGCGGTCTTGTTGACCTTGCCCTCGATGTGACCGACGTCACCCTCGACCAGGCGGATGTTCTTCACCAGCGTGCCGCGCTTGGCGGTGAAGCCCGCGCCCTTCACGTCCAGATCCCGGATGAGCGTGACCGAGTCGCCGTCGGCCAGTCGCGTGCCGTTGCTGTCCACGGTGGTGGGCTCGTCGTCCTCGACGGGGAGTCCCTCCTTGGCCCAGGCGAGCGTGTCGTCCTCGAGCCAGGCGCTCTCGAGCAGCTCGACGGCCCAGGGGTCGCTCAGCCGATGGAGCAGGCGCCAGCTCAACACCTGGACGGCGGGCACCTCGCTCCAGATGGACTCCTGGAGGCAGAACCAGTGCTTGGGATCGAGGTCCCCGACAATCTGCGTGCGGCAGGTGCTGCAGGCGTCGATGGACTCGGGCGGTACGTCGAAGGCGGCGACATCGGTGTCGGAGCCACAGAGAGAGCAGGACATGCGCCGCTCCTATTGCCGGGGCAGGTTCTCGACGACCCATGGATGCTCGTGGTGGTCGAGCCAGGACGGGTCGAAGGGGTGTCCCAGGCGAGCGCCCAGGAGCCCGAGGGTTTGGAAGTCGCGCTGCGAGACGATGTGCACGGCGGCGCGAAGGAGCGCCGCGGACGCCACGCCGACGCCGCGGACATGCTGGACCGGCTCCTCGAAGCGGCAGCCGAGCGAGACGACCTGCGAGCCACAGGCCCCGCTCCGATCCACCAGCACGGCGAAGTCCACCTCGTGCTCCGAGGCGAGCTCCACCATGGCCTGCGCTCCCGCGAGGTTCTGGGGCGTCACGTCGTTCCCCAGGTCGTCGAGCATCCGGGCGCGCCCGTCGAGCACCGCGAGCCCGTCGCCGTCGTGCAGGTCGGGCATCCGACGGGGTGTCCCCATCCGGTGATCCTCGGGACAGAACGGCACCTGGCGGACGAGCGGACCGTCGAGCCAGGTCGGTCGCGCCGCGGGCAGGCCGTAGTTCCCCCCCGTCCACGCCACACGACCAGCCGTGCAGGCAGCCGCTGATCAGGATCCGCCAGGGGTCGTCGCTGGTCGGCCGGCGCAGGGTGCCGACGACGTCGCGGTGGTGGGGCAATCGCATTGCGCAACAGTATCGATGCGGAAGCAGCCATCGACACAGCTGGACGCCATGGGTACACCAGGTTCGTGCTCGACACCCTCGATGCGGTCCGCCGTCGGACCGAGGCGCTCACGGCGCCGCTGTCGCCTGAGGACTGCACCGCTCAGTCCATGGACGACGCGTCCCCGGCGCGCTGGCACCTGGCCCACACGACCTGGTTCTTCGAGACCTTCGTGCTCAAGCCGCACCAGGAAGGCTTCACGCCGCGGGACCCCCGGTACGAGGTGGTCTTCAACAGCTACTACAACGGCGTCGGCGAGCAGTTCCCCCGGCCGCTGCGGGGCACCCTGTCGCGGCCTTCGGTCTCGGAGATCATGGCCTGGCGGCGCGAGGTCGACGCCGGCGTCGCGGCCCTGCTCCAGCGCGGGGACCCGGTCGTCGAGCGGCTCGTCCGGATCGGACTCCACCACGAGCAGCAGCACCAGGAGCTGGTCCTCACCGACATCAAGCACGCGCTGTGCACCTCGCCGCTGGACCCCGTCTACCGCTCCGATCTGGCGCTCGGGCCCGCCGTATCGGGCGAGGCCGGGCCGGGCCGGACCTCGGGCGAGGAGATCGTCGCCATCGGGTTCGACGGCGACGGGTTCCACTTCGACAACGAGCGCCCCGTGCATCGCGCGCTCCTGGGGCCGCACCGCCTGGCCGGTGAGCTCGTCACCAACGCCGAGTGGATCGCCTTCATCGAGGACGGCGGGTACGGGCGGCACGAGCTGTGGCTCTCGGACGGCTGGGGCGTCTGCCAGTGCTGGGAGGCGCCGCTGTACTGGCGGAAGGTCGACGGCGTCTGGCACACGATGACGCTCGGGGGGCTGCGCCCCGTCGTGGGCCGTGAGCCGGTCACCCACGTGTCGTTCTTCGAGGCCGACGCCTACGCGCGCTGGGCCGGCGCCCGTCTCCCGACCGAGGCCGAGTGGGAGCACGCGGCCCGGGGGGCCCCGACCGACGGGACCTTCGTCGAGGACGACGCGCTGCACCCGGTCGGTGCAGTCAGCGACCTGCATTCGGGCTGTCGGCACCTGCTCGGCGAGGTCTGGGAGTGGACCACCACGCCGTACCGGCCCTACCCGGGCTACGTCGCGCCGCCTGGAGCGGTCGGCGAGTACAATGGCAAGTTCATGAACGGCCAGTACGTGCTGCGCGGCGGCTCGTGCGCGACGCCGCGCGACCACATCCGATCGACCTACCGCAACTTCTTCCAGCCCGAAAAGCGCTGGCAGTTCAGCGGCGTACGCCTCGCCAGGGATCTGACATGACCTTCCGCGTCCTCGAGCCCCGCCCGACAACGGGGGCCGACCAGCTCGCCATCGATGTGCTCGTGGGGCTGTCCGAGCGACCCAAGCGCTTGCCGTCCTCGCTCTTCTACGACGACGAGGGCAGCCGGCTGTTCCAGGCCATCACGAAGACCCCCGACTACTACCCGCCACGTGCCGAGCTGGAGATCTTCGAGAGCCGGGGGCCCGAGCTGTTGGCCTCGGTCGCCGGCTCGCCCGTCAACGTGGTCGACCTCGGCGCGGGTGACGGACACAAGACCGCGGTGCTGCTGGACCAGCTCCTGCAGGAGGGCTCGCCCGTTCGGTACGTGCCCATCGACATCTCGGGGGGGGCGCTGGCGACGGTGACCAGCTCGATGGCCGAGCGCTTCCCGGGGCTCGAGATCGAGGGGCTCCAGAGCGAGTACTTCAACGGCCTGCGCTGGCTCGGCGAACAGTCGGACCGCCGCAGCATGGTGCTGTTCCTCGGCTCGAACATCGGGAACTTCGACAAGGCGCGCGCGCGCGGCTTCCTGCGCCAGCTCTGGATGGCGCTGAACGACGGCGACCTGGCGCTCATCGGCTTCGACCTGAAGAAGGACATCGAGCAGCTGCTGGCCGCCTACAACGACAGCGAGGGGCTGACGTCGGCGTTCAACCTGAACCTGCTGACCCGCATGAACACCGAGCTCGGCGCCGACTTCGACGTCTCCAGGTTCCGCCACTACGGCACGTACAACGCCGAGACGGGCGCGATGGAGAGCTACCTCGTGAGCCAGGAGGCGCAGACCGTGCGCATCCCGGCGCTGCAGGCGACGTTCACCTTCCAGCCGTGGGAGCCCATCCACACCGAGTACAGCTACAAGTACCTGCGCTCGGACATCCGCGATCTGGCCCGCTTCACGGGCTTCGAGATCGTCGACGAGGCGCTGGACGAGAACGGCTGGTTCTGCTCGTCCCTCTGGCGGGCGAAGAAGGGGTAGTGTCGGCGGCCTGGAGGCCCCGATGTCCTGGTTGTTCCTGTCTCTTGCGTGTGGCGGTGAGCCCGCTGCGGACCCCGAGCCCGTCGCTGAGCCGGCGCCCGAGGCCACCGGCGGCTCGCAGCTCGAGCCCGCCCGTGTCTGCGACCACTCCGCGTGCGGCACCGTGACCGATGCGGACGGCGCTCCGGTGAAGGACGCCTGGATCCAGGTGGTGCGCTCGGACGACGAGGTCGACGAGCCCTCGACGCTCGGCGCGGAAGGGGGCTGGGTGCTCCACATGCGCGAGGAGAACGTGGGACCTCGGCCTGCCAGGTGGATGCCGTCGATGGGCATCGTCTCCAGCTCGTCGATGAGGCCCGACAGGTACGCGACGTCGTCCGGGCCCTGGGGCGCGCAGCAGTAGTCGGTGGCGTTCCAGGCCTGCTTGCCGTCCTTGGCGCGCCGCTCGCCATCGGGCAGCACGAGCAGTTAGTCCAGCTCGTCGACGGACTTGCTGAAGCCCAGGTACCGGTCCTGGACCTCGGCGTTGCCGCCGAGACCGTGCAGCAGGAAGACGACGGGGAGTGGTCGCTCGCCGTCCCACGACTTCGGCGTGAGCACCATGGCGGGTCGGTCCTCGGGCCCGATGGCCGGGGCGAGCGAGCCGGGTGACGGCGTCTTCGCGCACGCCAGGAGCGCCAGGATCACGAGGCCCAGGTGATCGAGTAGTCCAGGCTGTGGCCGATCCGGTCCGGGAACCGGGTGACGGACTTCGCCGCCATCTTTTCGCTCACGCCGACCGGGATGTGGGTCGAGAGCCAGCCGGCCAGGTCCTGCTTCTCGCCGACCAGTCCACCGCCGCGGGCCGGGGTGTAGCCGATCTGCGCGTCCCGCTTTCCGGCCGCTTCCATCAGGTCGTACAGGTCGCGGAAGAGGATGAACGAGGTGTCGTTGGCGTACACCGCCCAGTTGGTGACGGGCAGGAAGTCGACCAGGTGGATGAGCTGGTAGTTCAGCGCGATCCACAGGTCGTCACCGGACAGCGTGATGGGGGCGTTGTCGATGACCCGGTGGAAGCGAACAGACTCGATCTCCCGGCCCGCGTTCGCGCGCAGCTCGCAGGCCACTGGCGTACAGCAGGCGGAGGACGGACGGGAAGGCCTCGGTGTGGGCCCACTCGAACGGCGTCATCAGCGGCTGGAGCTGCGGGATCTTGTCCGCGCTCATCGCGAACGTGTTGGTCCCGGTGCCCAGGATCGAGTGCAGCAGCAGCACCAGCGGCGACTGCTGCGGGTAGTGCGCCACGCCGTACTCGAAGCAGAAGTACAGGTGGTCGAGGAACGAGCCGTCAGCGTGCTCGACGTCGAAGTCGCACTCCTCGACCATGAAGCGCATGAGCGCGGGATCGACCTGGGGGAGCGACTGCTGGCCTCGGGCCCGGTCGTAGTCCGACTGCACGCCCTCGGCGCTGTCGGGGTTCCAGACGACCTCCTTGCCGACGCGAGCCCTCATCACGTACCGGGCGGCCTTGCCCTCGAGCGTCTGGAAGATGGTCTTGTCGAGGTCGAAGTCCGGGATGGGCTCGACGCGTACGGCGCCCGCGTGGTCCAGGACGCTCGCTGGGCGGCGTGTATCCGATGCCGGGATGCTAGCCCCGGAGCAGCCGGATCGGCAGCGCCAGGAGCACGAACACCAGGGCCGTCGCGGCCTGTGCGGCCCCCACCGGGAAGTCCCACAGGAACGCCCCGAGGTAGCCGAGGAACGCCGCCAGTCCGCCGCCGACGAGTGCCAGGATGAGCGCCACGTTGAGTCGTCGCGTCGCGAGCAGAGCCGCCATCGCGGGCAGCACCGAGAACGCGAACACCGGCAAGGCTCCGAGCGCTCGGGTGGCGACGCTGGCGACCAGCGTGACCAGGGCCAGGAAGCCCAGCTCGAGCAGGCGGACGGGGACCTTCTGGACTCGAGCGCCATCCGGGTCGACCCCGACGAAGACCAGTCCACGTCGCGCCACCAGCACGCCGACGATGGCGAGCGTACCGACAGCGCCGACCGCGACCAGGTCCTCGGGTCGGACGAGCACGGCGGTCCCGAACAGGATGGCCTTCACGTCGTGGGCCTCGGCCGCGATACGGTCTCCGAGCAGGATGGCTCCGCCGCTGCCGACCAGCCAGACCTGCGCCAGGATGGACTCGCGCGACAGGTGGACGCGCGCCGGATTGATGGCGAACACTGCGGCGGCGAGCTGGCTCACTCCGACGGCCCAGAAGACGGGGTCCACCTCGGTCCCGGTCATCATGCCGATCCAGAAGCCCAACACCACGCCGAACCCGGCGGACTGGGTGATGGCGGCCGTCACGAAGACCATGCGGCGCAGGACGATGAAGACGCCCAGCAGGCCGAGCGCCGAGCCCGCGATGACGCCGGTCAGCACCGCGTCGCGGAACAGGTCCCAGGCCTCGAAGAAGTCGGTGACGGTCACAGGACCTGCCCGTAGCGTGCCTGGAACGCGGGGTGCGCGAACACCTCGTCCAGCGGCCCGCTGACGATGTTCTGGTCGTCCTTGTCCAGGAACAGGACGTTGTCGGCGTGGGCTCGGGCCACGTCCAGGAAGTGCGTGACAACGACGACGGTCAGCTCGTACTCGACCCGCAGTCGGGCCAGGAGCTCCATGACTTCACGCTCGGCGACCGCGTCCATGCCGACCGTCGGCTCGTCCAGGAAGACGAGCTTGCTGCCGGTCGCCAGCATTCGAGCGAACAAGGCGCGCTGCTTCTGGCCTCCGGACAAGCTGCGGAAGGTCCGGTCGGCAAGGTCCGCGATGCCCGTGGCTTCGAGCGCCTCGTCCACGGGGTTGGCCAGGGGGCGCAGGAAGCTCCAGCCGTGGATGGTCCCGCTCTCGACCAGCTCGCGAACACGCACCGGGTACAGCGGATCGAAGGCCAGACGTTGGGCCAGGTACGCCGGCTGGGTGGACAGCGTGACGCTGCCCGAGACCGGCTTCTGCAGGCCCAGCAGCGTGCGGAAGAGGGTTGTCTTGCCAGCCCCGTTGCGCCCGAGCACCGCCCAGAACTGGCCGGGCTCGACGGTGATGTCCACCGCGGGCAGCAGCGCCTTACGGGCGTACCCGACGCGCAGGGACTGGCAGGACAGCAGGCTCAATGGTTGGCGTGGTCGTGGCCTTCGGCCTCGGTGTACAGGACCCACACGGTCTCGACGGCGGCGGGTCCGAACGTCACGGTGGTCGCCTCGTCGATGTCGTAGTGCTCGGGCATCTCGTCGGGGCAGTCGGGGTTCGGGGTGCTGTCACCCAGGTCGGTCAGGCCCTCGGTGCCGACGAACAGGACGGCGCCGGCGTGATCGAGGTCGAACGTCGCCGAGTACGTACCATCGCCCAGGTCGGTGAGCGTGATCTCGCTGGGATGGCCGAGCTCGATCTCGTCGCCTTCGATCAGCGAGTGGTGGACTTCGCCGGCGACCTCGCAGGCCTCGTGGAAGACGTCGTGCTCTTCTTCTTCGGCGCCGGTGCAAGCGAAAAGGGTGGTCAGGAAAATCATCGTAGCTCCATGGTTGGAATGGGAAGGGGGAGGGTGATCGGTGGGTCCTGGCCGTCGAAGCCGGTCCCGTCGAAGATCAAGGCGGCGTCGAGCGAGAACGCCTCGGGGGCGCTCCGATCGACGTCCAGGGTGAAGGGGCCGAGCGCGTCGCCCGACATGCTGGCCCACAGCTCCTGGCCGTCGACCGTGCCCTCGAAGCGCAGCTCGGTCACGTCGATCGAGAGGCGGCGGAGGCTCAGCTCGGGCAGGTCCTGAGGGCTCGACGAGAGCGTCAGCGTCTCGCCGGCGAGCACGTCGATCGTCCCGTCGATCGGCCAGGAGAGAGCGGTCTCGAACGACCCCCCGCCGATCTCGGCCTCGATGGTCGCGTAGTCGACCAGCTCGCCGTCGTCGGCATGACAGTGGCCGTTGTGGCACAGGCTGTAGCCATCGGGCGGGTCCTGCTCGGAGAAGGTCACGCCGCCGATCAGCTCTTCGACGCGCAGCTCGGCCACGTCCAGCTCGAGCACCTGGAACTGGACCCGGGCGCCCGTATCGGTCAGGACCAGGCCGTCGCCCAGATCGCGGGCCTCGGTCGGGTCGAAGGCCACGTCGAGCAGGACCTCGTCGAGCGACGCGTACCCGGTGCCGGGCTGCATCGTGCAGGCGGTCAGGAGGAGGATCACAGCGCCCCCTCCATGCTGTCGACCCAGGCGTCGATGTGGGCGACGTACGTCTGCCGCGGGAAGTCCGTGCCGGCCGTGAGGGTCAGCAGCGTGGCCTCGGCCTTGTCCGCGACCAAAGAGGCGCTGGTGGCCGGGTAGAACGACTCGATCAGGACGAGCTGGACCCCGGTCTCCTTGGCTCCGTTGACGGTCTTGGCGATGTGGCCGGGCGTGGGCGGGATGCCGGGCTTGGGCTCGACTGCGCCGACCACCGAGAAGCCGGTCCAGTCCGCCAGGTAGCTCCACGAGCGGTGGTACCCGATGACCGGGGCGCCCTGGTAGCCAGCCAGACGCCGCTCCCACTCGGGCAGGTGCGCGTCGATGTCCGCGGCGAAGGCCTGGGCGTTCGCGGTGTAGACCTCGGCGAACTCGGGGTCCAGCTGGCCGAATCGGTCCGCGAGGCCGAGCGCGACGTCCTTCATGCGACGCGGGTCGTAGAAGTAGTGGGGGTTGCCCTGGCCGTGCACGTCGCCCATCGCCCGGTCGACGGCGCCCGCCGGCTTGTCCAGCACCGTGACGTACTGGCTGCAGTCGATGTTCCCCGTCGCACCGGACTGGACGTCCTTGTTGCGCGAGCCGGTCACCAGGGTCGGGAGCCACCCGATCTCCATCTCCAGGCCGACGTGGACCAGCGCGTCGGCCTTGGACAGCTTGACGGCCAGGTTCGGCTTCGCGTCGACGAAGTGTGGGTCCTGGGTGGGGAGCGCCATCGACGTGACCTTCACGTGGTCACCGCCGACCGCCTGGGAGACGGCCGCCAGGTCGGGCAGTGTGGCCACCACGTTGAGGTCGGCATGGGCGAGGTTCAAGAGGGCGAGGAGCATGATGTTTCCTGGCTAGAAGGCGTGGCTGCCGTGGGCTCCGACCGCGAACTCGAAGGCCAGGAACACGCTGTAGAGCGGCGCATCGATGCCGGTGTCGCGGGCGCCCTGGAGGCGGAGACGGGAGAACTCGGTGGGCCAGTACGTGGCCGCACCGGACCAGCGGTGGCGGTTGGCGACCCAGGCCGGGTCGAGCGGGTCGCTGCCGGTCGACGGCGTCCCCAGCTCGTGGCGAGCGCCCAGCCCGACGCGCTGGTTGCGCCAGGTCAGGGCGGTCAGGCCGGTCCAGTCCGTGACCAGTTCGCCAGGCAGCTGGCGGCGCCGCTGGATCCACTCGCTGGTCAGCGCGATCTGGTGTCCCGACGCGCGGGTGATGGGTCGGTACTTCAGCGTCACGTCGCCGCCCAACAGCTCGGAGCGGTTGTCGCGTCCCGTGCCGTTGGGGCCGACAGCCCAGGAGACACCGGCCAGCACCGACAGGTCGTCGTGCGGCGCCAGGAACGTCTTCGCTGATGCGGTGGTCTGCAGATCGAAGGGCCCTTCGACCCCCGAGAAGTCCGACCACGACCGGTTCGTCGCGGCGCCGCCGAGCATTGTCTCGCTGACGACGAGCTCCAGGTAGAACGGCGTCGGCGCAAGCCAGCTCCCTTCGACGCCCAGTCCCCGGTTGCCCTCGGCGCCCATCACGCGACCGGTCACCCAGGGCTGGTCGGCGAAGTCCCACGTGTGGGGGTGGGTGGGGTTGTGGCGACCGAAGCGCGTCAGGAACTGCCCGGCGCGGATCTGGGTGCCGCCAGGCAGGCCGAGGGTGGTCGCGTAGACCTCTTCGATCTCCACGCCGAACTGGGCGAAGACGATGTTCCCGTCGAAGCGGAAGTAGGGGTCGACGGCCTGGCCCACCGACAGCTCGAGCTGTTGGAGGTTGAAGCCGTTCTGCTGGGGATCGTGCGCGCCGGTCTGCAGGGGTTCCCCTGAGAAACCGGCCGCTGCGATGTCCGCGATGAACGCGATGTCGGGGTTGAGCGCGTTGCCCTGGGCGAACGCACTCGCAAACAACAGATGAAACACACCCGTGCCATTGCTGGAGGAGACAAGGACGGGCTATCGAGCCCGTCGAGAACGTCATCCTCAGGCGGGCGGGCTGGTCTTCGGCGCGTCGACGAGCGGCGGGCCGCGGGGGGCCTGGCTCGGGTCGAGGAGCACACTCCGGGCGCTCGGGAGCAGCAGCGGCGCGGTGCTGGCTGTTGCGAGCTCGATGGTGTCTTCGCCGACGAGGTCGAACGCGCAGCCGTGTTCGTGGCCGTCGGGTGCGCTGACGTGGACACCGTCGGGGATGACTTCGCCGCCGTGGACCTCGACGACCTCGCCGTGTTCGGCGCAGACGACGTGCTGGGTCTCGATCTCGTGCACGGTGGTGGCGAAGCTGGCGACGAGCCAGGCGACAGCACTGAGGAGCAGGAGGACGCGCTTCACGGGACCACGCTACCCCATGCCGCGCGGCGCAGCGAGCTTTCGTCTCGGGTGCGCCTCGAAAAAGGCCCACAGCGCGTGCGCCGTCTCCAGGTCGTGGTTCTGTTCGCCGGCGAACGCGTCCCAGGTGTCGCTGGTCTGCTGGTCGATGCTCGGCGGCACATGGCCCCCGCCCTCGGCGACGTACCGGACGACATCGGCCTCGGTGCAGCTCCAGGTCTGCAGCTCGACCGTCGAGCCGTCGTCCGGGTCCAGATCGGCCAGGACCTCGGTCGCTCCGTCCCCCGAGCAGCCGTCGAGTGTGTGCCAGTACGCCAAGGTGTCCTCGGCCGAGAGCATCTCGCCGGGGCCGGCGTTGCCTCCGTCCCAGGGCATCGTCTCGTCGGCGGTCCCGACGATGAAGGCGATGGGGCTGGTCGGGTCGCCGCAGTCGTTGTTCGCGGGCTGGGCGGCGTTCACCACGCCGACGCTCGCGGCCAGCGACGTCGCCTCGCGAGCGATGCGCTGGGTCATCAAGCCGCCGTTGGACTCGCCGTTGACGTGGATGCGGTCTTGGTCCACCGACACGTCCGCGGAGACGCTCTCGACCAGGGCGGTCAGGAACGCGACGTCGTCGACGTCCTCGTTGCAGCCCGTCGTGCAGTCGGTGCGGCAGCCGTTCCAGTGCTTGTCGATGCCCTCGGGCAGAACGACATGGAAGCCCTCGTCGTCGGCCAGATTCAGCCAGGTGCTCGCGAGCGGCGAGGCGCCACCTGCGTTCTCGGCCAGGAACGCCTTCAGCGTGGCGCCGCCGCCGTGCAGGACCACCACCAGCGGGCGAGGTCCCTCGGCGTCCGAGCTGTACAGCGCGTACCTCCGATCCAGCCCCCCTGCTCGAGAGTCCGGGTGGAGTCCAGCGTTCCGTTCTCGAACGTGTAGCTGGCCAGGGCGAGCAGGAGCATGCCCCGAGCCTACACACCGTGACTCAGCTCGCCACGACGAGCTCCAGCGGCTCGGGCGGCGTGGGGACGATGACGACCTCGCCGTGCACACCCTGCTCCGCGAGACGGTGCGCGTCGGCGGCCCGGGCCATGGGGTACCGGTCGAGGATGACCGCGCGGATGGTCCGATCGGCCAGGAGCGCGCGCAGATCTTCGGTGCGCTGCCGCTCTCCCAGGACCACCGCGAACAGGGCCCTCCGGCCGCCGATGAGTGCGGTCAACGCCACGGAGAGCAGGGCAGAGGCGCTGAGGTACAGCGTCAGGTAGCGCCCGGTCGGCGTCAGGGAACCTCGGCTGTGCCGGAAGCTCGAGGCGTCCGCGATGTCGAAGACGACGTCGTACCGGTGCCCGTTCGCCGTGAAGTCCATCGACTTGTAGTCGAGCATGTGGTCGGCGCCGAGCTCATCGACCAGCGTCGTGGCCGCGCGGCTGCAGACGGCCGTCACCTCGGCGCCCATGTGCTTGGCGATCTGGATCGCGTATCGACCGACCCCACCCGAGGCCCCGAGGATGAGCACCTTCTCTCCCGGCTGGACCTTGGCCAGATCACGCAGGAAGTGCAGCGCCGTGCCGGCTCCGTACGGGATCGATGCCGCCTCCTCGTACGAGCTGGACTCGGGGATGGTGGCGACGGGCCCGTCCTCGCGCACGCAGATCAGCTCGGCGTAGGCGCCGTGGTCAGCGCTGCCGAAGACGTCGTCGCCAACGGTGAAGCGAGTCACGCTGGGTCCGACCGCGATGACGCGGCCCGCGAACATCGTTCCCTGTACGGGGTGGCGCGGGCCGTCCAGGCCGATCGCCAGCCGCCCGATCCAGGCCGTGGCGCCCGGAAAGTCGGCCGCCCGGACCCGCCGGTCGCCGGCGGTGACGGGGCTGGCGTGAACGCGGACCAGGATCTCGCCGTCGGTCGGGACCGGGTCTGCGGCGGTGGTGATCTGCAGGACGCCGGGGGCGCCGTAGGCGGGGGTGTGGACGACGTTCATGGAAGCTCCCTTGTTGTTCTGGAGGCAACGTATCCATGCGCTGATGAATAGCATTGGCGGAAAGGTGCACCCGGGCTATACGTTTATGTATGAATTGGACCGCGATGCAGTTCGACTGGAACCGGGCTCGGGCCTTCCTGGCCACGGTCGAGGAGGGCTCGTTGTCGTCCGCGGCGCGGGCGCTGGGGTCGACGCAGCCGACCGTGGGCCGCCAGGTCGCCGCGCTGGAGGGCGAGCTGGGCGTGGCGCTGTTCGAGCGGGTCGGCGGAGGGCTGGAGCTGACGAGCACAGGCCTCGAGCTGGTCGCGCACGTCCGCGCCATGGGCGAGGCGGCCACGCGCGTCTCCCTGGCGGCGACGGGGCGGTCCTCGGCCATCGAGGGCATCGTCTGCATCACGGCGAGCGAGTCGATCGCGGCCTTCCTGCTGCCTCCGATCCTCGCTCGCCTCCGCGTGGAGTACCCGGCGATCGAGCTCGAGCTCGTGGTGTCGAACGACGCCCGGGACCTGCAGCGCCGGGAGGCCGACATCGCCGTGCGGAACTTCCAGACGACGCAGCCCGAGCTGATCGCTCGGAAGGTCCGGGACCTGCGCGCCCAGTTCTACGCAGCGCCGGCGTACGTGGAGCGGGCGGGCCCGTTCGAGACGCAGGAAGACCTGGCTCGGGCGGAGCTGTTCGGGTTCGATCGCAGCGACGTCATGGTGGACGGGTTCAAGGCCATCGGCCTCGACGTCCGGCGGGACCAGTTCCCCATCGTGACGGGCAATCACCTGGTCCAGTGGGAGCTCTGCAAGCAGGGCTCGGGGGTCTGCATGATGATGGCGGCGGTCGGGGAGCCCGAGCCCCAGGTCGTACAGGTGTTCTCAGAGCTGCCGTCCCTTCCGGTCCCACTCTGGATCGTCAGCCATCGCGAGCTGAGGACCAGCCGGCGGATCCGATTGGTGTTCGACTGGCTCGCCGACGGGCTCGCCGGGCCAGGGTAGGCTCCGCCCATGAGCGAGACGCTGGCCGACGGCCTGACTCGAGGACCGGATGGCCGGGTCCGCTGTGGTTGGGGCGGCGAGGCCATTCCGGGCTTCGCCCACTACCACGACACCGAGTGGGGCTTCCCCGTCGACGACGACCACAAGCTCTTCGAGAAGGTCTGCCTCGAGGGCTTCCAGTCCGGCCTGTCGTGGAGGACGATCCTCGACAAGCGGCCGGCGTTCCGCGAGGTCTTCCTCGACTTCGACTTCGAGAAGGTCGCGCGCTTCGATGACGCTGATGTCGCCCGGCTGCTGCAGGACGCCCGCATCGTCCGACACCGCGGCAAGATCCAGGCGACCATCAACAACGCCCAGCGAGCCTGCGAGATGGCCGAGGCGCACGGCTCGGTGGGGGCGTTCATCTGGCGCTACGAGCCGCCCGCGCAGGCCTCGGTCACGCTCGCCACGCGGGTCGTGTCGAAGACCGACGGCTCGACCCGCCTCGCCAAGGACCTGAAGAAGCTCGGCTGGAGGTTCTTCGGCCCGACGACCGCGTACGCGTTCATGCAGGCGATGGGGCTGGTGAACGACCACCTGGACGGGTGCGTGGTCCGTGCGGAGTGTGAGGCGGCGCGCGCCGCATTCGACCGGCCGTAGTGCGCGAACGCACCCGTGGCTCGGGGCCCGCGTGGCAGCTCGGGTTCGACCCGCCGGCGCCTCTGGTGTGCGCGGACTGGCGGTTGGAGCCGCTTCGGCCAGAGCTGGCGGGAGTCGACCACACCGCTTGGTCCAGTTGCCGCGAGCGGCTCGTCGTGGAGTTGGGCTGGAACGGCTGGCCCGGGCCCGACTTCACCGTCCAGGACAACGTGCAGGATCTGGCCGAGCACTTCGCCGAGTTCGAGGGGAACGAGGCCTACGCCTACTCGGTCATGTCCGGGGAGCGGTGCATCGGCTGCGTGTACATCGAGCCCTGGATGGACGGCGCCCAGCTCGCGTTCTGGGTGGTCGACGACGTCCTCGGCAGGGAAGGGGAGATCGTCGACTCGGTCCTGGACTGGCTTGTCGGATGGCCTGTCCAGGCGGTCGTAGTCCCTGTCCGCCAAGAACGCGGCCGTACGGTCCAGCAGCTGACGTCCTTGGGCCTCCGACGCGTACCAGGCCCCGCCGGGCATGTGAGTTTCCGCCGATAGGAGCGGCCGGCCGTTTTCTGCGAAGAACGCCCACAACGCATACAGCGAAGGTGGTTCGTCGTGGCTCGAAGCAGCTCGGCACGGTGACCTCCACCCCACATCGAGCGTGTTCATCGCCAAGATCCGCTTCCTTTGCCAGACCATCGAGGTCGCCGAGCACGACGTCCACGTGATCACGCTGCGCGACCGGCAGCAGTTCGAGGACGATGGCGGCGAGGCCGAGCGGCTGGGCATCTCCGAGGCCAGCTGGCCGCTGTTCGGTGTGGTCTGGGACTCCTCGCGCGTCCTGGCCGAGATGATGTCGACCCAGGACGTCGAGGGCCTGCGGATCCTGGAGGTCGGGAGTGGCATCGGCCTGGCGAGCCTGGTCCTGAACCGGCGAGGGGCGGACATCACCGCCACCGATCAGCACCCACGCGCACCCGGGCTTCTCGCCCGAAACACGGCGCTCAACGAGGATCCGCCGATCCCGTTCGTGAGAGCGGGGTGGGCCGATGAGTCCGACGAGCTCGGCACCTTCGACCTGCTGGTCGGCAGCGACCTGCTCTACGATCCGGGCGCCGCCGCGCTGCTCGCCGCCTTCGTCGACCGCCACGGGAAGGAGCGCTGCGAGTTCATCCTCGTCGACCCGGGCCGCGGGTACGTCTCCAAGCTCCGCAAGGCGCTGCAGGCGCGGGGCTTCGAGCAGATCCGGACGGACATGATCGGCACGGCCGCGGACGACGGTGTGAAGCCGATGCGGGTGGTGGCCTTCGCTCGCTGACCGGGCGGTCACGCTCAGACGTGTTGCGAACGCAGACCACGCGGATAGCTGCCGCGCATGGAACTTTGGAATCAGGTCGATTGGACCCACCGCCTTGAGCGGCCCGCGATCAACGGCTTCTCCAAGCCTCTCGGCGCCCGATTGGGCAAGGTCGACGCGCTGGAGGGCTTCTCGTCCCGCCTCAGTCGCAGTCCGCACTGGATCGCGTTCACCCCGACCACGTCGGTCTACTCCGCGGTGCTCACGCTGGTTGAGCACCTGGTGGAGACCTACGGGCTCGAGGTCTTCATGCAGAAGGGCGCTCTCTACAAGACCGCCGCGGACCGCAGCTGGGCCTTGCCGGAGGACCCCGCTCAGGCAGCGATGGCCATGAGGGCTCTCCAGAACGCCGAGCCGTCGCTCGAGCCCCGGGCGTTCGTGAAGAATGGCGCCTCCGACACGCTGGCGTGGCTCGTGCTGTCGAGCACCGACTGGGCGGACCTCGACGCCGCGGACATCTACGCCTCGCGAGCGCTGTTCCCGCTGCGGGGCAAGGTTCCGCCGCCGCCGGTGTCGACAAAGGCCGAGGCCGTCCAGCGAGAGCGGACCGCCGAGCACGCCGAGCTGCTGGCCTGGGTCAGCGCGAACAAGGCCCTGATGATGCCGCGACTGGTCGAGGCGCTGGAGAAGTTCGAGAGCTCGGCTCCCGGCTCCAAGGAAGAGCGGGACGCCACGAGCCAGATCTATCGACTCGAGCGCCGCGCCCGCCGCTAGACATTGAACAGGAAGTGCAGGATGTCCCCGTCGGCCACGACGTAAGACTTGCCCTCGACCCGCAGCTTGCCGTTCTCCTTGAGCTTGGCCTCGGTGCCGTAGGTCTCCAGGTCCTCGAGGCTGTACGCCTCGGCCCGGATGAACCCGCGCTCGAAGTCCGTGTGGATGACGCCGGCGGCCTGGGGGGCGGTCATGCCCGTCTTGATGGTCCAGGCCCGGATCTCCTTCGGCCCGGCCGTGAAGTAGGTCCGAAGGCCGAGCAGGTCGTACGTGCTGCGCGCCAGCTTCGCGAGGCCCGCCTCGGTCTGGCCCAGGTCGGCCAGGAACTCGTCGCGCTCGTCGGGCTCGAGCTCGCTGATCTCGGCCTCGATGGCGGCCGAGATGACGACCACGCCGGCGCCTTCGGCCTTGGCGTATTCGCGGACGCGTGTCACGAGGTCGTTGTCCTCGTTCAGGCCGTCCTCGTCCACGTTGCAGACGTACAGGACCGGCTTGCTGGTGATGAGCTGGGCGTGCTTGATGCTCCCGAGCTCCTCTTCGGTCCACTCGCCTGACCGGACCGGCTGGCCCTCGCCCAGGATGGCGACGCACTTCTCAGCGACCGCGGCGTGGACCTTGGCCTCCTTGTCGCCGCTCTTGGCGATCTTGGCGAACTTGGTCAGGCGCTTCTCACAGCTCTCCAGGTCGGCGAGCTGGAGCTCGGTCTCGATGGTCTCGATGTCCCGGATGGGGTCGATCGAGCCCTCGACGTGGGTGATGTCCTCGTCGATGAAGCAGCGGACGACCGCCAGGACCGCGTCGACCGTCCGGATGTGGCCCAGGAACTGGTTGCCCAGGCCCTCGCCCTTGCTGGCGCCGCGGACCAGGCCGGCGATGTCGACCAGCTCGACCGTGGCCGGGAGCACCTTCTTGCTGGCGATCTTGGCCAGGATGCGGTCCAGGCGCTCGTCCGGAACGGGCACGATGCCGACGTTCGGCTCGATCGTGCAGAACGGGTAGTTCGCACTCTCGGCGCCCGCCGCGGTCAGTGCATTGAACAGCGTGCTCTTGCCCACGTTGGGCAGTCCGACGATTCCGGCCTTCAGCGCCACGGGTCACCTCCAAGGCGCGCGGCTAACGCGTCGGCGATGATGCGGGCGTGGTTTGGATCCTTGCCTGCACGATTCCGTCGCCTCCGGCCGAGGTCGTTCTCCCGGCGTTCGACTGCGCGCTCGAGCTGGATGTGTCCGGCTCGGATGCCTACCGGTTCGACCCGGGAGCCACGGGCGGGAGTTCCCAGCGAACGCCGGCGAACAGCCCGTGCTGATGGCGGTCCCAGGGCCCCATCCGGTGGCGCTGCGTGTGTGGATCGACGACGGCCCGGTCTGGATGCGCCTGTGAGCCTGTCGACTACTGGTTTTCGACCTTGAGCTTCTCGCCCATCTTCACGGCGAAGTAGCGAGCGCGAACCCAGACGTCCGAGCTGTAGTCGCCGCCCGTCGTGTTGCGGTCCACGCCGCCCCAGCTGCGGACCCGGCCGCTGCCCTTGTTGTAGGCGGCCACGGCGCCCTGGAGCTTCTGCGCGTCCGACCAGTCGGGGAACTTGTCGCCGACCTGGTCGAGCATGCCCTTGAGGATGCTCGCGGCCTGGCGGACGTGCTCGATCGAGAACGCGCCGCCTTCGGGCGAGTGGAAGTTCTTGTCGACCTGCATCATCCCGAAGCCCTGGCCGTCGTACTTGCTGAACCCGTCCTCGTTCAGCGAGTTGCCGCCGCGGGTCTCGCGGCTGGCGATGGCCATCAGGAGCGCCGGGGGCACCTCGTACTCCGCGGCCGCCGTGAGGAAGAGCGCCTCGTACTGGCTGACCCGATTCCAGTCGGTCTGCGCCATGGCCTGGGACGCCATCTCGCCGCCTTCGCGCAGGCCGTCCTGGCGGGCGGTCGTCGCCGAGGCGCCGGCCGTGCCGAGCTCGAACAGGATGCCGTTGGCGTCGCCGGCCGACTTCAGGCCGAACAGCGTCTGGAACGTCGCTCCGCCGACGATGCCGTCGATGCCGAGCTTGTAGCGGTTCTGGAAGTCGACGACCGCGTCGTACGTGGCCTCGTCGAACTTGCCGGTCGGGGTGACCTGCAGCAGCTTCTGGAGCTCGGTGACCTCCATGCCGCTCGAGCCCATGCGCAGGAGCTTGCCCGAGGCCATCTGGCGCTCGAGGTTCGACGTGTCCATCATCCGGATGGTCGAGTTCGCCGAGCCGGTCTGGAGGTCGGAGTTCGTGCGGGAGCGGTTCTGACGGCGCTGGACGTCGGCCATGTCGATCTCCGAGAAGCGAAGGACACTCTATCCGAGCGTCGCGCTGTCTCCCCGAGCTTTTGCCGCGGGGTTCATCCGGGGTTCACATGGTCGGTCCATGCTCTCTCGTATGACCAAGCTCCTCGTCCTGTTCGGCTGCTACGACCTCGAGAAGAAGGAGGCGGCCCCCGAGCCCGGGACGCCCGCCGCCAGCCAGTACCACCGGCCCTCGTGGGCGACGCACTCCGGCTACGCGCCGTCGCCCCCCAGCGACATCCTGCGCGAGGGCCAGGCGTACACCGGTCCGATCGTCGACGGGCTCCTCACCTGCTCGATGACGACGACCTACCGGGGCTATCGGCAAGGCGTCATCGCGTCGCTGATGAACCACGACACCCGCTCGCCGGACAGCGACGGCCTGATCTGGCAGGACAGCCAGTACGTGGTGACCTCGGGCCCCTCGAACAGCTCGCGCGGGACCTTCGGGGCGGCCAAGATCTCGGCGGAAGATGGCGACCCGCTGAAGCTCACGCTCCAGGATCGCGGGTTCTTCCGCAGCCACCAGTACGACGTGCTGACGGCCAGCTATGGCGGGGAGCTCCCGGTGACGCTGGTGGGGACGTCGTCCGAGGCGACCTGCTCGCTGGTGCCCCGCAGCGTGGTCGAGACGTATACGAAGCGTGCCGTCGCCGCGTGCAAGCCCGGCATGGACGATCTGGCCGCGCGGGTCCCCGACCTCCAGGCGATGGACTTCGGACGGCAGGTGGAGCTCGACCCGCGGCCGAACATCCAGGATGTCGCCGGGTTGGTGGGCTGGGACGACCCGACGGTGCGCGGTCTGGTGGACCAGGTGGAGGCCTCGGACGAGCGCTTCCAGACGGCGCTCGGCGAGGCGATGGTGGCCCACCGTCCGCAGATGGGCACGAACGCCGAGCTGGGCGGCCTGTTCGTCGAGCCCGCCGTGATGGAGTGTGCGCGGTTCGGGTACCGGAAGCACGGCGGCTGGACGGACTGCGGCCTGGAGATCACCTGGCACCAGAAGTCCGGTCCGGACGAGGGGCACATGGGGCTCTTCGATGGGGCCGGCGGGCCGTCGTACAGCTCGTTCTCGTGGGTCGAGGTGGATGCCGAGGACGACGCCGAGCCCATCTACACCGCCAAGCCGACCGACCGGGACGTCCGGGTCATCGTGCCGATCGAGGATCCGAACCCGCCGTACCAGCTGCGTGTGACCGACGGCCAGGAGATCGCCTGGGTCGCGGTGTCGTGCACCGGGCCGCGGTGCTCCTAGAGCTTGTCGCCCTGGATGTAGAGCGTGACCCGGCAGGGATCCGCGTCCAGCGGCGGGCAGCGGTCGTCGGCGTCGCTGCGGGCCTCGGAGATGTCGACCAGCGCGGTCATCTCGCCGGAGTTCTTCGTCAGCGGGGTCATCTCGGCGCTGACCGACATCGTGGTCACGCAGTCGCCGTACAGGCTCGGGTTCAGCTCGACGGCCTCCATCAGGCCCGTGAGCGACATGCCCGTCTGGCCCAGGCGCTTCACGTCGACAGGCATCTCGACGAAGGGCTCGCGCAGGCTGATCTCGAAGGTGCCGGGCAGCTCGTCGAGGTCCGGCACGTAGATCGGGAACTCGAACTGGTGCGGCGTGGTACGCCCCTCGGGCATGAACAGGGCTTCGAGCGCGCCATCGAGGCATGCGTCGTCCATGTCGTGCGTCGAGAACTGGTAGTCGCCCGCGGAGAGCTCCACCGTTTCGTCGTTCGTACAGGCCAGGAGCAGCAGGATCATCGGACCGATCGTATCGCCTCGACGGTCCGGCGTCGGTCGATCTTCGCGTTGTGGCGCGGATCGACCGGGATCTGGTCGAGCTCGACCACGCGGACGCCGACCTGCTCGCTGAGCGCGTCGGCCCACCCGGAGGGGGCCTGGGTCACCGAGCAGGCCAGAACGGGCTCGCCGTCCAGCTCGACCAGGGCCGAGCGGCGCACGAACTCGCGCCCGTCGGCAACGCCCTCGACCAGGAACGGATGCAGGTCGCCGACCATGTCGTGGACGCGGCCGGCCAGCCAGACGCGGCCTCGCTCATCGAGGTACCCGGTGTCCCCGGTGCGGTGCCAGACGCGCTCGCCGTCGACCAGCTTGTTGGCGGCGGTGGCGGCGGGGTCCTCGAAGTAGCCGCGGTTGACGTGCTCGCCGGCGACGACGACCTCGCCGATCTCGCCCGTGGGCAGCGCGGTGAACTCGCCCGGTCGCGCGACGCGGAGCTGGATCTGGGGGACCGGCGTGCCGACGCACGAGCCCCGACCTTCGCGCTCGGCGGCGGCGGTCTCGTCCAGGACCTCGTGCGCGGAGATGCTCGCGATCGGCTCGGCTTCGGTGCTGCCGTACAGGACCTCGATGCGGGCGTTCGGGCAGGTGGCGACGAGCTTCTCGAGCAGCTCGGGCGGGACGCGAGCGCCTCCGGTGAACAGCTTGCGCAGGTCGGGGAGGGTGTCGTTCGCGGCCAGGAGCGCGTCGGCCAGGGGCGCGTAGAACGCCGGCGAGCCGCTGGTCGAGGTGCAGCGGTGGTCCTTCAGCTGGCGGATGACGCGCGCCGGGTCCACCGAGTCGACGCGACGCAGGTCGGCGTCGGGCAGCACGCAGGTGGCCCCCGCCGCGAGCGAGTTCAGCAGGAACACGGGCAGGGTCGGAAGGTCGATGTCGCCAGCCTCGAGGCCCATGTGCTCGGCCAGGATGTTGCGCTGGGCGTCCAGGAAGCGGTGGCTGCGGGCGACGGTCTTCGGTCGCCCGGTCGAGCCGGTCGTGAACGTCAGGAGCGCGGGGAAGTCGTCGTCGCGGCTCACGGGCTCGAGCGCCGGGCCGTCGAGGCGGCCCAGGTTCCGATGCCACAACGGGGTGAACCCGGTCGAGACATAGGCATCGAGTCCGCGCAGCGCGCCGTACTTGAGCCGCAGCAGGTGGGCCTTGGGCGAGCCCATGAAGGCCGAGACGCCGATGCGCTCCAGGTTCTCCTTCACGGTCGGTGCGGACGGGTCGAGCAGGACGATGCTGTGGCCGCCGCGCATCGTGCCGAGCAGCACCTCGTACAGGTCGATGCTCATCGGAACGAGGACGAGGACGCGGTCGGTGTCCGCCAGGCCCAGACCACGCAGGGCACCGGCGAGCCGAGCCGTCCGGTCGTCGAGCTCGCCGAAGGTGCAGCGCCGCCCGCCGGGCTCGATGATCGCGTCCCGGTCCCCGAAACGCCGCGCCAGGTCGACGAGCGCGTTCGTGACGTTGTCGGAGGGGCTCACAGCTCGCGGAAGAAGAGCGCGTACTCCCGGAAGACGCGACCGCCGTGCGCCGAGATGTTCCGACTCCGGCTGCCGGCCCACATCAAGGCGTGGATGCCGCGGTCGTAGCCCAGGCCAGCGGCCTGCCGGTGGAGCTCGCCCACGAGCCATGCGCCGAGCCCGCCGCGGCGCTCCTCGGGTCGGACCGCCAGGGTCTTCACCAGGAAGCGACCGCTGCCGGGGTTCGTCAGGTCGGGCAGGCCGAAGACGAAGCCGACCGGCTCGCCGTCGCTCTCGGCGAACAGCACGAGCTCGTTGACGATGTGTTCCTGGAGCGGCCGGTACATCGCCGCCATCGCCTGGAAGGGGAGGGGGCTGTACGCGTACGCCTCCTCGAACGAGGCCGTGACGATGCGGTGGATGGCCAGGAGCGACGCCTCGAAGTCCTCGAGCACCCGAAGCGTGACGCCTTTGGGGGCCTTGGACTCGCCGTAGCGGATGGCGTCGGCGTTGCCGCAGACCGACGACGCGTAGCGGGCGACCTCGCGGTAGCCGGCCTCGATCCACGGCTCGGGCGGCGCGGTCGGCTCGCCCCAGAACGTCGGCTCGTCGTGGGGGCCGAGGTTGGCTCGGTACGGGAACCAGGTGGCCACCTCGAGCGGGCCCTGGGCGGCGATGCACCCCCGGTCGCGAAGCCAGGCCTCGCCGGCACGGATGCTGGGCACGCCTCCGGTCGGGGCGGCGAGCGCGCCGATCGGTGCATGCGTCGGGTTCACGCTGGCCAGGATGGCGCCGGCCGGACCCGGGACGACCTCGGCGTCGGCCAGCTGCTTGTAGAGCTCCAGGCGATCCATGCCCGAACCTATCAGCGCAGCGACTTCCCGCCCCAGGACATGTTCTGGTTCACCTCGATCTCGGCGCCGTTCGCCTCGAAGGGGTGGCCGGCGAAGCGGTACTTCGAGGGCGGGAGCCAGCCGGTGAACTCGCCCGTCTCCTCGACGATGGCCTGGGCGAACTCGACGGCGGCGCGCTCGTCGGCGGCGAACATCACGCCCTTCTGCTGAAGGACCGTGGGCGTCAGCGGCTCGGTCGTGAGCACGACCCAGGACCACTCGGTGCGGACGTGGGCCGAGAGCTGCGTGGCCTCGGGCAGGGGCTCGACGATGGCGGCCTTGTCGAGGCGAACGAGCATCTCGACGGTGTCCCCGCGATCCCGGGCGGCCTGGGCGCCGAGCATGTGGTCGTCGAACGTGACGTCGATGCCGAGCTCGACCATCTGGACGTAGAGGCGCTCGACGCCCTCCCACCGGTTCTTGCCGGCGAGCTTCGACGCTTCCTCGTGGAGTCGCCTGTACTCGGCCGTCAGAGCCGGGTCCTGGGCGAAGGCGATGGCGGCGAGGAGCGTGAACATGGCGCGGTGCTAACCCAGCAACACCCACGCCAGCACGCCCACTCCCAGCGACGAGACCAGACGACGCCCCGGGAAGGCCAGCCGCTCGACGGCGAGGAAGAGCCCCAGCCCGACCAGTCCGCCGGCGGCCACGAGCAGCACGTGGTCCCGAAGGCCCATCGCCCAGGCTGCGGCCGGGGGAACGAACGCGCCCGCAACGATGGCCAGCCTCCAGGGGGCGCTGCGCTGTCGGGACAGGAACGCCATCAGGATCGCGGCGTTCGCGGAGACGGTCACGAGGAACGGCACCAGCAACGCCTCGCTGCCGGTGTGCACGTAGGCCAGCAGGAGCGCCAGGCTCCCGGCGGCCGTGGCGAAGACGTCGTCGACGCCGGAGTCGGGTCGGCGAGGGACCTTCGCGAGCAGGAACACGCCGTAGAGCGAGTAGAACGGCACCGCCCAGGTCCACCCGCCGCTCGCGTAGGCCAGGCTCCCGATGAGCCACACGATCACGCCGCCGGCCACGGACAGATCGGCGCGGCGCCAGCTGACCGCAAGCGTCGTCCCGGCGAACAGCATGCCCAGGAGCCAGGGCTCGAGCGCGGACAGGCCGAGCTCCATCGTCCGGTCGAGCGCCAGCCAGGCGGCGTAGGGGATCAGCACGTTGTCCGAGCCGCGCACGCTCACCGCTTCGACGCTGGTGGTGAGCGCCGCGACGACCAGCGTCACGAGGAGCGATGCCGGCCAGCCGGGACGACCGGCCAAGGCGAGCCCGCCGATGCAGATGGCGAAGGCCAGTCCGAAGAACGTGAGCGAGCCCTCGAGGCTGCGCTCGCCGTCCAGCACGGTGTACTTCGTGCCCCCGGTGTGCTTGCCGACGATCGCGGCGCCGGTGTCGGCCACGGCCATGATCGCGAGCGGAACGCAGAAGAGCAGGGCGTCGCCGTCGCTGGCGATGAACACGCCGAGCACGGCCAGCGGGTAGAGATACGCGCCCTGCGTCTTTCGCTCGACGTCGTGCACCGAGGACAACAGCCCGGTCACCTTGCCGATGGCGAGCAGTCCGCCGAAGCTGGCCGCCAGCAGGACCACGCTCCAGACGCTCTCGACGAGCCAGGGGAACGTCATCACGATGACGCCGCTGCCCAGGTGGGTCAGCTTCCGCGTCCACTCGGTGGGGGCGTTCGTCCGGCGCTTCCAGACCTCGGCCACCACGAACAGGAGCAGGATCGCCGTCGCGATCGCGAGCGAGCCCTTCCAGTCCAGGGCGAGCTGTTCCAGGATGGACGGGTACTCTGGGGCCGGGTACACGCCGCCTCCTATCCCCATGATGCTCCTTCTCCCCCTGCTCGCATGCACTGGCGAGCCCGACCCCGACGAGTTCGAGCCCCCGGTTCGCCTGCCTCGGGTCCAGGTGGAGAACCCCGCGCGCGGCTTGTTCAGCTCGGCGGGTGACTCCGTGATGGTGAGCGGCACGGTCACCCAGGGCTCGGCGCCGATCGAGAGGGTGCTCTTGAACGGCGAGGAGATCCCGGTCGAGGCCGATGGGCGCTTCGCTGCGGCCCTCGACCCGACGCCCGGGATCAACGTCATCGGCGTGCGCGTCGAGGACACCGGCGGCGAGCGCGCGGTCGCGGGGCTTTCGTTCCACTACGCGGGCGAGCGTCGGTCGGGCACGGTGGTGCCCGACGCGGTCTTCATGAAGATCGGTCCGACGCTGCTGGACGACGACCAGGCCGATCTGGACGACGTCGCCTCGATCATCGAGCTCCTGGTCGACGACCCCTCGCTGACGGGCTCGGTCATCGGGATGACCGTCGAGGAGGAGGACTACGACCTCGAGGTCACCGACTTCGCGTTCGACGGCGCCGACGTGGACCTCGTCCCGCGCGACGGGGCGCTCGAGATCGGCGCGAGCCTGTACGACATCGAGCTGTACTTCGATGTCTACGGCAAGGGCGCGTACAGCTGGCTCTCGACCAGCGGCGTGGCGACGGCGACCGAGTGCCTCATCACCGCCGAGCTCGTTCCCGTGGGCGCGACGTCACTGGAGCTCCAGAACGCGAGCGCTTCGTTGTCCGGCTTCGCGCTCGAGATCGACTGGGTGCCCGGCTTCATCGAGTCCTGGATCACGGACTGGGCTCGCGAGACCATCGAAGAGCAGCTCGCCACCCAGATGGAGTCGATGGCTGGCGACGTCATCGACGGGTACCTCGACTCGTTCGCCTTCGAGCAGTCGGTGGGCGACGCCGACGTGTCGCTCACACTCGCGAGCGTCGACGTGAGTACCGACGGGCTGCTGCTGACCCTGGACGGGGCCGCCGAGGGCTTCGAGCCCGACGCAGCGAACGCCGGCTCGCTGCGAACGGACGACTCTCCGCCTGCCTGGCCGCTGTCGAACGACCCTTTCGCGGTCGCCATCGACGACGACTTCCTGGATCAGGTGCTGTTCGCGCTGTGGACGACGGGCGCGCTGACGCTCGAGTTCGGGGCGGTCGAGATGGCGGTCCTGACCGGCGAGCCGCTGCCCCCACCCCTGGGGCCGGTCGAGACGCTCGTGCTCGACTTCCGGCTGCCCCCGGTCATCGTGCCCGGTGACGAGGAGCACGGCATCGCCTTGCAGCTCGGCGAGTTCGTGATGGACATCGAGCGCGAGGACGGCGTCGAGATCATCGCGTCGATCAACGTCGTCGCCGGCGGTGAGCTGGACCTGGTCGACGGCGAACTGGCCGTCTCGCTGGACGACCGGCCCAAGTACGTCGACGTTGAGGTCGGCATGCTCGCCTCGCCCGATGGCCTGGACCCCGGGGATCTGTCGTCGCTCTTCCGGCTGATGACCCCCACGCTTCTGGGCTCGGCGGCGGACTTCATGCCGGCGTTCCCCATCCCGGCGATTCCACTCTCGACCTTCGGGAGCGCACCCGAGCTCCAGGGCAAGGCGCTGGTCGCGAGCGACGCCCAGGTCGAGATGCTCGAGAGCGGCTGGCTCGTCGTCTCGGGCACGATGGTGGTGGCCGACGAGTAGTCCGGGTAAGACGTGGACTTCGGAGGTCCAAGATGGTCGCGCTTCCCCTCGCGCTCCTGGCTGCTCTCGGCTGCAACGGCGGCGACGAACCCCTCGTCGAGGAGTTCTCGGGCTGCGACCCGACCGAGACCGAGCTCTGCTACCTGCCGTACCCCTCGACCTACCACCAGGTCCAGGACAGCTCGACGGCCTCGGGCTGGACGCTCAACTTCGTCGACGGCAGCCTGCCGGTGAACATCGACGACGTGCCGGTCCAGGGCGACTACTGGAACGAGCTCGACGGCTACTCGACCATCGCGCCGCTGATGACCTACTTCGCGAACCTCGACGACGTGGGCCTGCCGGGCCACGACGACATCGAGGCCTCGCTGGCGGACGATGCGCCCATCGTGGTGCTGAACGCCGAGACTGGCGAGCGCGTGCCCTACTTCGCCGAGCTCGATGCGGTGGCCGAGTACGACACCCAGCGCCTGCTGATCGTCCGTCCGGTCGTGCCGCTCGACCACGCCACCCGGTACGTCGTCGGCATCCGGGACCTGTCCCAGCGGGATGGCTCTCCGGTCGAGGTCAGTCCCGCGTTCGCCCAGCTGCGCGACAACACCGAGACGGACACCTGGGACGTCGAGGGCCGCCGCGAGTACTTCGACACGCAGATCTTTCCGACGCTCGAGGCCGAGGGGGTCGACCGGTCGGAGCTGCAGCTGGCCTGGGACTTCGTGACCGTCAGCGAGGAGTCCAGCCTGGGTCGCGTGACCTGGATGCGGGACGACGCCAACGACCGCTTCGACGCCGAGACGCCGGCCTACCGCATCACCAGCGTGGACGAGGCTTCGTGCGAGGACGGCGCCAGCATCGGCAAGACCGTCTACGTCGAGTTCGACGTGCCGATGTACACGGAGACGGGGAAGCCGGGCACGTTCCTGACCCGGGACGCCGACAACCTGCCCTACTACAACGGCGACACCACGGCCGAGCTGATGGTCCGCATCCCGTGCAGCCTCATCGAGTCGGGCGAGCCGGGCATGGTCCTGCAGTACGGCCACGGCCTGCTGGGCAGCATGAGCGAGGCCCGGACCGGGTACCTGTCCGAGATGGCGGACCGGTACGGCTGGATCGTCCTGGCGTCCGACTGGGTCGGCATGTCCGAGGACGACACCGGCAAGATCACCGAGATGATGGTCTTCGACATCAGCGACTTCGCGATGCTCCCCGAGCGCAGCCTGCAGGGCTTCGTGCAGAAGGACCTGGCGCTGCGTCTCACCCGCGAGGTCCTGGTCGAGGACGAGGAGTTCATGGTCGACGGCGTCTCGCTGATCGGCGACACCGCCGGCTACTACGGAAACTCCCAGGGCGCGATCCTGGGTGGCGGCTACGTCGGCATGAGCCAGCAGCTGGACCGGGCCGTGCTGGGCGTGGGCGGGTCGCCGTACGCCATCCTGCTGTCGCGCTCTGCCGACTTCGACCCCTTCTTCCTGCTGTTCACGGCCAAGTACGACGACCAGCGGGACATCGCGTTCCTCATCACGCACATGCAGACGGTGTGGGACTCGGCCGAGGCCGCGGGCTGGCTCAAGCAGATGAACCAGATCCCCCAGGACGGCTCACCGGCCAAGGCGGTGCTGCAGCAGGTGGCCCTGGGCGATGCCCAGGTGACCACGCTGGGAGCGCACATCATGGCGCGGGCCTACCAGTCGAACACCATCGCGCCTGAGACGCGCCCGATCTGGGGCGTCGAGGAGGCCGAGGCTCCGTTCTCGGGCAACGCCATCGTCGAGTGGTACTACCCGGACGGGCCGACCGAGCCGTACGAGAACCTGCCGCCGGATAAGGATCTGGACACGCACGAGTGCCCGCGCCGGGAGCTCGCGGCCCAGGACCAGCTGCGCGACTTCCTGGAGACGGGTGTCGTGAACCAGTACTGCGATGGGCCCTGCGAAGGCGTCCGCGAAGGGTTCTGCGACTAAGCGCAGCCCGGGTCGCCTGCCTGCACGGACCTCCGCCCTACCTGGTCCAGCTCTTCTCGACGAGTCGCGAGGTCAGGTCGTCCACGCGCTCGGCCAGGGACTCGACGAGCGCCTGCATGAACAGCGCCGCCAGCTCGGGGCGGGCCCGCAGGAGCTCGTTCAGCCGCTCGCGGTGGAGGCCGACCAGGCGGGTGTCCGCGATGGCCTTGACGGTGGCGGTCCGCCGCCCTCCGAGCGTCAGGCCATGCGGACGCACTGCAGCACGGCGTCGACCGCCATGCGACCGTCGTCGTGGCCGGTTCCGACGGCGATGGCGTGGATGCCTCGGAGCGAGAGCACGTCCGCCCGCTCGTCGGGGGCGGGGCCGTCGCCCTGGGCGAACGCTACAGTCAGCTTCATGGGGCCTCCTCGAAGGCTTCGATGGCGGCACGGAGCTCGCCGTCCAGTCGCTTGGGGGCCACGCCGCCGCCGTCCAGCAGGCGCACGATGCACACCACGCTGCGACCTGTGGCGCGGACCGTGCCATCCCCGACGATGCGGTACAGCAGCTCGACGCTCGCGTTCCCGATGCGGCCGACGGAGAGCTCGACGTCGAGGTCCTCGCCGAGCGCGCAGGGGGCGGTGTAGTCGGCCTCGGTGTGGACGGTCGGGAAGCCCAGTCGCCACGTGTTGATGCACGTCGCGTAGGGGAGGCCCAGCGTGTCGTCGAACCACGTCTCCATCGCCTGGTGGAACCAGTCGAAGTACCGCGGGAAGTAGACGATTCCTGCCGGGTCACACTCGCCGAACCGGACCCGGTGCCGGTGCGTGTGCGCCCCCATCAGAGCACCTCGGCCAGGACCATGTACGCCAGGACCGCGTAGCAGATGAGCTGCACCAGGAAGTGCGTGAACCGGATGTTCACCACCAGCGAGCGGCCGCTGAGCACGTGGAAGAACGACTGGCCGACCCGGGCGCCGAACGCGACCCAGGCGACGGTCGTGAAGTCGCCGTCGAGCCCCAGCACCGCGCCGGCCAGCACCAGCGCTGCGAACACCGGCAGGTTCTCCACGGTGTTCATGTGGGCTCGGTTCAGTCGCCAGTACCAGTCGGGTCCGTGCTGCGTCCCGCTGTTGAAGCCGTTGGGCTTCTTGTTGCCCTTGAGCACCTGGAGCACCCGGTGGCCTCCGACGGCCAGGACCAGGAGCGGGGCCCAGAGCGCGAAGCAGATCAGCGGGACCAGCGGGCTCATCGCGTCACGCCGTGCAGCGCGCCGTGGCGGCTCCAGAGGTAGTCCACCAGGTCCTCGACGTGGTCCCGCTCGCCGACGGCCGCGGCCATGATGTCGGGGGCGTCGGCCAGGTGGGCCCGGCTGTGCACGTTGTGCCGGAGCCAGCCCAGGATGTCCTGGAACTCGCCGGCCTCGACCTGGTCCCAGAGGTCGGGCATCTCCTCGACGAGCGTCGCGCCCAGGCTCGCCGCGTACAGGTTCCCCAGGGTGTAGCTGGGGAAGTACGCGAACATGCCGCCCGCCCAGTGGACGTCCTGCAGCACGCCCTCGGCAGCTGTTCCGGGACGGACACCGATGGTGCTCTCGTACAGGTCGGTCCAGGCGTCCGGCAGCTCGTCGACGGTGACCTCGCCGGCGAAGATCCGTCGCTCGAGGGTGTACCGGACCAGGATGTGCAGGTTGTACGTGACCTCGTCCGCGAAGACGCGGACCAGGCTGCGCTGGACGCGGTTCGCGGCGCCGTACAGCTCCTCGCCCGAGAACGAGGTGCCGAGCCTCTTGTTGGCCCGGGAGGACAGCCAGTTGCTGAAGGCCCGGCTTCGGCCGATCGTGTTCTCCCAGAACCGGGACTGGGACTCGTGCAGGCCGAAGCTCGCGGCGCTCCCCGCGGCCGTCATGGACAGCTCGGTCGGGATGCCCTGCTCGTACAGGCCGTGGCCGACCTCGTGGACGGTGCCGGACAGCCCGGAGAGGAGGCCCTCGGGGTAGATGTGCGTCGTGATGCGCACGTCGGTCGGGTGGACCCCGACGGTGAAGGGGTGCTCGCTGTTGTCGAGTCGGCCCCGCTTCCAGTCGAAACCGAGCGCGGTCGCGACCTCGTCGTGCAGGGAGCGCTGCTTCGCGACGTCCCAGGGGCCCTCGAGCTTCGCGGGCGCCTCGCCGTCCTCGAGCGCGTCGAGCAGGGTGCCGAGTTCGCTCCCGAGCCGGTCGAACATGGGGTCGAGCGTCGCGACCGTCGAGCCGGGGTCGAAGGGCGCGAGCAGGACGTCATAGGGGTCGGACTCGGAGTCGATGGCCGAGACGGTCTCCTTCGCGATGTCGATCAGCTCGGCGAGGTGAGGGGAGAACTGGCTGAAGTCGCTGGCCTCCTTGGCCTCGGCCCATGCCGGGAACGCCTTGGCCCGGACGACGGCGCCGCGCTTGACCAGGGCGGCGGGGACACGGGTCGCTCGGTCGAAGTCGCGCTGCAGGTTCCGGACGCTGGCGGACTGCGTCTCGGTCAGGTCGCCACCGGTGAGGGTCTCCAGCAGCTCGCCGACGCGGTCGTCGGTCAGCTTCTCGTGGTGCAGCCCGCTCAGGAGGCTCATGTGCGCACCGCGAGCGCCGGACCCGGCGGCCGGCATCATCACCTGCTGGTCCCACTCGGCCATGCCCATCAGGCCCTCGATGGCCTTGAGCTCGGTGGTGCGGTCGGAGAGTTCGGTCCAGGCGTCAGTCATTCTGTGGTCCTCGCGAGCCGCTCCTCTATCGCGACCATGCCGCCGTGCAGATCGGTCGGTAGATCGCCCAGGCCCAGGCCCAGGCCCAGGCGCTGGCTGATGGCCCTGAGCAGCAGGGCGTGCCGCTCGCTGGGGACCAGATGGGGGTTCACCGCGCTCTGGTGCTTGGGGTGCTCGGGATGGCACCAGTCGGGCGGGGTCGCGGCGAAGAACATCCGGCAGGGGACCGGACGGGCTGCGTAGACCGAGCACCACCCTCGCTCGTCCAGGAGGGGACAGGGGCCCCCCTCGGTCTTCATCCGCCGCTTGAAGCGGGCACGCACGGCGTAGGCGTCGGGCCGGTCTCGCAGGAGTCGGTCGATGAAGTAGAGCTCGACTCCGCTGATGCCGCGCGGGTTCTGCTGACAGCAGTTGTTGCAGCCGGCCTTGCACTCGGGCTTGAAGGCTGGCGCGACCAGCGCGATGAAGCGCTCGTAGTGGTCCCACCAGGCGGTGAACACGTCGACGAACGCGTCGCTGAGGCCGTCTTCAGCGAGCGCGTGGGCCTGCAGCAGGGCTTCGTAGCCGTTGTGCATGGCGGCCTGGGCTTCTTCGGAGATCGGGGGGGCGTTCATGTGGAAGCTCTAACGGTGCTACCGGACCACGAGCCGAAGAGGGCTTCTCCGGGAGTGCGGGCCGGTAGCCGACGAAGTCGGCCGGCCCACAGCGCGAGCGGTAAGACAGATCGTGGCCAGATCATCTCCAGAGACGGATTCGAGGTAGCGAGCCAACCGAGCGCGCATGCGCTCGGTCAGATGAGCCTCAGCGGCAGCTCTGGATCGCGGTCGAGATCGTCTCGTTGCAGGTCCAGGACCCATCGCAGTCGTCCAGCACCTCGCCCCACTCGCCGCAGTCGGGGATGGACCACTCCCACCAGCCATGGGTCTGGAGCACACACGTGCTGCCCCAGTCGCAGCTGCCGAAGTCGGTCAGCACGCGGTCCGCGGCGCCGTTGCAGTCGTAGTCGAAGCTCCCGTCGCCTCGCTCGACGTCGAACCAGTCGGTCTGCCCGGGGAACGCATAGGCGCTGCCGTCGTAGCAGTCGGACATGTTGTCGGCGTAGCCGCTCGGCATGTCGCAGCTGTGCGCCACGTCGCCGCCGTCGCCGTAGCCGTCGCCATCCGCGTCGCGGTACCAGGTGCCCGGGTCCAGCGCGTCCTTGCCATCGATCACGCCGTCGCAGTCGTCGTCGAACCCGTTGCAGAGCTCGAACAGCGACGGGTTGGCGCTGGCGTTGTCGTCGTCGCAGTCGCCTGCCTCGAGCACGTGGTCACCGGGGTCCGTGCACGAGATGACGCCCTCGTCGTTGACGCCCCAGCCGTCCGAGTCGGCGTCCGGGTACCAGGTCTCGCCGTCGACCGCGTCGACGTCGACCCGACCGTCGCAGTCGTCGTCCACGCCGTTGCAGAGCTCGTACTGGCCGGGGAACACCGCGGCGTCGGTGTCGTCGCAGTCCTCGGCCAGATCGAGGCCACCATCGACGCACAACCCCTCGTACTTCGTGGCCGGGTCGCCGAAGCCGTCCCCGTCGTCGTCGAGGTAGTAGGTGCACGTCTCGGCCTGCGAACCCGCGGTCGGGAGCTCGGAGAGGCAGGCGGTGGCGAGGAACCAGATCATCGAAGGGCGGGATCATAGCCCGCGCTGCGTCCTGTCGATCGCCGGTTCCGACCCCAGCGGTGGAGCCGGCATCCAGGCCGACCTGAAGACGTTCGCGGCCCACGGTGTCTACGGGATGGCCGCGATCACCGCGCTGACGGCCCAGAACACCCACCGCGTCAGATGGGTGCAGCCGGTCGGGCCGGGGGGCGTCCGGGTCCAGGTCCGAGCCATCCTGGAGGACCTGCCCGTCCACGCCGTGAAGATCGGCATGCTCGGGGACGCCTCGGTGGCCACCGCCGTCGCCCACGAGCTGATGGACGTCGATGTGCCGATTGTGCTCGACCCGGTGCTCGGCTCGAGCACGGGCTCGCCGCTGAACGAGGCCCCCGAGGCCCTGAAGCACCTGGTCCCGCTCTGCGCGCTGGTCACCCCCAACCTCGACGAGCTCGAGGCGCTCCCCTGGCTGCTCGACGCCGGCGTTCCGCTCCTGGTGACCGGCGGCCACGGCACGGGCGAGCTCCTGGTCGAGCGCCTGGTCCTTTCCACCGGCGAGCGCACCTTCGAGCACCCCCGGGTCGAGACGAGGAACCTCCACGGCACCGGGTGCACGCTCTCGAGCGCCATCGCCGCGCGGCTCGCGCTCGGCCAGCCGCTGGAACAGGCCGTCGAGGGAGCCATCGCCTGGGTCCACGAACGGATCGAGCGCTCGGCATGTCACGACTTGGGGGCGGGCAGCGGGCCGCTGCTGCATCAGGACAGCACTGAGATATAGGGCGGGCCCTGGAGGTCCTCTCATGAAGCTCACTGGACGCGTCCTGCACCTGGTCGGAAACGCCGACAAGGTCCGTGACCAGCTCAGCGGCGGCACCCCCTCGCTCGAAGGCGAGGACTACCACTACGGCGTCAACACCGACGCGATGATCTCCGGTCGGGCCTGCACGCTCGGCTACACCGGCGAGATCCTCGGGCCGTACTTCCTCGAGAACTTCCTCGAGGCCGTGGACAAGGATGACGTCCGCACGGGCGGCTTCCAGGTCGCGGTCGGCGGACACGCGTACGGCTCGGGCAGCTCGCGCGAGGTCGCCGTGGTGGCCCATGTGGGCGCTGGGATCGAGCTCGTTGTCGCCGACAGCTTCCAGCGGATCTTCCAGGAGAACATGGTGTACGCGGGCATGCCGTTCACCACGGATCGGGGTGTCCTGGCTCGCCTCGAGGCCGGCGAGGACGTCGATCTCGCCGCGCTCGCCACCGAGCTGCCCGACTTCTTCCGGGCGGTCAGCGAGGCTGGCGGTCTGATGGCCTACGGCACGCTGCTCGAGAACGGCGAGGTCGAGCCGACCTACGCGACGAACGCCCCCGCGCGCCCGCTGAACATGGTCGAGAAGATCATCGCCAACAAGGCCTGGGCCGGTGGAGACGCCTTCGGGCTGGCGGACGTCGCGCCCGGCGACCAGGTCCTCTGCCGAGCCGCCTTCCGAGGCATGCACGAGTACACCGCCGGCATGGTCATGGACCTGTACGAGCAGGAGTGGGGCCAGGCCGACATGTTCCGGCCCGACCTCGTCGCCGCGTTCGAGGACCACTTCGTCCTCATCTCGCACGAGACCGTGCCGGACGCCGTGAAGGACTCGCGGCTCGCCCCCGCCATGAAGCTGACCGAGGAGATGGTCGAGGCCTGTGACCGCTTCGGGGTCCGCCTGCACGGCCCTGGTCGCGCGTTCAAGGCGGGCGTCTGCCACCGCATCGTGGTCGAGGACTACGCGCTGCCGGGCGACGTCATCGTGCTCACCGACTCGCACACGCCGACCGCGGGCGTGATGAACGCCTTCGCCTTCGGTGTGGGCAGCACCGCCATGGCCTTCGCGCTGAAGACCGGACTCATCCCGGTCACGGTGCCCAAGGTCGTCCGGGTCGAGGTCAGCGGCGAGGCCAAGGGCGTGCTCAGCCCCAAGGACCTCATCCTCCACCTCATCGGCATGCCGTACTTCCGCGAGGAGCACTGGCGCACCGGCCCCACCGACACCTGCGTCGTCGAGTTCGCCGGACCCGGCCTCGACCAGTGGAACGTCGACGAGCTGTCCGTTCTCACCAACATGACGGTCGAGGGCGGCCTGATGACGGGCGTCGTCGCCCCCTGCGCGCCCATCCTGGAGTTCCTGAAGACCCGCCGCGACATCGACGCGACCGACCTGTTGGTCGATGCGGACGAAGGCGCCTCCTATGCGCGCGTGATGCAGGTCGACCTCGACGACGTGCCGCTGACGGTCGCCACGCCCGGCGACTCGCGCAACCGCGCCCCGCTCGCCGAGCACACCACCGTCGGCATCCAGAACGTCGTGATCGCGAGCTGCACCGGAGGCTCGATCTCCGACCTGCGCGCGGCCGCCGATGTCCTGCGTGGCCGGTCGCTGCACGAGGGCGTTCGCCTGACGGTGACCCCGTCGTCGGCGGACGTGGCGAAGGAAGCCGAGGCCGAGGGCCTGCTCGAGCTGTTCCGCAGCGTCGGAGCGGTCGTCAGTGCGCCCGGCTGTGGCTCGTGCATCGGCAACGGTCCGGGCGTGCCCCTTCCCGGCGAGGCCACGGCCAGCACCACGAACCGGAACTTCGCCCGCCGTATGGGCGCCCCGGGGCCGGTCTACCTGGTGAGTCCGGCCGTCGCCGCAGCCACCGCTGTGACCGGCACGCTGGCCGATCCGCGCTCGCTCTAGACGGCATCGGATTGCTCTGACGGGCAGTTGACGCCCGTTCCTGGCCAGGCTGCTACCGTGCCGCGTCGCTCGGAGGCTCGTCGTGCTGTTCCTTCTCGCCATGGCCTGTGGGCCTGGACTCTCGGCTGAGGACGCCCGTCAGGCTGTCCTCGACGCGGCTGTCGAAGCCAACCCTCCCGGGCGCTCCGGAATCGAGCTCATCGGCAAGTCCCGGTGGGTCGAGGGCCCGATGTTCAACCGCGAGTGCGTGCAGCAGAAGAACCTCGCGTTCGCCGACACACCGGCGGACCGGGCGGACAGCCGCGCGGGCACCCAGCGGATCAGCCCGACCTACCAGAACCAGCACTGGATCACGACGTCGACGGACATGGGCTGGTGCGTCCTGATGGGCGAGAACGTGAAGGTCGAGGCCCGCGAGCCCGCCATCAACCAGGAGTCCTGGATGGTGCCGGTGGTGTTCACCATCGAGGACCCGTCCCCCTGGTTCGAGTGCCTCGAGTCCAACTGGACGAACCGGACGGTCCAGGTCTCCGCGGACGAGCAGGGCCTGCCCCTCTTCGAGGCCGACCTCGACGTCCTGCCCGGCGCCTGCCCGACGCCGATGCCCACGGGCGAGGACCGGCCGACCGGCAGCCTTCCGCGCATCAAGCCCTCGAAGCCCCCGACCCAGAGCGACATCCACGCCGCCATGAAGCGCTTCGACGACGCGCTGTGGGAGCACGACTGGCTCGCCGTGCTCGACAACACGTCCTGCTACAACCTGGTCGAGGACAAGAAGTACGGGTCCTGCACGGCCAGCGAGTTCGTGCAGATGGGGCCGCACCCGCGCGGCGACCAGCGCATGGGCGATGGCAACCCCTGGACCGAGTTCGTCATCGCGGACCTGGACGCCAAGCTGCGCGTCTCGCCGGACCCGAAGCACAAGACGATGTTCCACGTCACGGTGAGCCACAAGCGCTCGGGCAAGACGCGGGGCTTCGCGGTCGAGTGGGTCGACGACAGCTGGAAGATCGTGTCGATCGTGCCGGCGTACGGGGCGGACCTCACCACCGCGCGGGTCATGTACGACCTGCACAAGGGCGACAAGCGAGCCATCTTCTGGGACCGCATGGCGGGCGAGGAGATCGACGAGGAGGGCAACCCGCTCGATCCGTACGCGTCCGAGGACGAAGAAGAGGAGTAGCGCCGATCGAACGCCGATGGCCGAGCCATGGGTGACGGGTCCGCTGGAGGTCGCATCGCCCGAGGTCGTCTGGAGGTCGCGCTCGCGACGGCGGTCCTGGCGGCTGCGCTGGCGGTGCTCTCGACGCTCCATCCGCTCGAGGTCCTGAGCGGCGAGCGGCTGTTCGGTGCGGGCACCGCCGACATCTGGGGGCACGCCTGGAGCTACCAGCGCGTCGCGGACGGCCTGCAACTGTGGCGGCCACAGACGGCGTGGCCCGATGGTCAGGCGTGGTGGGTCATCGACATGCCCATCGCGCTGCTGCTCGTGCCGGTCACCCGCCTGTTCTCCGCAGCCCAGGCCTACAACGCGGCGTTCCTGCTGCACATCGCCGTGGGCGCCGGGACCGTGACGGCCTGGCTGCACGGGCGGACCAAGACGCATCACGCCGTGATCGCGGGGCTGTTGGTCTCGGCGTCCCCGTTCGTCCACGGGGCCCTGGCCAGCGGCGTGCCCGAGGCGCTGTCGGTCCTGTTCGTGCCAGCGTTCGCCTGGGCGCTGCACCTGGGGCTCCGAGGGTCCAATCGCGCCTTGCTGGGCGCGGGACTGCTGGGCGCGCTCGTGGTGCTCGACGGAGCCTATGGCGCGCTCCAGATCGCCATCGTCGGTCCGGTGCTCGTCGTGGTCTCCGGGCCCCGTGTCGCGCCGCGCGGCCTGTTGGCGGCCGTGCCCGCGGTCATCGCCGCGCTGGGCGTGCGGGCCGCTCTCGTCGTGACCAACCACCCGGCCTACGGAAAGGAGGCGGAGACCGAGGGCGCGGCCGCCATCCAGACCACCGATCTGCTGGACTGGGTCCTCGGCTCGGAGGTCGGCGGCGAGACCCTGCACGCCCACGTCGTCCTGGTGGGGTTCGTGCTGCTCGTGGCGGCGCTCTCACAGGTGCGCGAGAGGCGGGCGTGGGCGTTCCTGTCCGTCGCGGCGGCGGCCGTGGTCGTCTCGCTCGGCCCCGAGCTGCAGGTCGGTGGGCACGGGCTGTTCCCGCTGCCTGGGGCGCTGCTCGGCGACACGGGCGCGAACAACCTGTACCGGGTCGGCGGCATCGTCCCGCTGGTCCTGGTCGTGGTCGTCGCCCTGGCCGCGGACGGTCGAGCGCGCTGGCTGCTCGTGTGGGCGCTGGTCGCCATCGAGTGGACGTGGAGTCCGGGCCAGACCGCGTCCGTCCCCACGACCGAGAACCCCATCGGAGCGGTCGAGCGATGGCTCGGCGACCAGCCCGAGCCGGGCGCCGTGCTGGATCTCCCCCTGGATCTCGAGGGGACCGAGGCGCGAGGGTCCCGGCCGCAGCGCACGTTCTTCCTCTCCACCGAGCATGGCCGTGGGGTCGCCAGCGGGCTGTACGTGGAGTCCCCCGTGCTGCGCGTCGCGGGGCCGGTCCGCGTGCTGCGTCGGTTCGTGATGGGTGGCTGGGCGGCCGGACGACCGGCGGAGTTCCGGCCGGCCGATCACGGACCTCCTCCCCAGCTCCCGCCGGACCTGCGCGACGAGGAGATCGAGCACCTGGACCGGGCGCTCGCGGAGCTGGGCTTCCAGTTCGTGAGCCTGGACCTGGAGCTGATCGAGCCGTCCCAGCGCGAGGAGACCGACGCCTGGGTCAGCGCCTGGCTGGGCCCGCCCCAGGTGGAGGAGGGCCTCCGGCGGGCCTGGCGCCTTCGCCTGACCACGACGAACACAGATCCCGCCATGCCCGTTGGGCCACGGAGTCCGAGTCCGGAGTCCAGCCCTTCCCACCGGCGACGATGATGCTCTCCGACGTCCGGGGCTCGGCGCAGGCCGCGTCCCGATCGATGCTGGCGTCCTGCCGCATGGTCTCGGCGTAGGCCAGCGAGCAGGGCTCGATCGGCAGCACCCCGCAGCCCGCCGCTTCGAACGGGACCCCGTCCCAGCGCGCTGCGATGTGCCGGGCGACGCCGGTCCGGTTGACCGTCTGCCGGTCCCGGATGGGCATCGCCTGGATGCGGCTGGTCAGCTCGCGGACCAGCTCGTTCTCCTGGCCGACCTCGAGCGGCAGGTCGGCCATCGCGGCCACCATCCGCGTCGCCGCGTGTCCGGCGCACTGGTTCTCGTAGCGGCCGGCGGTGCGGCAGCGGGTCCACGCGGCCTCGCCGATCAGCTCCAGCGCATCGCTCGTCTGGAACACGCACTCGTCGTGCCAGTCGCCCTCGATGAGCTCGCACGCGGCGAAGGCCTCCTCCGAGAGGCCCTGCTGCGCGAGCCGGCCGGCGTGGATAGCCACGCACTCGCCCGCCTCGCTCCCTTCGGCCAGGCGCGTGCACGCTCTCGGGTCCGTCCCTTCAGCGGCCTCGACGAACGTCGGCTGCGAACATGCCAGCAGGAGGAACAGCTACTTCGCCCCGTAGCGAAGCCAGCTCTCGAGCTGCACGTCGTCCAGAATCGTGTCGCCGGCTCCCTCGGAGTCCGTGAGCTCGATCGAGCCGCTCCACGTGCCCCAGATGTGGTCGCCGTCGACGTCCAGTCCGTCGATCGTCAGCGTCGCATCGCCGCCGGTCGTCTCGTAGTTGAAGGCGTAGCCGTTGTGGATGGTCTCGAACCACGTGACCTGGGTGACCTCGTACTCGCCGCGGTGGCTGATGTCGCCGCTCAGCACGATGACGAGCTCGCCATCGCCCTTGGTCCCGGTCAGGTACGAGGTGCTGCCTGCCAGCCAGTGGCCGTCCTGGGCGGGCCACTCGGTGCCGTCGAAGTCCGCGACGAAGACCGGGTCGGTCGGCTCGAGCCAGCTCCCGCTGTCGGTGTCGCTGTCGGCGTCCACATCCGTGTCCGAGTCGGTCTCGCCGCCGCTGTCGGGCTCGTCGATCGGTTCGCCCTCGGAGCCGCCCGTGCAGGCGAGGAACAGGACGGCGGTGAGGCAGAGGGTCCGGCGCATGGAGCAAGCATACCCGCCGAGGGCTGGTCCCTCCCATGCTGCTCCTCCTCCTGTCCTGTGGCCCGAAGAAGCTCTCGACCCCCGGCGATGTCTTTCCGATCGTCGAGGGCGCCCGCTACCACTACGTCGCGACGTTCAACGGCATGGAGTTCCAGGAGACCCGCGTCGTCGTCCCCATCGAGCTCGGTGACGGCAGCGCCGCCTGGGGCTTCGTCGAGGAGGAGGAGATCGGCGACGACGTCGTCTCGCTGTTCACCGGGCACTTCGGGCTCGGGGTCTACCGGAGCACCGGGAGCATGGTCGAGACGGCCGACGCATTCTGGGGAGACGACGCCGAGCATCTCAGCGCGTCCAGCTGGCAGCCGATGCTGTCGCTCCCGCCCGAGCCCGGCGCGAGCATCACGCTGGACACCGACAGCCCAGACCGCGGTGGAGCCATCACGGTGCTGGAGTACGGGGACATCACCGTCCCCGCGGGCACCTTCACCGCCTGCGCCCACATCGACCTGGGACAGAAGGGCAGCTCGGCCTGGCTCTGCCCGGGCATCGGCCTCGTGAAGTGGACGCTGGTCACCGGCCGGGTCGAAGAGCTGGCGTCCTACTCGTTCTGACGGCTCAGCAGTCGACGTACCCCATGGCGCAGAGCTGGGCCTGCTGGGAGTCGTCGACGGCGCTGCCTCCGGCGCCGGCCGCTCCGACGAACGTGTCGACCGTGGCGTCGCCCGAGCAGAACCCTGCGGCGGTGCCCTCGAAGTCCTTTGCGACCGGGAGGTCGACGCAGCGGAGCACCGACGGGGTCACGTCGACCACGCGCAGGGTCTCGCGCTTCGTCGACGGGGTGATGCCGGGGCCGGACGCGATCCAGATGCCGTCCTCGCGGTGGCCGGCCTCGCCGAGGTCCGTGTGGTGCTTCGGGTCCTCGGACGAGACGCCGTGGTCGCTCACGATCCAGACGACGGTGTCCTCGGGCAGGACGGCCAGGGTCCGGCCGAGCGCGGCGTCGGCTGCGACGTAGGCGTCCTCGACGGGATCCCGCTGGGCCAGATCCGGCGGGACCTGCCAGACGCCGGCGTATTCGTCCGGCTCGTGCAGGGACCAGAACGGGTGCTGGAGCCGGTCGGTGACCGTGAAGACGAAGGCGGTCAGGAACGGCGTCGGGCCGGCCTGGACCGAGTCCAGCATGGCTTGGAGCTGCCGCTCCTGCGTCTCGAGCAGCATGTCGGGGATCAGGTGGTCGACGCGCTCGTCGCGGTGCGCGGTCCAGCCGATGCCCTCGACGACATAGGGCACGTCGCCGGCGAGATCGACGCCCTCGGGGACCCCCGTCGCGTAGCTGTGGCGCGGGTCGGTCGGGCTCTGGTAGCCAGGGCTGACGAACAGGGTGGTCCGGTCGATCCGGTGGATGCGCACGTGCACGTCGGTGTCGCCCCCGCGCACGACCAGCCAGTCGGACCAGGCGCCGTCGGCCAGCTCGATGCTCTCGCCTTCGAAGTTCCCCGCCAGCTTGTCGCCGGCGAGCACCAGCTCGAGCGACCGGCCCTTCGTGGGCAGGAAGCGCTCCCGAGCAGCGGTGTCGATGAGCTGGTTCTGGATGGCGAACCGGCCGAGCTTCAAGCGCGCCTCGACGACCGGGGTCGCCATGGGGATCTCGGCCCGCCCGCTCTCGAAGCGCACGGTGGGCACGTCGCCGCGGGTGTCGTCCGCGGTGACCAGCGTGCCGGTCAGGTGGCTGCTGTCCGAGCTCGCGATGCCCGGGATGGGGAAGCCGCTGATGAGGGTGCCGCCGGCGACCTCGTTGGGGGGCCAGGTGCCGGGCACGTTCACGGCCACCGAGCGCTGCTCGTGCACGCCGTAGACGTCCCACACCATCGGCACGGTGCGGCTGCGCGCGTCGCTGCGTGTCCAGGAGCTGACGCCGTGGGTGCTCGGCTCGACGCCGGTGAAGATGGTCGTCCAGACGACGGGGGACGCCATGGGCTCACTGGAGAGCAGGACGCCGTGGCGACCGCCCTCGATGAGCTCGGCCAGGTTCGGCAGCCGGTCCTCGGCGAGCAGCGGATCGAGCACCTTCCAGTCGGCGCCGTCGATCCCGAACACCAGGACGGGGTGGTCCGGCGAGAAGCTTCCGGTGTTCGCCGCGGTGGCCTGCACGTCGTCCGGGATGCGCGAGGTCGAGACCGCCACGAGGATCACGACGAGGACCGTCGACATCGCGGCCAGGATGAACGCGGCCCGCTTTCGAGCGAAGTCCAGGGTCCACATCCGGCCGACCAGCCCGCCGAGGCCACAACCGGCGAGGACGAAGACGAGGTCGACCGCGAGTCCGCTGGGGCCCCCGAGCTGACCCGAGATGTGGAGCGGGGTGATGGCCGCCGGGACGATGACCAGGCCGCCCAGGACCGCGAGGACCAGGCTCCGGCGGCTGTCCCAGCCGAGCAGGTCGAGGCCGAGGCGCAGGCCGATCGCGGCCACGGCATGGGCGCCGATCAGAGCGGCGACGCTGTACGCGGCCGGGGTGTACGCGAGCCACCAGGCGATGCCGATGGCCGCCCCCAGCGCTGCTGCCAGCGCGTACTTCAGCCTGATCTTCACCGCATCTCCGAGGAGTTCATGGCCAGCATCACGCGCTCGTGGGGGCACGACAAGTCCAGGCGGTGTCAGGCCGATGTCGGATCTGGGCGCGGACGGTCTCTTGACGATAATTATCAGTATCGGACTCCTGGGCCTGTATGATTTTCCCAACCCAGGACGGGTGGCACCCCCGAAACCGAGAGGTCCTCATGCCCCGAATCCCCCTCTTCCTCGCGCTCCTGGTCACGGTCTCCGCTTGTCGAAAGGACACGGGAAACGAGGACTCTGCCTCGAACCTGCCCACCGACTTCGACGATGACGGGTACGACAGCGACGTGGACTGCGACGACGAAGACGCCTCGGTCCACCCGGACGCCTCGGAGTACTGCGACGGCATCGACAACGACTGCGACACGCTGGTCGACGAGGACCCGGTCGACGGCCTGACCCTCTACACGGATGCGGACGGCGACGGCTATGGCGCCGACCTGACCGAGGTCATCGCGTGCGAGGCCGACGGGCTCGTCGAGCTCGCCGGCGACTGCAACGACGGCGACGCGGCGTTCAACCCTGGCGCGGACGAGTCGAACTGCGCTGACCCGACCGACTACAACTGCGACGGCTCCGTCGGGTACGAGGACGCCGACGGGGACGGCTGGGCGGCCTGCCAGGAGTGTGACGACAGCACCGCCGAGGTGAACCCCGCGGCCGACGAGGTCTGCGACGACGTCGACAACAACTGCGACGGGGACATCGACGAGGACAGCGCGAGCGACGCGGCGACCTGGTACCTCGACGCCGACGAGGACACGTACGGCACGCCCAACTACACGAGAGCCTCGTGCGAGCAGCCGGACGGCTGGGTCGACAACGACGAGGACTGCGACGACCTGGACGCGGGCGTGAACCCGGACACGGTCTGGCACGAGGACGTCGACGGCGACGGCTACGGCAGCCCGACCAGCACGCTCGCCCAGTGCGAGCAGCCCAGCGGCTACGTCGACGACGACCAGGACTGCGACGACAGCGACGCTGATGCGACGCCCGACTCGGTGTGGTTCGAGGACACCGACGGCGACGGCTACGGCGTGACGACCGACGTCCAGTTCAGCTGCACCCAGCCGAGCGGCTACGCCGACAACGCCCAGGACTGCGACGACACCAACGACGGCGCCAACCCCAGCGAGACCGAGACCTGCGACTTCGTCGACAACGACTGCAACGGCGTCGTGGACGACGACTACGCGACGGACGCCTCGACCTGGTACGCGGACAGCGACGCCGACGAGTTCGGCGACAGCAGCTCGACCGACGTCGCCTGCACCCAGCCCAGCGGGTACGTCGCGGACGCCACGGACTGCGACGACACCGACGAGGACATCTCGCCGGACGCCGAGGAGATCTGCAACGACGGCGTGGACAACGACTGCGACAGCAGCTCGGCCATGTGCAGCGTCGACCTGTCGGACGCGGACACCATCCTGGTCGGCGAGGACGGCGGAGACGCCGCGGGCGTCTCGATCATGAGCGCCGGTGACTTCAACGACGACGGGAACGACGACCTGGTCATCGGGGCCAAGGGCGAGAGCTCCGAGTACGACGAGAACGGCGCGGCCTACGTGCTGTACGGACCGCTCAGCTCGGGCACGGTCGACCTGTCGTCGGCGGACCTGAAGCTCCTGGGCGGCGGCGAGAGCAACTTGACCAAGGAACGCGCGGGGTCCGCGGTCGCGGGCGGTGTCGACCTCGACGAGGACGGCGTCGACGACATCCTGGTTTCTGCCCTGCGCGCGGACGGCGGCGGCAACGGGTACGGCGCGGTGTACGTCCTGTACGGCTCGAGCGGCTGGTCGGGCGACGAGGAGCTCGAGGAGAGCTACGACGTGAAGCTCTCCGGGGTCGGCCCTGACGACCGCCTGGGCGGCGGCGTCGCGATGGGCGCGGACGTGACCGCTGACGGCGTCCCCGACATCCTCGCGGGCGCCCAGTATGCCGAGTACGATGGCGACGACAACGTCGGCGTGGTCTACCTGTTCGACGACCTCTCGAGCGACGAACTCGACGGTGACGATGCGTTCGCGACCTTCGCATCCACCGAGACCCAGACCACGATGGGCTCGGACCTGGCGTTCCCAGGAGATCTCGACGGTGACGGCCAGGACGACGTCCTGATCGGACACAGCCAGGCCAACGGCAGCACAGGCGCTGTGTACGCGTTCTTCGGCGGCTCGGGGCTGTCCGGTGGACACGAGATGGGTGACGGCGACGTCGTGCTGACCGGCGAGGCCAGCAGCGACACGGCCGGCGCGGGCATCTCCGGCATCGGCGACATGGACTCCGACGGCTACGACGACTTCCTGGTCGGCGCACCCGGCGTGGACGACGGCGCGACCGATGGCGGCGCCGTGTACCTGGTCAGCGGAGCAGTCAGCGCGACCGGCGACCTGTCGTTGGCGAGTGCGGTCTTCCTCGGCGAGAACGACAACGACAGCTTCGGCGTCTCGGTGGCGGGCGGCGGCGACTACGACGGCGACGGCACCGCTGACTTCGTTGTCGGCAGCAACGGCTACAGCAGCTCACGCGGCGCTGCCTGGGTGTTCTACGGCGAGAGCTTCAGCGGCAGCTACACGGCCTCGGACGCCAACCTGCGAGCGGATGGCTCGAACAACTTCGACGCGGCCGGCGGCTCGGTCGGCATCGGCGGAGACACCGATGGCGACGGCAACGCCGACATCCTGGTCGGTGCGGTCGCGGCCGACGATGGCGGCAGCGGCAGCGGCGCCGCCTACCTGTTGTTCGGAGTGAGTGAATAGCTGGATGAGGCTAGCGCACCGGCCGTCTGAGCTGTAGGGTGCGAGGCGAACAGGAGAGCCCATGCGCATCGCTTCCATCTTCTCGCTGGCGCTGCTGACCGCCTGTCTCCCCGGAGGAGGCAGCGACATCGGCAGTGACGGCGAGAACGCCCCAGACGTCGAGCCCGAGCCTGATCCGGAGCCCGAGGAGTACGGGCCGGAGAACAGCTGGTGGCACGCGCTCGCCGAGGACGTCCCGGGAGATCTCGAGGGCACCGGATTCCGCGAGGGCGACATCGCCTACAACTTCACCGCGGTCGATCAGTACGGCGACGAAGTGGAGCTCTACCAGTTCCACGGCCAGGTCATCGTCCTGGACATGTTCGCCGAGTGGTGAGGACCTTGTCGTCAGGCGGCGCCTGAAGGTGAGGAGATGTGGAACCAGCTGGAAGACCAGGGACTCGCGTACTTGGCGGTGATGCTCGAGGACGACGGCGGCAAGAAGCCCAGTGAAGAGGCTTGCGCCCGCTGGGCCTCGGACCTCGATCTGACGCACGCGGTCGTCGCGGACGAGGAGCAGCAGGGCTACGACTTCATCGTGTCGGGCTTCCCGACGTTCGTGGTCATCGACCGCGAGATGGTGATCATCGAAGACGACCTGTGGCCGTTCGACCCGAGCTTCGTCGAGGACGAGCTCTAGGCGCGGTGCCTCAGCCCAGGCCCGCGCGCAGCGCCTCGACGATGCGCTCGCTCGCCTGGCCGTCGCCGTACGGGTTGTGCGCCTTCGACATCGCCGCGTAGGCCTCGTCGCTCGTCAGGAGCGTGCTGACGCCCTCGACGATCCGGGTCACGTCGGTGCCGACGAGCTTCACGGTCCCGGCGTCGACCGCCTCGGGCCGCTCGGTGGTCTCACGCATGACGAGGACGGGCTTGCCCAGCGAGGGGGCCTCCTCCTGGATGCCGCCGCTGTCGGTCAGGATGACGGCCGACCGGTCCATCAGGCGGACGAACGGCGCGTAGTCGAGCGGCGCGATGAGGTGCACGTTCGGCAGATCGCCGAGCAGGCTGTAGACCGGCTTCTGGACGTTCGGGTTCAGGTGCACCGGGTAGACGAACTCGGCGTCGGGGTGACGGAGAGCGAGCGTCTTGATGGCCGTGCAGATGTCCTGGAAGCCCTGGCCGTGGTTCTCGCGGCGGTGGCCCGTGATGGCGACCAGGGGCGCGTCACCGGCGATCGCCGAGAACGCGGTGCCGTAGTCGGCTCGCCAGTCCTCGAGGCTCCGGGCGACGACCCGCTCGCGCACCCACAGCAGGGCGTCGATGACGGTGTTGCCCGTCACGCTCAGGCCGGGACCGACGAGCCCCTCGTCGACGAGGTTCTGCTTCGAGCGCTCGGTCGGAGCGAACCAGAACCGGCAGAGCTGGTCGGCGAGGACACGGTTGGCCTCCTCGGGGAAGGGGGCCGTCAGGTCGCCCGTCCGCAGCCCGGCCTCGACGTGACCGACGGGCACGTGGGAGTAGAAGCAGGCGAGCGTGGTGGCGAGCGTCGTGGTCGTGTCGCCGTGGACGAGCACGACGTCCGGCTTCTCTTCCTCGAGGACCGGGCGCATCGAGGTGATGACGCGCGCGGTCAGCTCGTGCAGGTTCTGGCCCGGCTTCATCAGGTCCAGGTCGTGGTGCGGCTCCAGCTCGAACAGGTCGACCACCTGGTCCAGCATCTCGCGGTGCTGGGCGGTGACGCAGACGCGGCTGTCGAAGCCCTCGGCGGCCTCGAGCGCTCGCACGACGGGCGCCATCTTGATGGCCTCGGGACGGGTTCCAAAGACGGACAGGACCTTGATGCTCATGTCGATGCTCTCCCGAGCTTCTTGGAGATTCGGCGCTTCACGCCCGCAAGGACCAGGTCGTCCTCCGGGCTTCGTCCCCATACCGCGGCGACGGCAAGGAACACGAGGATGGACACCACCGTGACGCCGGCCTGGATCAGCAGGGTCTGGTCGACGCCGAACCAGCGTCCGGCCAGGGCCACGGCGGCGAAGACCACGACCAGCATCAGCGCGCGGGGCTCGAAGCCCTGGTGGCCGAGCAGGAACCGGACCTGGACGAGGCGCCAGAGCGACCAGGCCGCCAGGCTGATGCCCGTGGCGGTCGCAGCGCCCTGGATGCCCCACTGCGGGATCATCCACAGGTTCAGGCCGATGTTCAGGAGCGCGGCCAGCCCGGCGTTGACCAGGTTCAGCCGGGCACGGCCGGACATCGGGATCAGCGCGTTGACCGGCACCGTCAGCACGTACGCGGCCTGGCCCCACAACAGGATGGTCAGCGCCGAGCCGGCCGAGGCGAACTCGTCCTTCCACAGCGCGAGCAGCACGTCGATCCCGACGTAGACCCCGATGTAGACGGGCGCCGCGAGGATGACCATCCAGCGCGTGACGATGCGCAGGACCTTCTTGATCTGGATGGGGTCGCCGGCCTGGACCATCTCGGCGAGGACCGGCTGGAACATGGTGTTCACGGCGACGGCGGGGACCTCGCCGATCATCGCGAGCGTCACGGCGGTCCGGTAGAGGCCGGTCTCCGCGGTGCCGGCGAGCGCCAGCACCATCATGGTGTCGGCCCACTGGTTCACCCGGAAGAGCATCGAGCTGAAGCTCTCGGGCAGCGAGTACGCGAACAGCTTCGAGGCGTCGAACTTCGCCTTCACCCCGGCGATCAACGGCTTGACCCGCCGCACGACCAGCGCCAGGGCGACGACCAGGGACGCGGCGTTCGCGGCGACGAACCCGACGATGACCGCTTGCACGCCGAGGCCCAGCGCCCAGGGGATGGCGGCGGCCATGGCCATGCCGATGGGCAGGACGACCAGGTACGCGAGCGTCTGACCGCGCATGTCCTTGAGCCCGCGCAGGATGCCGACACAGCCCAGCAGCAGCGACCAGATGGCGATGGCCGGCGACATCAGCAACAGGGCCTCGGGCACACCGGGCTCGAGGGCGCCGATGGGCTCGAGCAAGGCGAGCGCCCAGGCCTGCTCCGCCTGTCCGGCCATCACGAGCGTGATGACCAGGCCCATCAGGACGGGGCCTCCGATGAGCGAGGTCACCAGCGTCGCGATGAGCGTGCCGCGAAGAGCCGGGCGGTCGTCCGCCTGGCGCTGGCGGGCACCGAAGTAGACGACGCCCTTGTCCGTCCCCAGCGGCGCGAAGCTGGAGAGGATGGTGACGAAGTTCCGCGCGCCCTCGTAGACGCCGTACCCGAGCGGACCCAGCGCGTTCGCCAGGATCCAGTTCGTCAGGAACCGCAGGCCGCGGTTGAGCAGGTTGCCGACGAAGACGAGCCCGGATCCCGCCGCGACCTCCGCGGCCTTCTCGGTCGCGCCATCCGACGGCTTGGGCTCCTCGCTCACGTCCAGGCGGACAGATCGCGGTCGAGCAGCGTGGAGAGCTCCTCGACGTGCGGGCGGAAGCGCTCGGTGAGCTCCGCCTTCAGCGCCCGATCCATCGGGCTCCGGTCGACGTACTTGATGTTCAGCCGCCGCATGGCGCGCAGCGATAGCTTGTGGCCGGGGATGCGGCCCGGCACGACCCCCTCGAGCACCTGTTGGCGCGAGGGGTGGATCAGGAAGTCCTGGACCGGCCGGCTGTAGACCGTCCGGTTGCTGTTCTTGGCGCGCTGGTCGGGCGCGAAGATGTCGTCGAAGCCGTCGAAGTCCTCGCGGACACCCAGGTACCGACAGGCTCCCCGGAAGGTCCCCTTCGGGTCGCTGCGGAAGTCGTCGTTGATGACGACGTGCACGCGGTCACGGCCGAAGACATCGAAGTAGCGCTTCACCTGCGGCGCGTAGCGGACCATCTTGCTGTAGCGCAGGGCCTCGCGCGGGATGCGGTGCGGCGGCTCGGCGATGGACCCGTCGATCCGGCCGGGCTCGGCGGCGATGGCCTCGGCGAAGTCCGAGATGTCCTCGTCTCCGCGGAACACGAAGTGGCTGTGCAGCGAGTGCAGCAGCGTGACCGGGTTGCGCAGCAGCAGCAGGATGCCGGCGTCCGGGTCGTAGTCGTGGATCTCCTGCGCGGCGTTGTCGCTGAACAGGTACCAGGTGCTGGCCTCGCCGATGCGCCTGGCGTCGGCCGGCGCGTCCGCGAAGAAGCTGTGGAAGTTCTCCAGGCTCCGCGGCGGCACGTGGTAGCCCAGGTCGCTGCCGAAGTAGTGCAGCTCCTTCTTGGCCATCCACACGTCGGGATGCTTGGACAGGTAGCCGTTCATCTGGCCCGACCCGGATCTCGGGTGGCCGACGACGAAGAAGTCGGGTCGCCTCAAGGGCATCCTCCGATGCTCAGACGTGCGAGACGTCGATGAAGATCTGGTCTTCCGGCTCGAGCACGAAGTCGGCGTCCTTGCCTTGCAGGATGCGCTTGTACTTGACCTCGATCCGTTCGCCATCCCGCAGGATGTAGACCTTGTTGATCTTGGCGGTCTCGAGCAGGCCACCGGCCTTCGTGAGCGCCTTGGTCAGCGTGATGCCGTCGGCCCAGCTGACCGGACCCGGCTCGCCGACCTGACCCAGGATGTAGACCGCCTTGCCCTCGGGCACGTGGATCTGGTCGCCGGACAGCACGGCGACGTCGCCGCGGGCCTTCACCAGGTCCTCGTACCGAACGCTGATGACCTCGTCCGCGCGGGTGATCTGGATCTCGGTGACGGTCTCGTCGGAGACACCGCCGGCGTCCGCGAGCACCTGGCGCAGCGTCGTCGGTCCCTTGAGGAAGTAGACGGCGGGCTTGGTCACGAGGCCCGTGACCTCGACCGGCTGGCTGGCGTAGGTGTCGACGTGGACGAAGACCTCGGGCTCGACGAGGTAGTCCTTGTCGAGGAGGCGCTGGACGAGCCGACCGACCTGCGGGGTCGACATGCCGGAGACGAAGACCTGGCCGAGCAGCGGGTAGTGGATGCTCCCGTCCGGCGAGATGGGGAACTCGCCCGTCATCTCCTCTTCGCCGAGGACCTTGATGCGCAGGATGTCGCCGTTTCCGACGAAGTACTCCTGCGGGACCTCGACCTCGCTGACGAGCGCGGTGCCGCCCCAGCCGTTGATGCTGGCGCGAGCCTCGCCGTCGTCCTGCGCGAGGGCAGGACCGGAGAGGCTCAGCAGGGCGGTCAGTACGAGCATCGAGACTCCAGGGGGAACCGGTCAATGGGACATCGGGTCGGGACGTCCCATCCTTCAACACAAACGGTAGCACCGGCTTCCGGGCGGCCCGGTATCACGCCGCGTTCTTCGCTGCAGGGGGGAGGGGGACCACGCCAGGACGCTGCTCCAACGCCTGACGTCGGCGGATCTCCAGCGAGCTCGCGAACAGGATGCCGACCATGCCCCAGAACAGCCAGGCCACCGTGACGCGCTGGATGTAGCTGTTGGAGAGGAAGTTGGTGACCACCGTGACCGAGGTCAGGGCGATCATGTAGGCCCCGAACTTGCGGGTCCAGCTGTCCGCGGCGTTCCGGAAGACGAACAGGCCCTGGCGGACGACCTCGATCTGCAGGGCGATGTAGCTGAGGACCGCGATGGGGCCGAGCTGGTACAGCAGCGACAGGTAGTCGTTGTGCGAGTCCAGGTTCTCGCTCTTCTCGGTCGAGCGGTACATGTCCGCGTACATGTCGGTCATCTCGTAGTGACCGCCGATGCCGAGTCCGAGCAGGATGTCGCCGGGGGACTGCCGGGAGAACTCGGCCATGCTGCTGGTCCAGATGCCGATGCGGCCACTGCCCAGGGTGCGTCGGTCGGCGAGCGCGTCGTCGCCGAGGAAGGTCACCAGGTCGCTGAACCGGTCCTGCATGCTCGCGTTGGTGAGCACGAGGATGAGCCCGGCTCCCAGCCCCAGCCCGAGCAGTCCCCACCGGCGCTGGATGGCCAGGTACACGCCGACGAACACGGCGAACCCGGTCAGCGCGGTCCGCACGAACGTGTAGTACATGCAGGCGAGCGCCAGCCCCTGCAGGCCGAGCACCATGACGCGCTTCCAGCCCGTCGTGTTGGTGAGCCAGAAGAGCAGCATCGTGTTCAGCGTGAGCAGGAACAGCGCGTGGTTGTGCAGGTTGTGGTAGCCGCCGACCAGCCGGTAGTAGCCCTGCCGGTAGTGCTCGTAGATCTGGCCGCTGCCCAGGTGGTAGGTGCTGACCATCAGCGAGACCACCCCGCCCAGCGTCATCACGAGCAGCAGGCGGTGGCGCCAGTCGCGGGTCGTCATCATCGCGCTGATGAGGAACATCAGCAGCAGCGGGACGATGTATTTGGCCATGATCTCGGCCGCGTCGCGCACGTCGCCCGACCGGCCCGCCGCGATGACCAGGACCGCCAGGTAGCAGGCCATCGCCAGGAAGCCTGGGATGCGCTCGACGCGGCGCAGCTCCAGGTAGAACAGCACCGCGGCCAGCGCTGCGATGCCGCCGCCGAAGGCCTCGAGCACGTTCAGCCCGCCCAGGCTGGCCGGCACCCACCAGAACAGGTCGATGACGACCCGGATGAAGAAGACGGCCAGCAGCGCGTGCTTGGGCTGCGTGAAGAAGTAGAGGCCGAACAGGATGGCCACGCAGCCGCCCACGACGGCCTTCGCAGGCGCGCCGAGGATGAGGAGCGTGAGCACCGAGATGACACACGAGCCGACGAGGACGTCGAGCCCCTTGATGTCGTCCGGAACGATCCTGGCGAGGATCGCACGCATCAGCTGGCGTCCCGCTCCTCGGCCGGGTCCGCGTAGTAGACCGAGTTGTAGTCGTAGTAATAGTAGTAGCCGTAGCCACTCTTCCGGACGTCGAGCCGGTTGACGATGGCGCCCAGGATGTTGGCGTTCATCTCGGTCAGGCGCGACCGGCAGTGGATGACCTGGTTCTTCTCGGTCTGGTTGCTGCGGACGGCCATCACGACCCCGTCGACCATGCGCGACAGGATGAGCGGGTCGGCCACGGCGGTGACCGGCGGGCTGTCGATGACGATCATGTCGTAGCCCGTGATGCTGTCGAGCAGCTTGATGAACTTCTCGCTGCCCAGCAGCTCGGCGGGGTTCTCGGGGTGCGGCCCGGCCACCAGCAGGTCGAGGTTCGGGATGGGGGTGTCCCACGTCGCCTCGGCGATGGTCATCTTGCCGTCGAGCACCGACGTGATGCCGACGTCGTTCGGCCGACAGAACAGCTTGTGCTGCGTCGGGCGGCGAAGGTCGCAGTCGATGAGCAGCACCCGCGTGCCGGTCATAGCGATGACGGCGGCCAGGTTCGAGCTGATGAAGCTCTTGCCCTCCTGAGGAGCCGCCGAGGTGACCAGCAGCCGTCGCAGCGGCTTGTCCTTGCTGCGGAACAGGATGTTGGTCCGGATGCTGCGCAGGCCCTCGGTCGTGGGACTTCGCGGTCGACCGTGCACGTACAGGTTTCGCTCGAACTCGCTCGGGATCGAGGCCATCTCCTCGGGCGGCACCAGCGGCACGGCGCCCAGGAAGGGGATGCCGACGTCCTGCTCGATGTCGTCACGGCTCTTGATGGTGCTGTCGAGGTACTCCTGGAGGAACGCCAGGGCGACGCCGGCCATGAGCCCGACCAGCAGCGCGATGGGCAGGTTCGTCAGCATGTTCGGCTTGACCGGGTCGGGGTCCTCCCAGGCCCGGTCGACGAAGTGCACGTTGTTGGCGCGGATGTCGTTGACGATCTCGATCTGGGCGAGCCGCTGGTCGAGGGTCTTGTAGAAGTCGTCGAGCTTCTCGACCTTCGCGCGCTTGGACTGCAGCTCGAGGAACTGCAGGTTGAGGGCCTCGAGGTCCTTGCTGACGAGCTGGATCTCGTCGCGGACGTCGGTCTCGCGGTTCCGCAGGAGCGAGAGCTTGGCCTCGCGCCCGGAGATGTACTCCTGGAGCTGGTTCCGAAGGAGCTCCTCCTGACCCTGGATCTGCTCGTCGAGAGCGAGCACCTCGGGGTGGCTCTCGCGGCGGGTGGTCAGCGCCTGCTTCCGGTCCTGGCGCAGGTCCTGGAGCTTGGCGATGCCGCGGGCGAGCCGCTCGTCCTGCTGCGCGATGTGGTTCGCGAGGCCGAGCCAGTCGTTGCCCTTGTAGAGGGTCTTCAGGCGCTCGACGTCCGACTGGACGAGCAGGCGCTCGGTCTGGGCGGTCGCGAGCTGGTTCTGGAGCTTCTTCTCGCCCTCCTGGATGGCGGTCCGCTCGTCGTCGACGCCCAGCAGGCCGTTGCTGTAGATGAACTCGTGGACCTCGGTCTCGGCGCTGGCGCGTCGGGCGTTGTAGAGCTGCTTCTGCTCCATCAGCCGCGTGCGGGCGAGCTCGCTGTCCTCGCGGGCGCGCTCCAGGTTGGAGTGCATGTACGCCTCGGCGAGCGAGTTCGCGAAGAGCGCGGCCTTGGCGGGGTCCGGGTAGACGAAGGTGATGTGGACGAGGTCGGTGTCGCCCTCGGGCCGGATCTCGAGCGCCTTGCGGAAGTTCTCGACCGGGTCGTCGGCCTCGTCGAAGTCGTGGATGCCGTGGTCTTCCCGCAGATCGTCGATCGTCTTCAGGATGAGCGTGCGGCTGCGCAGGATGCGGTACTGCGTCGCGTAGTAGGCGTGGCGCTCGTCGTTCGTCTTGATGCTGACGAGCTCGCTGGCGTCCTCGACCGGAAGGATCATGGGCGCCTTGGGCGCGATCTCGATGGTCGCGGTCGAGCTGAAGTACTCGGTCATCGCCAGCGTGCCGACGAACACCGTGGCGATGAGCACGCCCGTGATCGTGGCCACCGTGCCCATCCTCTTCCTGAGGATCTGCCAGTAGTAGACGAGGTTTGCCTCGCGGTAGCGCCCGGAGTCGTTATCGATCATGGTGTGGTGCTGCTCTCGAGAGAGGCTCTTGACAGGACCAGAGAGGCCCAATCTGACTCGTAACCTAGCACCTCATCGGGGGAGCCTCTTCGGTGTCACGCCCTGCTGATACCGGGCTGAAAGCGGCGTTCGAGGGACCTGTCCAGTACCTCGAGGTGCCGCTCACGCTCCTCGTGCTGGTCGCGCTCCTGCCGTTCGCGACCGTGCACGCGCCCTGGCGGCTGGGCGTCGCTGGGGTCGCGGGTGTGCTGGGCGCGGTCATGGCCGTGCGCGGTCTGAGGCGGCGGACGCCATCGCTCGTGATGCTGGCCAGCACGGGCGGGATGGCGCTGGCGGCGCTGCTGGGCGGGCTGGTGTTCCTGCCGGTCGACCAGGCGAGGCGCGAGAGCCTGCAGCCGGGGCTGGCCGAGGTGGTCGGCGACGTGCTGGCGTTCGGCGGCGTCGAGCTGGCACCGCTGGCGCTCGACGTCGGCCGGGGTGCCCAGGAGTGGGCCATCTCGCTGAGCTGGGTGCTGGTCGTGCTGGGCGCCTCGCTCGTGGTCCGGAACTCCCGACGAGCCGCCCGCTCCGCGCGCCTGTTGCTCCTGGCGGGCGTGGTCCTGGTCGTCATCGCGGCCGCCCATCGACTGCTGGGGGCCCCGTCCATCTGGTGGGTGAGCGGCATCCCCGCGGGGGCCAGGGAGCCGTTCTTCGGCCCCTTCGTGAACCCGAACCATGGCGGCGTCTTCTGTGCGGCGCTCGCTCCTCTGGCCTTCGCCGGAGCCGCGCGCGACCACGGGAACGCCCGCTGGCTCCAGCTGGGGGCGCTCGTCGTCCTGGCCATCGGGATGGTCCTCTCGGGCAGCCGTGGGGCGCTGCTCGCCGGTGCCGCCGGGGTCGTGCCGTTCGCGTTCATCGTCGGCGGGCGTCAGGGACGGCTGGGCCTGGCCGTCGCCGGTCTCGCTGGAGCCCTGGCGGTCGCGGTCGTGGGCCCCGTCACGTTCCTGCGCCGGCTGTCCGAGTGGCTCGTCCCCACCTCGCTCGATGCGGGGCAGGACGTCTTCACCGGTCGAGGTGACGTCTACGCCGACGCCGTCGCCCTGGTCGGCGCCGCGCCCTGGGTCGGTCTCGGCCCGCACGGCTTCGACGAAGGCTTCCGCCTGTTCAAGTCCACGCCGACCTACACGTACACGGCGCACGCGCACCAGGAGCTCCTGCAGCTGGTCGTCGAGCACGGCGTCGTCATCGCGGGCATCTGGGTGCTCAGCATCGGTCTGGCGGTCGCGCACGGGCTACGGTCGGCGGTGGAGCTTGAGTCCGACCGGCGCCGCTTCATGCTGGCCGGCTGGCTGGGGACGCTCGCCGCGGTGGGCGCTGCTTCGATCTTCACGTTCCCGCTGCGCATCGGCGCGATCGAGCTCATGGTCAGCCTGGCGCTCGGTGTGGTCCTCGGCTTGTCTCCGAGCAGCGAGCGGGGGCGCACGGCCGGGCTGGCCTTCGTGCCGCCACTGCTCCTGGCCCTGGCCGCGGGGGTCGGCGGCTGGGCCTGGTTTGGCGAGCCACCGCCTCGCTCGCTCGACCGGGTGGCCCTGCAGCTCGAGTCACGGGCGCGGCTCGACGCTGGAGACCTGGACGGCTCACTCGAGGCGCTCGAGCTGGCGACACGGGTGGACCCGACGCTTCCGTGGGTCTGGCGCGACCTGGCCCGACTCGAGCGCCGGACGGGCGAGTTCCAGCTGTCCCGCGTGACCTACGGGCGGATGCTCTGGGCCGAGGTGCCGGCCGACGAGCTGCCCGAGGCCGTCGCCGAGGCGATGCGTGGCCCGGGCGACCCGGTGGCCATCGCGACGGTGGTGCTCCCCGACCGAGGGGACGCTCTGGCCATCGGCGCTCGCCTGCTCGAGGACCTCGGCGAGCTGGAGGCGGCCGAGGAGCGACTCGACCGGGCGGCGGAGCTCGATCCTCGGTTCGGCGCACACCTGGGGGCGTTCCTGCTCCGCCAGAAGCGGGACGCCGAGGCCCTCGATGCGGTCGTTCGGGCGCCCGGTGGCTGCTTCGCGCTCGAGGTCGAGGGGGCCGCGCGCCATCGGACCAGAGACCTCGACGGTGCCACCGCCCGCTATCGGGAGGCGCTCGGCGAGTGTCTCGGGGACGCCCATCACTCCGAGCAGGTGCGCATCGGGCTGGCGAGGGTCCGGCTCGACCAGAACGACCCGGCGGGGCTCGACGCCATCGAGCGTCTGCTGCGCGAGGGCAGCGAGCCGATCCGCTTGCTCTCCATCCTGGTCCGGGACGCTCGGGAGGACGGCGACGAGGCGCGGCTGCGGCTCGCCAAGGAGCGTCTGGCGGCGGCCCGTGCTGACGCCGGGGTGGAATTGCTACAGGACGGAGCCCCGGATACCGTCGAAGGACCTTGAAGACGGCACGGATGAGCGCGGACGAGCTGGCAGACGATCTGGGACCACCCATCGGCTCTTCGGAGCTCGAGGCACGGATCCGCGCGGAGCTCGAAGCCGAGCACGCGGAGCGCCAGGAGCGGTTCGAGGCCAAGAAGGAACGCGGCAAGGAGAAGCGCGAGCGCCGTCGTCGCGTCGAGGCCCATGCCGACGAGCAGGATCTGCGCCGCAAGATGCGCGCGGACTTCCACCGAGAGCAGGGCTACAAGGAATACGTCGACAGTCGCGGGAAGACGCTCTGGCTTCCGCCCGAGGAGTACGACCACCGTGTGAAGGCGCGGAAGGCCCGGGAAGCGCGCAAGTCCCGCTACAAGGCCTACCAGCCCCCCGGCCAGCGGAAGTGGCTGGTCTGGGTCGGCATGGTCGTGTTCGCCGTGACCGTCGGCTTCGTGCTGCTGCGGGGCGGCTGAGCTTCAGACCGAGGCGAGCGCCAGCCAGGCGCCGACCAGCGCACTGACGCTCGCGATGAACAGGCCGATGGCGATCGGCTTCAGCGGGAGCCCCAGCTCGGGCTCGGGCATCGGGGGCGCCTCGAATGCGCGGCGGGGCGGGCGCCTCAACAAAGCCGAGAGATCCATGCGGGCGTGCTCGGTCATCGAGGCGAACGACCAGCCGTGGATGGGCCAGTTGTCATCCCCGAGCGGCCGGCTCCAGGCGAGCACGGCCAGCGCGAGGACGGCTTCGTCGCCCGAGCCGATGCGCACGTGGACGGGCTGGTCGATGTCCAGGGCGGCCAGCTCGCCGGTGGCGCAGAAGCCACCGTCGCTGATGTCCAGCACCTCCCAGCTGCCGACGGGCGAGCCCTGCCGGTAGGCCTCGAGCACGTCGACGTCGACGCGGGCGGAGTGGCGCTGCTCGTGGTTCTGGGCGGTCATCGTTCGGCGAATCCTTCCGTATGCGGGTGGCGGTCTTCTTTCACTGGCCTTGCAGTTCGGAGGTTTGTTTTCAGACTGATGAAAGATCTCTGCGTATAGGTTGCCAGCCGACCTCGCGTGAGTCCTTCTGGAGACGTGACCATGACCTCATCCCGCCGTGTCGTTCTCCGAGAGCGACCTTTGATCCTGGGGGCGGACGCGCACTGCGACGTCGTCGTCGGAGATCCGTCGGTGGAGTCGAAGCAGGCGTGTGCGTGGTCCGAGGACGGCCAGGTGGTCGTGTCGATCCTGGGCACCTCGGCACCGGTCCTGCTGGACGGTCGACGCGTGGTCGCCCGGAGCGCAGCCGGATCCGGCGCGCTGCTGAAGCTCGGCGATGCGGCGCCGCTGGAGCTCGTGCTGGCCTCGGGCGAGGACCGCCAGTTCGTCGTGACCGCCCGGTGCGTGCCCGAGCTGGGCATCCTGCTCGAGGAGCCCGGGGGAGAGCGCCGGCTGGAGCTGACCGAGGGCCGGACCGCCGAGCTGGGCTACCTGCTGGCGCGGCGTACCCTCGAGGACGAGGTGCGCGGCGCACCGCCGCAGGACGCCGGATGGGTCGACGACCACGAGCTCGCGGGGCGGCTGTGGGGCGTCCGCTCGAAGCTCACCTCGGCGAACAAGAACAGCCTGAACGTGTGTGTCTTCCGGCTGCGAGCCCAGCTCGCAATGGCTGGGTTCTCCCGCGATCTGGTCGAGAAGCGCCAGCGGCGTACCCGGTTCCGTCCGGATGCGGTCGGCGCAGCGGGGGCGACATGAGCGACTCCACCTTGCCCCTTTCGGGGTCGCAGTCAGGCGCCGTTTTTCGTACGCTGAAAGCCAGGAACCGGCGAGCAGCCAATGACTGGTAGGCGAATCGTCCTCCGAGGCCGACCGGTGGTCCTCGGTTCCCATGAGGCGTGTGACGTGGTGCTGGATGCGCCCGGGGTTGCGCCTCGACACGCTTGCGCCTGGATCGCTGGTGGCGGCGTCGTCGTCTCGGAGCTGGGCAGCGGGCTGCCCACGTACCTGGACGGTCGGCTCGTCGAGTGCCGCGCGATGTCCTCGGCTGGCGCCGTCCTGACGGTCGGTGATGCGGCCCTCGAGCTCGTCGTGGGTGCCATGGATGCCATCCGTCCGTTCCTGGTCCAGGTGGTCGAGGAGCCCTCGCTCTCGGTCGTTCTCGCCGAGTCCACCGGGCGTCGTCGGCTTGAGCTGGTCGAGGGGCGCAGCGCAGAGCTCGCCTGGGTCCTCGCTCGGCAGATGTACGACGATGCAGCTCGCGGGCTCAGCGCCCAGCGGGTCGGCTGGGTTCACGACGGCGACCTCGCCGCCCGGCTGTGGGGCTCGCACGGGAGCCTGTCCGAGACCCACGACAACAGCCTGAACGTGTGCGTCTTCCGGCTGCGTGCCGCGCTCGACGAAGCGGGCTTCCCGCGGCGGCTCATCGAGAAGAGGGTGCGTCGGACGCGGTTCTCGGGTCGGCTCGTGGGCCTCGCCGGCTGAGTCGCTAGGACAGCGTGCTCTCGACCTGCGAGATCGAGTACTTGATCGCGTCGCGCAGGCCCCAGTCCTTCACCCGGAACTCCAGGAGCTTCACGCCGTCCTGGAGCTTCCAGCGCAGCATCCGCGACTTGCTGAAGCGTCGCTGCGGCTCGTCGGGGAACGCCCGGCTGTAGCCGAGCTCGGACAGCAGCGCGCCGGCCACGGCCTCGGACTCGCGCTGCACGACCTCGTCCATGCGATCCCGCCACTTCTCGGTGTTCCCGGGCACGATGCGGAGCTCGCCCTTCATGTCGCCCAGGTTCTCCGGCGCCTGTTCCAGCGTCAGCATCCGCTCGTCGAAGGGCAGCCCGACGTGATCGGTGATGCGGGTCAGCTGCTCGCGCGGCTCGCTCAACAGGTCCTCGTACCGGAGCTCGAGGTAGCCGCTCCCCAGGGCTCGACCGTCGGTCCGGCACTGCGCGACCTCGTCGGCCCAGCGCTGGACGTTGCGCAGGACGTGCTTTCCCCAGGCCTTCCGGCTCGACAGGGCCACGTCGCGCGCGTCGCGGATGATGTGGACGACCCGGACGTCCGGCCACAGGCTCGCGAGGAGCGGCAGGTGCGACCGGTAGTTCGGCGACTTCTCGCCCCAGACGCTCGCCGAGTCGCTCGGGACGCCACCGTCGATGCGGCAGAGCGCCTCGAAGATCCCGGCGACGTCGTGGCTCTCGCAGGCCGTGTACCAGGCATCCGCGCTGACCAGCTGGCCGTCGCCGTCCTGGTACTTGAAGTACATGAACCGGGTGACCCAGTCGTAGAAGGCCGTGAACTCGCGCGAGTCGGACAGGTCCGGCCACGACTGGGCGGCCATCCGGGGAAGGAACTCGGTCTCGTACGGCGGCAGGCCGATCTGCGGGTGCTGCCGCACCAGATCCCGAAGGAGCTTGGTGCCGCTACGCGGTGCGCCGACGATGAACAGGGGCCCGGTCCACATGTGACCGACCTAACCGAGCGCGTGGGGGTTACGCCGAGGCGTGGCACTGCGCTGGAACGATGCTGAACGCCGACTGACACTGAGCGTGCACGACGCCGTCGAGGTCGGACCGAGCTCGGGTGGGCTCCGGCCCCGCTTCGTGGCCGGTCGTGCGCGGCTCGTCGCGGGCCAGAAGGCGCACACCGAGTGGCAGGCGTGGCGGGCCGAAGACGACGAGGACTTCCAAGCCGAGGTGTCCGTCCAGGTCTCGCTGATGGTCCGCGAGTGGGAGGTCACGATCCGGGGTCGCATCGACGGCCTGACCCACGAGGACGGGTTCCTGGTGGTCGAGGAGCTGAAGAGCTCGAGCTACGACGAGCCCCAGCTCGGGCAGACCGAGGTCCAGGACTGGCCGGCGTACTCGGCCCAGGTCGCGGTCTACCGGTTCCTGATCAACGCCATGGGGCTCGGCGAGCCGATCGGTCGCCTCATCCTGGTGTCGCTGGTGGACGCCAGTCGGACCACATTCCTGGTCGACGAGCCGCTCGAGGAGACCGAGGACTGGCTTCGGCGCCGGCTCGAGTGGGCCATCCTGCGGCGCGAGGAGCTGAACGCCTGGCTCGCGAAGCGCCGAGCCTCGGACGTCCCGTTCCCCCACGCCGAGATCCGGCCCGGCCAGGCGGAGATCGTCGAGGCGGCCGAGGACGGCGTCGCCCGAGGCCGCCACCTGCTGCTGTCGGCGCCCACGGGGACCGGGAAGACCGCCGCGGTCCTGCAGGGCGTGCTGCGCGAGGCGTACCGAAAGGACCTGCGCGTCTTCATCGCCACGGCCAAGGGCACCCAGCAGCGAATCGCGGAGAAGACGCTCGCAGCGCTCCGGGCCTCGGGGCTGCCGCTGCGCGCGGTCAGCATCCGCGCCAAGGAGAAGGCCTGCGCCAACGACGTCGTCGACTGCCGGCCGGAGTCCTGCCGCTTCGCCGACGGCTACTTCGACCGGGTCGAGCCGGTGGTCCGCGAGCTGCTCGACACCGGCGTCTCTCGGCCCGAGGACGTGCGTCGGCTGGGCGAGGAGCGGGTCGTCTGTCCGTTCGAGCTCGCCCTCGATCTGTCCGATCACGCCGACGTGATCGTCGGCGACTACAACTACGTCTTCCACCCGCGCAGCAAGCTGTCGCGGCACTTTGGACCCGAGGCCGACAGCAAGCGGTGGGTGGTCGTGGTCGACGAGGCCCACAACCTGCCCGAGCGGGCCAAGGACCATCACAGCCCCGAGCTGCGGGCGATCGACGCCGAAGCGGCCCAGGTCGTCCTCGAGGCCGAGGACGCGCACCTGTTCGAGGCCTTCGCGACGATCGCCCGGGACACCCTGCGGGCCATCGAGGAGACCGAGCTCCTGGTCGAGCCGGGTGCCCGAACGAGTCGGGATCGGCAGTCGGCCGTGGTCGAGCTCGTGCACCGGACGTGGTTCGACCTGCGCGACCGGGTCGACGAGGTGGCGCTCGACTACGGCCAGCTGCGGCGCCAGAAGCCCGTCGACGACGTCGACCACTACATGGATCTGGCGCGCGCGATCCAGGACTTCGCCTTGGTCCTGGACCAGTGGCGAGCGCACGGCCAGGGCGAGGAGATCGCCTCGATCGTGAAGCGGGTGAGGGGACGGGTCGTCGTGAAGCTCGTCTGCCTGGACCCGTCGCCGTGGCTGGGGCCCCGGTTCGCCTCGCTGGGCGCCGCGGTCCTGATGTCCGCGACGCTGTCGCCGTCCCGCTTCTACGTCGACCTGTGCGGCCTGGACCCCGAGCGTCTGCAGGTCAGCGACCACCCCAGTCCGTTCCCACCCGAGAACCTCGAGGTCGTGCTGGGGCACCGGATCAGCACCACGTACCGCGACCGCGCCGCGCACCAGGATCGCACCGCGGCGCTCATCCGCTCGGTCATCGAGGCGACGCCGGGGAACGTGGCGGTCTTCTACTCGGCGTTCACGATGCTCCGCTCGCTGGCTCCGGAGTGTGCCGTCGAGAAGACCGAGGCCCTGGTCCAGGAGCCGCGCATGAGCGAGCCGGCGCGCCTGGCGCTCGTCGACGAGCTCCGCGGGCTGGGGCCCAAGCGGGTCCTGCATGCGGTCCTCGGCGGCATCTTCAGCGAGGGCATCGATCTCCCCGGAGGCATGCTGAAGACGGCGATCCTCGTGGGTCCGTCGCTGCCGATGGTGGGCCTCGAGAGGGACCTCGCGCGGGACTGGTACGAGACCCGCTACGGCGACGGCTTCGGCTACGCCTTCCTGGTCCCGGGCATGTCCCGCGTCGTCCAGGCGGCCGGTCGGCTGGTCCGAGGCCCCGACGACCGGGGCTGCGTGGTCCTGGTCGGGCGCCGCTTCGGGTGGACCGACTACGCGGCGTTCTTCCCCGACACCTGGTGCGTCGTTCGCCCCAGCGAGCCTTCCGAGACCGTGGCCTCCTTCTTCGCGGACTAAGGTCCGCCGATGCGAAGCAGCCGCCGACTCCTCGAGCATCGCAAGCCGTTCGAGGATCTCGAAGCCGCCGTCCTGGAGCGCTCGCTCGCGTTCCCGGGCGAGGTGGCCGACCCGGTCCTGGCTGCGCTCCGCTACGTCATCAACTTCGCCAAGCTGACCGAGATCCGGGATGAGCACGGCACCGACCACGACGTCCGCGAGGTGCTCGGCACCCACGCGTGGAAGGTCGTCGACCGGCTGCGTCCCCGGCTCCAGGACGAGGAGCACCTGTGGGCCGCCACCCGCGCGCTGCCCGAGCTGGTCGCCGACACCCAGGTCCTGCGCGAGAAGCTGCGGGGCTCGCTGGGCCTCGATCCACGGCACGTCGACCGCGAGGTCTGCGACCGCAAGCTCCTGCTCGTCGTCGGTGGGGGAGGCGGTGCCGGGTACGGCTACGCGGGCCTGTTCACCCTGCTCCATCGCAACGAGCTCCAGCCCGAGCTCATCTGCGGCACGTCCATCGGCGCGCTGCTGGGCCTGTTCCGCGCGAAGACGCGTCAGCACGATCTGGCCCGTCTCATCGAGGCCAACAAGAAGCTCTCCTGGCAGAACGTCTTCAACCTTCGGCCCGAGCCGTCGAGGTATGGCCTCCCGGCCACGCTGCGGCTCCACCTGCGTCGGGCCATCGGCGAGTTCCTCCTCAACGAGGACGGACGCGTCATGTCGCTTTCGGAGATGGAGATCCCGCTCTACGTCGTCGCGACCGGGCTGACGGTGGACGCCCTGAAGCACGACCTCGGCTACTACGAGCACTTCCTCGACGACGTCGTGAAGCCTGGCTTCGTCTTCCGGGCGAGCCGCCTGCGGAGCGTCACCGGCATCGCCAACATCTTCCGCGAGTTCGCACAGAACCCGGACGCGCTGCGCAAGGTCGTCTTCGGCCTTGACGAGGGGACCGAGGACGTCGACTGCATCGACGCGGCCGGCTTCTCCGCTTCGGTCCCGGGGCTCCTGCACTACGACGTCCACCGCGACGACCAGCGCATGAAGCACCTGCTGGACGGGCTGTACGCGAAGACCGGCATCACGCGCTTGACCGAGGGCGGCGTGGTCGACAACGTGCCGGCACGGGTGGCGTTCAAGGCGGCGATGGACGGTCGCGCCGGCGGACACCGCAACTGCTACGTGCTGGCGTTCGACTGCTTCACGCCGCGGCCTTCGAGCCACATCTTCTATCCGCTGCAGCAGATCGCTCGGGCCAACGTCATCAAGAGCCGGCCCTACGCCAACCTGTACCTGCCGCTCTCGCGCACGCTGTCCCCGCTGAACCTGGTCCCGACCGTCCAGGACGTGGCCGCCGCGAGCCGCTGGGCGATGCGCGACTTCGAGCCGCACCTGCCGCTGCTGAACGCCATCTTCACGCCCTTCGCGCCCCTGGAGCGGAGCGCCGGTTAGGCCTCGTCCCTCAGCGAACAGGAGACGAGATGGATCTGCAGGCGGTGCACGACCTGGCGGTCGCAGCAGCTCAGGAGGCCGGAGTGGCCATCCGCGAGCTCTACAAGGACAAGGTCATCCTCAAGATGAAGGGCGAGGAGAACCCGCTCACCGAGGCGGACCTGGCCGCGGACCGCATCCTGGAGGCGAAGCTCCGGCACGCGTTCGAGGACACCGGCTGGCTGTCCGAGGAGACCAAGGACGACGGCACGCGCCTCGGCAAGCCCTACGCCTGGATCATCGATCCGGTCGACGGCACCCGCGAGTACACGCTCGGCATCCCCGAGTTCGCGGTCAGCATCGGCTTCATCCAGGGAGAAGAGGCCGTCGTCGGCGTCCTCTACAACCCCATCGAGGACCAGCTGTTCAGCGGCATCGTCGGTGTCGGCGCCTGGCTCAACGGCGAGAAGATGACGGTGTCGGGCCACGCCGAGCTCGACGGCGCCCGCGTCCTCTGCTCGCGCAGCGAGGCCAAGAAGGGCTGGTTCGATCCGTGGAAGGAGCAGCTCGACCTGAGCCCGACCGGCTCGGTCGCCTACAAGTTCGGTCTGGTCGCGGCCGGCCTCGCCGAGGCGACGTTCACGAACAAGCCGCGGAACGAGTGGGACATCGCGGGCGGCGTCGCCATCATCCACGCGGCCGGGGGCAAGACCAGCAACCGTCACGGCGTGGCGTTCCGGTTCAACCAGCCGGACCCGCTCCAGGACGGCATCTGCGGCACCAATGGCGCCTGCCAGGACAACATCCTGGGCGTGATGAAGCAGCAAGCGGTCTCTCCCTGAGCGCGCGTCGCGGCCCCACTTCTGCCTCGCCCCTCGCAAGCTCGGGTCGACGCAGTGGGGACCCCTTCCGGCCGCGCGCAGCGTTTTGTCTTTCGGCCCCCCCCACGTCATGGGTCAAACTGGCGCCATCCACACGAGGTTCTCCATGAACGCACGGCTACTTCTCGCCTCCTCGGCCATCTTCGGACTCACCGCCTGCGGCGGCGGCATCCTCGGCATGAGCGTCGGCGAGACCCTGGACTACGCCCACGTGGGCACCTCGGTCGTCTGCCTGGGCTCCGACGCGGGTGAGCGCGCGCTCGAGTTCCGCGACGACGACGGCGCCTTCCGCATCGAAGGCACGGTGGTCTCGGATGAGTCCGACAGCCGCTCGGTCGGCAACGTCGACGCCTGCTGGGGCCCCCCGAGCCGCGTCCTGACCATCGAGGATGACACCGGCGTCACCTGGGCCGTCGGCTATCGCTGGCACTCCGACACCATGGGCGACACCACGCCGGCCGTCGACGTCGAGGCCGGTGACGCCATCGCGCTGACCTACCGTTCGGGCGAGATGCCCGGTTCGGCTGGCTTCGTCGTCTCGGATGACCGGGAGATCGTCAGCTACGTGCTCGAGTCCGGCCGCGGCGGACCCGCTCTGGCCGAGGGCGACGTGCCCGGCGTCTCGGTCGGTGTCGGCAACAGCGTCGGCGTCGGCGACGACGACAGCTGTGGCGTGCAGACGGGCTTCGAGGTCACCTTCGCGACCGTCTCGGGCGACACGTCCGAGGTCGGCCCTGGTGGTGACGACCAGCTCGTCATCGAGGACGGCACCGCGCCGTACACGCTGTGCAACATCAACAGCTACGAGACCGAGGACGACGACTGCCCGACGAAGCCGGAGACGTCCTGGATCCTCTTCAACGGCGGCGAGATATAGGGAGCGCCGGCTCCAACGAAGAACGGCGGCCCTCGGGCCGCCGTTCTTGCTCTGCGGGCAGCGAGCGCTACTGCTTCTTCGCAC
>JAAESX010000350.1 GCA_024228935.1 Pseudomonadota bacterium
CTAGTTGGTGGCGCGGGGGTGGTCCCATGCGGGTGGCGCTCGACAACACCCTGTAATCGGTACCGCGAGAATCAAGGCGTGCAACTCTCGAGCCCCCGTGGCTCACTGAGGGTTGGGAAGCGCATGTTTCGGCTCACTCGCCACAGGCGGCGCACCCCAAGGAGGTGTTGTAGCTGAGCTGGAGGATGTGGTCGCCTTGGTCGGTGTGCACCGTACACGTCGCGCTGCACCCGCCGCCGCCGAAGGTTGCCGGAATGCGGAACTCGACCTTGCCGACGACGCTGTCCGCACCCGTCCAGCAGTGCGTCCCGCCGCAGTTCAAGGTGCACTCAACAGTGATCCCCGTCGCGCACCCGTACGCGACGGCCGTGCAGGTACCGTATTGACAGCGAGGGCTACCACGAAGCTGTAGGCATAAGAGCGGGCTCCAAGCCCGGTGACCACGACCCCGCGCCCCCAGACCTTACGGAGGCGTCGATCGAGGATGTCGCCTGCCCTCACTCAAGGGGAAGGCCGTCCCGTCTCGACGAGGACACGCGGCCACTGGCAAGGCGCCGCCAAGCGTTTCCGATCACACCCACCTGGAAGAAAGTGCTTGACCCGCGTTGGGGCGCGATCCGCGCAAGCCGTGTGGCGCCGGTTGGGCCCACGAGATCCGAGGTTGAAGGATCGTATCCAGGCGTCGGCCTTGCGCTGCGTTGCCGAGCGTGATCTGGTTCGGGGGTGGACCCGCGCAGCCAGCTCGTAGATGACGTAGTCGAGGCCTTTCGGGCACGGCTTCTCGAGGCCATGGAGGCGATGGACGCGGCAGAGAATCCAGCGGAGTTCTGCGCGTGCGAGCGCGAGGTTCATGCGCTCGCGCTCGAGCTCGCGGCAGAGGTCACTCGGCGGGCCCTGCAGCGCCTCTCCGACGACAAGCTGCGGCGGGCCGCGGCCCTCGCCCAGGTCCGGAGCCGCGCAAGCAAGCGTGGCATCGAGCTGCGGGTGGCGCGGGTCCGCAAGACCAAGGTGCGTACGCTCAGCGGCCAGGTGGTGGAGGTGGTGACGCCGTACGCGACGGCGAGACCACGAGGGAAGGTACCGATGAAGAGGCGGGGTTCCCAGGGCACGGGGGTGTACCCGGTGCTGGACGCGCTCGGGATCAAGGAGCGCTCCACACCGGCGCTGCGGCTGCTGGTGAGCCGCGCGGTGTGCGAGGCGAACTCGGTGACCTCTGCGAGGGAGTTGCTGCAGATGAGCGGCGTGCAGCTCGGACACAAGACAGCTCTTCGTCTGACGTACGACGTCTGTGAAGAGGCCTTGCGTGCTCGTCGACAGGCCCTCCGGCGCCAGAAGGGCGCCGACGACCACGGCGCGTTCGCAGGCCGTCGCGTGGTGGCCGCCATCGACGGAGGCCGTGTCCAGATTCGCCACCGGGTCGCGGGTCGGCCTCGGAAGGGTGGTCGCAAGCGCTTCGAGACCGAGTGGCGCGAGCCCAAGGTCTTGACCATCTACGTGCTGGACGAGCACGGCAAGCGCGACCGGAAGGTCGCCAGCGTGATCGACGGCACCCTCGGCGGCGCCGACGACGCCTTCGCGCTCCTGCTCTTCCACCTGCGGCGTCTGGGTGTTCACAAGGCGAGGGACCTGACACTGGTGGGCGATGCCGCTCCGTGGATCTGGGCCCGAGCGGCGGGCTTGCGGGACGACCTGGGCATCGCCTCGGAGCGGTTCCAGGAGGTCGTGGACTACTTCCACGCGGTGCAGCGCCTGAGCGACTACGCGAAGACGCGCGACACCTGGAGTGAGGCCTATCGCCGCGACTGGCTCCACACGCAGAAGCAGCGACTCAAGGATGGACGCATCGAGGAGATCGCGGCGGTGTTCCATCGCCTCGAGAAGGGCAACCTCGAGGCGAAGGACAAGGACCTGGACTACTGGGTCCGGCACCGCGACCGGCTGCGCTTCGCGAGCTTCCGGCGCCGCGGTCTTCCTTGCGGGAGCGGTGCGGTGGAGTCCTCTGTCCGGCGAGTCGTGAACCTGCGCATGAAGGGCGCCAGCGTCACGTGGACCGAGGCACACGCGGAAGGCGTGCTTCACCTACGCGCCCACGCGAAGTCCGGGCGCTGGTCCGAGCTGGAGAACACCGTCCTCAGCACGACGGGATGGCGCCCGACCGCCCGGCAGCCAAGGCAGACTGCATGACCGCCGGCTTTCGATCATCGCGCCCTGACACCGACACCGAATGCGCCGAAGCGGTGGAAGTCGACCGGCACGACCCGGCGGTGATCCCCTACCCCGGGGGCGAGACCAAGCTCTATGTCGAGAAGAAGGCGCTCCTAGACACCGGCTGGCACGTGGGTTACTCCACGGATGGTGTGAACTACGAAGACTGGTCCTTCGCCCACTTCTACTTCGATAATGGCAGCGGAGTGATTGACACGAGCGATCCCGTCGAGGCGCACTGCATCGACGACCCGGCGGCGCTCACGTGGAAGCAGGGC
>JAAESX010000351.1 GCA_024228935.1 Pseudomonadota bacterium
AGTTCATCTGGTAGATGCCGCGGATCATGTCGTCGGCGTCGCCCAGCGCGTAGGTCACGCACTGGACCCACTCCTGCTCGTCGTACGAGGGCCCGCCGTAGGCCACCATCCGGTTCATCTTCATCACCAGCGCGTCGCGGGTGTTCCGGATGCCGTAGGCCGCGGTGTCGGCGTAGGCCGTCGATGTCAGGCGAGGCATCTCGTTGGCCACCGCGCGCTTCGCCTGGTCGCACTTTCGCTCGGCGGCCGCCTCGGCGGCCTCGATGCGTGCGATCTCGGCCTCGGCCTCGGCCAGGACCCCCTGGAAGCAGGTCGCCGTGTGGAAGGCCGGCGCTGCCAGCTCTGCCGCCGCCGCCCCGGCCACGAAGTACGGCTCCTCCTCCGACTGCAACTGCACGCAGGTCGTCAGGCCTCTCAGCGCCGGCGTCTTGTCCCGATGCCGGGCCACCATGTTCGGCAGCTCGGCGTCCCAGTCTGCCTCGCCGCGCTCGGCCCCCTTGGCCAGACGCTGGGCCCAGGCGGAGTCCAGGTCCTCCCAGATCTCCGTGCAGGCGGGGACGTCGCCCAGCCCCTCGAACTGCTCTGACCGGCGCTCCAGGTGCTCGCCGCTCCAGCCCTCGGCGAAGCCTTCGCAGTAGTCCGTCCACATCTCGGTCTCGCCGGACCCGGCGCGCTCGGCGATGTCGTTCGCGGTCTGAAGGTCGGCGACGTCGGCGGTGGCGGCGAGCCGGCGCACCTCGGCTGCGCGCACGTCGAACCACGCCTCGGTCCCCGTGAGATCCAGGTCCTGTCGACCCGCGGGGCCCTCGAGGCGGACCTGGACCCGGTCGACGTCGGGCACGGCGAACACCAGGCGGGTGCTTCCGTCCTCGCCCGTGCTGCCCTGGTCGATGACCTCGCCTCCCATCGTGGTCACGAGCACCGTCCCGATCCAGGGGCTCTTCTTCCCGTCCTGGATGGTCGACCGGGACTCGACCCGACGGTCCTTCCGACGCGCCGGCAACAGCGGCGTCGCGTACTGGAACGACCCGGCGATGAGGATGGGCGCGCCCAGGATGACGAACCCGCCCAGGCCCGCGCCCCAGTTGAAGATGGGCTCGCCGTCGGCGTTGTCCCCCTCGGACAGCGCGTAGCCGCCACCGACCAGCCCGAGGAAGCCGGTCACGCCGCCGGTCGCCATCCAGGTGTTTCCGGCCTCGACCGCGCTCTCGGTGCTGTAGCGACCGACCTGGGCGTGCCGGTAGGACTGCGTGACCTGGTCGAGCGCCTGCTCGGTCACGTGGACGCGCACGGCGATCTCGTCGAACCCCGCGTCCTCGACGCTGGCCTCGAGCAGGTACCTCGGGTGGACGGCGACGATCTCGGGCTTGCCCTTGGTCTTCACCTCGGGGGTCCAGGTGCGCTGGGCGCACGCCAAGGTCAGTAGAAGCATGGGACGCTGCTATCACCCGGGGATCGAGATAGCAGCGGGTCATGTTGACCACCCTGATGCTCCTGTCCTGCGGTCCCAAGGACCCGCCCGCCGTCGCCGCCGACCCCGAGGTCACCCAGGTGGCCGCCGCTCCCGAGCGCGTGCTCGAGACCGTCACGCCCGACGACTGGGGCGAGTGGGGCGTCAACCTGACGACCATGGACGCCGAGGTGAAGCCCGGCGACGACTTCTTCATGCACGTCAACGGCAGCTGGTACGCGGACTTCGAGATGCCCGCCGACCGCACCCGCTACGGCGCCTTCGACCTGCTGCGGGAGAAGTCCGAGCAGCGCGTGCTGTGGATCATCGAGGACCTGGCCGCCGAGAAGCCCGCCGTCGACACGCCGCGCGGCAAGGTCTCGGCCTTCTACAACGCCTTCATGGACAGCGACGGTATCGATGCCGCCGGACTGACCTCGGCCCAGCCGTACCTGGACCGCATCTCGGCGGTCGAGACGCGCGAGGACCTGGCCAAGCTGTTCGTCGAGCCGGGCTACCCGGCGCCGTTCGGTGGCTACGTCTTCGCCGACCCGAAGGACCCCAGCGACAACATCATGAACATCGGCCTGTCGGGCCTGGGTATGGGCGACCGGGACTACTACCTCAAGGACGACGAGAGCTCGGTCGAGAAGCGTGCGGCGTACGTGACGATGCTCACGGCGCTCTTCACCGAGCTGGGCGAGGCCGACCCCGCCGCCACCGCCGCCGCGGTCATGGAGCTCGAGACCGAGCTCGCCAGGACCCACTGGGACCGCGCCGTCCGCCGGAACCCCGATCTGACCTACAACAAGCTCAGCCGGGACGAGCTCGTGGTGCTGGGTGGTGACTTCCCGGTCGCCGCGATGCTGGACGCGTGGGGCCTCTCCGGCGAGACCGAGATGCTCGTGTCGCTGGTGCCGCCGACCGACGAGGAGCTCAAGGCCGCGAACGTCTCGGCCGAGGACGCCGAGGCCGGCATCGGTACCGGCTTCCCCGGCGCGTTCGAGCTCGCCCAGAACGGCGACCTCGCCACCTGGAAGTCCTGGATGCAGGTCCACTTCCTGGTCGACCACGCGAGCGTGCTCCCCAGCTCGATCGACGCCACCACCTTTGCCTTCTACGGCACGGCCATGCGTGGCCAGACCGAGCAGCGTCCTCGCTGGAAGCGCGGGGTCCAGTCCACGCAGGGCAGCCTGGGCGAGGTCATCGGCGAGGTCTACGTCGAGCGGCACTTCCCGCCCGCCGCTCGAGCCGAGATGGACGAGCTGGTCGCGAACCTGCGCCTGGCGATGGCCGCGAACCTCGAAGAGCTCGAGTGGATGGGCGACACGACCAAGGTCAAGGCCAACGAGAAGCTCGACAGCTTCAACCCGAAGATCGGGTACCCGGACGAGTTCGAGAGCTACGACGGCCTGGTCGTCGGTGACGGCGCGCTCGCCAACGACATGGCGGTCGCGACCTGGGGCACGGCCGACAACATGGCCGATCTGTCCAAGCCGGTGGACCGGGACAAGTGGTTCATGCCGCCCCAGACGGTCAACGCCTACTACAACCCGGTCTTCAACGAGATCGTCTTCCCGGCGGCCATCCTCGAGGCGCCGTTCTTCGGCCTGACCGCGGACCCCGCCGTGAACTACGGGGCCATCGGCGGCGTCATCGGCCACGAGATGGGCCACGGCTTCGACGACCAGGGCGCGAAGTTCGATGCCGACGGCGTGCTCGCCAACTGGTGGACCGACGAGGACCTCGAGGCCTTCCGCGCGCTCACCGACGCGCTCGTCGCCCAGTACGACGGCTACTGCCCGCTCGATGACGGCGAGACCTGCGTGAACGGCCGGCTGACCCTCGGCGAGAACATCGGCGATCTGGGCGGTCTGTCGCTGGCATACCGCGCCTACAAGCTCTCGTTGAACGGCGAAGAAGACGCGGTGATCGACGGCCTGACCGGCGACCAGCGCTTCTTCCTGTCCTGGGCCCAGGTCTGGCGCAGCAAGTACCGGGACGAGGCCCTGCGTCAGCAGATGGTCACCGACCCGCACTCGCCGGCGCTCTACCGTGTGAACGGCTCGGTCCGGAACCTGCAGCCCTGGTACGACGCGTTCGACGTGCAGGAGGGCGACGCCCTGTACCTGCCGCCGGACGAGCGCATCGTCATCTGGTGATGCTCCCGGCCGGCTTCTTCGGGACCCGCGCCGACGTCCTGATGGACCTCGTCATCGTGTCCTTCGTGGTCATCCTCCCGACGCTGCTCGTCTCCTGGCGGCAGGCGCGGTCGGGGGCCTACACCGGGCACAAGCGCATCCAGGTCGGGCTGTTCTCCATCCTGGCGGTCGCGGTCCTGCTGTTCGAGATCGACATGCGGCTCCAGGGCCCGAGGCGTCGACGGCGTCGGTGGCGACGGCGAGCAGCTCGTCGAGACCCGTGCCCTTGTGCGCGAGCCCGACGACCCGCACCGCCTGGTCCCGGAGCTCGGTGACCACCTCGGTGTAGACCGGCGCGTCGAAGCCGAGCGCTCCCGAGCTGTACAGGTTCTCGCCGAGCGCGTCGTTGTGCGAGGTCGCGTCGGTGATGAGGACCACGACGGCGATCGCCTGGGCGCGGAAGCACGGGTGTCCGAAGGTGTCGCCGGTACACGTCGAGGCCGCAGTCCAGGCCCCGAGCGCGTCGCCGGTGGCCGTCGCGTACAGCGCAGGGCCCTGGCTCTCGGGCACGTCCGAGCCGCCGTCGGGCTCGAGCAACGCGACCGCATCCGCCAGCTCGTTATGGTCGCTCGTCAGGTCGACGAGCGGCGTGAAGGCCTGGTCGGTCTCCTCGCCGTAGGGGTGGACGCCGAAGTCCTGGAAGGCGCCGAGGCCGAACTGGCTGTCCGGGACGACCGCCTCGACGTCGTCGAGCAGGGTGCCGGAGACCGCCGAGTCCAGCTGGGACAGAGCGCCGCCCATCGAGGCCGTCCGGTCGGTCAACAGGTAGACGTCCAAGGTCTGGACCGAGAGCTCGCTCGCCCATCGGGTCGTGTCGCCATCAGTCCCGTAAGGCGCGACCAGCGCCAGGATGCCGCGCTCGCTCGGGTTGTCGCTCGCGTCGTTGGCGTCCGTTCCGGTCGACAGCTCGACCAGGTCCGAGGCACCGTCCGCGTCGGTGTCCTCGGAGCGGGGGGTCGGTCCCGGCCTGGACCTCGCGCGCATCGGAGACGCCGTCCCCGTCGCTGTCGAGATCCTGGAAGTCCGGGACCCCGTCCTCGTCGGTGTCGAGCGGGTTCTTCGGGTCGTCGCCGGCCTCCCAGGCGTCCTCGAGGCCGTCGCCGTCGGAGTCCAGGTCCAGGTTGTCGGTGACGCCGACGCCGTCGGTGTCCTCGGTGCCCTCGACGAAGTCCGGGATCCCGTCGCCGTCGCTGTCGAGCGGCGGTTCTCCGGTGTCCTCGCTGTCCGGGGTGCTGTCGACGGGGCTGTCCACCGTGCTGTCGACCGGCTCGTCGCTGTGCGGCGGGGCGCTGTGGTCGGGGTCGGGGCGCGGGCAGCCGGCGAGCAGGAAGAGGAGAGGGGTCACGGGGGCCTCCAGTCCTTCGGAAGACTGCAAACCCCGGGCCAGTCAGGTCGTGGCCACCCAGATCGTGTGCCGCGGACCCTTGCCGTTGGCCCGCGCTCGGACCGTGTGCGGGGTCGCGTAGAACCCCGCCTGGCGTAGGCGGCGGGTGAATGCGTCGTCGGGATGGGCCGACCAGACGGCCAGGGTCCCGCCGGGTGCGAGCACTCGGTGGAGCTTTGCCAGGCCCGTCCGGCCGTACAGCCAGCCGTTGGACTCCTGTGTCAATCCGCCCGGTCCGTTGTCGACATCGAGCAGGATGGCGTCCCAGTGGCCGGTGATCTGCTCGCGCACGTCGCGCACGACCACGCGCACCCTGGGGTCCTCGAGCGGGCGCCCGGCCAGCTCGCCGACCACGCCGCGATTCCATCGGACCACCGCGTCGCTCAGCTCGCAGACCGTGACCTCGACCTGCGGGCCGACCGCCGAGCAGGTGGCCGCCAGGGTGAAGCCCATCCCCAGTCCGCCGACCAGCACGCGCCCTCGAGGAGGGACATCGCCGCAGGCCAGGCGCGCCATCGCCTCCTCGGAGCCGTGCATCCGGCTGTTCATCAGCTCGGCGCCGTCGATGCGGATCGACAGCTCGTCGTTCCGTCGGTGCAGGCTCAGCTCGCCGTTGCCATCGGGGGTGCCGGCGCTGTCGAGCAGCTCCCACCGCGTCATCGGGCGCGCCGCGACCTGAGACCGTTCAGGCCCACCCGCCAGATCGTCGCCAGCGCCGAGACCAGTCCCCCCTCGTCGGGCACCGTGGGTCGTCCTTCGGCCAGCCGATGGAGCTGCCCCTCGTACCAGGTGATCTCGAGCCCACCCAGGTGGATCGGGCCCAGGTCGATGGTGCGACGCGGGACGTCCTGCCGCACGTCGCCTCGGGTCAGGAGCTTCCTCGGGAGGTCGGGGTCGATGGCGACCGTGCGGGCCAGCCCGACCAGATCGACCGCCCCGGTCTCCAGCGCGGCGGCCATCGCGCTACCGGACCGGAAGCCCCCCGTGACGCACAGCACCGCGTCGACGTCCGCGCGGATCCGCTCGGCGAAGCGCAGGAAGTAGGCCTCGTACGTCCCACCGCTGACCTCGAGGAAGTCGATGCCCTCGTCGGCGAGCGCCTGGATGGTGCGGGTCGACTCTTCCTCGGAGATGCCTCCACGCTGGAAGTCCGCCGAGTTCAGCTTGATGGCGACCCCGAAGCCCGACGAGGTCGCCGCCCGCATCGCCCGGTAGACCTCGAGCACGAAGCGGCGCCTGTTCGTCTCGTCGCCGCCCCACCGGTCCGAGCGCTTGTTCGTGTGCGGGGACAGGAACTGGCTGACGAGGTACCCGTGGGCGCCGTGGATCTGGACCCCGTCGAACCCGGCCTGCTCGCAGACCCGAGCGGCGGCGCCGAAGCGCTGGATGATGTCGTGGATCTGGGGCTCGGTCAGGGCGCGAGGGGTCGCGAACGCGCCTCTCAGCGTCGGCTTGAACGGGACCGCCGAGGGGGCGACCGAGCCGTCGTTCAGGAACTTCGGGACCTGTCGATCGGGGTGGTTGACCTGGACGTACACCAGCCCGCCGCGTCGCTTGGCCGCGCTCGCCCAGCGTCGGAGCTCGGGCAGGTCGCGGTCGTCCTCGAGCACGCCGTTCCCGGGCTCGCCCACGGCGTTGCGGTCGACCATCACGTTGCCGGTGACCGACAGGCCGATGCCGCCGTCGGCCCACCGTCCGTACAGGGTCGCCATGCTCGCGGGCACGGTGCAGTCGGGCCGCCCCAGCGTCTCGCTCATCGCCGACTTCAGCAGCCGGTTCGGGACCACCTGTCCGTTCGGCAAGGTGAGTGGCTGACCGAGCGTGTCCTGGATCATGCGAGATAGGTACTACGCATGGACGTCACGATCGAGATTCTGACCTTCAAGGAAGGGCTGCTGTCCCGGGTCGCGCACGACCTGAAGCTGTCGGTGGTGGGGGGCGTCGTGATCGAGGACGACGGGTCCGCGCGCATCGATCCGAGGTCGATCCGGGTCGTCCACGCGATGAACAAGGGCGCTCCCGACCTGGGGGCGCTGTCCGACGGCGACAAGCGGAAGATCGAGAAGAGCATGCGAGCCGACGTCCTGCACGTCGGCCGGTACCCCGAGATCCGGTTCGTGCCGACATCGGCGGACCAGAATCGCCTCGCGGGCCACCTGCACCTGCACGGCGCTCGGAGGGCGATCGAGCTGGTGTTCCAGGACGGCGAGGCGCGGGTGCGGCTCCATCAGCCGGACTTCGGGATCAAGCCGTTCAGCGCCATGATGGGGGCGCTCAAGGTGAAGCCGGGGGTCGAAGTGCGGGTGACGAGGACATGACGGCCGCGGAGACCGGCAACAAGGGCTTCCTCGGCTGGGTCGAGCGCGTTGGAAACCGGCTCCCCGACCCGGTCTTCATCTTCTTCTACTTGATCCTGGTGCTGATGGGCATCTCGGTGGTCTGCGCCCTGGTCGGGCTGTCGGCGCCGCACCCCACCAAGCTGACCGAGGACGGCGCCCCGCTGATCCTCGAGGCCGTGAGCCTGCTGGCCGGCGAGAACATCCAGAAGCTCTGGGTGGAGATGCCGAAGACGTTCACGCACTTCCACCCCCTGGGGTACGTGCTGGTCGTGATGCTCGGCGCGGGCGTCGCCGAGCGCTCGGGCCTGTTCGACAGCGCGATGCGTTCCGCGGTCCGCAAGGCCCCGCGCTGGCTCCTGACGCCCACCGTGGCGCTCGTGGCCATGCTCGGAAACCACGCCGCCGACGCCGCCTACGTCGTCCTGATCCCGCTCGCGGCGGTCCTCTACTCGGCCGCCGGTCGCCACCCGCTGGCGGGCATCGCAGCCAGCTTCGCGGGGGTCAGCGGGGGCTTCTCCGCCAACCTGGCTCCGGGCCAGCTGGACGCGCTCCTGTTCGGCATCACCGAGCAGGCCGCCGAGGCCCTCGTCCCGACGTACGACGCGAACATCGCCGGCAACTGGTACTTCATCGCCGTCCTGACGTTCCTGTACCTGCCCATCATCTGGTACGTGACCGACCGGATCGTCGAGCCGCGCCTGGGAGCGTTCGAGGGCGAGCACGGCGAGGACCCCGACGCGCCGCTGACCGCAGCCCAGACCAAGGGTCTGAAGTGGGCGGCGCTGGCAACGGTCACGGTGTGTGCGCTGTGGGCGTCGATGGCGCTCGGCCCGGGCACCCCGCTCATCGACGAGGCCGCGTGCTCGGACGCCGATCTGGCTGCTGGGGCCTGCTCGGTCCACACACGCCTGTCGCCGTTCTACAAGTCGCTGGTCGCTGGATTCCTCGTGCTCTTCCTGGCCGCAGGCTGGGCGTACGGCGCCGCCGCGGGGACCGTGAAGGGCCACGCCGACATCGTGAAGATGATGACCGAGTCGATGAAGGCGCTCGGGTACTACCTGGTGCTTGCGTTCGCCGCGGCCCACTTCGTCGCGATGTTCAACTGGTCGAACCTGGGCCTCATCTCGGCGGTCCACGGCGCCTCGGCCATCGAGAGCAGCGGCCTCCCGCTGCCCATCCTGCTCGGGCTCATCGTCATCTTCGGCGGCATCATCAACCTGGTCATCGGCTCGGCCAGCGCGAAGTGGGCGCTCCTGGCGCCGGTCCTCGTCCCGATGCTGATGCTGCTGGGTGTCAGCCCCGAAGGCGCGACCGCGGCGTACCGGGTCGGCGACAGCGCCACCAACATCATCACGCCGCTGATGGTGTACTTCCCGCTCATCCTGGTCTTCTGTCGGCGCTGGAAGCCCACGTTCGGGCTCGGCAGCCTGATGGCGATGATGAGCCCGTACTCGGTGTGGCTCTTCCTCGGAGGTCTGACGATGACGGTCGTCTGGGTCTTCAGCGGGATGGACCTCGGACCGGGCGCGCCTGTGACCTACGAGCTGCCGTAGTGACGACCTGGCTGACCCCGCTCGCCGTCATCGTCGGAGCCGCCGACGTGGTGGGGGTTGGGGAGAGCGTGCACCTGTCCGGCGGGCTCGAGCGTGCCCGCGCCGAGGTCGCGGAGCACCTGGTCGTCGAGCTGGGGTTCCGCGTCGTCGCGATGGAGATCAGCTGGCTCGAAGCGCGCACCGCGGACGAGCAGCTGTCGGCGTGCGCGACGGGCTCTGCGTGGACGGACATCGAGTCGTCCGACCAGCTCTGGGCCGGGGTGCAGCCGATGCTCCGCCGTCTGTGTGCGTTCAACGCGGCGCACCCGGAGGACCCGGTGCGGTTCATCGGCATCGACATCCAGGACCCCTGGAATCACCGGCGTGTCATCGAGGCGGCGCTGGGGCACGAGGACCCGGAGCTGCGGCGGTGCTTCGGGGCCTGGGTGGACTCCGGGCCGGAGCTCGCCGCATACGGACGAGCTCGGCCCGGCTTTCGGTGGACCCGGACCGAGGACGATGCCTGCCGCGACCGCTTGGAGAGCCTGGCCGCCGAGCTCGAGGCGCCGGACGTGCACCGCTCGCTCGCGACGATGGAGCAGGACCGCCAGAAGTGTTGGCGCCAATATGCTGAGGGCGACTTCGGGGGCGCGTACGCTGTGCGCGAGCCCGCCATGCTGGAGACGTTCCACCTGGAACGGGCGCGCGTCGGTGGCGGGAAGACGGTCCTGCTGGCGCACGACGACCACGTCGCGCGCGCGGACCCCAAGTACGACCCGCTCGGTGGTCGGCTGGATCGTGATCCCGCCGTCGCCTACGTGAACATCGCGGTGGGCGGGTACCGCGTCGGGACTCGACTCGGCGGCGGCTACGAGGAGACCCTTCCGGCTGCCGGCTCGCTGGAGGCCGGATGGCACGACCTCGGCCAGCCTCGCGCCCTGTTCGACCGGCGCGAGCAGGACGAGGTCCACGACGCGCGGGTCTTCGTCGATCACGCCCCGATGGACTAGCCGATGACCCGCTTCCATCCTGCCGAGCTGCCCTGCGACTTCGGTCGCTACCGCCTGACTGGCCTGCTGGGCGAGGGCGGCATGGCGTGGGTGTTCGACGCCCACCTCATCGGGCCGTTCGGGTTCCGGAAGCCCGTGGCGGTCAAGGTCGTCAAGGCCGACGTCGCCGGCGTCCCGGCCAAACAGGTCATCCTCAACGAGGCGCGCCTTGCGTCGCGCGTCATGCACCCGAACGTCGTCGACATCCTGGACGTCGGCGAGGTCGATGGGACCACGTTCTTCGTCATGGAGCGGGTCAGCGGCGTCAGCGTCAAGCGCCTGCTGCAGGAGGGTGCGCCGGCCGCCCCGGCTGCCCTCGACCTGCTCCAGCAAGTGGCGAGCGGGCTGGCCGCCATCCACGACATCCGGGACGCCGACGGCCGATCGGCGGCGGTCGTGCACCGGGACCTGAAGCCAGAGAACGTGCTGGTCGACACGAACGGGGGCGCGCGCCTGGTGGACTTCGGCATCGCGGTCGGGGCCGACCAGGCGGAGCCGGACCAGATCTGGGGGACGCCCCGGTACATGTCCCCGGAGCAGGCCTGGGGAGACGTCGTCACGGCCGCGAGCGATGTGTTCGGGTTCGGCGTCCTCGCCTACGAGATCGTGTTCGGGGAGAAGCTCCTGCCCGGCGGAAGCGTCAGCAAGGTCCGGCGTGCCCTGATGCAGCTCGAGGACCGCCTCGATGCCGTGGCCGTGGCCGCGGACGCACGGGGCGAGGGGTTCGGAGCCGTCCTGCGCGGTTGCCTGCGTGAGGAGCCGGCCGCTCGGTTCCAGAACGGACTGGAGCTGTTCGCGGCCCTCGACCGGGTCCGGGTCGAGGGGCGGTCCGATCTCGCCGAGCGGGTCAGCGCTCTCGCTGGGAGCACGCCCGAGCCGGAGCCCGCGCACACCACGACGAACCTCGTCCCGAAGGAACAGAGCTGGGTCGAGAGGTACGCCGACGAGCCGGTTCGGCTCATCCGGGGGGATGGTGGAGCCATCGCCGAGAACGCCGTCGCACTCCACCGCACGAGCGGGGGCGTCGCCATCGTCGTGTCGCTGCGGGAGCGGGCCGGTGTGGACGCGCTCCGAGTCATCGCGCGGGCGCTCGGGGTCACCGCTGGGGTCTCGGGGCGGGCGAGCATCGCCGAGGTCCTTGCCGCCCGCCGGCCGCTCATCGTCCTCGAGCACGCTGACGCCGCGGAGCACGAGCTCCGACGCTGGCTCACCGCCTGGAAGGTCGTCGACTCCGGAGCGCGGCTGCTGGTCACCGGCATGGACCTCGATCTCCCCGGAGCGCGGGTCCTCGAGGTGGGCGATGGGAGCGGGCGGGCGGCGCGACGATGGGCCCGCTTGTCGAGGCAGGCCCGTCGCGTGGTGGGTGCCTGTGCGCTCTTCTCCGATGGGTTCACGCTGGACGACGCGGTCGAGGTCTTGCAGGGCGCCGGCTTCGATGAGCCCTGGCGCTACCTGGCTCGTCTCGGTGACGACGGCTTCCTGCGGCAGGACGGCGAGCGGCTGCTGGTCGAGGGCGCATACGTGGCGCACGGCGCGGCGGCCCTGAACGAGGGCCAGCGGCGTCGGGTCCTCACCGCGCACGCACGGCACTTCGCCAGTTGGGGTGAGGACGCGCTGTTCGATGCGCGGATCGGACCGCGGGCCCTGGAGCGGCAAGCTCGCTGGATCGCTGATCTGGGCAACCTCGAGGCCGCCGTCGCCCGCGTGGAGTCGCCGCGCGAGCGAGCTGCGCTGGTGCGGGTCCTGCTCGAGGTGCGGACGCTCGGGTACGAGGTCGCCGGCCTGGACGCCGCCAGGATGCGGGTGGGCGGCGCTTCCCCCGGATGGCGGCTGCGCGTCGACGTCTCGCTGGCCCGCTGGCTCAACCACATCGGCGACGTGAGCGCGCTGAACACGGCGCGCTCCGCGGTGACCCAGGCCGAGCGGCTGCAGGAGCCGGCGCTGCTGGCGGATGCGTGGACCCAGGTCGCCTCCGCGCAGCTGCACCGGGTCGACTACCGGGACGCGCGTCGGGCGGCCGAGCGTGCGGCCGAGATCGCCGAGCGCGCCGAGCTGCGGCACGTCCTGTTGCGAGCGGTGCGCCTCCAGGCGGTCTTGCGCCGCCGCGAAGGCGACAGTCGGACTGCGCTGAACCTGCTGTCCTGGTGCGCCGCCTTGTGCCGCGCGACGGGCGACCAGCACTTCGGCACTCGGGTGGACGGCCTCGTCGGGCTGTGTCGGATGAGCCTGGGCGAGCTCGACGAGGCCGAGGTCGCGCTGGAGCGTGCGGTGTCCCGACTCCGCGAGATGACCGACGTCGTGGGGCGCATCAACCAGCTGGGGAACCTGGCGCTGCTCCAGACGCGCCAGGGCCGGCTGCGCGACGCCGTGCGGCATCTCCACGAGGCGGTCGGGGACGCTGAACGCCACGCCGTGGGCGGGACGTCGAACCTCCATCGTTCCTTGGCCGCCATCGCGTTCGACCTGGGGGACCTGGACGCCTCGCTCCGCCACGCGCGGCAGGCGGTGGCCTTGGCCGAGGCCCACACCGAGCGGTACCAGCTCGGCTTCGGTCACCTGGTCCAGTGCCTCGTCCACCGGGCGGCGGGCCGCATGCCCGAGAGCAGGCTCGCGGAGCGAGCAGCACGGGATGCGGCGAGCGCCTCGGGTGAGCGCGACCTGACCGCCACGCTCGACGTCATCGCGGCGGACCGGACCCTGGCCGAGGGAGACATCGCGGCCGCTCGCGCTGCCGCCGAGCGCCTGCTCCCGCTCCCGGCCTTTCAGTCCCGGAACCACATGCGAGGGGAGCTCCTGAGTCTCCACGCCGAGGTCCTGGTCCAGCTGGGGCGCGGGGACGAAGCGCTCGAGGCCGTCGACGAGGCACTGGAGATCCTCGCTCCGTTCGACCACACGAACTGGCAGCGAGCGCGGGGCCGCCGGTGCCTCGCGCTGTTGCGGCTCGGTCGACTCGACGACGCGGGGCGCGAGCTGGCGGAGCTGCAGGCCTTCATCGACCGGGAGCGCCTGGGTCCGAACGCGGTGGTCCGCCGCCTGGCCGAGCGAGGGAAACGACAGCTGGCCCGAGCGCGTCGAGCCCGCCGCTGATCAGCGCGCCCGACGCGAGCGGAAGGCGTCGAACCCGTGCGTCTTCAGGACGCCGAGGGCGGTCCAGATCGGGTGCTCGTCGGGGATGGGGTCGCGCCCTTCGGACATGCGCTTGATCTGTCGCTCGTACCAGATCAGGTCGAGTATGCCGATGGCGTCGATGGGCCCGATGCCGGTCTTCCGCGGCACGATCTCGACCCGGACGTCGCCGTCGTTGAGCAGCCGGTTGGGGAAGTCGGGGTCCACGGCCACCGTGCGAGCGATGCCCACCATGTCGACGGCCCCCGAGTCGATCGCGGCCGCCATCGCGGCACCGCTCCGGAAGCCTCCGGTCACACACAGCGGGACCTGGAGCGACGACCGCAGCTTCTCCGCGAACTCCAGGAAGTAGGCCTCGCGCTCGACGGTGGACTTCTTCCGCGCGCCCATCATCGCGGGCGCCTCGTAGGTCCCGCCGCTCACCTCGATGAAGTCCATGCCCTCGGCCGCCAGCGCCTGGATCGAGCGCATCGACTCGTCCTCGCTCGTCCCGCCGCGCTGGAAGTCGGCCGAGTTGATCTTGATGGCCATGCCGAACCCGTCGCCTGTCGCCGCGCGAATCGCTCGGGCGACCGCCAGCGGGAAGCGGCGTCGGTGGTCCTCGGTCCCACCCCACCGGTCGGTGCGCTGGTTGGTGAGTGGGGACAGGAACTGGCCGACCAGGTAGCCGTGGGCGCCGTGGATCTGGACCCCGTCGAACCCGGCCTGCTCGCAGACGTGCGCGGCCGTCGCGAACCGCTGGACGATGTCCTCGATCTCGGCGTCGGTGAGTGCTCGCGAGATGGCCATGCTCGAGGCCATCTTCGGTCCGAACGGCACCGCGCTCGGCGCCACGGCGTCCTCGTTCAGGAACCGCGGGACCTGCCGCCCCGGGTGGTTCAGCTGCACGTAGATGAGCCCGCCCGCGCGCTTGCCGGCCTGAGCCACGAGCTTCAGCTCGTCCAGGTCCCGGTCGTCTTCGATGGCGACGTTGCCCGGCTCGCCCAGGGCCTGCCGGTCGATCATCACGTTGCCGGTGACGGACAGCCCGATCCCGCCGTCGGCCCAGCGGCCGTACAGCGTCTTCATCGTCTCGGGGACCCGGTTGTCGAGCGGTCCGATGGTCTCGCTCATCGCCGACTTCAGCAGCCGGTTCGGCACGACCTGGCCGTTGGGGAGGGTGAGCGGTGCGCCGAGCGTGTCCTGGATCATGCAGGACGTCTAATCACCAGGCGTGGCCGCCGTAGGCCTTGGGTGGGCTCTGGTGAACGGTGCAGGTGCAGCGCTTCTGGCGAGGGGGCCGACAAGCCGCCGCCAGCGCCCGTGTGCGCTCCCACTGGTCGGGCTCGGGTCGGTAGCCGCGGTGGTCCAGGTCGTCGTTGAAGATGTTCGTCTTGTCCTCGACAAGGACCGCCCAGAACGGCGTCGAGCAGCCCGAGCAACGCCACCACTGGTAGTCGGTGTAGACGGGTCGGTCGTCGTCGGTGGTCTCGAGGATCAAGGCGGCGTCGAGGTGTTCGCCGCAGTCAGGGCACTTCATGTCGATCTCCGGGCGAATGCGAGCACGTGGCCGTCCAGGTCCTGGCTGTACGCGTCGTCGTCACCCCAGTCGCGCTGGGTGAGGGGAGAGAGCTCGGTGGCGCCGGCCGCCAGGGCGCGTCGGTGGAACGCGGCGGGGTCGTCCACCGGCAGGTAGAGCTCGGCGCGACGTGTGGACGAGGACACGTCGATCGCCAGCAGGCGAGCGATGCCGGCCTCGGGCATGAGGCCCAGGCGCGAGCCGCCCAGGTCGAACTCCGTCATGCCGGACACGTCCAGGATCGGGGCGCGGTCGAGCACCGTCCGGTAGAAGCTGGCGGCCGCGGTCTGATCCCTCACGTAGAGGACGAAGAGCGGGCTCAATGCGTCGCTTCCTGGCCGGACTCCTTCCGCTCGTCGGTGTCGACGGCGCCATCGACGACGCCCACCAGGCGACGGGCGTACTTCATGACGCGCGGGTCGTGGGTCGAGAAGATGAAGGTCACGCCGTGCTCCTCGTTCAGCGTCTTCATGATGGTCAAGAGCTTCTCTGCCGTGGCCGAGTCGACGTTCGCGGTCGGCTCGTCGGCCAGCACGACCGCCGGGCTCGATGCGATGGCCCGGGCGATGGCGACGCGTTGCTGCTGGCCGCCGGACAGCTCGGTCGGGCGGCGATCCTCCATGCCCGCGAGCCCGACGCTCTTCAACAGCGCCATGACCTTGGTCTTCCGCTCGCCCTCGGGGATGCCCTGCAGGGCCATCACCGACTCGGCGTTCTCGTAGGCGGACAGCACCGGGATGAGGTTGTACGCCTGGAACACGAAGCCGATGCGGTCGCGTCGAAGCTGGGAGAGCTCCTTGCGCGAGAGCGTCGAGAGCTCGGTGCCCTCGAGCCGCACGGTCCCGTCGGTCGGCGAGTCCAGGGCGCCGATCAGGTTCAGCGCCGTGGTCTTCCCCGAGCCCGACGGGCCCCAGATGGCCACGAAGTCGCCCTGCTCGACGGTCAGGTTCATCCCGCGAAGGGCGTGCGTCTCGAGCTTTCCCTTCCGGAAGACCTTCGTGACGTTCTTCAGCTCGACGATGGTGCTCATGTCTCTCGCTCAGGCCAGGTTGATGGCTTCGACGGGGTTCACGCGGCCGGCCTTCCAGGCGGGCCAGATGCCGGCGACGACGGTCGCGATGACGACCGCTGCGGCGATGGCGACGGCGTTCTCGGGGAAGATGCCGATGTTCAGGACCATGTCGAAGCCGACGCCCTGGATCTCGACGCCGCCCTGTGCGGCGTACATCTCGGTCATGTCGATGCCGTTGTTCGACAGGTACGTGTACGGACCGATGGTCACGAGCGCGCCGAGACCCAGCCCCAGGATGGCCAGCATGGCGCTCTCGGCCATGACCAGGCTGAACAGCTGCCGCGGCGAGTAGCCGATGGCCATCATGATCCCGAACTCGCGGCTGCGCTCCATCACGCTCATGAACATCGTGTTGAAGATGCCGGCGGCGACCAGGAGGCCGATGACGATCTCGAACACCCGGGCGCCGCCCACCTTCATCGCGATGAAGGCGCGGATCTCGGGCTGGATCTCGTCCCATGTGAGGACCGAGACGCCCTGGTCGCCGAGCTCGCCGCGGAGCCGGGCTGCGGCGTCCATGCTGCGTCGGCCGTCGCCCAGGAACACCGCGACCTGGGTGGACTCGGTGGGGTCGTAGCCGACGACGTTCCGGACGGTGTCGATGGGAAGCAGGACGAGCCCCGCATCCAGGCTCGGAGCGCCGGTGGAGACGATGCCGCGCACCCGCTCCATGTCGGTCACGATCTCGCCGGTCCGGTCGGTCATCGTGAAGACGATCTTGTCGCCGATCTCGGCGCCCAGGTTCTCGGCCAGGATCTTGCCCAGCAGGATGCCGTCGTCGTCGGCCTCGACGAACAGCTCGCCGGCGACCAGGCCCTCGGTCCAGACCATGGTGTCGGCGGACTCGAGCGCGGGGTCGTACGCGATGAACAGCGCACCGAAGCTGTCGGACGCCGTCGAGACCATCGTCTGGCCGACGGTTCGCTCGACCGCGCTGACGACGTCACCGTCCTGCTCGGCGGCCGCCCGCATCGCGTCGGTCCCGATGACCGTGTTCGAGAGGGTGGGCTTGTCCTTGTAGTCCGGGTGCTGGAGCGTGACGTGGCCACTTCCGAGCCGCGCGGCCGTGTCGATGAAGTCCGCGAAGCTGCGGTCCTGCATCGCTGTCATCAGGATGGCCAGGAAGAAGCCGAAGGCGATGGACACCAGGGTGAGGATGGTCCGGCGGCGCTGACGCCACAGGTTCCGCCAGGCCATCGCGATGAGCTTGAGTCCGGTCATGCGTGCCTCCTCACTGGTGGTGCATGGCCTGGACCGGTCGGATCCAGGCGGCCTTGAGCGCGGGGTAGAGCACCGACATGAAGACGATGAAGAAGAGCAGGACGACCGGCACCATCAGCGTGTCCAGCGTGTAGACGCCGCGCCAGACCGGCGGCATCGTCACGCCCATCATCTGGACGCCGGAGAGGCCGGCGACGTCCATGCCGTGGACCTGCAGGTACCACATGGGTCCGGCGGCCACGAGCCCGCCGACGACCGCGGCGACCCCCGCCTGGATCAGCCCCTCGAACATCATCATCGAGAAGACCTGGGTCGGGCTGTACCCGATGGCCTTCAGCACACCGAACTCGCGGATGCGCTCGAAGACCGCCATGGACATGGCGTTGAGGACCAGGATGCCGACCGCCACATAGACGATCAGGTACAGGATGACGATCATCCCCTGAACGCCCTGCAGCATCTGGGCGACGATGGGGTTGAGCTGGGCCCAGGTGATGACGTTGCTGTCCGGGACCATCTCCTGGACCGCCTGGGCGGCGGCGTTGAGCTCGATGTCGTCCGGCCGTCGGACGATGATCTTGTGGGCCCCGGTCGGCATCGCGAACAGCTCGCGGAAGGTGTCCTCGGGCAGCAGGATGGCGGTCCGGTCGAGCCCGGCCGCGACGGACATCAGGATGCCGCGCACCACGAACAGCTCGTTGGCCATGCTGCCGTCGGCGGCCTGCGAGAGCACGACGACCTCGGAGCCGACGTCCAACGCGAGAGTCCGTGCCAGGCCACGCCCGACCACGACGCCGTACGGGTCGCTCGGGTCGAGCCAGGTCCCCTCGTGGATGGCGGTGTCGAGGCGCAGCGCCTTCGTGTCGCGAACCGCATCGACGCCGACGAACGCGACGCCTGCGGACAGCTCGCCCGATGCGGCGAGGCCTCCGGACAGCAATCGGGGGGCGGCGTCGTACCCGGCGGCTTCGAGCTTCTCGACCACCTCGTCGTCGTTGGGAACGGTCGTGTAGATGCTCGGCCGGGTCAGGTAGTCGGGGTGCAGGACCTGGATGTCGCCCGAGTCCATCTCGGTGACGTCGTTCTCCATGTCGACGAACATGCCGGTGACGAGGCCGGAATACAGAAGCTCGACCGAGAGCGCGAGCGTCATGGCGACGATGGTGATCATCGAGCGTCGGCGGTTCCGCCAGACGTTTCGCCAAGCCATCTTCAGGACGTTCACGAGGACCTCGTCGTCGAGAGACCCGAAAAAGGTAGTGCATTTCAACACACAGGTGTCCTGAGCATTTCGCCACGAAATGCGGGCCCTCTCGCACAGGTAGGAAAGGTATGCGCTGGCTGGGTTGGTCCATCGTCGGGCTCTTGAGCGTCGTGTTCGCGGCGCGTTGGATCGCGCCGGACGCCTCGATGACGCTCATCTGGCTGAACCTGGCGAGCGGGGTGGTCTACGCGCCCGCGCTCCTCGTGGGCATCGCCGCCGCGTGGGCGCGCCGCTGGGTGCTGGGCGCTGGGCCAGCCTGGCTGTGGTCCTGGCCTGGGCCGGCCTGATGGTGTGGCACGTCGTGCCGGGGGAGCCGACGACGGGCCCTCGCTTCGCATCGCGACCGCGAACCTCCTGATGGTGCACCCCTCGCCCGAGGTCACCCGGGCCGAGCTGGAGACGTTCGACGCGGACGTGCTGTTGCTGCAGGAGTACAGCCTGCGGTGGGAGAGCGAGCTGACCGCGGCGGGGTTCTTCGTCGAGTACCCCCACCACGTCTCGGTCGTGCGCGAGGACAGCTTCGGGGTGGCCATCCTCAGCCGGGTGCCGCTGGGCGAGGCCGAGATCGTGGACGTCGAGGGCTTGCCGATGGGCCGTGCCCGACTGGACCTCCTCGGCCGGGAGATCGAGGTGTGGAGCGTGCACACCCTGCCGCCGCGGACGCTCGAGTACACCGAGGTCTGGCAGGCGCAGATGGAGGTAGCGGCGACCACCAACGTGCCGGTGCTCTTGATGGGTGACTTCAACGCGGCGCCGCACAATCCGACGCTACAGGCGCTGGCGCTGGACTCCGCGCATGTCGAGTGCGGGATGGGCGGCGAGACGACGTTCCCCAACGGGGTCTTCCCGGTGCCCGAGCTGCGGATGGACCACGCGCCGATGCACGGCGAGCTGGGGTGCGTGGCGCTGCGGCATGGGGTGGGCGAGGGGAGCGACCATCGGCCGGTCGTGCTGGATCTGGGCTGGAGGTAGGGCTCGTCTGGTCAGGACAGGAGTTTCGACCCTCGGAAGGACCGGAACTCGGTTCCTGACGGCGAGGATTGGAGTTTCGACCCTCGGAAGGACCGGAGCTCGGTTCCTGACGGCGAGGACTGGAGTTTCGACCCTCCTGAGGACCGCAAGTCGCATCCTGACCCGCGAGCTGCCGGGCTATTCCTCCCACCGTGCTCCTCCTCCTCGCCTGCACCTCCGAGCCCACCGACACGGGCTTCGACTACGGAAGCCACGAGCTCGTCCCGTTCGAGAGCACGCTCGTCGAGGGCTTCCTGTGTCCCGACGCCCAGGACCCCGAGAGCGCGACCGACGTCCAGTTCATCGAGTGCGCGATCGAGGGCGAGAACGACCAGGCCCCCGAGCCCGTCCAGGGCCTGGTCGTCATGACGTGGAACATCGAGCGCGGGTACCGACTCGACGAGCAGCTCGCGGCGTTCGGCGAGACCATCCCAGTGCCCGACATCCTGCTGTTGAGCGAGTCCGACCGGGGCTGCGAGCGAACTGGTCAGGCCAATGTGACCCAGGAGCTCGCGGACGCGCTCCAGATGAACTGGGCCTATGCGGTGGAGTTCGTCGAGCTCGGACCCAGCGTCACCTGCGAGCATGGAAACGCGGTGTTGAGCCGGTACCCGCTCGCGAATGTCGAACAGTTCCGGCACTCTGCGAACCACTCCTGGTACGAGGACGGCGGCGAGCCCCGCCTGGGAGGGCGCATCGCAATCGCCGCAGACGTGGTCGTCGAGGACCGGTTCGTGCACGTCGTGAGTGTCCACTTCGAGTCGACGATCAGCGCGTTCGACATCCAGGTCGCTCAGGCCGTCGAGACCGCCGAGCACGCCGCGGCCCAGCCGTTCGCCGTCATCGCCGGAGGGGACACGAACGCGCCGTACTACACCTTCGACCTGGCCAACGGGGACGACAACGACGAGACCATCGGCGCGTTCCTGGACCGCGGGCTCGAGGACACGCACCTGGCCATCCACCCCGACGACCGCGCGACGCGTGGCCCGCTGGTGCTGGACGTGCTCCTGGCTCGGGACGTCGACCACCGCGACCCCGCCATCTGCTCGGTCGACGACTGCGACGGCCTGTCCGACCACCTGCCTGTGTGGACGACTGTCAGCCTGCGATGAGCTCGGGCCGCTCGGCCGGGGATCTGGCGAGCGTGTCGACGAGCGGCCCGGCGAGGTCGAAGAGCCAGTCGAGCATGGGCAGCCCGGCCTCGGGAGCCACGACCTGGACCCAGATCATCTCGACGTCCAGGCGCTCAGCCAGCCCATCGCGGAACACCCAGCGGTACGTGCCGGCTGCCAGACGGACCTGCCCGTCGTGTCGCTGCCGCATGCCCACCAGCCAGGTGCTGGTCTGGATCGGGCCGGCGTCCGCGACCGAGCTGCGCGGAACGACTGTCACGATGTCCTCGCAGAACTGGCCGAGAGGAGCGAAGGCTGCCACGATGGCCTCGAGTCCGACATGGTCCTGGCCGGTCCCGAACCGCTCGTCGGGCGAGGTCGAGCTGAACACGCCAGTCGGGTGGAAGACCCGCGTGTACAGCAGCGGCTGCTGGTGGTCCTTGGCGCGAAGGTAGGTCTCGACGAGGTGCGTTCGGTCCATGACCCAGGGGTACCGGACCCTGGCCGCAGCGACCCGGACCCATCGCGGCGATGTCCGGACAGTTCGCGTCAGGGCGCCTGGATCAGGCGCGTCGCCAGGCCGCGGGCGTCTTGCCGGTCACGCGCTTGAACGCTCTTCGGAAGGCCCGCTCGTCCGAGTAGCCCAGAAGGTAGCCCACCTCCTCGACCCCGAGCCTCCGGTCGGCCAGGAGCTCCTGCGCGTCTGCCATCCGAACCTCGTCGATCAGGGCCTTGACCGTGGTGTCGTGATCGGCGGTGCGTCGCTGCAACACACGCAGGCTGACGCCCATCGACTTCGCCAGGGACACGCTGTCGTGCCGCCCGTTGTCGGCGTTGTCGGCGATGGCCTCGCGCACGTCGGCCAGGGCATCGTCCGCCGGCAGCCGCGCGTGAGCGGCCTCCAGGTGCTGGCGGATGAAGGCGTTCAGGGTCGGGTCGATGGCCTTCGGCGCGAGGTCCAAGGCCCCGGGCGCGAAATGGAGGCCCGACCGGTCGGCCTCGAACTCGCAGGGGACACCCAGCACGTCGTACGCCTCGGGCGAGCCGACGATGGGGTGGGCCAGGGTCAGCCGCTGGACCTCCAGTCCCAGCACGTCGCGGACGTAGCGGGCTCCGAGGACCAGCCCGGCGAGCCCCCCGTAGCCGTCGTCCAGGGTGTCGGTCGGGTGCGACAGGAACAGCGAGCTCCCGCGGTCGTGGTCGACCAGCTCAGCTTCGAGTCGGTCCGCCAGCAGGCGTCGCAGACGGCACAGCTCCTGGAGCGACTCCCGGTACGACGCCGCGAACTGGGCTCCGTGCGCGAGCGCTCCCAGGAACGAGAACGGAGCGGCCATGGCCATCTCCAGCGGGTAGGCCCGGCTCGGGTCCCGCCGTCGCATCACGGTCCAGATCCTGGCCACCGCGTCGTCGGGTTGGCGTCGATCCACATCCACGAGCTGCGCGGCGTCCAGGCCGGTCACATCGACCAGGGCCTCCAGCGCCATGCCTTGGCTCCGGGCGAAGAACACCGTGCTCGCGACGACGCTGCCCGCCATCTCGTTGCGTTTGGTCCGCCTTTCGCCGCGCATGGTCCTCGCTCGCGCCCGCCGGACGCACCACATTGGAAGCGTCGAACCTACATGAGGAACCGCCCATGACCGCACTGAACCTGAACGAGCTGTACATCCCTCGCGGCGGAGGCGAGGAGACCGCGTCCGGCATGACCATCATCGCGAGGTCGCGCGCCCTGGGAGGCGACGTCAGCATCATGCAAGGGTTCCTCGAGCCGGGGGCCTTGCTCCCACCCCACACCCACGAGAACGAGGACCAGGCCGTGTTCCTGATCGAGGGCGAGCTCGAGTTCGAGATCGGCGGTCGGGACGGGCTCCGCTTCACCGCCCGGGCTGGCGACTACGTGCTCAAGTCGCGCGGCATCTCGCATGGCTTCTGGAACGCCACGGACATCAAGGTACGGTACATCGAGCTGTCCGGTCGGGACGGGTTCGAGCGGTTCATCGACGCGCGCCAGGGCGGCATCCACCGCATGGTCCAGACTGCCGAGAGTGAGCTCGACATGGAGATGCACACCGCACGGATCCCGGAGCTGATGCTACGCCACCGGCTCACCCGGCTGGCGGGCGTGAACATGGGGGGAGCGTGAGGTTGGCGCTCCCCATCCTGGGGCTGGCCAAGTCGCTGGGCGGCCGGCCCCCCCCGCCGCACGACGCGGCGGTCACAAGGTCGGTCGAGACCCCCCGGGCGAGTCGTTTCTCCGCTCGCGAGGCTCAGGGCTCGGTCTGCTCGCAGGCGAAGGCGGTCTGGCTGTCACAGAACAGGTCGTGCCAGCCCAGCGTTCCGGGGTTGTACGCAGCGCAGTCCTGACCCCCGGGGTGGTCGTCGTCGATCAGGTTGTTCGGCTCGCTGGCGATCCAGGCATAGAACGGCGGCGTCGTGTCGTGCACCGTCAGCCACACGCCTTCTTCGGCCTCGTCGGTCAGCCCGACCCAGATGAGCTCGTCCAGCCACTCGGTCAGCTCGGCGATCAAGGCGTCCTCGCCTTCGTCATCGACCACGACCATCGACCAGCCGTCGGCTTCGCGCGCGTCCCGCGCGTCGGCCCAGGTCGCCGGCTCCGTACACAGCAGCAGGTCCTCCTCGCCATCGGTCGTGGAGATGCGGCAGGTGGAGACGTCGTCGATCGCGCCGTCGCAGTCGTTGTCCAGCCCGTCGCCGCACGCCTCGAACGCTCCCGGGTGGGCGGTCGCGTCCTCGTCGTCGCAGTCCCCACCGCAGTCTGCGGTCCCGTCGGGCTGCACGCAGGTCTCGGTCACCGCCGCGTCGTCCCCGTAGCCGTCCCCGTCGTCGTCGGCGTACCAGGTCGGGGGCTCGAGCCCCTCGTCGACCTGTCCATCGCAGTCGTCGTCCTGGCCGTTGCAGAACTCGTCGGCATCCGGGCTGACGGTCCGGTCGCCGTCGTCGCAGTCGCCCGTCTGGGTGGACCAGCCGGGCTCGGAGATGGGGCAGCGGTCCTCGGAGACCTCGGTCCCCCAGCCGTCGTCGTCCTCGTCGACGTAGAGCGTCGACAACAGGCCCTCGTCGACCTGTCCGTCGCAGTCGTCGTCCAGGCCGTCGCACACGCTCTCGTCCACAGCGCAGTCCGGGCCGGTGTCCGGTGAGACGTCCAGCGAAGGCCTGGTCTTCGACCTGGAGCTGTCCACGATGCCGGACCGGGATCCCATCGTGGTCGTCGATCCGGATGACCGGGTCACCGAGTGTGACGAGGACGCCAACGTCCTGGTGATCTCCGCGACGCTCTGCGAGTAGCTCTGGCTCAGAGCAGGGTCTCCACCCAGCCGCGGACCTCGCCCTCACCCGGGACCACCGACAGGGTCTCGCCCTTGTCGATGAGCGCGTACCCGGGGCAGTCGTCGCCCTTGAGCGTCGTCCTCCCGACCTCGGTCCCGGCGACGTCGTAGGCGACGAAGGTCTGATCGTGGCCCACGGTCTTCGCTGAGGTGTTCCGGCCTTCCATCGTCCGGAGGTGGCAGGTCCCGATGTCGTAGGCGGGGCCCGTCTCGAGGATCTTCACGACCAGGTCGATGTCCGCCACGGTCTTTCCTTCGGCGTCCCCTTCGACCCAGTAGTGGCCGCCGGACTCGTACAGGGCCGTTGTCCGCTCGCCCGGCGCTCGCCCGAGCACTCGGATGCTGTCGGGGGCGGCTGCGATCCAGCCGCCCAGCGGGCTGTCCCGATGCGTGACCTCGAGCGTCGCGCCCGGCGGCGCCGTCATCGGGATCGCGACGACGCCCTGGTCCACGGCGCACTTGTAGGCGAAGAAGTCCGAGGTGTCCTCGGCCTTCACCGTGCCCCACTCGGTCTCGATGTCGCACTTCGGAGCCAGGACGTCGTCGTAGCCGACGTGCAGCGTCAGGGTGTCGTAGGGGCCGAGCCCTTCGGCGACGAAGGGGACCTCGCCGATGCCGATGGGCAGCTCGGCGTAGGGGAGGACGAGCTCCTGGCCATCGGTCACCGTGCGGCCGAGGAACGTCGCCTGGTCCAGGTCGGTCAGCGTCACGGTCACGTGCAGGCCGTCGTCCAGGTTGCGGGCCGAGCCGCTGGCCATGGGGTCGCCGCGTCCGAGCGCCAGGAGGAGGGTCAGCATCTCAGCCGTCCGCTTCGGTAGCCACCCGGGTGCGCACAGCGCCGGGCCCGGGGGCCGGGTCCGTTCCCATGGTGCGGACCACCAGGACGGGACAGGGGGTCGAGTGGAGGATCTGCTCGGTGAATCCGGCGCCGAGCAGACGCTTCAGGCCGCTGGAGATGTCCGAGCCGATGACCAGGTAGCGCGCGTCGTTCTCGATGACGGCAGCGCGGATCCGGGCGATGGGGTCCCCGTCGCGGAGCTGCAGCTCGACGCGGACGCCGGCTGCCTCGACGCGCTCGACCAGAGGCGCCATCAACCGCGTGGCGTCCTGCTCGACGAGCTCTCGCACCGGGCCGGCCCGGTCCTCGACGCGGATGGCGATCTCGGGACGGACGCCACCGAGCTGGAGGACGTGCAACAGGACGATTGGAGCGTCGAGGTCACGCGCTAGTTCGGCTCCGGCGTCGCAGATCTCGCCAGCGTGGGTGGCGAAGTCGACGGCCACGAGGATGGTGGCGCTCGTCTGGACCCGTAGCCGGTCGCGTCAGCGGGCGCCGGAGCGCTATTCGATGTAGCCCAAGACCCTCAGCGCCTCGAGCTGCGCGTCCCCCGCCGAGCCAGCCTGCGCGCCTCCGAAGTGCGCCGCCAGCCGCTGGTGGCCAGCGTATCGGTCGAGCAGGTCCGTGGTGTACTTCTCCACCAGTTCCGGATGCTTGTCGTTCACGTTGGTCGTGCAGAACGGGTCGGTGGACAGGTCGTACAGCAGCAGGTCGGGCGTCTCGGGCCGATGGGGACGAGCGGCTCGCCACCCGCCCGAGGTCGGCAGGCTGTCCGATGTGGCGTGCACGGCCGCGAGCGTCTCGGGCACCACCTCGAGCGAGGCCGCCCAGTCGCCGTCGACCAGCTCGATGTGGCCCACCATCTCGCCCGTCGGAAGGTACGCCTGGACCTGCTCGATGACCAGCGGCCTGGACTCCCACTCTTTCCCCAGCAGCAGCGGGACCAGGCTGCGGCCCTGCTGCACCTCGGCGGGAGGCAGGTCCGCCAGCTCCAGCACGGTGGGGAGCACGTCGATCATGCTCACCGGCTCGTCGATCCGGATGCCCTCGGGCAGGTGCCCGGGCCAGATGACGACCAGCGGGACGTGGGTGCGGTAGCTGTCCGCCAGCGCGCCCTCCCAGTCCTCGGGCGTCGGCTCGATGAGCCCGCGCCCGAACCGCGAGAAGGAGCCCGCCGGATGTCCGTGGTCCGCGCCGACGATGAGCACCGTGTTGTCCCACTCTCCGCGCGCCTTCAGGTCGGCGACCAGCTGGTCGATGGTGGCGTCGTTGTGGGTCATCGTCTCGTCGTACAGGTCCCACTGCGCGCGGAAGAAGTCCCTGGGCTCGACGCCCATGTGCTCGAGCCGGGCGATGTACCGACCGAGCACCGTGTCAGCGTCGATCCGGACCTTGTGGACCTCGGCCCACCACGTCTCGAACTGTTCCCGCCGCTCGATGCTGGCGTACATGCCAGCGTAGGGGGCGATCGGCGTGTGGGGCTCGTGTACGTCGGTCGACTGGACGTGGACCCACCACGGCTCGCCCGGCCAGTCGTCCCGCCACTGCCAGAAGTCGTCGTGCAACTGCGCGGAACTGGTGGAGTTTGGCTTCGCTCCACGGTCCCGGAAGACGTCGACCCCGTCCTCCAGTCCGCTCATCGAGCCGGCGAACGGATTGCTCGTGAAGACGGCGGTCTGGTAGCCGGCGGCGTGGAAGTGCTCGGCCATCGTGGTCGTCGACGACGGGATGCGGTCCTCGTTCTTCGTGAACCCACCGAGCACGCTGTGGTGCAGCGACGTCATGAAGCTGGCGGTCGACGGCTTGGTCCAGGCCGACGAGGTCCGGGCGTTCTCGAAGACCACCCCGTGCTCGGCGATCGCCTCGATGCCGGGGGTCGTCGGTCGCTCGTACCCGTACAGGCTCATCAGGTCCGCACCACCCCCGTCGATGACGTAGAACAGGACGTTGGGCTGGGCGGGCTGGACGGCGCGCAGGGTGGGGGCGCCCAGTCGGATCTCGCCCTCCAGGACCTCGATGACGAGCTCGGAGGCCTCGGTGAACGCCAGGTGCTCCTGCGTCCAGTCGTCCACCGTGCTCTCATGTGTGGTCTGCCCGGCGGTGAATCGCACCGTTCCCTGACCCCCGATGGCGACATCGATGATCGAGTTGTCGTGCAATTCCAATTGGATGGCGTGTCGGCCCGTCAGCGTCACGGTTCGGATCGAGGCCAGCCCCCGCTCGATGCGCGTGACCTCGCCGAGTGAGTCCTCGAGGTGGACCGCGGGCGTGGACTCGGGTGCGGCGGGCTCGGGCGAGGAGCAAGACAACAGCAGTGTGAACATCCTGGGCATCCTCCCTCGAAACGGGGCCGCGTGGGGTACATCGCACACATGGCTGGACCTCACTCCCATCATCCCGACGACCGCAACGAGCACGTCCTGGTCTACGTGAACGGCGAGCTGAAGCCGCGCGGCCAGGCGATGGTCAGCGTCTTCGACAGCGGCTTCCTCATGGGCGACGGCGTCTGGGAGGGGCTTCGGGTCCACGGCGGCAAGGTCCCGTTCCTCGACGCGCACCTGGACCGCTTGTTCGAGGGGGCTCGGGCGCTGGACCTGGACGTCGGTCGAACCCGGCAGGAGCTGGTCGACGCGCTCTACGAGACCATCCGCGCCAACGACATGGTCGACGGCGTCCACGTCCGGCTGATGGTCACCCGCGGGCTGAAGCGCACGCCGTTCCAGGGACCCTCGGTCAACGTCGGACAGTCCACGCTGGTCATCGCTGCCGAGTGGAAGGAGCCGGATCCGGCTGTCACCGCGCGGGGGCTGGACGTGATGACCGTGTACGTGCGTCGTGGGCGGCCCGACGTGCAGGACCCGGCGTGGAACAGCCACAGCAAGCTGAACTGCGTCACTGCCTGCATCCAGGCCGGCAAGATGGGCGCGGACGAGGGCCTGATGCTGGACCCCCACGGCTTCGTCGCGACGTGCAACTCGACGCACTTCTTCATCGTCCGCAAGGGCGAGCTCTGGACCAGCACGGGTCGCTATTGCCTGCGCGGGATCACGCGGGCCAAGGTGCTCGAGCTGGCCGAGGCGAACGGCATCCGCACCCGCGAGTGCGACTTCCCCCTGACCCAGGTCTACGGGGCCGACGAGGTGTTCTGCACGGGTACCTTCAGCGGCATCGTGCCGGTCCGCAGCGTGGACGGGCGGGGGTACGAGCTCCCGGGTCCCATCACCACCCGGCTGACCGAGCTGTACGCCGCGGCGGTCCGGGCTGTCGTGGGGAAGGGGTGAGGCTCGCCGTCTGGTCCGGCCCCCGGAACATCAGCACCGCGCTGATGCGGAGCTTCGGCCAGGTGATGACGCCGGTCGACGAGCCGCTCTACGCCTTCTACCTGGACCGGACCGGGCTGGAGCACCCCATGCGGGAAGCGGTCCTGGCCTCCCAGTCCCGCGACTGGCGTCAGGTCGTGGAAGACCTCGATGCGCTCCCGGGGCCGGTCTACGAGAAGCACATGGCGCACCACCTGCTGCCCGAGGTGGGTAGGGACTGGCTCGCTCGACGGACCAACGTCCTGCTCATCCGACACCCCGCCGAGGTGCTCGCCTCCTATGCCCGAGCGCGCCCCGAGCTGGTCGCCGAGGACCTGGGCTTCCTCCAGCAGGCCGAGCTCCTGGACACGCTGGCCGACCCCATCGTCGTGGACAGTGAGGACATCCTCCGGGACCCCGCCGCGAAGCTCGCCGAGCTCTGTGAGCGAGCAGGCCTGCTCTTCGACGAGCGCATGCTCTCCTGGGGGTCCGGCGCCCGCGCAGAGGACGGGGCCTGGGCGCCGCACTGGTACGGGAGCGTGCACGCGTCCTCTGGATTCGCGGCCTGGAAAGCTCGCTCTCGCGACGTGCTTCCGCGGTATCAAGCGGTCTACGAGCAGCTCGTCCCCGCCTACGAGCGCCTGAAGGAGGTCGCGCTGTGACCTGGCTCCTGGCCTGCACCTCGCCGGACGTCCTCGACTCGGATCCGACCGACAGCCCGGTCGCGGAGAGCCCTGCAGAGTCCCCGGCCGACTCCACGCGAGACTCGCAGGCCGAGGAATGCGACACCGCCGTGCCGCAGGTCAGCGAGCCGAGCGCCGCCGAGCTCTGCGCCCTGACCGGCGAGCCGACCGTCCTGGCCAGCGACTCGTTCACGCGAGACGCCAGCTGGGACCTGGGGGAGACCGAGGTGGGCGGTCACGCCTACGTCGAGGTGAACGAGCCGGGCTCGGGGTACGTCACGCTCACGGGCGACGCCCTGTCCATCCACTACTTCGGAGGCGGCTCCAGCGTCCCGGACCAGTGGGTCGACGTCGGCCGGACTGCCGTCGCCGACGTGGTGGTGGACGCGCGCATGCGGACCTACTCGGAGTACTACGCCGGGCTGTTCGGGCTGAGCTACCGGCTGCCCACGCAGAACGGTCACTGGCGCAGCGCCGGCTACCACGTGCTGCTCGAGTCCGGCGTGCTGACCCTGTACGCAGGACAGGCCGCGCTGGGCTCGGTCGAGCTCGGCGACGACCACGACTGGCACGACTGGCGCATCGTCGCGAACGGGGACGCCCACTGCGTGTATGTCGACGAGGCGCTGGTGCTCTCCGCTCGCGACGCGACCTGGGAGCGCCCTGGCTACGTCGGAGCAGGGGCGTACTACAGCATCGGGTACGTCGACGATCTGGTCGTCAGCGAGCACCCCGAGCCGCTGAGCGCGCTGCTCCCGGGCTTCGACCTGGGCGCCAGCGGGCCCGTGGAGACGCTCGAGCTCGAGGCTTCGGTCGGTGTGTACGAGGTGGCCGTGACCGCCGAGTCCGGCACGGTCGACCTGCCCAACGGCGCCGAGGTGGACCTGGCGGCGGACGGCTCGAGCGACTGGCGGCTGCTGCAGACCGCACACACGCTGCGCGTGCTCCAGGACGGCGTCGAGGTCTCGTCCCAGGCCATCGAAGGGCAGGTGGGCACGGTCTCGCTCGAGGGCGGCACGCTCACGGACATCGGCCTCCGGGAGCTCGATGCGGACGCGGTCTACCCGGCAGGCGGCGTCGACCAGACCGGGCGGTTCCCGGTGGTGCTCTACTCGGTCAGCGAGGCCCAGCTGTCGCAGGGTGGAGCGCTCGGCGGGAACCTCGTCCAGATCTACGACCGCGGTGAGAGCTACGCGGACTACGCGCGCGCGGCCTCCGAGGAAGGGCTGCCGGTGCTCGGGAACCTGGGCTCGTACTACGTCGATGACGCCGACCCTCAGGCCAACAGCGTCGAGAGCGAGGTCCGCGCGGACATCGAGGCCCTGGCCGGCGAGGCGGGATGGTGGAGCTACCCCGAGGAGCTGCGGTTCTGGCGCGACAACGAGGTCACCGAGCTCTCGAACCTGTACGACTGGACCCGCGACGCGTCTCCCAAGCCGACGTTCATGTACCAGGCCAACCACTACACCGCCGACGCGCTGGCCGAGTCGGTGCCCTACCTCGACGTCGTCGGGAAGGGCTCGTATGTGGGCTATGCCGGGCAGCCCCGGGCCTGGGTCCGGCACCAGCTGGAGTCCACGGTCGAGGGCATCGAGCTCGCGGGCCGCACCGTCGGACCGGACTGGCAGGCGGGCGAGCGCACACCGGTGCTCATCGCGGGCCTGTTCCCCGAGAACCCGGAGACGGCCGCAGACCTGCACCACGACGTCTGGTCCGGCGTCGTCTCGGGCGCTCGTGGCGTCGCGCTGTTCTCGTATGCGTACGCGTACCAGGTCGACTCGCTGGACGGGCTCGACGGGTTCGTCCAGGCCGTGGCCGAGCTCGAGTCGGGCATCGGCGACGCGGTGCTGTACGGGGACGCGGTCGAGGTCTCGTTCGACATCCTGGCCGGGGCGACCGACACCGTCGAGTTCACCCCCTACGGCCTCGAGCCGATGACCTATGCGTGCCTGAACGTCGCGGGCTGGGACCACGCTGGTGTCCGCACGGTGGTCGCCGTGAGCTCCTGCGACGAGCCGCTGAGCGCCTCGATCTCCGGCCTCGTGGGCGTCGACGCCCACGTGGTCTCGGAGGACCGGGCGCTGTGCGTCGACGAGGGTGTACTCCTTGACGACTTCGAGGCACTCGAGGTCCACATCTACCAGACGGAGGCGCCGTGATCTGGCTCCTGGCCTGCACCCCCACCACCCCGGACGCCACGACCGACTCGGCCCCACGCGGCGCCTGGTCGACCCCTCCGCCGTCGCGGATCGAGAGACAGCCCGAGCGCCTGCTGTCGTTTGCGGACGTGCACGGGGACTACGTTCGCGCCCAGGAGGTGCTGCGCCTGGCTGGGCTGATCGATGACGACGGCTACTGGTCCGGCGGCACAGCGGTCGTCGTCCAGACCGGCGACCAGCTCGACCGAGGGGGAGGGGAGAAGAACATCCTCGAGCTCTTCGAGCGGCTGAGCGAGGAGGCCTGGGACGCCGGCGGCGGCTTCTACCCGCTGCTCGGGAACCACGAGACGATGAACGTCGAGTGGGACTTCCGCTACGTCACGGACCGCGGATTCAAGGACTGGGAGGACTTCCCGTACGACGAGACCGACCCGGACATCCTGGAGTTCCCCGAGGAGCAGCGAGGGCGCGCCGCCGCCTTCCGACCGGGCGCCGAGTACGCGGTCCAGCTCGCTGGCCACAACCTGGTGATGCAGGTGGGCGACACGGTCTTCGTGCACGGCGGGGTGCTTCCGACCCACGCCGAAGCCGGGCTCGACGCCATCAACGGCGACGTCCGCAGCTGGATGCTCGCGGAAGGGCCGCTGCCCGAGAAGTGGATCGGAACGGACTCGCCGGTCTGGACGCGTGCCTACTCGGACGACGAGGAGCCACCTGCCTGCGAGGACCTGACGGCCGCGCTCGACACGCTGGGCGCGAGCCGGATGGTCGTCGGCCACACGGTGCAGGACGAGGCCAATCCGGCCTGCGACGGCAAGGTCTGGAAGATGGACGTCGGCATGGCCCGCTACTACGGCGGCGGGCTGGCGGTGCTCGAGATCGTCGACGGCGAGGTCGCGGTCATCGAGGGCGAGTAGGTTCTGGACGATTGGCAAAGTCGCCCGGACGGCACGTCATGGTGTCGGTCCGGGGGCCGGGCGAGATTGAGTCACCCAACCAACAGGGAGTCTCGACATGACCAAGGTCTACATCGCCACCGCACTGAACTTCTTCTTCCCCGGCGCGGCTACCTGCTGCTCAAGCACAAGCTCGGCATCAGCCTGTTCTTCCTGGCCGGCGTGCTCGGACTGACCTGGGTCGAGTTCTCCATCCAGGAGCCGCTGCCCACGTCGTACGCCGTGATGTTCGCCTCGGTCCTCATCATGAAAGTCGGCTTCGCCATCGACGCGTGGCGGGTGGGCAAGGCCCAGGTCGCGGTCCCGGCGGCCGCCTGAGTCAGGGCGTCCAGTCGAAGTCGCGCAGGGTCCACAGACCCTCGTCGGTCTCGAACTCGACGATGCCGTGGAACTCGGACAGGACGTAGGTCCCCGCCGCCAGCGAGGGGCCCTCGATCGAGAGCTGGAGACAGTCTCCGTTCGCCGCGTCGCCGGGACACTCCACGGTCCCGTCGAGCGTCGAGGAGAACTCGCCGTCGACCAGGGGCACGCCGACCTGCATCGCCGAGGTGCCCACCACGACGTCGAAGGACTCGTCGTCCACGCCCAGGAGCCGCAGCTCGCGTCCGTCCACGGACCAGGTGACGACGTGGAACAGCTCGTCCTCGAGCTCGGTCTGTTCGAGCTCGACGTCGTCGTCCAGCACGACCATCGCGACCGTGAGGTCCGGGTCCCCGGCGTAGAGCGAGACCCGCTCGCCATCGGTGGGGAAGTGTTCGGGGACGTCGTAGCCGGCGAAGCCGACATCGGGTTCGCCACAGGCCAGTGGGAAGAGGAAGAGTGCGTACAGGAGCATGCCCGGGACTACGCCTGCAGGCCGGCCGGTGTGACGGTACCGGGTGTCCATGCCCACTCTGTATGGAGTTCGAGACCTCGCGGTGGGTTCGCCCGCTCTGGATGTTGCGTGAGCTCGGGGTCGACTTCGACACCGTCGAGGTGGACCGCGGCCAGCTCGACAGCCCCGAGTTCCGGGCGCTCAACCCCATGGGCAAGGTGCCCGTCCTGGTCGACCAGGGCGTCGCCATCTGCGAGAGCGCGGCCATCGTGCTGTACCTGGGCGACCGGTTCCCCAGCCCGCCGCTGCCCGCCCCCGGGACGCCCGAGCGAGGCGTCCACGACGCCCGCGTGATGCACATCGTCACGGAGTTCGAGCCCCCGCTCTGGCTGTGGCACCGCGCCGTGAAGCATGGCGAGGGCGGGCCCGAAGTCATCGCGCTCGCGAAGCGGAAGCTGGCGGTCGCGGCCGGCCAGGTCGAGAGCTCCGAGACGTTCCAGGCCGCTGACCTGTTGCTGTCGACGCTCCTGACCTGGAGCGTCGGGCAGCCGATGTGGGCGGACTTCCCGGAGTTGGTCCGCTATCGGGACCGGAACATCGCTCGGCCGGCGTTTCCCCAGTGCCTGTTCGATCGGGAGCTCAGGGACAGTCCCACGCGTGCACGGTGAGTTGGTCCCGGGCAAGCCAGGTCGTTTGGAGCGGCATGCCCCGCTCGTCGTATTCGTAGGTGGACGAGTCCACGGTCCCGGTCACCGCGGTCAGTCGGTCGTCCGCCCAGTCGTACACCCGCTCGGTCCACAGGTCTCCGTCCGCGTCCCACCAGGTCTCACGCCCTCTGCGCAGGCCGTCGGCGTAGTCCAGTCGCCCGGTCTTCCCGTCGTCCTGGACGGCGTCCCAACCGGAGTCGTCGTGCTCATAGACGGTCAACGCGTTCTGGTTCGAGCCCATGCCCTCGGCCAGCCACTCCACGTGTGACCGGAACTCGGCCAGGAGCCAGCTGTCTCCGATGTAGTCGCGCCGCGCCGTGATGACGCGGTAGTCCGTCTGGATGGTGGTCGACACGTGCGGGGCCCCAGCGCGTCCAGCATGGACTCGCTCTCCGAGCTCATCTCGAGCTCACCGGTCCGATTGGACTCCATCGTCTTCGCCAGGCCGTTGTCGTCGTAGGTGTACCGGTAGGTGAGCTCCCCATCGACGCGGTCCTCACGGACGCAGCCGACCCTGTCGGACCAGGGGACGCCCTGGATTGTCTCCGCGCCGCTCAGCGGTTCGCCCACTGAACCAGCGCATCCCACAAGGATGACGAGCATCTCCCCTCCACGACGCAGCACACCACAGCATGTTCTTCCTCGTCGCCTGCACCTCGACCCCCACCGACCTCGGTACGGACAGCAGCCCGGACAGCCCCGTCGACAACGGCATCTGGAATGAGCCCTGTCCCGTCGACGAGCGCGAACAGCGCCGGATCTCCGTCGGCGACATCGAGCTCAACGTGGCCGAGCCCTACGCCACAGACCTGGTCGTCGAGACGTTCGAGAGCGTCGACCACTGGATCGAGCACCGGATCCCCGGCGAGGTCGCCCAGGCCGTTCGGGACCTGGACGCGCGCTGATCAGTTCGCGATGAGGAACGTGTAGCGAGTCCGGGCCAGCAGCCCCTTGGACCGGGGCCCGACCTTGCCGTTCACCTCGGCCCTCGTGACGACGAAGTCCCAGTCGGTCGAGGAGTACGCGGCCCACGTGTTCTCGGCGGGGGTGCCCTTGGCGAGCTCCTCGCCCGTCAGCGTCGTGTCGGCGTAGCCCAGGCCCGTCCCGTCGCTGCGGACGACCAGGCTGACGTCGTCGACGACGGAGCTCACGATCAGGTCGTCCAGCTCGTCACCGTCCAGGTCGACCCGGCTCAGGTAGGTGAACGCCGGGACGCTGAGCGTGGCGCCCACGTCGAGCGCCCCGTCGGTCCATTGGACCTCGCGCAGCATGTCGCGCGAAGCGGACATCAGCATCGAGATTCGGCCCATTCCGTCGAGGTCGAGCGCCATCTCGGGCACGAACAGGTCCGAGCAGTCGTCCTCCTTCGCCGTGTACAGGCGGGTCGCGCTGGCCAGGTCATTCGCCACGTCGGTCGTCGTCCCGGGCACGAGCCAGGTCGAGAGCCCGCAGGTGGCGGTGTCGTCCGGCAGGACCACGTACACGTCCGAGGTGGCGCCCTCGCCCTTGGCCGCGGCGATGGGAAGGGTGCCGTCGACGGCCGAGGTGGTGCCCCAGTTGGCCATCTCCGTGCTCATCGTCAGGACCTCGCCGGCCTGCGGGAAGTCGTCGAGGAACCCGAGGCGGCGCTCGAAGTCGCTGCTCTCGACCTCGATGAGGTCGTACAGGGCCAGGGGCGCGCTCGGGTCCTCGGTCGGGACTAATGACCAGTTCGACTTGCAGTGGATGCTCCAGCCGCAGCGATCGTACTGCTCCGGGAAGCCCTGGCCGATGCCCTTGGCGGAGACGCTGAACACGCCGGGTCCGGTGACGGTCTCTTCGTCCGCGTCCTCGCTGAAGCCCGTGCCCGCGACCAGCAGACCGCCCTCGTGCTCGACCGCGACGACCTGGGCGCCGGGGTCCATCGGCAGCGACTCGTCCAGCTCGACGCCGTCCGGGTCGACGACGATGACCTCGCCGCCGCGGGTCACGACAGTCCAGTCCCCGGCGCGGGTCAGGACGAGCGAGGTGTCCTCGTCGGCGTCCGCCGTGGGCACCTCGACCGGGTTCGCCGCCCCCGAGAAGATCACGGGCGAGCCAACACCGTGTCACCCCGCTGGGCGACCAGCTCGACCGAGTCCGGCACCGCGGTCATGTCGAAGCCGTCGCCCACGCTCCACGTCGCGAGCCAGGTCGAGCCGCCCGCTGCGAGGTGTTCACTTCCGAGCGCGACGGTCGTCGTCGGCCTGGTCCCCATCATCAGGTAGCCCTTGTCCAGCTGGTGTTGGTCGTGGGCGTGACCGAGCGGAGCTTGTTCAGGCGGAACCTGCCGTCCGATGCCAGGGGCTTGCCGGCGACCTGGAAGCTCAGGAAGTAGGAGCCCTTCTTCGTGACCGAGGCGTACACGCCACCGTCCTCGGTGCCGAAGCCTCCGTACAGCTCGTCGACGCCGTCGCCGTCGAGGTCGGCGGCGGCCATGTCCATGACCTCGACGCCGGTCAGCTCGATGGTCGTGGACTCCAGCGTCTTGCCGGTGGCGACGTCGATGAGCTCGACGTCCACGCCCTTGTCGCCCTGGCTGAAGACCACCACGCCTTCGCCGTACGAGGTGGTCACGTTGACGCTGTGCATGGCGGCGCTGCCGGCCGCGCTCCACGCCTGCTTCAGGTCCGTGCCCGAGAGCGACAGCCCCACGTTCACGATGGAGCCGTCCTTGGCGGACGTGCCCTGGATGACCACGCCCTTGGCGCAGCTGCCGATGTACAGGAAGTCGCTGTCCGCGTCGAAGCCGAAGCCGGCGCCATCGGCGGTGCGCTCGGTGAAGGACAGGCCCTTGTCCGTCATCGTGCCGGTGTGGACGATGACCTTCTTCGAGGTCTTGTCGATGGCAGGGAAGTAGAGCTCCTGGCCGACGGCGAGCTTGCGGAAGTTCGGACGCGCGGCGATGGGCGAGCCCTTCAGCTTCGTCTCGACCCACATGCTCCGGTCGGCGTTGGTCTCGCCCACGATCCAGTTGTCGTCGTAGATGCTCGCCACGATGGCGCCGTCGTCCGTCGTCCGTCGTCCGTCGTCCGTCGTCCGTCGTCCGTCGTCCGTCGTCCGTCGCGCCGGCGGCCGTGATCTCGTAGCCCCAGTCGACGGCCTCGATGACGTCACCCTCGATCTCGCCCGGGTCGAGCCGGAAGTGCGTCGTCATGCCACAGACCTCGTCTCCGTCGACGCTCAGGCAGGGGTCGGCGCGGCCAGGCTCCTTCTGGGCCGAGGTGGTCGCGCTGACCGTCAGCGTCGCGCCGTCCTCGCTCGCCTTGAACTTCGTGTCGAGCGAGCCGCTGTCGTAGTCCAGCGTCACCGACTCGACGAGCGTCGCGTCCGCACAGTCAAGCGTGATGGTCAGGTCATCGCCCCCGTTCCAGCTCGCGACGAGCGGGGACGCCGAGGCGAACGTGAAGTCGGCGGTCGGCTCGGGTCCGGTGTCCTCGACCGCGGTGTCGGCGGTGTCCTCGGACGCGCCACCGCCGTTCGTGCAGGCAGCGAGGGAGAGAAGAAGCGAGGCGGCGAGGACGTGGCGCATGAGGGACTCCGGGTTCCGTGCACCCGTTGTCGCCCGCCGAGAGCGGCCTGCCATCTCGCACGCTTCTGACGCCGGTCAGTTGGTGCTCAACAGGCCTCGGGGTCCGACCAGTCGCTCCACACGAGCCCCTCGTCCCGGTAGCGGACCCGGAAGCAGCCCGTGCCGTCGGGCACCTCTTCGTCGGTCAGGTCGTCGTCGGCCTGCGTGTCCCGACCCATGTACTGGTTCTCGGACTGACGCCAGATGTCGACGTCGAGCGCGTCGCAGCTCTCGCCGAGCTGCCAGTGGGTCGCCTGGTGCGCGTGGCCGTCCGTGTCCTCGAACGGCGAGGCGGTCAGGCAGCCGGTGGGGGTCGGTGTCGCCGGGGCGGTGTTGTCGCGCCAGACCGTGAGCGAGTCCGTCACCACGCCGGGGAGCTCACCTTCGGGGGTGCCGAAGCTGTAGCGGGTCATCGTGAACGAGGGCGCGTCGCCGGTCGTGACGTCCACCAGCACGTAGCCGTAGTGGTCCTGGCTGACGCTGAACTCGGCGTAGTCCTCCTGCGGCTGCTCGCCCCAACGGTCCAGGGCGCCGCCCGCGCTCGCCACGTTCACCATCACATGGTCGTGGTCGCGAGACTGGCCGCGCGAATAGCCGTGGGTGTGCCCGAAGAAGTGGATGCTCGGCTTCTGGCAGTCCGTGCTGAGGGACTCGAGCCGAGCGACCACGTCGCCCGTGAACTCGGTGTTCCCGGGGGTCCACAGCTCGGAGAGCCAGGGATGGTGCAGCTGGGCGAAGACGAAGTCGATCTCGGGGTCCGTGCACGTCGCGTCGAGCTGCTCGTCGAGCCAGGTCAGCTGCTCGTCCTCGAGCCAGCCGTTGCTGTCGAGCGTGACCACACGGACGTTCTCACGGTCGAAGGTGTAGGCGTGCTCCTCGAGGCCGTTCGGCATGTGGAAGTACCGGAAGTACAGGGGACTCCCGCCTTCGTGGTTGCCGATGGCCGGGTACAGCGGAGCCTGGTCGAGCAGGCCAGCCGCGGGCCCGAAGAAGTCGTCCTGCCACTCGGCGATCATCCAGCCGTTGTCGACCAGATCGCCCGGCATCAGGACGAAGTCCACCGGGTCGTCGGCGGTGTTGTCCTGCATGCTGCGGACGAGCTTGGCGAACCGATCGGGGTTCGACGAGTCCTTCTGGCTGTCCGAGAGCGCCGCGAACCGGAAGTCCCCCGCCTCGGGGGTCTGGAACTGGAACGCGTCGAAGTGGGCCGCCCCGGTTCGCGCGCGGACGCGGACGCCGCCGGTGATCGACTCGATGTCCAGCGTCGCCATCCAGACCTGGGTCTCGGCGTCGTCCGGGTCTCCTCCGGGCAGCGCGGGCACCCGCTCGGCGCAGATCTTGTGTTCCTTCGCGCCGTTGGCGGTCGAGCCGTAGGTGACGCTGCCGCCCTGGCCGACTTCGGTCTCCCACATCACGGCCACCGTGCCGTCCTGCATCCACTGCAGGTAGGGGGCGATGGTCAGCTGGGCGGCGGGACCGTCCTCGTCGTCGCAGATGACGGGATCGGTCTCGGGGGCGGGGCATGCGAGGAGAAGGAGCAGCATGGACATCCCTATCCATACCCGACCAGGCGCTCGGTGTAAGCGTGGCGGCGCCCCCGTTAGGTTGGGGCCGTGAGCCTCTCGCACATCCGCGTCGGCCAGGGCCCGCCGGTCCTGCTCATCCAGGGCGTCGGCGCCATCGGGGAGACGTGGCGTCCCCAGCTGACTGCACTTCAGCAACAGTTCCAGATGGTTGCGTTCGACAATCCGGGGATCGGGACGAGCCCTCCGCTGGAGCCGCTGAGCATCCAGGGCATGGCGGACGCGGCCCGGCAGCTGCTCGACGACCTGGGCTGGGACCGAGCGCACGTCGTCGGCCACTCGATGGGCGGGGTCATCGCCCAGCAGCTCGCGCTGGACGCGCCCGAGCGTGTGATGAGCCTGGGGCTCCTTTGCACCTTCGTGCGGGGCCGAGACGGGGCGATCCCGTCGCTGCCGATGATGTGGCTCGGGCTGCGGACACGCGTCGGGACCCCGGCCATGCGTCGCCGCGCCTTCGTGGAGATGGTCGTCGCGCGCTCGCAGCTCGCCTCGATCGACCGGGACGCCTTCGCCGCGAAGCTGGAGCCGCTGTTCGGCCGGGACCTCGCCGACTCGCCAGCGGTCCTCATGGACCAGGTCCGGGCGCTGGGGGACAGCGATCTGTCCGACCGACTCGGCGAGCTGGCCGACATCGAGACGCTGGTGCTCAGCGGCACCGAGGATCTCGTCGCCCCACCCGAGCAGGGGAGGGCGCTGGCCGAGGCCATCCCGGGCGCCACGTACGTCGAGCTCGACGAGGCCGGTCACGCGCTTCCGATCCGGCGGGCCGCGGCCCTGAACGCGGTCCTGCGGGAGCACTGGACGGCTGACGTACGCTGGAGCTGATGCGACGACGCGTACTGGCACTGATGGCAGGGCTGATCGTGGCGCCCATCGCCGTCGAGGTCGTGGTCCGCGTGGTGGACCCCGTCGGCCGGACCCAGGTCATCGCCGCGGGCCCCCAGCTCGAGATCCTGGGGGAAGGGGACGCTCGCTACTGGCGCAGCCCCACCGGCGTCCAGCGGGAGAACCGTGCGTGTGTGGCCGAGGACCGCGTCGTCGTCCTGGGCAGCTCGATCCTGTACGGAAGCGGCGTCGAGCAGGCCTGGAGCGAGCAGCTCGACCTGCCGGGCACCTGTGTCCACAACCTGGCCAGCCCCGGGTACGGCGTCGAAGCGAAGCAGGCCCGGCTGGACGTCGAGCTCGAGACGCCACCTCGGCTCGTGGTCTGGGAGGTCTGGGCGAACGACGCGAACCGCTTCACCTGGGTCGGCGACCGTGGCTACAGCCTGAACCCCGGGATGCCCCGGGACCGCGCCGGGGTGCCTGACGCGTTCGGCGTGCCGTGGCGGCTGAACGGCCTCCTGTTCCGCCACTTGCGCGCCTACGAGCTCCTGACCCTCGCTCGCGCGACCCAGCTGCCCGCGACGCCGGACCGACGAGGGCCCCTGGACGACGTGCTGGCTCAGGTGACCCAGGCCGACAGCGACCTGCTCATCGTCGTCCCGCCGGTCCTGGATCGACCGTTCGCCGAGTCCGTCGCGGCGCCGCCCGACTTCGGACAGGAGGCGCTGGCCTGGGCGGCCGACAACGGGGTGCGCGCGGTCCAGCTGGCCGAGGTGCTCGTCGACCAGGACGTCGAGGCGATCCGGCTCGATGTGTGCTGTCACTACAACGAGGCGGGCCACGCCGTCCTCGCCGAGCGCCTGGCTCCTTTTCTCGTGGACCTTCGTTAACGATCCGGCGGTCTCTCCGTCTTGTGACCGTGAACCTGGCTCTCTCCATCGCTGCCGACCCCACCGACGCCGAGCTCGTTGTCCTCGCCCGAGACAGCGACCGGGCTGCGTTCTCCGAGCTGCACGACCGGACCGCGCGGATGGTCCACGCCGTGCTGCTGTCGCGGGTCTCGGCCACGGACGCCGACGACCTGGTCCAGGACGTGTTCCTGACCGCCCTGTCGCGGCTCCAATCCTTGAACGATCCCGCCAAGTTCGGTCCGTGGCTCCTGCAGATCGCCCGGAACCGCGCCACGGACGTCCACCGCCGGCCTCGACTCGTCGAGCTGCCCGAGGAGATGCCGTCGCGAGCTCGACCCTCGGTCGAGGCCGCCCAGGTCCTGGGCCACATCCGCGCCCTGCCCGAGGCCTACCGCGAGACGCTCCTGGATGCGCCTCGTCGAGGGCATGACCGGACCCGAGATCGCCGAGAGGACGGGCCTGACGCCCGGCTCGGTGCGCGTGAACCTCCACCGCGGGATGAAGCTCCTGCGTGAGCGACTGGGGGCGACATGAGCGACCTTTGGGACGGAACCGGGCACGACCCGGAGATCGCGCGGCTCGAGGAGCTGCTGTCGCCGCTGCGGTACGACGGAGCGGCCCCCCCGTGCAGGCCGACGAGCCGGCGTGGCGCTGGGCGCTCCCCATCGCGGCGGTCGCGCTTCTGGGCCTCGCTCCGGTCCTCTTCGGCCCGCCGGCCGACGAGCCGAGCTGGTCGATGACCCAGCTCGAGGGCACCAGCATCTGTGCGGAAGAGAGCTGCGAGCTGGCCGAGGGTGACTGGCTGGAGACGGACGCCGACAGCCGCGTGATGCTCGAGGTCGCCGACATCGGTCACATGGAGGTGGCTCCCGAGACCCGACTGCGGCTGGTCGCGACCGGCGTGGACGAGCACCGCCTCGAGCTGGCCGAGGGCCGGGTCGACGCCGCGGTCATCGCGCCGCCGCGCCTGCTCATCGTCGACACGCCGGTGGCGATCGCGGTCGACCTGGGCTGCGCCTACACGCTCCAGGTGGACCCTCAGGGCAACGGCGAGCTGATCGTCAGCAGCGGCTGGGTCTCGCTCGAGACCGACAGCTACGTGGCGTTCGTCCCCGCCGGCGCCGAGGCCCGCATGGATGCTGAGCGCGGCCCCGGCACCCCGGTGTTCTGGGACGCGTCCGAGGAGGTCCGCGTGGCGGTGCACCTGGTCGACGCCGGCCAGGCCTCTCTGCACGCGGTGCTGGCCGAGTCCCGTCCACGCGACACCCTGACGCTGTGGCACGTGCTGCAGCGACACCCCCAGGATGCGGTCGTGGACCGTATCGTCGAGCTGCTCCCCGACGTCCGGGTCGATCGGGCGGCGGTCCTCTCGGGCGACGCCCAGGCGCTGGAGGCGCTTCGCGTGGAGCTCGAGCCCGCCTGGATCTGACCTCGGTCCTCTCGTCGTCCGAACCCTCGTCCATTCGCACCAAAAGGAGGCGTCATGCCACTTCTCTGCCTGCTCCTCGGGACCGCTTCGGCGGCCGACCTCACTGTCCACGAGTGGGGCACGTTCACCGCCGTCGCCGGCCAGGACGGCGAGGCCATGGTCTGGAAGCCGCTGTCGGGTCCCCAGGACCTGCCGAGCTTCGTCTACGACTGGGACGACGCCGCCGCCGGGCGTCGGACCGCGCCGCCGTGCCGGACCAAGGGCTGCGCCGGGACCATCCGGATGGAGACCCCCGTCATCTACTTCCACACCGACCAGGCGATGCAGGTCGAGGTCACCGTCGAGTTCCCGCGCGGCTCGATGACCGAGTGGTACCCGAAGGCCTGGATCCCAGCGAAGAGCGGGCTGCACTGGGGGGTCATCCAGCTCGACCCCGAGCTGTCGACGGACTTCATCCACGACGGCGGCGATAGCCACTACTACCCAGCGCGAGAGACCAGCGCGACGCCTCTGCGCGTGTGCGACACCGAAGGCAACGAGACCGAGCGGTTCCTGTTCTACCGAGGCGTCGGGGACTTCCCGCTGTCGCTGAACGTGCGGCTCGACGAGCGCCTGTACCTGAACGGCCCTGCAGGTCGGATGCTCGTCTTCGAGAGCTACGGTGACACGCGGACCTGGACGTGGATCGACCACCGCCGGCGCACGGCGGTCGAGCGCCCGAGGGCCGAGGGCGAGCTCGACGAGCTGCTGCCAGGGATCGTCGAGTGGCTCGTCGACGAGGGGCTGTACGATCCGGACATGGGAGGACTCCTGGTTCGAGGAGGGACTGCGTGTCCTCTACGTGCTGCCCGACCGCGAGGTGGACGCCCTGTTGCCGCTGAGCATCTCGCCGTCCCCGACCGAGGTCGAGCGCGTGCTGGTCGGCCGAGTCGAGGTCATCACCCCGGAGATGCAGGAGACGGCTCGCTCCCTGGAGCAGGACCCCCAGGCGTGGGAGGAGGCGTTCGGTCGCTTCGCCGAGCCCGTCGGCGCCTCGCTGTCCTGGTGATAGGGGGGCGCCATGACGCCTCGACTCCTGACCCGCTTCGGCGATGTGTTCTACGCCTTCGACAAGCCCGCGGGCATGGCCGTGCACCCCAACGCGGAGAAGCTAGCCGACCTGACGAGCTGGATCCAGGAGCAGCGGTCGCTCCCGCGCTCGCTGAAGCCCGTCCACCGTCTCGACAAGCCCACCTCGGGCGTCGTCCTCTGCGGTGCGGGCCGGGCCGCCCGCCGACGAGCCTCCGAGATGCTCGCCTCGTCGCGCAAGAGGTACCTCGCGCTCGTCGCGGGGGACCCCGTCGACGAGGCCGAGATCGACATGCCGCTGCGCATCGACAAGAAGGACGTCGACGCGGTCACTCGATTCCAGGTCATCGAACGGTTCCAGGGGTTTGCGCTCCTGGAGCTGGAGCTCATCACGGGCCGGAAGCACCAGCTCCGCCGGCACCTGTCGATGATCGAGCTGCCCGTTGTCGGGGACACCCGGTACGGACCGAAGCGACCGAAGCGGGTCCCGGCGTTCCCAGGTCGGCTGTGGCTGCACGCCTGGAAGCTCGACCTGGAGGACCGGCTCATCGAGGCGAAGCTGCCGGCCGAGCTCGAGGCGCACCTCGAGGTCCTGCGGGGCTGATCACTCCGCGAGGATCTCCTGGACCAGGGACTCCATCTCGTCGGCGTTGAAGCTGTTCTCGCTGCTGCGGACGATGAGGTCGGGGCCGATGACCACGTCCCGCGGGTAGGGGTAGCCGACGCCATCGTTGTACTGGAAGTGGCTCACCGTGTGGCCCTGGTCCGCCAGCAGCTCGAACGTGACGCCGGTCTGCTCGACGAAGTCCGCCAGCTGGTCGGGGGACTCGCCGGGGTGGATGCCGATGACCTGGACGCCCTGGTCGGCGTAGGGCTGCGCGATGCTCTGGTCGAGGTCTGGCAACTCCAGACCACAGATGGGTCAGAACAGGGCGAAGTACGCCAGAACGGTGAGCTTTCCGCGCAGGTCCTCGACGCTCCCGCCGTCGCCCGCCAGGAAGTCGAAGTCCGTGGTCAGCTCCGATCCGACGCCCAGTCCGCCGCTGATGGCGTACACGGGGAGCACGACCTCGCGACGCCAGGCGTCCTGGTCGTTCGTCTCGAACGTCAGGCTGGAGCGGCCATCGGCGGGGGGGCTGAACGACACGGTGACGGTGCCGGTCTCGCCGGGCTCGACGGTGAGCTGGTCGACGTCGAGCGCGTACGCGGCGTCCGAGATGGCCAGGTTCTCGACCTCGAGCGGGAGAGGGCCTCGGTTCTCGATGCGTAGCAGCTGCTCGGAGGCCTCCTCGGACCAGAAGTTCAGGGAGTCGGCCAGGGGATGGAGCTCCGCGCTCGCCCGTCCCTCGTTCCAGGCGAAGACGTGCACGCCCTCCCACTCGCCGAGCAGCACGTTGGCGCCGTCGAACTCGAGCGTCAGGTCCTGCTCGTACTCCTCGTAGGGCCGGGTCTTGGCGCTGGCGAGCAGCGTGAGCTCGGTCGCGTCGCGCATCTGGACATGGGTCCATGTGGCGAGCGCCAGTCGGTCTTCGTGGGCGGCCAGATCGAGCACGGTGCCGCCCACATCCCACCGCTCGATGCGCGTGGGGGCGTGCGGATCCGCCAGGTCCCAGACCTCGAGACCCAGCGAGCCCAGGGCGGCGTACAGCCGGCCCTCGCTGGCCTCGACCGCTCGCACCGTTCCGCCCGCCTGGACGGTGTCCACCAAGGCGGGGTGGAGCGGATCGGCCAGCGACAGCACCTGGATCGAGGCCCCGTCCGAGGCGTACAGGACCCCGTCGAGCACGGCCAGCTCGATGGCGTTCTCGAAGCCGGTGACGACGTCGGCCAGGACGGGGAGGCCCGCGCCCGAGGTGTCGTAGACGCGGACCCCTCCGGCATGCGTCGCCGCGTACAGGACGTCGTCGGACCAGACGAGGCCTTCGTACAGCACGTCCTCGGTCAGGCGGTCCTGCTGCTCGACCGGACCATCGACGGTCCAGGTCGAGAGCGACGGCCTGGCGATCCAGCTGTCGCCGTGGTGGGCGATGTAGACGGTCTCGTCGGCGCCCACGGCCGCACGCTGGCAGCGGCTCCCGGCCCCTCCGAGCAGCTCGGACGAGACGCCGTCGGTGCGGTGGATGGTCGCGCCGAAGCCCTCGCAGGCCACGGCCAGGTTCCCGTCCCAGGCCAGGCCGACGACCTCGGAGCCGCGCAGCTCGGCGGTCTGGAGCAGGCCGGGCCCCACCGAGCAGCACGTGCCCTCGATGAAGGGCTCCTCGTCCGAGCAGTTGGTGACCGCGTCGAAGCAGTCGAAGGCCTCGAGCTCGGGAGTGGGGTCCACCGTGACGACGGGGTCGCCCGTGTCCACGGGGCTGTCCACGCCGGTCTCGACGAAGCTGTCCACCGGCGACTCGGTCAGGACCTCGCTGTCTGCTGTCGACAGACGGGGCTCGCCCGTGTCGAGGGGGGCGGGGCAGGCGAGCAGGAGGGACAGCCACATGGCCCCTGGGATGCTCAGCCGACGTCGTGCGTCGCCACAACAGACTGTTGCTCGGGCTCCGGTCGCCAGCCAGGCGGCTTCAGGGCGAAGCGTATGGCGTCGCCGAGCGATCGGGCTGACCGGACGTCCCGCCACAGATCGCGGAGCTCGTGGGTCTGGCAGTCCCAGACCGTCGTGCCGTTCCAGTCCTTGGTCAGGCCGTAGACGGGCTCGTCCTCCTCGGGCGTCCAGGTGCCGAGCAGCCGGTCGAAGCCCAGGAAGAAGCCGCCGTAGTTGCGGTCCAGGTACTGCGGGTTCGTCGCGTGATGGACCCGGTGGACCGAGGGCGTGATGAGCCAGCGGTCGAGCCAACCGAGCTTGCCGATGGCCTCGGTGTGGTAGGCGAGGCCGTAGAACTTGAAGACGCGATCGACGATCAGGAAGACCAGCGGATGGATGCCCAGGAGCGGGATCCAGGCCACGAACGGGAACGCGGTGAACACCCCGAACAGGCTGCCGCGGATGCCCGTCGTCAGGTCGTAGTGCTTCGGCGAGTGGTGCACGCAGTGGACCGCCCACAGGACGCGCACCTCGTGGCCGGCCCGATGGCTCACGTAGAACATCGCGTCGTTCACCACGAAGCACCCGACCCAGACCCACCACTCGAAGCCGACGTCGACAGCCGGTGCTCGTAGACCCACATCTGGACGCCTAGGAGCAGCGTGGTGTGCACGAGCGCCTCGGTCCCGAAGGCCAGGGCGCCACACCAGACGCTCAGCCAGCGGCTGGCCTTGTCGCGAGGCAGCTTCCGCCGCGTCAGGACGACCGTCTCCAGCAGGATCAGGGCGATCCCGAAGCCGTAGAGCAGGGGCGACAGCGCCCCGTCCAGGGCCTGGATGTCCGCGAACGTCATGCCTCGCTCCAAGGTATACACGCTGTGTACCTTCCGCTTGTTGCTGTCCATGTCACGATGCGCGCCGGAGGTCGCGATGGTTCTTCTCGCCTGGGCGCTGGGCTGCACGGGGCCCTCCGGCACGGACTCTCCGGTGGGCCCGACGACATCGAGCTCGTGAACGTCGTGGTGCAGGACAACAGCCACCAGCCGGCGAGCATCGAGACCGCTCGGAGCTACGCCGAGTTCATGGAGATCACGGACTGGACCGTGCTCGCGGATCCCACGTACGAGTGGATCCAGGTGTGGGGAGACCCGGACGACTCCAAGCCCCAGCAGACCTATACGGTCATCAACACCGCGGGCCGCGTCGTTTACCACGGCGCCCACGCCTCAGGGACGACGGTGACCGCCATCATCAGCAACGTCGAGTCCGCCGACGACTGAGGTGTAATCGCGGGTAATGGTGTGGAATCGCCCGACGGGCGTCGGATCCGTATGTTCAGAGTGTCCCCGGGGATTCTCTCGGGCAATGGGAAAGGATGCCCACATGACGCTCGCCCTCGTCAGCCGGTTCTCGACCCCCACGCTCGCCGATCCGGCGCGGACCACCGACGGTCACCGCGTGGACACCGATGACTACGTCGTGATGACGTGGTCGGTCACAGACGCCGGAAGCGTCGCAAGGCTGAAGCAGCTGTCAGGGTTCGACGGCGTCTTGGCCGTGAACACCGACAGCGCTTCGCAGACCAGCCAGGTCATCCACCTGATGAAGGCCGAAGAGATCGACCTGCCTGTGGTGTGTGACCCTGCTGGGCGCCTCGCGACGAATGACTTCGCCAGCGAAGCGCAGCTCGCCCAGCTCATCGAGGACGCGGCCGTCGTGACCGTCGCCCTCAACGAGTAGGCGAGAGCTGGACTACCAGCGTCCGCCGCCGCCGCCGCCGCCGCCGTAGCCGCCGCCGCCGCCGCGGTTACCGCCGCCGCCGCCGTAGCCGCCGCCGCCGCCGCGGTGTCCGCCGCCGCCGCCGCCGCCACGGGGGGCGCGCTCCTGGGCCTCGTTGACGCGGATGCTCCGGCCATCGAGGTTGGCGCCGTCCATCTGCGAGATGGCGGTCTTGGCATCGTCCGCGTTCTCGAACGTGACGAAGCCGAAGCCCCGGCTGCGTCCGGTCTCACGGTCGTTGATGACCTTGGCGTCGGTGACGGCCCCGAAGGCCTCAAAGGCGGCGCGAAGGCCGTGATCGTCGGTGGCCCAAGCCAGGCCACCCACAAAGAGCTTGTTGCTCATGTCTTTCTTCTCTTTCTGATGCAAATGCGGCGGCCAGAAATGGCCGGCACGACCGCGATGTCCGTACCTCGGAGCACCAACGGCTCGGCCGGGTAAGCCGTCAGGAGCGGTCGCGCTCGGAATCTCCGCCTCTTTTCTGGGCTATTGGGGAGCATGCGACGCCGGATCGACACCGAAAGGCTCACGCTCAGGTCCTGGGAAGATGGGGACGGACCCGCGCTTCGGGCGGCCCTGGACCGGAGCGATGCCCACCTGCGACCGTGGGTGCCGTTCATGCGGAACGAGCCGCGTTCGCTCCAGGCCACGTGCGACCAGGTCGTCGAGTTCGCCCGGCAGTTCGCTGCGGGCGAGGTGTATCGGTGGGCCGTCCTGGCTGGCGACGTGTTGGTCGGCGAGGCCCTGTTCATGCAGAAGGCCGACGCCGTCCCCGCCATCGGGTACTGGCTCCACGTCGACCACTGCGGCCGGGGCTACGCCGGCGAGGCCATCCGGGCGCTACTCGCCGAGGCCGACGCCCAGGAGGTCGCCGCGCTCGAGGCGTTCGTCGACGTCGCCAACGACGGCAGCAACGGCTTGATCGCCCGCCTGGGCTTCGAGCTCGACCGGACCGTCGACATGGAAGGCGACCGGCTGCACGTGTGGCTACGTTGTCGTCCGGAGGTCGGATGAGCATCCTGTTCTGGCTCGCTTGCACGGGCGGCGTCGAGGTCCCGCCGGTCGACTCGGAGCCCGAGATCGACGAGACGGATCAGGTCTACGACCTCGACCACCTGATGCGGGTGGACATCGAGCTGCCCGAGGACGACTGGGACGATCTGCGGACCCAGTCCCGGACCTGGGCGACGACCATCGGCCAGCCGGACTGCCAGGAGCAGCCCTTCGAGAGCCCGTTCACCTGGTTCGAGGCCCGCGTGACCATCGACGGCGAGCTCTATGAGCGGGCCGATGTGCGCAAGAAGGGCTTCCTGGGCTCGATGAACGAGGACAAGCCGAGCCTGAAGCTGGACCTCGGCGAGTTCGACGACGAGGCCACCTTCCACGGGATGCGGCGCCTGACGCTCAACAACTCCCTGGCCGACGCCTCCTTCGCTCGCCAGTGCGTGGCCTATGGCTTCTTCCGCGACGCCGGCCTGCCCGCGCCGCGCTGCTCGCTCGCCCAGGTGACCGTGAACGGCGACGACCTGGGCGTCTTCGTGAACCTCGAGCCGCTGAAGAAGCCGTTCCTCGAGCGCGAGTTCGGCGACGACAGCGGCAACCTGTACGAGGGCACGCTCGCCGACTTCCGCGAGGGGTGGACCGGCCCCATCGAGAAGAAGACGAACGAGTCCGAGGGGGACTTCTCGGACGTCGAACAGCTGACCGAGGCGCTCACGGTGCCCGACAGCGAGCTCTTCGACGCGCTCGAGCCCATCGTCGACGTCGATCAGTTCCTGGACTTCTGGGCCAGCGAGGTCATCGTCCAGCACACCGACGGGTACGCCTCGAACACCAACAACTACTACCTGTACGCCGACCCCAGCGACGGCCGGTTCCGGTTCATCCCGTGGGGGATGGACGCGGTCTTCTACGGCGAGTACGCCGAGGACTTCCAGGACGATCCGGGGTTCCAGACGCAGACGGTCTACGCCTCGGGGGTCCTGGTCAACCGCATCATCGAGCACCCCGATGGGCCTGAGCTCTACGAGGCGGCGCTGCGCGGCATGCTCGAGCACTGGGAAGCCGACGACGCGTTGTCCCGCGCCGACCGGATGCGGGACGTCATCGAGCCCGAGTTCGGGAGCCGCAAGTGGGGCGCCGTCGAGGAGCAGCTCGAGTTCCTGGAATACGTCGTCGAGAGCCGCGAGCCGGATCTGCTCGAGGCGCTCGAGGCGGCCCCTCCGAGCTGGCCCTATGGCATGCGGGACAGCTACTGCTTCGTGCCCCAGGGCTCGGTCCAGGCCGAGTTCTCCGGGACGTGGGAGTCCTTCAACCGGGACCCCTGGACCTATGGCGAGAGCTCGCTGTTGCTCTCGCTGGACGACGAGCCGGCGGCGGGGCCGTACACCGGCGGCGTGATCGGCGGCGAGTCCGAGGGCGCGGCCGTCTTCTACCAGGTGACGTCGGCGTCCGAGACGCTGCACTGGCTGGTCTACATCACGGTCCCGCCCGACGACATGAAGCCCGGAACGGTCGAGCTCGACCTGGGCGAGCGCATCGGCGCGATCATGGTGCTCGACACCGAGACGATGACCGACTTCGAGTTCGTCGCGTACCTGATGGGTGACGTGACGTTCGAGGATGCGAGCATGGACGCAGGCGAGCCTCTGGTCGGCTCGTTCGAAGGGCAGCTGCTGGTCTTCTGAGGAGTGCTCGTGTTCTTGCTGGCCTCGAGCGCGCTGGCCGCGCCCCCGCCCGACGTCATCCCGCACCGGAAGCACGAGCCGTACACTCAGCTCGACGCGGAGCTCCGGCCCATCGGGTTCTCGCCGGACGGCAAGCTCGCGATCCTGTACGTCGCCCCGGACGAGGCCGTCGGCTGCATGCAATGGAGCTTCCTGGTCATCGGCCTGGTGAGCGACGGCGTCGTCGACCGGATCCAGACGACGAACGAGCCGTGTGACGCGGACATCCAGGTGGTCTGGGAGCGGGAGTCGACGCGGGTCCAGGCGATGCTCGACAAGCACGGCGTCGTCGCGACCGAGGTCGCCTTCCAGCGATTCTCGACCGGCTTCGACGCGCGACTGGTGACCGGCTCGCTGCACCTGCCTGAGAACGAGGAGCTCCCGTTCAAGGTGCCGGTCACCGTGATGCTCTCGGCCGACGGCAAGGGCGAGAAGAAGATCGGACAGCTCGCCGTCACCACGCAGTACGACATGCCGATGACCTGGGGGCACGAGGTGCTCGGCTACGTGCAGAGCCCATACGAGCCCCGCATCGGCGTGCTGGTACGGGAGATCCACCGCGGATGGGAGGGGCTGCCGACCGTGGAGACCGTCCACGTGATAGGGGCGAGCCTCGAGGAGGGCTTCTGAGCCTGCGACGGTTTCGCCAGATCAGGCTTGAAGAGGAGTAGTGATGGCCGACGTTCTCCTGCTCGGCGGGACCGGAGGGCTGGGGCGCGCGCTGGTGTCGCGGCTCCTGGTCGACGGGCACGACCTCACCCTCTTGTCCCGGGACCCCGTCCGTGCGCGCGACCTGCTGCCGGCGTCGGTCCGACTCGCCCCCGTCGACCAGCTGGAGGAACTCGTCCCAGGCCATTCCGTGGTGGTCAATCTCGCCGGGGAGCCGATCCTGGGGCGCTGGACGGCTGCGCGGTGGGCTCGCATCGAGGCCAGCCGGGTCGCGTTGACCCAGGCACTCGCTGGGTTGGTCCAGCCCGGGTCGGTCTGGCTGAACGCCTCGGCCATCGGGATCTACGGCGACCGCGCCGACGAGGAGCTCGACCACCGCAGCTCGGCTGGGTCGGGTCGCCTGGCGGAGCTGTGCCAGGCGTGGGAGGCGCCGCTCACAGGGGCACGGTCCCGCGGTGTGCGGTCGGTGGCGCTGCGCACGGGGATCGTGCTCGATCCGGGGTCGGGCGCGCTGGCGTCGATGTTGTTCCCGTTCCGGGCGGGGCTGGGCGGGCCGATGGGCTCCGGTGACCAGTGGCAGTCGTGGATCCATGTCCAGGACTGGGTCGAGGCGGTCGCCTTTGCGATGTCGGCGCCGGTCGACGGGCCGGTCGACGTGGTGTCACCGCAGCCGGTTCGCCAGCGGGAGTTCGCGTCCGCGCTCGGAGCGGCGGTCGGTCGTCCGGCGCTGCTTCCAGTACCGGCGATGGCGTTGCGGCTGGCGATGGGGCCAGCGTCCGAGCTGCTTCTGGCCTCGCAGCGCGTCGAGCCGACCCGACTCCTTGCAGCGGGGTTCCGTTTCCGGTTCCCGACGCTCGCCGTGGCTCTCGCCGACCTGCTGGCCGAAGCCGGGGCTCGCCCGGCCTGAGCGGGGCCGGACGGGGTTCAGCCCGCGCCGGTCTCCAGCAGGTGCGGCCGGGCCGCCGGGTTCGTGACGCGACGCGCCTTGTCTCCGACGAGGATGCGCGCGGTGGAGCGGCCCTCGAGCGCTGCCGCCGCGCGGCCACCGAGCAGGACCCGGCCCTGAGACGCCAGTCTCTCGGCCACCAGGGTGGCGAACGCCCACAAATCGAAGCCCGGTCGGTCGAGGACGGCCGACAGCGCCACGATGGCCGGCTGCCGCTCGGAGACGAGTGCCAACAGCTGCTCGCCTGGGACGTCCGCGCCCAGGTAGACGACGCGGTAGCCGGCGCTCGCCAGGTGGAAGGCGACGCCCAGCAGGCCGAACTCGTGCCGTTCGCCCGCAGGTGACGCGCAGATGGCTTCGGGGGCGTTCGCGGCGCCGGGTTCGACGCTTCGGGCCATCGTCAGGATGCGCTCCCGGCACCATCCCGAGACCAGGTGTTCCTGGACGACGGTAGCCTCGCCTCGCTCCCATCGGTGTCCGGTCTCCTGGAGCATGGGCATGTAGACGCTGTCGAGCTGGGTGGCGAAGGGCACGGTGACCAGCGCCTTGGCGCGGTCCTCGGCGTCGACGAGATCGAAGCGCAGCAGTGCGCCCAGGATGCCGTCGCGTAGGCCGGCCAGGCCTCCTCCGACGTCACCCCGTTCGAGCTGTGCCGCCCCGGCCGCGTCCTCCCGCGCCAGCAGGTCGACGATCTCCGAGATGCGGTACCCGACCTCCCGCAGGCCGAGGATCCGCCGCAGCAGCTCGACGTCCGCGTCCGAGTAGATCCGGTAGCCCGAGTCAGTCCGCGCCGGCTGGGGCAGACCATAGCGCCGCTCCCACGCGATGAGGGTGTTCTTCGGGATGCCGGTCAGCTCGGCGACGGTCTTGATCTTGTAGGCCATGGGAGTCCAGTGGGCGCGCGCCGGGGAGTCCCCTCAGCGCGGCGTGCAGCGTTCCGTCGTGGGGCGGGGCTGGGGCCACGCCGAGGACGGTCGGATGAAAGTAACGAATCGTGCAGAACAGCACCTCGGCGAGCTTCGATTGGAGGGGAACGATCGTCCTCCCAGCCAGCGCATCTCCGTCCGCTCGGCGAAGGTTGACGCCGATGCGGCGATAGACCCGCGAGGCGATCAGGATGGCGAATCGGGCGCGCCACGGCAGGTACCTCAGCCCTTCCCAGGCCGACGCGTAGTACCGCTCCGCCAGATCGAGCAGGTCCAGGACGACGCGGGACACCGCGCGTCGATCGGCGCTCCCCTCGATCAGCTCGGTCGGCTCGACCCCGGCGGCGCGGAGCCGGTCGGCAGGCAGGTAGATCCGCCCGTTCTCGGCGTCCTCCTTCACGTCGCGACAGATGTTCGTGATCTGCATCGCGACGCCCAGGTCGATGGCGAAGGGCAGGGCGTCCGGGTCGCGTACTCCCAGCACGCCGCACATCATCAGGCCGACCGTGGAGGCGACGCGGTAGCCGTACCGGACCAGCTCGTCGTCCGAGGCGATTCGCACCTGACCCACGTCGGAGCGGCACCCGGCGATCAGCTCGCTCGCGGCGCCGAGATCGAGGGCTCGGCGGCGGTGCACCTCCAACAACGCCAGCACGGCCGGTGCGTCCGAGTGCTCGGCGCGCACATCCAGGGTCAGCCGGTCGAGCGCGGCGCGGCGCTTCTGGGCCGGCGCGAGCTCGTCGTCCGCGATGTCGTCCACCTCTCGGCAGAAGGCGTACACGCGCGCGGCGTCGTCCCACTCGTCGTCGGCCAGGAACCAGGCGGCGAACCCGAAGCTCTTCGAGCCCTTCGCCAGGGTCGCTCGTTCGGGCGCGCTCACTTCGCGACCCATTCCATCGCGGGCTGGGGCACCGGGACCGCCACGTCGGGCGCCGGGACGATGGTGTCCAGGACCTTGGCGCTGGTGATGACTCCAGGCACGCCGGCGCCGGGGTGGGTCCCCGCGCCGACGAAGTACAGGCCGTCCACGTCTTCGGACCGGTTGTGGTACCGGAACCAGGCCGACTGCAACAGCGTCGGCTCCGGCCCGAAGCCGGCGCCATCGGGCGTGCGTAGCTCGTCCCGGAAGTACCGCGGGGTCATGTGGAACTTCGTGGTGATCCGGTCCTTCAGGCCCGGCATCATCCGGGTCTCCAGGTGCGACAGGATGCGGTCGAAGTACTCGTCGCCCTGGGCCTCCCAGTCGATACCCGACTTCTCGTTCGGGACCGGCGACAGCACATAGAACGTCGACTTGCCGTCGGGCGCCAGGCTCTTGTCCGTGCGCGTGGGCTGGTGCAGGTACAGGCTGAAGTCGTCCGCCAGCACGCGGTTGTCGAAGATGTCGGTCAGGAGCCCCTTGTAGCGGGGGCCGAGCACGATCTCGTGGTGCATGACGGTGTCGTCGTAGTCGCCCTCGCAGCCGAAGTACCCGACGAACAGGCCCATGCTCTGGCGCACGTTCCCGACGCGTCGGTCGGTGTGCTTCTTGCGGTGCTCGGGCGCGACCAGGTGCTTGTACGTCGCGCTCGGGTCCGCGTTGCTGATGACGTGGGCCGCTCGGATGAACTCGCCGCCCTGCAGCCGGACGCCAGTGGCCTTGCCGTTGTCGACGACAATCTCCTCGACCGGCGAGTTCAGACGGACCGGCACGTCGACCTCGGCGAGCACGTTCACCATCGCCTTGATCAGCGAGCCCGTGCCGCCCTTGGCGAACCACACGCCCCACTTGCGCTCGAGCCAGTGGATCAGCAGGTAGATCGAGCTGGTCGCGAAGGGATTGCCGCCGATCAGGAGCGGCTGGAACGTGAACACCTGCCGCAGCCGCTCGTCCTTCAGGTAGTCCGAGACCAGGCCGTAGACCGACTTGTAGTTCTGGAGGCGGATCATGTCCGGCGCGACGCGGAGCATGTCCATCACCGTGTCGAACGGGACGTGGGCGAGCTGCTTGTAGCCGATGTCGAAGATGCGCTCGCTGTGCGCGGCCATCTTGCGGTAGCCGTCGACGTCGCCTGGGCTCATGTCCGCGATCTGGGACAGCAGACGGTCCTCTTCGCCGACGTAGTCGAAGGACGTGCCGTCATCGAAGCGGACCCGGTAGAAGGGATCGACCGGCACCAGCTCGCAGTAGTCCCGCAGGTTGCGGTCCAGCAGCTGGAAGAGCTCGTGCAGCAGGTACGGGGCCGTGATGACCGTCGGCCCGGCGTCGAACACGTGGCCTTCGGACTCGAAGACGCGGGCGCGCCCGCCAGCCTGCGAGCCCGCCTCGACGACCACGACGGGCCAGCCCCGAGCGCGGAGGCGAATGGCAGCGCTCAGGCCGCCGAAACCGGCTCCGACGACGACGATGGGATCAGACATGAAGGGCTCCAGTCCGGTCGTCGACCGGAAGCGAGGGATCGATGTGGCGCACGCCTTCGAGCACGTGGTCCAAGGTGGTGCAGGCGACCTTGCGAAGGGCCGGCTCGTCGTCGAGCACGGTGGATCGGTAGGTGGCGGCGGAGAACTCGTAGATGCGGTCCAGGACCTCGTCCAGGGCGCCGCCGTCGCTGAATCGCCGGCAGACCTCGGCGACCTGGGTGTTCGTGGTCTCGTCTCGCGGTGTCTCAAGGATCGACAGCAGCCAGCCCGTGTCCTCGGGGTAGAGCCGCAGGTGCTCCACTACGAGCGCGCTGACCTTGCCTTCGCGGATGTCGGCGCCGACCGCGCCGCGGCCTTTCTCGCCGAACAGGTCGATGACGTCGTCCTGGAGCTGGAAGACGACCCCGATCCGGCGGAACTCGGCCGCCAGCGCTCGCGCCTCGAGACCGTTCCGTCCGGCAAGCAACGCGGCGCCGTGCACGGGGAGTCCGAAGAACCCGGCGGTCTTGCCGTCCACGCCGCGCAGGTAGTCGTTCCAGCCGACCCGACGGCTGTTGAGGAGCGTCATCTCCAGGCTCTGGCCGCGGACGGTGTCGGCGGCGTGCTCGGCCAGGCACCGCGAGAGCCGCCACCGTGTCCCGTCGTCGGCCTCGACGTGGTCGAGCGCCAGCGTCGGCAGCATCAGCAGCAGGTCGCCGGCATTGATGGCCTGGGGGGCGCCGTACTTCGCCCACAGCGTCGGCGAGCCGCGTCGAACGGTGTCGCCGTCCTGCAGGTCATCGTGCACGAGCGAGGCGTTGTGCAGCAGCTCGCAGGCTGCTGCCCAGCCGAGCGAACCCGCCGTGGTTCCGGTCAGGGCGGCGTGTGCGGCCAGCGCCAGACGGGCTCGGATGCGCTTTCCGCCGCCGGTCAGGTGCTCGACGGCCATCGCGCCGCACCGCTCGAGGTGGCGGCCGGCAGACAGCTTGACCATCAGCGCCTCGACCTCGCTGAGGCCCGGCGCCCGTGTCGATGCGTCGGAATCGCTCGCGAGGTGCAGGACGGGGGGGGCTTGGATCATGTGGCCTCCTGGAGTCCGAGAAGGGGGCGGACCAACGGGGTGGGTCGGGTCAGGGCGCGCCGGGTGACGCTGCGCTGGAGGTGGAAGGGCAGCGCCGCGAAGGCGCGGAGCATGGTTCCCGCGACGGACCCGACGGAGGCCTGGGGCCCCAGGTAGGCGTCGACGTGGCGGCGAGGGAGCGCCAGGAACGAGGACAGGAAGGCGGCCTGGTCGGACCGGCCGAGGTCCGCGACGAACCGGGCGCCCCAGGTCTGGAGCGCGTGGGCGCGGCGAGCCGACGTGGGCCAGATCGCCGTCCACATCGCCTGTGCGGCGTCTTCTGCCGACTGGTCCCACGTGGCATCCAGCGCGGCGACGAACGGTCCGGCCAGGTTCAGCGCAGCGGCCAGCTGGTAGCCGGTGGCGGGGTGGACGAGTCCGCCCGCGGCGCCGAAGCCAGGCACGACTCCGAAGTCGGGCAGGCCCGCGTCCATCGGGATCCGGCACCGCTCGTTCACCAGCAGGGGGCCTGTCCAGCCCATGCGGGCGAGGCGTGCGCGGAGGCGGCTCTCGAGCTCGGCGGAGGGCGGCGGATGCTCGCTGATCAGCGTGGTCTCCTCGACGAAGACCCGGTCCGCGTCCAGCGGGAGCGCGTACAGGAACGTCGGGACCTCGTCCTCGCCTCGGAAGTCCATCAGCAGCGGGCGGTCCAGCCCATGGCGCGCTTCGAGCGTCGCCCCCAGTGCCAGCTGGACGCGCCGGGCGGGGACGCGCTCGACGGCGACCGGCTGGTGGCCGGTGGCGTCGATGACGCGATGCGCCTGGATTGTCTGGCCTGCCCGCGTGTGGACGACGTAGCGGTCGGTCTGCAGGTCCACGCCGGTGGCGAACGCATCGACGACTCGGGCGGCCAGCTGACCCCAGAGAAGCGCCGCGGCGCTGGTGGAGTCGAGGCGGACGTAGGCTCGCTCGAGGGCGACCGTTCCTTCGTCGGTGTGCACGTCCACGCCGTCCCAGTGTCCAGACACCGCGGGGGCCAGCGGTGTGCCCACCACCTGATCGTGGAAGAGGCCGTAGGTGGGCACGAACCCGCCGGGCCGGACCGGGCCCACGACGGCGACGGAGCGGCCACGACGTTCGGCCTCCAGCGCGCACAGCAGTGCGGCGGGCCCGGTGCCGAGGATGGCGATATCGGTCTCGAGATTGAACATTTGCAAACCCTATGCACGATAGGTATACAAGGGCTGAACTTATGTCAAGGGTTTGAACATGCTTTCGATCGCCGACCCCCACGCCCCCGTCCTCGATGGCTCGCTCGACGCTCCGGGTGGCTTCGCCTGGTGGTACCTGGATCTCGTCGACGAACGGGGCAACGGGATCGTGGTCATTCCCTCATGGGGCCTGCCTTTCCTGCCAGGTCAGATGGCCTCGGCCCGAGCGGGGGAAGGGGCCCCGGCGCGCGAGCGTCCCTCGCTCGCCGTCTCCGTGTACGAGAAGGGTCTGCCCGTGTACTACCTGCTCCAGGAGATGCCCTGTGCAAAGACTATGCGTGAGGGCCACACGCTCATCCTTGGGGACTCGATGTTCGTCGTCCACGATCACGCACTGGTCGTCCAGCTGGACGTCGAGGGGCCAGGCGGGCGGCTGAAGGGACGCGTTGACGTCTGCGGTGTCCCCCGGGCCGCGGGCGCCAAGGGTCCGCTGGCACATGCGGACCACGAGTGGTGCCCGTTCTTCGGCCCGGCGACGGGGCGCTGGGACCTCGAGATCGAAGGCCGTCGGATGCGCGGGGAAGGCAGCGCCTATGCGGACCGGAACGCTGGGCGCGCGGATCTGGCGTCGCTCGGACTTCGCCGCTGGACCTGGGCCCGCGTCCAGCTCGGAGACCGCCTGCGCGTCGGCTACGTGATCTGGCCGCGTGACGGCGAAGTCGAAGCGATGCTGGTCGACGTCGACGCCGACGGACAGATGGACGCCCGGCGGGCCGAGGTGGTGGTCGGAGCGTCCCGGACGAACGTCTGGGGCCTGCCATGGTGGCCCCATCTGGAGCTGACGGCGGGGCACCGACGGATGGCGGTCGACGTGCGTCATCGGCCGGACGAGAGCTTCTTCTACCAGCGCTCCCTGGCGTCGGTCGAGACCGAGCTGGGCGAGGCGCTGGGCGTGGCCGAGCTGTGCGACGTCGATCGGATCGACGCCGCGTGGAGCCGGCCCCTGGTCGACATGGCCATCCATCGGCCGAGCGGACGCAGCAGTATGTGGTTGCCCTTGTTCGCCGGGCCGGTCGAGGGCCGGCTCAGCCGCCTGCTGGGAGCCTGACGTGCCGGATGTGGTCGTCGTCGGAGCCGGGTTCGGAGGGCTCGCTGCCGCCGTGGAGCTGGCCGCTGCGGGCCGGTCGGTGCGCGTGCTCGAAGCGGGTCCGCGACCAGGTGGACGCGCGGACGAGGTCGTGGTCGATGGCGTGGCGTGCGACGTCGGGCCGACGCTGATGACCCTTCCAGACGTGGCTCGCGCGGTGTTCGAGGCGGCCGGCACGCGTCTCGAGGACGAGGTCGAGCTCGTTCGACCCGAGCCGGCGTTTCGGTACCACTTCCCGGACGGGACCCAGCTGGACGTGCACCACGACCTCGAGGACACACTGGCCGAGGTCGAGTCGGTCCTCGGTGGTCGCGCTGCGGGCGACCTGGAGCGGCACCTGGAGCGGGCGCGACGCATCTGGGGGGCCACCGCGGGCAGCTTCATCTACGGGGCCGCGCCGTCGATCTCCCGCATCGTGGGCATGGGGCCGCGCGCCTGGCTCGACCTGGCGCGCATCGACGCCCACCGAACCCTGTGGGACGTGATCTGCGAGGACGTCTCGGACTGGCGCCTGCGTTGGCTGCTGGCCCGCTACGCCACCTACAACGGCAGCGACGTCCGGCGCGCACCCGGCACGCTCGCCTGCATCGCGTGGGTCGAGATGGGCATCGGCGCCTGGGGGGTTCGCGGGGGCCTGCACGCGCTGGCCCGTGCACTGGAACGGGTCGCGCGCCGCGCTGGCGTCGAGTTCCAGTACGACACGCCGGTGCGCGAGGTTCTGCTCGAGGGCCGCGATGTCGTCGGCGTCGGCACCGAGGACATGGTCCTTCGGTCCGAGACCGTCGTCTGCAACGCCGATGCGATGCATGTCCGGGACATGCTGCCGGCGCGCGCTCGTCGCGTCATTCCGGAGCGAGGGGAGGCGAGCACGTCGGGATGGGTGGGCATCGTGCGTGCTGCGCGACGTCGTGACCGGGTCGCCCACGAGGTGGTGTTCCCGGCGGCCTACCTGGACGAGTACGCCGACCTGTTCGACCGGAGGCGGACACCTCGCGACCCGACGGTCTACAGCTGCGCGCTGGCGGTCGCGCACGGGCGCGACCGGTGGGCCGACGCCGACCCCCTGTTCGTGATGGTGAACGCGCCCGCACTCGGCGACGTCCCGGACCCGGCTCCATGGTCCCGCCTGGCCCGGCGGCGCCTGACCGAAGCCGGTCTGATGGGGGCGGACGACCCCGTGGTGTGGGAGCGGACGCCGCGGGGCCTCGCCACGCGGTACCCGGGGACGGCCGGGGCCATCTACGGCGCGGCATCCAACACGATGCTGTCCTCGTTCCGGCGGCCCGCGAACCGGGTGGCGGGGCTCGGCGGCCTGTTCCTGGCCGGCGGGAGCGCGCATCCAGGAGGCGGCGTCCCTCTGTGCCTCCAGTCTGGACGACGGGCGGCGCGCGAACTGCTCGCCGCAGACGCCCGACGGCGCGGGTAGGAGGCGCCCCTCAGCTGGAGCGCCTCATGACCCTTCTCCTCCTCTCACTCGCCTGCGGCACGGGCTCGGTTGCGCTCGGCCCGGACGACGGCACCAACGGCGAAAACAACTCGGACACCGGCCTCACCGAAGACACGGGGGAAGAGGTCGAGGAGCCCACCGGCAACGCCGCCGAGGGCAGCTGGGACGGCGACATCGAGTTCGTCATCCCCGAGTGGGACTGGGACCTCTGCACCGGCGAGCTGGAGCTCGACGTCGACGAGGACGGCGTCCTGACCGGCGACGGCGACTGCACCAAGGACAGCGACTGGGGCGAGTACAGCTACCCCATGGAGTTCACGGGCGAGGTCGACGACGACGGGGAGATCACCGGCTCGGCCGAGGTCGAGATCGAGACGCGCGACGGCTACGAGTACATCGAGGCCGACCTGAGCGGCGAGGTCGAAGGCGACGACATGATCATCGAGCTTCGGGGCGAGCTGCCCTTCGGTGGCGGTGGTGGCGGCGGGAGCCCCGAGTTCGAGGGCTACGGCGAAGCCAGCCGATAGTCTTCCGCGGGGGGCGTTCTGCCACACTTGGGCGGATGAACGACCGCTCTTGTCCAGCCAGGAAGGCGAAGGCTTGATCGGGCCCTACCGGCTCGACGGCGTGCTCGCCTTGGGCGGCTGGCGGACGTCTACAAGGCGACGCACAGCCAGGTCGGCTCGCGGCACGCGCTGAAGGTGTTCCGGGCCGACTCCGAGCCGTTCTGGGACGTGGTCCACAACGAGGTCCGCGCGGCCGCCGGGCTCGACCACCCGAACCTCATCCGGCTCGACGAACACGGCACCGTGCAGGAGGCGAGGGAAGGCCTGGCCATCGGCGCGCCATGGGTCTCGATGGAGCTGTGCCCGGACGGCACGCTGAAGCGACGCGCCAAGACGATGGGCTGGACCCAGCTGCGGATGGCGCTCGTCCAGGTGCTCGACGGGCTGGCGCATGCGCATGCGCGCGGCGTCCTGCATCGAGACGTCAAGGCCGGGAACGTCGTCTTCGACGGCGGTCGGGCCGTGCTCGCCGACTTCGGCCTGGCCTACCAGTAGGCGCGTCACCTCGAGGAGTCGACCGAGTCGCCGCAGCTGGGTGGCACGCCGTCGTACATCGCGCCCGAGCAGCTGTTGGGCCACTGGCACCAGCAAGGCCCTTGGACGGACCTGTACGCGGTGGGGGCGATGACCTGGTACCTCACGTGTGGGCGACCTCCCTACAGCGGCACGCGCGACGAGAAGTTCGAGGCCCATCTGGCCGGCCAGCTGCCCGAGTACGCCCCCCGCATCGAGGTGCCCGATGGCCTGGAGGACTGGCTGTGCTGGCTCCTTCGACGGGAGACCCGCGACCGGCCGGCGTTCGCCGTCGAGGCCAGGCGGGCACTGGCTCGTCTCGGGAGTCCGATCCTCGAGCTCCCGCCGCTTCCTCGGGCCGAGACCGGGCTGGGCCTGACGTTGCTCCGTCGGCCGCCGCTGGTCGGTCGGTCCGGTGAGCGGGGGCGTCTGCTCGATGTGCTCGACGAGGTCCGCAAGGGGGCGCCGCGCGTCGTCGTGCTGCGTGGCCCGAGCGGCATCGGCAAGGCGTCGCTCGGTCGATGACTGCTCAAGACGGCACACGGGCGAGGGCTCGCCGAGGGTCTCCGTGGCTCGTACGACCCCGGCCCAGGGCGCCGGTCCGGACTCGCCCAGGCGCTCGCGACGCTCATCCGCGCCCCGTCGGACGACCGGGGCACCCTGGTGCTGCGTGCGATGGAGCGGTTCGACCACGTGCGGTCGGATCCGCTCGACGCGGTCGGGCTCGCCGAGCTGTTCTCCCCGCACGGCGGCGTCGTGGGTCTCGACACACCGGCGGCTCGATTCGCGCTGGTGCGACGGGTCCTGGGTCACCTGGGGCCGACCGTGTTGGTTCTCGAGAACGCGCACTGGAGCGCCGAGGCCGTGCGGTTCGCGCGCGACCTCCTGGCCCGTGAGGGCGCGGCCATCCCGCTCCTGCTCGTGCTGACGTTCGACCCGGCGCTGGCGGACGAGCCCGGGCGCCGTGCGATGGCCGGTCTGGGCGCCGAGACGCTGCCGCTGGGCGAGCTGGCCGAGGGGCCGGGTGAGCGCCTGGCGCTGGGGCTCGGGCTGGAGCCGGCCCTGGCGAAGCGTGTCGTGGGCGGTCCACTGCTTCGGGTCGAGACGGTCCGCTGGTGGCTGCAGCAAGGAGCGCTCGAGCCGGGGCCGGATGGACGTCGGGCCGCGCGCGAGGTGAGGGCGCCCGAGAGCCTGGATGCCCTGTGGCGTGCTCGCGCCGATCGGGTGCTGCAGGGACATCCGGACTGGCGTCCGCTGCTCGGCGTGCTCGCGGTGCTGGGGGTCGAGGTGGAGACGGTGCACTGGGTCCGGGCCTGCGAGGCGCTGGGCCGAGAAGCCCAGCCGGCGCTGCTGGATGCGCTGTCGGCGGCCGGTCTGATCCGGCGGGACGACGAGCGCATCGAGCTGGCCCACCCCACGCTGCGGGCCGCCCTCGTACGAGGCGCGGACGACGCCCGACGCCTACACGCAGCGGCCGCGCGCGCTGTGGACGACCCAGCCGTGCAGGGGCGTCACTTCCTGGCAGCAGACGATGGCGCGAGCGCCGTCGAGCCCTTGTTTCGAGCGGCCGAGCTCGCTCGGCAGCGAGGCGAGTACGACGACGCCGAGCGCATCCTGGACCTGCATCGCCACGCGCTGGGCGCCATCCCTCGCTCGGATCCGCGGTGGGGGCTCGCCGCGGTGCGACGGGCGACCCACTGCCAGGTCCGGAAAGACCTCGACGGGATGGGCCGGTGGATCGCTCGCGCGCTCGAGGACGCCCAGGCCCACACGTGGAAGGAGGCCGAGGCCTCGGCTCGGCTGAAGCTCAGCGCGCTCCACAGGCTGCGTGGCGACCTGGCCTCGGCCTGGCGTGAGGCGCTGGCCGCCGAGACCATCGCGCGGCACCTCGAGGACCCCCGCCTGGCCCGGCGCGCCGTGTACGAGAAGATCCAGGTCACCGCGCGCATGGGCCTGATCCAGGACAGCCTGAAGCTCAGCGAGCTCTACCTGCGGCAGACGGTGGAGGGGCCGGACCAAGGCACGTCGGTTGCGCGGGCGTGGCTGCTCGTCGCGAGCGCCCACGCTCGCCTCGGGGTGGATGGGTCCGAGTCGCTGAAGAACGCCCGCGAGGCGGCGACGAAGAGCGGGGAGCGGTTCATCCTGGCCAGCTGCGCGGTCATCCGGGGTGAGGCGGCCCGGAAGGGTGGGAACGCGCTCGAGGCCCTGGCCCACTACCGCGAGGCGGAGCGGACCCTGGAGCTCCTGGGGCACGGCGACGTGGGCATCGCGCGGCTCAACATCGCCTGTTGCGAGCTGGACCTGGGCGGTCGCCCCGAGGCGCTGCTGCGCGAGCTGCTGGCCGGTCCCGGTGGGGTCCTGCTCCGGATGGGGTCTCTCGCGGCGCTGCTGGCGTGCCTCGCCGACCGGCCTGACGGCGAGCTCGAACAGATCCTCGAGGAGCTCGAGGGCTCGCCGCTGACCGACACGGACTTCGCGCGGTACGCCGAGCTGGCGGCCGAGCGAGCGACCGAGGTCACACGCCAGCGCCGGCTGCTGGCCTATGCGGCCGTCCAGCGGTCCCGCCTCACGCGGCGCTGAGCCCGCCCCAGCACAGGTAGGATGGCGCATGCTCCTGCTGTTCCTTGCGTTTGGACCCGGTCAGATCGGGGTCAGAGACGAGGACGAGTTCCTGTTCCCCTGGGACCTCGACGAGGGGCACGACCCGATCTCGTACGGGTTCTCGGGGCTGAACGGCTTCCAGGACGAGCCGGGGCTCGAGGACGTGCACGAGCGCTTCCACCTGTCGGCCTTCCACACGTCGACGCGGAGCCCCAACTACGCCGAGCAGAGCCTGCTTCCGCTGGTCGAGGAGGAGAACCTCTCGGTCAACCTGCGCCTGGTGGGCGGGCCCGAGTACTACACCGACGGCTCGGGCGACTTCGACCTCGAGGCCTGGAAGGCCGAGCTGGAGCCGTGGCGCGACGCCGACCTGGACGACTTCATCGACGACGGCACGCTGGCCCACCACATGATGCTGGACGACCTGTCTGCGTTCTCGGGGCGTGGCCCGACCGCGTCCGAGCTCGACGAGATGGCGGCGTTCTCGGACGACGTCCTGCCCGGACTCGACTGCGCCGTGCGCGAGGAGCCGGCCGATCTGCCCGTGCCCAGCTCGGGCACCTACGAGCACCTGGCGGCGTCGGCTGCGCAGTACCGGAGCCAGGACGGCGACGTCGAGGAGTTCGCGCTCCTGCAGATGCAGGTGGCGGCGGACCTGGGCATCGGCCTGATCACGTGGATGAACCTGGCGGACGGCGGCGACGGATCCAGGGGCCAGCCGGGCTGGGACGAGGGCAACTGGGCGATGAGTGCTCAGGAGATCACGTTCAACGGACACGTCCTGACGGGCGTGCCCGAGGTACGGATGGTCATCAGCTGGGAGTACGACGGCGAGGAGGCCTGGTCGGACGGGACCATCGGCGCCGACTACTTCGACGAGGGCGAGGTGGCCGAGGCGCTCGAGGCGCTCGGGGCGCGCGCGGCGGGCGGCGAATAAGCTCGGCCCATGGCGCTCCTCCTCGTCGACGACGACCCCACCGGACGAGCGGTCTCCGCGCACAACCTCCGGACTCGCGGCCATGAGGTCGACGAGGCCGAGGACGGCGTGGCGGGCCTGGCCGCCTTCGACGCTGTGCGCCACGAGGTCGTCATCACCGACCTGCGGATGCCGGGCCTGGACGGGATCGAGCTCCTGAAGCGCGTCCGTGAGCGCGCCCCCGGTGTGCCCGTCGTGGTCGTGACGGCGTACGGCAGCGTGGACAAGGCCGTGGCTGCGATGCGCGAGGGCGCCTGGAGCTTCATCGAGAAGCCGTTCTCACGCGACCGGCTCGAGCTGTCGGTGCAGCGCGCGCTCGAGGCCTCGCGGCTGCGACGGGACAACGTGCGCCTGCGGTCCGTCGAGCGCCCGATCATCGCGGCGTCCACGCAGATGCGAGAGCTGCTCGAGCTGGTCGACCGGATGGCTCGCAGCGACGCGCCGGCGCTGATCTTCGGCGAGTCGGGTACCGGCAAGGAGCTGGTCGCCCGGCGGCTGCACGCCCGAGGTCCACGGGCCGACAAGCCCTTCGTCGCGGTGAACTGCGCGGCAATTCCCGCGGCGCTGCTCGAGGCCGAGCTGTTCGGTCACGAGAAGGGCGCCTTCACCGGAGCCCAGAAGGCCCGGGCGGGACGCTTCCGGAGCGCCGAGGGCGGCACGCTGTTCCTCGACGAGATCGCCGAGATCCCCGGGGAGCTCCAGGCCAAGCTGTTGCGGGTCCTGCAGGAGAGGACGGTCGACGTGGTCGGCTCGGACGAGAGCGTCGACGTCGACGTGCGCATCGTCGCGGCCACCAACAAGGACCTGGACCAGCGCGTCTCCGACGGGGCGTTCCGCGAGGACCTGTACTACCGGCTGAACGTGCTCCGGGTGGACATCCCGGCGCTGCGGGACCGGCCGGCCGACGTGGTCCCCCTCGCCGAGGCGTTCCTCGGCGAGCTGGCGTCGCGCGAGCTGACCCTGGACGCGAGCGCGCGGCGGGCACTCCAGGCCCGGGCTTGGCGTGGGAACGTGCGCGAGCTGCGGAATGTCTGCGAGCGCCTGAGCATCCTGGCGCCCGGACCCGGGGTCACCGGCGACGAGATCCCGACCGAGCGGCGTCCGGTCTCCGAGGGCGGGTGGCTCGACCAGATGCCTCCGGACCTGACGCTGCAGGAACTCGAGACCCAGGTCATCCAGCACACGCTGGCTCGCTGTGACGGCAACGTGAGCCAGGCTGCGCGGCGTCTGGGTGTCGCCCGCCACATCCTCGCCTACCGCATGGCGAAGTTCGGGATCGAGCGCGGATGAAGGCCCTGTGGTCCACGCGTGCAGCGCTGACGGTCTGGCTGCCGCTCGCGGCCACCGCGGCGCTCCACTACCTGTCCCCACCCGACGCCCACTGGGTGCACGACGTCGCTCGGCGCCTGTTCTACGTGCCCATCCTCCTGGCCGGGGCCTACGGCGGCGTGCGCGGCGGTCTGCTCGCGGCCACCGTCGCCATCGCGCTCTACGTCCCTCATGCGTTCCTGAGCGGCCACGCCCACCACATCGACCCGGGGACCCAGACCGAGAAGCTCCTGGAGATTGGCTTCTACCTGGTCATCGGCGGCGTCTCCGGCTTCTTGTCCGAGCGCGAGCAGGCACGCCGGGACGAGCTCCACGCCAAGGATGCGCTGCTCACACGAGCGGCTCGGCTCGAGGCCCTGGGCGAGCTGTCCGCTGGCCTGGCTCACGAGATCCGCAACCCGCTCCACGCGATGCGCGGCACTGCTGAGATCCTGCTCGACGCGGTGCCCGAGGGCGCGCCGGAGGAGCGACTCGGCCAGGCCCACATCGCCGAGATCGACCGGCTGGGCGGGGTGCTCAAGCGCTTCCTCACCTTTGCGCGCGAGCCCGTGGTCGACGTGAGCGGGAACGCCAACCTGGAAGCGGTCGTCGCCCGGGTCGCCGATCTGGTACGCGCCCAAGCGGGTCGCGATGGCGTCGAGCTGGTGACGCAGCCGGGGGGACGCACAGCGCGTGGCGACGAGGAACAGCTCACGCAGGTGGTCCTGGCGCTCGCCTTGAACGGGCTCCAGGCGACCGGCGAGGGAGGCCGTCTCGAGCTCGCGGCCTCAGGGCTGGAGCTGACCGTGACGAACACGGGAGCGCACATCGCCGACGGCGATCTGGAGCGGGTGTTCGACCCGTTCTTCACCACGCGAGCCGAGGGCACGGGCCTGGGGCTGAGTGTCGCCTGGCGCATCGTCGAGGCCCACGGCGGCCAGCTCACGGCCGAGAACGTCGAAGGTGGTGTCAGGTTCCGGGTCGCTCTTCCGGCTTGAAGGCTCGCTTCCACAGCAGGTAGAGCGCGGGCAGCACCAGGAGCGTCAGCAGCGTGCTGCTGGCCAGGCCGCCGATCATGGGCGCCGCGATCCGCTTCATCACGCGGGTGCCGGTCTCGGTCCCGAACAGGATGGGCAACAGCCCGAAGAACGTGGTGGCGACCGTCATCAGCTTCGGACGGACCCGCTCGACGGCGCCCTCCATGATGGCGGCGGCCAGGTCCTCGTCGGTGTTCAGGCGACCCTGGTCGCGGTACCGCTCCACCGCCTCGTCCAGGTACAGCAGCATCACCACGCCGGTCTCGGCGGCCAGGCCCAACAGCGCGATGAAGCCGACCCCGACCGCGACCGAGACGTTGAAGTCGAGCGCCCACAGGAGCCAGACGCCGCCGATGGGGGCGAAGAACGTGGTGCCGATCATGACCATGCCCGTCTCGCCGAAGCGCCGGAAGTACGCGAACAGCAACAGGAAGATGACCACGCCGGTCAGCGGGAGGACCCACATCAGCCGCTCGTTCGCCCGCTCCATGTACTCGTACTGGCCGGACCACTGGAGGCTGACGCCCGGGGGCAGCGGGACCTCGGCCTTGACCAGCTCGCGCGCCTGGTCGACGTACCCGCCGATGTCGCTGGTCTCGAGGTCGACGTAGATCCAGGCGGTCCGTCGAGCGTTCTCGCTCTTGATCGCCGGCGCGCCCTTCTCGATGGAGATGTCGGCGACCTGGGCGAGCGGCACGGTGTGCCCCATCGGGGTCTGGATGGGGATGCGCTCCAGGCTGTCGATGTCGTTCCGCAGCTCGCGCGGGAAGCGGACGTTGACCGGGTACCGCTCGAGCCCCTCGACGGTCCACGTGACGTTCATCCCGCCGACCGCGCTCTTGATGATGTCGTTCACGTCGTCGACGTTCAGGCCGTACCGGGCGGCGTCCTCGCGTCGGACCTGGATGTCGATGAAGTTCCCGCCCACGACGCGCTCGGAGTAGACCGAAGCCGTCCCGTCCAGGCCCTGGAGGACGGCCTCGATCTGCTGGCCCACCTCGGAGAGCTCGTCCAGGTCGTCGCCCAGGAGCTTCACGCCCACCGGTGTCTTGATGCCTGTCGCGAGCATGTCGATGCGGGTCTTGATGGGCATCGTCCACGCGTTCGTGACGCCGGGGAACTGCACCATCGTGTCGAGCTCTGCGGCCACGTCCTCGATGGTCTTGCCTTCGGGCCAGGTGTCCGCGGGGGTCAGCAGGATGGTGGTCTCGATCATCGTCAGAGGCGCGGGATCGGTGGCCGTGTCCGCCCGTCCGATCTTGCCGAGCACGTGGTCGACCTGGGGGTGGGTCGCGATGATCTTGTCGGTCTGCTGCAGCAGCTCGCGGGCCTTGGTGACCGAGAGCCCGGGTGGGGTCGTCGGCATGTAGAGCAGGTCGCCTTCGTTCAGGGGCGGCATGAACTCGCTGCCGAGCTGCGCTGCGGGCCAGGCGGTGGCTCCCAGCAGCGCGATGGCCAGCACGACGACGGTCCACGGGGCCTTCAGCACCCGCGCGATGAGCGGACGGTAGCCGGCGATGAAGAACCTCGACAGGGGGTTGTCCTTCTCGGGCCGCACCTCGCCGCGCACCAGGTAGAACATCAGCGCCGGGATGACCGTGATGGCCAGGAGCGCCGAGGCCCCCATCGCAAAGGTCTTGGTGAGCGCCAGGGGGGTGAAGAGGCGGCCCTCCTGCTGCTCGAGCGTGAACACGGGCAGGAAGCTGACGGTCACGACGAGCAGCGAGAAGAACAGGGCCGGCCCGACCTCACGGGCGCTGGCGATGACCAGCTCTTCCTGGGTGTTGAAGGCGCCCCGTTCCTTGTGTTTGTGCAGGTTCTCGACCATCACGACCGAGGCGTCGACCATCACGCCGATGGCGATGGCGATGCCGCCCAGGCTCATGATGTTGGCGTTCATGCCGAGCGCGCCCATCGCGATGAACGCCAGGAGCACACCCACCGGGAGCGTCAGGATGGCGACGATGCTGGACCGGAAGTGCAGCAGGAACAGCACGCAGACGAGCGCGACGATGAGCATCTCCTCGCCGAGCTTGACGACCAGCGCCTCGATGGCGTCCAGGATGAGCTCGCTGCGGTCGTAGCTGACGTGGACCTCGACGCCCTCGGGCAGGCCGGGCTTCAGCTCCTCGATGCGCTCGCGGACCCCGCGAATGGTCTCCAGCGCGTTCTCGCCGTGTCGCAGCAGGACGATGCCCGTGACGACCTCGCCTTCGCCGTTCATCTCGACCAGACCGCGCCGCACGTCGGGCCCCAGCTGGACCCGCGCGACCTGCTTCAAGAGCACCGGAGCGTGCGCCTCGGGGTCCATACCGACCGGGATGGTCTCCAGGTCCGCGACGCTGGAGATGTACCCCTGGCCGCGGATCATGAACTCGGTCTCGGCCATCTCGACCAGGCGGCCGCCGGTGTCCTGGTTCGCGCCCTGGATGGCGGTCTGGATGCGCTTCAGCGGGATGCCGTAGGCCCGCAGCTTCTCGGGGTCGACCTCGACCTGGTACTGCCGGACGAAGCCGCCGACGCTGGCGACCTCGGCCACGCCGTCCTGGCTCATCAGGTCGTAGCGCAGGTACCAGTCCTGGATGGACCGGAGCTGGGCCAGATCGACGCCGCGGAAGTTGGCCGCGCGCAGGAGCTCCGCTCTCGAGAGGCCGTCCTGGCCGTCCCGGTCGAAGCCCTCGTTGGCGTAGCGCTCGCCTTCCTCGCCCAGCAGGTCGCGCATGCGGGCGTCCTCGGGCAACTCGGCTTCGGTCACCGTGCCGTCGTCGTCGGCGTCCCAGTGCTCGCGCAGCACACGGGCCCGCGGCGAGAAGTCCGTCAGCGTGTACTCGTAGACCCAGCCCACGCCCGTCGCATCGGGGCCGAGCTGCGGCGTGACGCTGTCGGGGAGCCGCCCCTGGGCTGCGTTGAGCGACTCCAGCACACGGCTGCGCGCCCAGTACAGGTCGGTCCCGTCCTCGAAGATGACGTAGATCATCGAGACGCCGAAGAAGCTGTACCCGCGCACGTCGTCGGCGTAGGGCACGGCCAGCAGCGAGGTCGCGAGCGGGTAGGTGACCTGGTCCTCGACGACCTGGGGCGCCTGCCCGGGGTACTCCGTGAGCACGATGACCTGGACGTCCGAGAGGTCGGGGATCGCGTCCACTGGCGTCTGCTTCACGACCATCACGCCCGCGATCGAGGCGAGCAGCGCCAGAAGCAGCACGAAGAACCGGTTCTTCACGCTCAGCTCGATGATGCCGGCGATGACTCCGCCGCGGCTGGAGCTCACGGGACCTTCTGGAGGGGGGGGACCTCCTGGAGCGGGGGGACCTCCTCGAGGAACATCCCGCACTCGGGACAGCGGCCGGGCTCGTCCGAGACGACGCTCGGGTGCATCGGGCACGTGTACGAGGCGGCGGGAGCGGTCGGCGTTGGCTCGGGCGAGGTGAGCTTGCGGAGCGCCTCCTGGAGCTGGCTCTCCGAGTCGATGAGGAACTGGCCGCTCAGGACGACCTCGTCGCCCGCCTCGAGGCCCGAGAGCACTTCGGTCAGGTGCCGGTCGCCGACCAGTCCGGTCTTGACCTCGCGCGGCTCGAATCGGCCGTCCCCTTGGTGGACGAACACGATCTCGCGCGTGCCCGAGTGGAGGATGGCCTCGCTCGGCACGGCCAGGACGTCCTCCAGCCGCCGGTACTCGATGTAGACCGTCGCGAACATGCCGGGCTTCATCTCGAGGCCGACGTTCTCGAACTCGAGACGGACGGTCAGGGTGCGGCTCTTCTGGTCGAGCGTCGGGTAGATGTACGCGACCTCGCCCTCGAGCGTCGTGCCCTTGTCGTAGGTCAGCTCCATCTGGGCCTTCTGGCCGACCTCGACCCAGGGGGCGTCGAACTCGTAGACCTCGGCCGTGACCCAGATCCGCTGCAGGTTGCCGATGCGGTACAGGTCCTTGCCGGCACCGACGCGGGCGCCCTCGACCACGTTCTTGTGCAGCACGAACCCGGCCTGGGGGGCGCGGACGGGCAGGGTGCGGCGGACCTCGCCGCTGTCCCGGATGCCATCGAGGTCACGGCTCGAGACGTCCCACAGCTCCAGGCGGCGGCGAGCGGACTGGGCCAGCTCGCTGTCGGCGCCCTGGGTTCGGAGCGCCAGCAGGTAGTCCTCCTGCGCGGCGACCAGCTCGGGCGAGTAGATCTCGAACAGGGCCTGGCCCCGCTTGACGGGGTCGCCGGTGCGGTCGACGTACAGCTTCTCGACCCAGCCCGAGTACTTCAGGTTGACGACGGAGAGCTCGTCCTCGCCGACCTCGACCTCGCCGATGGTGCGCAGGTGTCGGAAGACGGTCTGCGTCTGCAGGACCTCGGTGCGGACGCCCATGTTCTGGACGACGACGGGGTCGATCTCGACGGCCGAGGTGACCTTTGCGGTCATCGGGACCAGATCCATGCCGCAGATGGGGCAGCTCCCCGGCTCCTCCTCGACGACCTGGGGGTGCATCGAGCACGTGTACAGGCTGGCGTCGGGGGCGTGGGCGGCGTGGTCGTGCTCGGGAGCGGTCTCGGCGGCCGGGCAGCCGAGCAGGAGAGCGAAGAGGAGCGTCACGGCGTGCCTCCGACGAGCGCCGTGATCTCGGCGTGCTGGATGTGGGTCTCGGCGGCGGCCGTGAGGCGCATGCGCTCCAGGCTCAGGAGCGCGACCTCGGCGTCGTACAGCGAGGCGAAGTCGGCCTTCCCCACGCGGAAGTCCGACAGCGTCGCGTCGAGGGTCGCCTGGGCCGAGGGGACCAGCACGGTCTCGTAGGTCGTCGCCTTCGAGGCGGCGCGGTCCCATCGAGCCAGCGCCGTCGTGAGCTGGGCCTCGAGCGCATCGAGGGCCGCCTGGTGCTGCGCTCTCGCACCCGAGGCCGCCGAGAGGTGGGCCGACTCCATGCCCTGTCCCCGCTTGCTGGCGTGCATGGGGATGGGCATCCCGACGCCGACGCTGACCAGGTCGGTCGGGTCGCTCGCATGGGTACGGACGCGGTAGCCGGCCCAGACGGAGACGTCGGGTCGGGCGTCCACACGAGCCAGCTCGGCGGCGCGCTCCTCGTTCTGCGCCAGGAGCTCGAGGCGCTCGAGCTCGGGCCGCGTCTCTGCGGCCTGGGCGAGCCAGGTCGGTACGTCGCCGGTGACCGCCAGCGGGCTGAGGGGGGTGGTCGCCTGGATGTCGACGGGCCCCGACAGCGCCTGGGTCAGCGCCGCGGTGAGCTCCAGCTCCGCGCGGCGGTAGTCGCCCAGGTCGTCGTCGAGCCGCTCGGCCAGCAGCTGGAGCCGCAGCAGCGCGGACTGTCCGGCGCTGCCCGTCTCGTAGCGGGACCGGACGGCGTCCAGCAGCTCGTTCGTGCGGTCGAGGTGGGCCGCGGTCACCTCGGCCAGCTGGCGGGACAGCATGAGCCGCCACCACGTGACGTGGACCGTCCGCCTCAGCTGCAGCTCGGCCTCGGCGGTGGCCTGACCCTGGACCTCGACCCGTCCGTGGGCGACGTCTGCTCGCAGGCCGGTCACGCCCGGGGTCGGCAGCGTCTGCGTCGCCTTGAGCTGGACGCCCGACATCATGTGGTTCGCCGGCAGCGGCGCCGAGACGGCCATGTTCGAGTACTCGGCGGCGAGCATCGGGTCAGGCCACAGGTCTGCGACCTCGGCCAGGGCGCTCAGGGAGTCGACCCGAGCCTGGAGCGCGACCAGGGTGGGGCTCTCGGCGACGGCCTGTTCGGCGAGGTCGTACGGAGAGGCGAGGGCGAGCGAACAGAGGAGGAGCATCACTTCCGCCTCAAGCACGATGCATGCCAGTCGTGAGCGGGCTGTTCGGCGGGTTCGGGGCGGCTCGCGGCTGGCCGATTCGAGACTATTGTGAAGTCGGGTGAGAGATGTCTCCACCCAGGGGGTGGGGGATTTCACCCGATCTGTGGCGCGGCTCGCCGGGGATGGCGGGCTCGGGGCTGGCATGGGCCCTGTCGCGCATCGTCTCGATGGTCCAGCAGGCCCAGGCCACCAAGCCGCCCATCGGACGGGTCGTGGACAAGGTCGCGGGCGTCTTCACCCCCGTGGTCATGATCTTCGCCGTGCTGGCGTTCCTGGTGTGGTTCAACGCCGGCGTCGACCTGTCGTACGCGTTCATCGCGGCGGTCACGGTCCTCGTCATCGCCTGTCCTTGCGCGCTGGGTCTGGCCGCGCCGATGAGCCTGGTCGTGGGCGTCGGACGGGCGGCCGAGCGGGGGGTGCTCATCCGCAACGGCGAGGCACTGCAGACCGCGTCGGAGATCGACGTGGTGGTGCTCGACAAGACCGGGACGGTGACCAAGGGGCAGCCCGAGCTGACCGACGTCGAGCCGATGAACGGGTTCTCGCGGGACGAGGTCCTGAGCCTGGCCGCCAGCGCGGACAGTGCGCGTGAGCACCCGCTGGCCGAGGCGGTCGTCAACGGGGCCGAGGGGCTCGAGCTGACCCCGCCGACCGACTTCGAGGCCATCGTCGGACACGGTGTGCGAGCCGTCGTCGGCGACCGGACCGTGCACGTCGGGAACCAGCGTCTGATGGAGCGGATCGGCGTGGACCCATCGGGTGCGAGCGCGACGGTCGAGCGGCTGGGAGACCTGGGCCGGACCGGCATGTAGGTCGCGGTCGACGAGGTGCTGGCTGGTGTCGTGGCCGTGGCGGACACGGTGAAGCCGGACTCGCGCGACGCCATCGCCCGGATGCGCGAGCTGGGCATCGAGGTGGTCATGCTGACGGGTGACAACGCCCGAACGGCGGGGGCCATCGCGGCCGAGGTCGGCATCGACCGGGTCATCGCCGAGGTCCTGCCGGCGGACAAGGCCGCCCAGATCACGGCGCTGCAGGCCGAAGGGAAGACCGTCGGCATGGTCGGCGACGGCATCAACGATGCCCCAGCGCTGGCCCAGGCCAACGTCGGCTTCGCCATCGGCTCGGGCACGGACGTCGCCATCGAAGCCGCCGATGTGACCCTCGTCAGCGGCAGCCTGCTGGGGGTCGTGCACGCGATGAAGGTCTCCCGAGCGACGATGCGGAACATCCGGCAGAACCTGCTCGGGGCGTTCGGCTACAACACGCTCGGCATCCCGGTCGCCGCCGGCGTCTTCTTCCCACTGTTCGGGTGGATGCTCTCGCCGATGCTGGCCGGGGCCGCGATGGCGTTCTCGTCGGTCACGGTCGTCACCAACGCGAACCGGCTCCGGCTGTTCCGTTCCAGCGTGGAGAGGGCATGACGTGGCTCGTCAACGGCCTGGGCATCGCGCTCATCGTCGGGATCGTGTGGTTCCACTGGGGACCGCGGTCGGCCCCCGACCAGCAGAAGGATGACCGTGCTGAGGATGGAGTGACCGGGTAGGCTCCAAGGGCACCGACCGGCCTCGACATGCTCCTGCTCTGCCTTGCGTGCACCCCCGCGAACGACTCCACGGACAAGCCGATCCGGGACCTGCGTGGCGAGGACACGGCCTTCGACAGCGCCGACACGGCGTGGGACACCGCGGGAGACACGGGTGACTCGCCGATCGACGACGAGTGCCCGGCTGGCGTCATCTGCCTGACCGACTTCCCGGCGGCGGACGCGAACACCACGGTGGGTGGCTCGCGCGACTTCGATGGCTACAGCTGCGCGTCCGACACCGACGAGTCCGGGCCCGAGGTCGTCTACCGCCTGACGCTCGACGAGCCGGGTTTCCTGTCCCTGGACCTGCGCGACATGGACTCGGGCGCGGACGTCGACGTGCACCTGCTGGACGCCCGGGACGCCGACCGGTGCATCGATCGAGGCCACTGGGCCGCGGCCGCCTGGGTGGACGCGGGCACCTACTGGGTCGTGGCCGACAGCTGGGTGAGTGGCGATGGCGCCGAGCAGTCCGGCGGCTACGAGCTGTTGTTCGGACACCTGACCGTCGACGAGCTGCGCGACGCCGGGATGGAGAAGGCTCCAGCCGCCCTCGCGCTCGCAGCGCTCGACCGGGCCTGGGACGAGGGCCACACCGAGCACGTCGTGCACGGGTTCATCGACTTCTCGATCCACTCGAGCGAAGAGCGGCTGTGGATCTGGGATACGGCGGCCGAGGAGCTGCTCCACCACCTGCACGTCACCCACGGCGAGAACTCCAGCGACCCGAACGACCGGGGCTACGCGGTGTCGTTCAGCAACGAGAACGGCAGCCACCAGTCGAGCCTGGGGATGATGCTGACGGCCGAGGACTACAGCGGCAGCAACGGCCACTCGATGCGGATGGACGGGCTCGAGGACGGCTACAACGACGCGGTCCGTCCCCGGGCCATTGTGGTGCACGGCGCCAGCTACGCGCGCCCCGAATACGTCGACAGCTATGGCCGGCTGGGTCAGTCCTGGGGCTGTCCCGCCGTGGACGACCGCGAGACCGAGTCGGTCCTGGCCGACCTGCAGGGCGGCTTCCTGTGGTCCTACTACCCAGACGGGGACTGGTCGGAGCGCAGCGTCTACCTGCCCTGAGGGGTGGGGGAAAAGCCGCGATGAGGGGGCGAGAATCCCCGTCGCGCCGCATGCGGGGTCGCGGGTAGCGTGGGCTCACTGGAGGCCGCTGTGTGGACGACGATTCTCCTCGCGACGACGGGCTGCACGGTCAACGTGCCCCAGGACTGCACCTGGACGCCGACGCCGACGGGCTGGGTGACTGCGACGAGATCGAGTTCGTGACGGACCCCGAGCTGGCCGACTCGGACGGCGACGGGTTCGACGACGCGGACGAGCTCGAGTGCGGCTCGGACCCCATCGACGTGGACGACGCCTGCTACGCCTGCGGCTGGGGTCACGGCGATCCCGGGGATCTGGTCGGGACCGGCAACGACGAAGGCGACACGCTCCACAACCTCGAGCTGGTCGACCAGTGCGGTGAGACCGTGCCGATGTGGGACTTCGCGGGCGACTACCACATCCTCTTCCTGACAGCCGCGTGGTGAGGCGCCTGTGTCGCCGAGGCGGTCAGCCTGGAAGGTGAAGGTCAGGAGTTCCGGGACGAGACCGGCATCGCGATGACGTTCCAGATAGGCCTGTTCGAAGGCCTGGACGGAGACACCCCCGGCCCCGAGGTCGCGGCCGACTACCACGAGATGCTCGGCTCGCCCGACCTGCCTGTGCTGTCGGACACCCAGGGCCTGCTGCTGAAGAACACGCCGTACAATGGCCGCAGCCTGCCCGGGAAGTGCCTGTTGTCGCCGGAGATGGAGATCCTGTACTGCATGTCCGGTCACGACGGTCTCGACGACATGTACGGCCGCATCGAGGACGACCTCGCGCAGTGAACGTCTGGCTGATCGCGATGCTGGGCTGTGACGGCTCGGAGCCTGGGGACAGCCCCCGGGTGCTGGAGAGCCCGACCGAGTCGCGAACCGACAGCGAGCCGCCCGACGTTCGCTGGACCGGGACGGTGACCGTGGACGTGGTGGACCCGGACGGCGCACCGGTTCCCGACGCCTTCGTCCTGCTCGGCGGCTGGGACCGCGAGCGCTGGGTGCCGACCGACAGCGCGGGCCAGGCGACCGTCGAGGTCGACGACGACGGCGTGACCGACCGGGTTCTGGTCGCGGGCAAGGAGGGCTGGATCAGCGGTCGGACCGACCTGCCCGAGTCCGAGCCCGGCACGGCCACGATCGAGATGCGGCCGCTGCCGACCGAGGACAACCCGGACTACGCGTTCCAGAAGGGGGGCGAGCCGCACAGCCCGGACACGGGCGAGTGCGGGCACTGCCACACGGGGATCACCGAGGGCTGGGCGGGCTCGGCGCACAGCCAGGCGGCCTCGAGTCCGCAGCTGTGGGACCTGTACACGGGTCGGGCGAGCGTGGATGCGGCCGAGTGCGACGCGCTGGGCGGCGAGCTCGCGGATGGCCAGGTCGCGGGCGAGGACGGCGCGACGGCCGAGGCCTGCTACCTGGGCGAGGGCGTGCTGCCCTGGCTGAACGACTGCACGAACTGCGACCACCCGGACGAGCGGGCTGCGCTGACCGCGTTCGGATCCTGCGGTGACTGCCACAGCCCGGCGACCGATGCGGGGGTGCCTGGCCAGATCGATGTCGCCGATGCGTTCGGTGTGGCCCATGAGGGCGTGACCTGCGACTTCTGCCACAAGGTCCAGTCGGTCACCGCGGGACCCGAGGCGGGGCTGGACGGAGGCATCCAGCTGCTACGCCCCAGCGAGGAGCCGCGGATCGGCGGCCAGGAGTTCGACCCCATCATGTTCGGGCCCTACCCCGACGTCGTCGTCCCCGTCATGAACGGCAGCTACAACCCCGTCTTCCGTGAGCCCGAGTTCTGCGCGTCGTGCCACGAGTACGCGCAGCCGGCGCTCCACCCCGACGAGTCGGTCGACGCCGAGCGCTTCCCGGACGGGCTCCCGGTGCTGGAGACCTGGTCCGAGTTCCAGGCTGCTGGAGCGGACGAGGCCGGCTTCAGCTGCCAGGGCTGCCACATGCCCACGCTCGAGCAGGAGAGCTCGACCTACGACATCTCGGATCTGGGCGTCCCGCCTTCGCTGGTCCAGGGCTGGCTGCGGACGCCGGGCGAGGTCCGCCACCACCACTTCCCGACGGCGGCCGAGCTCGGCGACCCGCACCTGGAGCTCGAAGGCGCGGCGTCTGGCGCGACGATGAGCCTCACCAGCCGAGCCGCCCACAGGGTGCCGACCGGGGACCCGATGCGGCAGCTGTTCGTGCTGATGTCGGCGGTCGATTCCGCCGGCGAGCCCGTCCAGCTGGTCGGCGCCCCCGCGATCGCCGACGTGGGCGGGTCGCTCGCGAGTGGGGTGATGGGTGAGGTCACGGTCGAGGGCGACGTGCTCTCGCTGTCGGCCAGCGGCGCTGTCTCGGCCCGGTTCGTCCGGGACGAGGCGTTCCTGGCCGAGGTCGCGGTCACAGCGCACCCCGATGGGGTGCAGCTCGCGAGCGTGCCCGACCTGTTGGCCGGCGACGTCGTCCTCCTTGTGGGGCCGGACCACCACGCCGGCGCTCCCGGCTGGCTGTTCAGCAAGATCCTGGTGGACTCGTCCGGGGCCCGCGGCGTCGCCCACTACCGCGCGGTCGACATCGCCAGCGACAACCGCCTGCCGGCGTTCTCGACAGTGGACAGCGCGATGGCGTTGCCCGACGGCGTCGCCACGCTCACGGCCACGCTCCTTCGACGCAGCCACGCCGCGCCCATCGCCGACGTCTACGGCTGGGACTACGGCGACCGGGTCGCGTCTTCGGCGTCCATGTCCGTCAGCGAGTGACAGCCGACGCAGAGTTCGTCTGGGGGCAGGCGTAGCAGTCGAACGTCGTGGGTCGTGCGCTCGGTGACCCCCGGAGGATGCGGGGCGTGACAGGTCGTGCAGACCACAGCGCCTTCGACCGTCACAGGCAGGCTCGCTTCGGCCGCCTTGGGCTTCATCGCTTCTGACAGCTGGACCTTGTGCGCGCCGGCGTGGGGAGCCGCGGTGTGGCACGCCTCGCACAGGGCCGCCGGCTGGACCACGCCCGTCCACTCGGGCGTCTCGGCGTGACAGGCGATGCAGCGGTTCGGCGCGTCGGCGTCCAGCATGGCGGTGTGCGGATCGGCTGCCGAGCCTCCCTGGGCCAGGGTGCAGGCGAGCAGGAGAGGGATCATCGCTCGCTCCCGGTGTCGAGCTCGGGCGCTCCGTTGGTGCCGTGACACGCGACGCAGCTCGTCGTGTCGGAGAGGTCGGTGCGAGCCTCGAGCTCCTCGAGATCGAGCACCCCGACGCAGTCGCGCTGGTGGAGCGTCCACGCCGGGTGGCACTGAGCGCACTCCGACTCGCCCCAGCCGAGCGCGTGCTCCTCTTCCGTCACCGTCAGTGCCCCCGGCGACTGGGTCATGTCGGTGCACGGCTCGTCGCTCGAGCAGGCCAGCAGGAGCCAGATCACGGGGTGGCCTCGTGGCAGGCCAGGCAGCTGGACTGCGTGTGGCAGGTGCTGCACTCGGCGGGCTGCGCGAACGCCGCGATGCCGTGGACGGAGAGCCAGCTGCGGTCGTGCACCTCGTACGTCAGCGAGCTGTTCCGGTCGTGGCAGTCCACGCACACGCCCGCCTCGTGGCACGTGCTGCAGTCGGTGATGCCGGCGCGTGCATCGGCGCCGTGGAGAGCGACCCAGCCCGCCCCGTGGGTCGGCGGTGGGGACACCGACTCGTGGCAGGTCGCGCAGGTCCCCGGGGCACGGCGCAGCCCCTTCGACGCGTCGCCGGTGTGGCAGCTGTGGCAGGTCTCGGCGCTGGGGAAGAGCAGCTCGTCCTCCGTGCTCTCGGCGGGGACCGGGGCGCCGACCTGGTGACACGAGGTGCACGGCACGTCGGCGCGGTCCAGCGCGCGCTGGTGCGCGGTGTGCTCGAACCGCTTCAGGGGCTCGTCACCCCACGACATGGCGACCCACAACAAGATCATGGCCACCTCACGATCAGCGAGGCCGTGCCTCGGAGATCGAAGCGGTAGGTTGCGTCCGATGCGGCCAACAGGCCGGCCTGGACGGATCCCAGGCGCCAGTCCTGGCGCACGTCGAGCCCGCCCGTGACCGCGGTGTCCCAGGGGGCGTCGAGCTTCTGATACGGGACGATCGCGGCGCGCCCGATGACGTCGGTGGCATCCGTGACGGCGACCGTCGCGGCGCCGTACAGCGCGTGGAACGAGCCCGCTGCGCCGGACCGGTACCGGTAGCCGGGAGCCAGCCGGACGCGTCCGCCGGGGGCCGGGAGCCAGCTCATGTCCGCGGCTTGCCCGAGCCCGGCGTCGTGGCGAGTCAGCGCCACGGAGGCGGACACCGAGGACCAGTCGGCCTGGGACAGCCGGACGCCCACGCCCGCCTCGTCCACGGCGGTGCCGGCGAACACGCGGGTCAGCTCCTCGCCGAGCAGGGCGTCGGTCGTGATGGCCTCGCGGTGCTGGGCGTGCAGCGTCGCGCGGACACGCCGGGTGGGGGACGCGCCGAGCTCGACGCGGAGCCACTCGGTGGGGGCGTCGGGGGCGCCGATGGCGAGGGCGCGAACGCTTGGCCGGCCGGGCACCGCATCGAGGCGACCGAAGGCCTCGAGGTCCGCTCGCGGCTCGGTGTCCAGCGTCACGCCGACCTTGGCCCAGTGGCTCGAGGGGCCCGCGGCGAGCTGGGCGCGGGCGGCCGGTTGGCCCTCACGCAGGTCGTCCAGCTCGTGGTGCCGAAGGACGCCCGCCCAGGCCTCGGCACGGAGACGCTCGCCCCGCCACTGCAGATCGGCGCCATCCAACACCCAGGGACGCAGCGGCGAGGTGACCAGCTGGCGTCCCAGCGTCCAGCGTGTGGTGTTCGTCCGCCCGGACGCGGCCAGCAGGAACAGGTCGAGCTCCAGGTCGGTGTCGTACCCGGCATAGGCCTGCATCTGGACAGGGCCGGGGGTGGAGAGCCGCAGGTACGAGACCGCGGGCACGGTCGGGTCGCCAAAGAAGTCGTGCCGGACCTGGACGATGGTCTCGGACTCCACCAGCGGAGCGGCGAGCGCGGCGGTTCCGAACAAGAGCCCGATCACGGAGCACCGCCGTGGCACACCGCACCGCACGAGGCGGGCATGGTCTCGGGTCCGTCGCCTGGGCTGTGGCAGCGCAGGCAGGTCGCCTCGCCGATGCCCACCGCGTCGACATGGCCGGTCGAGAAGCCTTCGGCGTGGGGGTAGGCCGCGTGGCAGCTCGCGCAGGCGACGCCGGTCGCCCCGCCGTCCCAGGTCGCCCCGTGGCAGGTCGAGCAGCTCGCTTCGGCGGCGACCCCGTGGTGCTGGCGCTGGGACCAGTCGTCGGCATGCGGGTAGCTCTCGTGGCACTCCGCACAGTCCGTCTCGACGTGGCAGCTGTCGCAGGCGCTGGCGACGGCGCCTCGCTCGACGAACCAGGCTCCGTGCTCGGTGGGCTCGGCCCAGGTGGTCCCGTGCGGGAACGCCGTGTGGCAGCTGTCGCAGGCCGGCGCAGTCGAGTCGGCGACGCCATGACACCCGACGCACTCGTCCTGTCGCTCGCGTGCGACGCCGTGGTCGACCAGGAACCCCGCCGCGTGCGGAAACAGCGAGTCTTCCGCGCTCGTCGGCTCGGACGGCTCCAGGATCGCGCAGGCCAGCCACAGGATCATGGGAACAGCTCCTCGTACGCGTCGAGGAAGGCCTCGTGCGTCTCTCGGAGCTCGGGATCGCCGTCCAGACCGGCGAACTCGGGGTCCTGGGCGGCGTTCCACGCGTGACACGAGCCGCAGGCGTGGGCCGGGAATGCGCCGACGTCCTGGGCTGCTCCCGAGAAGGACTCGAGCGTCTCGGCGGGAGAGAGCGCCAGGAACAGGTGGCTCGCCAGGTCGCCGTCGCCGGAGGCCGCGTCGAAGCGGACACGCGCCGCGGTCTTCGGCATGTGGCAGCCGGTGCACCGGCCGGCCTCGGTGGCTCCCGACGGGTCGTGCGTTGCGTGCCCGTCGTGGGTCTCCAGCTGGGCGATGTCCTCGTCGAACGTGAGCGCCAGATGGCAGCTCGCACACAGCGCGTTGTCGTCCACACCCAGCTGCGCCTCGGCATGCGAGGCGTGGCAGTCGATGCAGGCGAGGCCTTCGTGTCCTGAGAGCGGGAGCTCGTCGGCTTGCTGGCCGGGAGCGGCGGCCGCTCCGGACGGCCAGCTCTCCGGGGATGCGGCCGAGAGCTCGTCCAGCCGCTGTCCCGGGCGGAAGAACGTGCCGTCCGCTGCGAGTGGGAAGGGGAGCTGCGTTCCGTGGGCCTCCTGGGCGCCGTGGCAGGCCCGGCAGACGTCGTTCGTGCGCACCGGATCCAGGTCGTCCGGTCGGGTGATGACGAGCGTCCGGTCCTCGTCTCGGGCCGAGATGTGCTCGGAGCCGGGGCCGTGGCAGCGCTCGCAGGCGATGCCGAGCTCGTTGTGGCGCCCCTCGCCCAGAGACGCCTCCATCACCACGTCGTCGCCGTCGAGCTCGGCCGAGAACCCGGTGCTGTGGCACGGAAGGCACGTGGTCTCTCCGGTGGTGTCCTGCTCGACGAACGCCCCGTCCTCGTCGAACCAGCGCTCCGGCTGCCACGCGACCAGCTCGGGCTCGCCGCGGGCCGGCTCGGACCAGGCCACGGGCAGCGGCCAGGTGGCGTCGCCGTCGTCGGTGAAGGGGACCGTCCCGAACCAGCCGTCGATGGACAGCTCCTGGCTCGCCCCCGTCGAGTCGACGAGCGTGAGCACACCCCCATCCAGGGTCCCTCGTCCGTCCGGGAAGTCCACGGCCGCTGAGGCGTCCAGGGCGGGCCCGGGGTTCGCGTGGGACGTGTCGCCCCACGCCGCGTGCTGGTCGTAGTGGCAGGCCAGGCAGTAGTCCGACCCGACGGCGGTGGCGTCGTCCGCGCGACCCGCGAGCGTGGCCGCCAGCTGGAGTCCGCCCTCGGGGACCTGGAGCGAGGAGAAGTCGTACGGCCACAGCGAGTCGTCCGCGCTCGTGACGCTGACCTGGATGGGACCGCTGGGGGCGTCGAGCCAGGCGACGCCGTCCTCGTCCGTGGCCGCCGTGGTCACTCCATCGGTCACGAGCGCTCCGGCGACGGGCCGGTTCGCTGGGTCCGAGACGAGGACGCGCAGGTTTCCGGGCGGGGGCTCGATCACGATCGTCAGTGCATCGGTCGATTCCACCTCGACGGATGCCGCCGACCAGCCCTCAGCCCGCACGTGGAGCCGATCCGGAGCGTCCGGAAGGTGGGCGATCTCGAACAGTCCGGCACCGTCGGTGCGACCCTCGTACCCCCATGGCTCGGTGACCACCCAGGCGCCTTCGATCGGCGTGCCATCTGCCGTGACGACCGAGCCGGCCACCTCGACCAGCTCCTCGGCGGCGACGCGGCTGCGGGGAATCGCCCGGTCGACAGCCGAGTCGTCCTGCAGGCAGCTCGTCAGCACGATCAGGAGCACGGAATCCCGGGGTGGGGAGCCCGATTCTACTCCGACACGACGGCCCGAGCGGTCTCCAGCGAGGACAGACACCAGGTCGGGTCGGGCTCGCCTAAGAACAGCTCGTCCTGCGTGTTGCAGCGGACCTGAAAGGACTGGCCTTCGAAGTGCCACGTCGCGTGGAGCCAGGCCTCGGTACCGCCCGGGCCGCCGCAGCCGACCGAGATCCGGTAGATCCAGTGGTGCTCCTCGGTGTGCCGCACCTGTCCCTCGGACCAGGGGCAACCCGGCACGTCGCGCAGCTCGGGCCGGTCCTCGGTGTCCAGGGCGATGCGGATGGTGCGTGACGTGCGCTGACCGGGACGCAGCTCGAGCTTCGTCGTCGGCACCGGCTCGGTGAGGGAGCTCATGCGGTGTCCGGCGGGCACGCGGAGCTCGAGGCCCAGCTCGGCGATGGTCACCCGGTCGTCCGGCGGCGGCGGCTCGGGCAGGGCCGAGCAGGCCAGGAGCCAGATCACTTCTTCATCACCAGGCCGCAGATCGCGCCGACCACGACGCCCGACCAGCCGAACCACACGAGCGTCAGCGAGAACATCATGACCATCGTCAGCATCCCGGCTCCGACGATGACGGACAGCGCGGGGTGGACCCGTCTACCGAAGGCGGCGCCGAGCGTGGTGAGCAGGGCGAAGAGCAGGTCCCATCCCAGCGGCGCGTACACGGGGAACCGCCCCTCGACGAACGTCTCGACCATCTCGCCGTGGGCCACGACCGCTGGCTGCTGGCCGTACCGGGTCAGCTCGCGGTCCGCCTTGCACGCGCCGATGAAGACCATGTGCCCCTTGGCCGCAGTCCACTCGTCGCGGCGGTCCCAGTGGTGGAAGGGGATGAGCACCGGCATGAACAGCGCGTGGTCGTCGTGACCGACCCAGTCGTGCGCGGTGCCGGTGTGGGCCTCCCAGACCGCGAACGACATCGGGGTGGTGTCCTCCCACGACGTCTCGTGCATCGGCCCGAGCGCCATCTTCGGGGTCCACGACCGGCGCATCTGCGTGTGCGCATCGGTGGGGAGGACCAGCGGCATGTCGCAGGGCGGGCTCGTCCAGGTGCTCCTCGGGCAGGTGGATGCCGACGACGCTGACGCCCACCTCGCGCAGGCGAGCCACGACCTGGGGCAGCTCGGCGGCGTACTGCGGCGCCTCGTCCCACGACTCGGCGGGCATGCAGACGGTCCCGCTCTGCTCGCTGATGACCGTGTCGAAGTACCGGACCCACTTCCCGCGGACGAGCGCGTCGACCGGGTTGTGCCAGCCGATGGCCGCGACCAGGATGGGGAGGATGAGGAGGTTCAGGGGTGACGAGCTGGCACCAGCAGACCCTACGTCACGAGCGCTGCGATAGCCTTCCGCCGTGACCTGGTACACCGGCGACAGCGTCTACGATACCGTCCTCACGGTGGGCTTCGTGTTCGCGGCCTTCGTCGCGATCTCCGCCTTGTTCGTGCAGAGTCCGTACGGCCGGTTCGCCAGCGAGAAGCTGGGCGTTAGCCTGGACCCGCGGCTGGGCTGGTGGCTCATGGAGCTCCCAGCGACGGTCGTGTTCATCTGGGCGTTCGTCACCGGTACGGACCACTCGTTGGTGCCGCAGCTGTTCGGCGTCATCTGGCTCATCCACTACGCGAACCGGGGCTGGTTCTTCCCGCTGACCATCCGGACCACGCCCGGCCAGAAGGGCAGCTTCTCGATCTCGGTCGTCCTCGCGGGCTGGTTCGTGACGGGCATGCACGGGTTCTTGAACGCCCGGTGGTTCACGGACCATGGCGAGCACCTGACCACCGACTGGCTGACCGACCCGCGCTTCCTCGTCGGGCTCGCCGTCTACTACTCGGGGTACCTCCTGGTGCTGCACTCCGAGCGCGTCGTCCGCACGCTCCGGGACACGCCCGGCCCGCGCTACCGCATCCCGTCCGGCGGCGGCTTCAAGCTGGTCACGAACCCGGCCTACCTGGGCGAGCTGGTCGGCTGGGCGGGCTTCGCGCTGATGACCTGGAGCCTGGCCGGCGTGGTCATCTTCTGCATCTCGGCCGCGAACCTCATCCCCCGCGCCTTCCAGAACCACCGCTGGTACCTTGAGAAGTTCGACGACTACCCGAAGGACCGGAAGGTCCTCATCCCGTACGTGCTGTGACCGCTCCGATGACAGCGCTCGAGGTCGCCCAGAGGAGCCCGGAGTACGTCGGTCGCCACGACCGGCAGGCCTGGCTGGAGTTGTTCGCCCCCGACGGCGAGGTCCACGACCCGTGGGGCGCCCCGGGGCATCCGCGCTCGGCCATCGGCGCGTTCTGGGACACGTTCATCGCCAAGAACGGCATCCGGTTCGAGGTGCATCAGGACGTGGTCTCCGAGGGCGAGGTCTGGCGGGACCTGACGATCCACACGACGCTCTCGACGGGGCCGGTGCTGAAGGTGCCGTGCCATCTGCGCTACGCGATCGAAGGCGAGCACGTCACGCGGCTCGAGGCCCACTGGGAGCTCGCGAGCATGATCTGGCAGGCCACGCTGCTCGGTCCGTTCGCCTGGTTCGCGACGACGGTGATGAGCCTCTCGATGCTGTTGAACCAGGGGCCGGTCTTCATCGCGCGCTTCATGGCGTCGATGTTCGGGGTCGGCGCCAAGGGCAAGGAGGCCGCTCGCGCCTGGGTCGCTGAGCATGGCGAGGTCGTGCTCACCGGCAAGATGCTGGCCTGCTCGGACCGGGTCACCGCGAGAGCGACCATCGACGGCCGGCCCGGAGTGGTCCTCTTCCAGTTCCGCGACAGCGAGCTGGTCGACGTGCAGCTCCACTCTTGATGCTCGGAGCGCTCCTGTTCGGGGCCTGTACGAGCGAGCCGCCCAAGGCCGACCGCGTCGTCGAGGCGCTCACGTTCCCCGGGCCCGAGGTCCCGCCGTCCCCGGTGTTCGGCGCCCCCATCGAGGGCGAGGGCTACACGGCTCGGCCGGTCTCCTTGGAGGTGCGGGCCGGCTTTCGCGTCGGCGCCGCGTACTTCGAGCCGGCTGAACCGAGCGACGACGGGGTGGTCGTGAGCGTCGGTCACTTCGGCCAGGGCAAGTCCGGTCCCGAGGCCCAGGACATCGCCCATCGACTGGCAGCACGCGGCGTCCACGTGGTCATCGTCGACACCCCGGGCCTCGAGGAGTGGGGGCAGAAGGAGCGAGCGCTGGACTTCCAGCGAGGCGAGGCCAACCGGCAGGCGCTACTCGACGCAGGGACCAGCGCGCTGGCGCTCCAGCTCGCCGGCTCGAAGGCGGGGGTCGAGTTCCTCGAGGAGCGAGGCGCCACCGACCAGATCATGGCCACAGGTGCCTCCGGCGGCGCGGTCTTGAGCTTCTACCTGGCGCTGGTCGACGAGCGGATCGACGGCGTGGTCCTGGCCGCGGCCCCCGAGGTCCCCCGGCGTCCAGACGAGCAGGGCTGCACGTGCAAGGTCCTGCCCGGTTTCCCTGGCTCGGACGCGGAGATCGTCGCGATGCTGGAGGTGCCCTCGCTGTGGCTGAAGGAGTCCGATGTGCCGCCGCTCGCGGGGCTGCCCGAGAGCGCCACGTGGAAGCACGTGCCCGGAGAGCACAGCTACACCCCCCAGATGCAGCTCGAGGCGCTCGCGTTCATCGACGAGCGCCTCGGCACGAGCGGGCCTCAGCTGGAGAGTGTCCCCAGCTGGGCCCTGCGGACCGCGCCGTCCGTGGACAGCGCGATGAGCATCCAGGAGCTGGCTGGAACGGGGCGATGAGGTGCAGTTGGGTGCGAACTGCGTGAATCGCGCAGTTCAGCTCGGATCAGGCGCTGATCGAGGCTGAACTTCCGGATCTGGGCAGTTGGGTGCGAACTGCGTGAATCGCGCAGTTGGGTGCGAACTGCGTGAATCGCGCAGTTGGGTGCGAACTGCTCGATCTCTCGATCTCTAGATTCCCGCCGAGCCGCGCCTAGATCGTGGCGATGATGCGGTTGAGCGTGTCGCTCGGGCGCATCGCGGTCGCAGCCACCTCGGGCGTCGGCATGTAGTAGCCGCCGAGGTCCTGGGCGGGACCCTGTGCTCCCAGCAGCTCGCTCTCGATGGTCGCTTCGTTCGCAGCCAGCGTCTCGGCGATGGGACCGAAGTGCGCGGCCAGGTCGGCGTCGTCGCCCGCGGCCAGTGCCTCGGCCCAGTACATCGCAACGTAGAAGTGCGTGCCTCGGTTGTCCCGCTCGTTGACCTTGCGCGAGGGCGACTTGTTGTTCAGCAGGTACTTGGTCGTGGCCACGTCGAGCGCGGCGCCGAGCGCGCGGGCGCCAGCGTTGTCGTAGTTCGTGCCCAGATGGTCGAGCGAGACGGCCAGGGCCAGGAACTCACCCAGGCTGTCCCAGCGCAGGTGTCCCTCCTTCTCGAACTGCTGCACGTGCTTCGGGGCCGAGCCACCAGCGCCGGTCTCGAACAGGCCGCCGCCGTTCATCAGCGGCACGATGCTGAGCATCTTGGCGCTGGTGCCCACCTCGAGGATGGGGAACAGGTCGGTCAGGTAGTCGCGCAGCACGTTTCCGGTCACCGAGATGGTGTCCTCGCCGCGGCGGATGCGCTCGACGCTAAGCTTCGTCGCGTCGACCGGCGACAGGATGTGCGTCTCGATGTCGCTGGTGTCGTGGTCCTTCAGGTAGGCCTCGACCTTGGCGATGAGCTGGGCGTCGTGGGCCCGGTCGGCGTCGAGCCAGAACACGGCGGGGTTCCCGCTGGCCTTGGCGCGGGTGACGGCCAGCTTGACCCAGTCGCGGACGGGCGCGTCCTTGACCTGGCAGGCGCGCCAGATGTCGCCGGCCTCGACGTCGTGCGACATCAGGACGTTGCCGTCGGCGTCGACCACGCGGACTGTTCCGGCGCTGGCCAGCTCGAAGGTCTTGTCGTGGCTGCCGTACTCCTCGGCCTTCTGCGCCATGAGGCCGACGTTGCTCACGCTGCCCATGGTGGTCGGGTCGTAGGCGCCGTTGGCCTTGCAGTCGTCGAAGACGGCCGCGTAGACGCCGGCGTAGCTGCTGTCCGGGATGACCGCCTTGGTCTCCTGGAGCTTGCCCTCGGCGTTCCACATGCTGCCGCTCGTGCGGATCATCGCCGGCATCGACGCGTCGATGATGACGTCGCTCGGGACGTGCAGGTTGGTGATTCCCTTGTCGCTGTTGACCATCGCCAGGCCGGGGCCCGCGTCGAAGGCGGCCGCGATGTCGGCGCCGATGGCCTCCCGCTGGTCGGCCGACAGCGTCTGGACCTTGGCGACCAGGTCACCGAAGCCGTTGTTCACGTCGACGCCCAGCGCGTCGAAGATGTCGCCGTACTTCGCGAACAGGCCGCTGAAGTAGGTGCGCACGCCGTGGCCGAAGATGATGGGGTCGCTGACCTTCATCATCGTCGCCTTCATGTGCAGCGAGAACAGGATGCCCTGGTCGCGGGCGTCGTCCACCTGCGCGGCGAGGAAGGTCGTCAGCGCGGACTTGGACATGAACGTCCCGTCCAGGATCTCGCCGGCCTGCAGCGCCAGGCCGTCCTTCAGGACCGAGACCGTGCCGTTGGCGTCCGTGTGCTCGATGCGGGCGGTGGTGGCCGCTCCGACCGTCACGGACAGCTCGTTGCTGCGGAAGTCGCCGGCGCCCATCGTGGAGACGTGGGACTTCGAGTCGGCGGACCAGGCGCCCATGGAGTGGGGGTTCGCCCGGGCGTACGCCTTGACCGCGGCGGGGGCGCGGCGGTCGCTGTTGCCTTCGCGCAGGACGGGGTTCACCGCGCTGCCCTTGACCTTGTCGTAGCGGGCCTTGATGGCCTTCTGCGCGTCGTCCTGGGGCTCGTCCGGGTAGTCCGGCAGGGCGTAGCCACGCGCCTGGAGCTCGCCGATGGCGGCGTGCAGCTGGGGGACCGAGGCGCTGATGTTCGGCAGCTTGATGATGTTCGCTTCGGGCGTCTTCGCCAGGGCACCCAGCTCGGTGAGGGCGTCGGTGACCTGCTGGTCAGCCGGCAGCGAGTCCGCGAAGGTCGCCAGGATCCGTCCGGCCAGCGAGATGTCGCGGGTCTCGACCTCGACGCCCGCGCGTCCCGCGAAGGCCTGGATGATCGGGAGGAACGAGTAGGTCGCCAGCGCGGGCGCCTCGTCCGTGTGCGTGTAGATGATGGTGGGCACGTCGCGGTCCGTCGTGTGGGTTGGACCCCGTCTCTAACGAGCCAAGCCGGACCTCGCTGGCCGGCCGTTCTACAGCCCCGAAAGGAAGGACCCGAGCGCCGTTCGCTGCGCGCTGTCGAGCTCGGACAGCGCGGCCCGTGACGCCGACGCCTCGCCCCCGTGGCCCTGCTCGACGGCCTTCATGCCGCTGCCCGCCGAGCCGTCGTGCAGGAACGGTCCGCTCGCCGCCAGGCCCCAGAGCGGGGCGGTGCGGTACTCGCCGGGGAAGTCGCCGACGCTCTGCCGTTGCGACGTGCCCATGTCGTGCAGCAGCAGGTCGCTGTACAGCGGCACCCCGTCGAGCTCCGGGACGTGGCACGCGGCACACCCGATCTCCTCGAAGACGCTCGCGCCCGTGCCGTCGCCGGTCCCGACCGGCGGCTCGAGGGCCTCGAGCTCGCCCAGGAGGGTCGAGACCTCGCTGTCGTCCAGGATGCCGAGCTGCCGACCGAGCTCCGTGCCGACCGCGCTCTCCAGGTCGGTGTGCTCGGCCTTCCAGCCGAATCGCCCGACGCCGTCGTCCAGGTCGCGGGTCCGGCCGGAGATGCCGTCCTCGTCCAGGTCGTCCGGATCCGCGTTCGCGAGGATGGCCTCGTCCGAGATGCCGTCGATGTCGGCGAGGCCTGCCAGGGTGGGGGCCTGCCGCAGCTCCAGGACGCTTGCCTCGTCGGGCAGTCGGTACGGCGTCTCTCCCGTGGGCGTGCCGCGGTGGACGCTCGAGCGCTCGAGCTCGACGAACACGCCGTCCCGGCGGTCCCCGAACAGGATGGTGTTCGTGCCCGCGTCCCCCGATCCCCCTGCGGTCGGGTCGACGTGGCAGCTCAGGCAGGAGACGCCGTTGTGGGTGCGCCCTTCGCGCTCGCTCTCGGTCCAGATCCGCGCGAGCCCGGCGGGCGTCTCCGGCTCCGGGCCCAGGCTCTCGAGGAAGGCGACCACATCGGCCTGGTCGTCGCTGCCCAGCGCGGCGAACGCATCCGAGGGCCCGGCCGCCTCGCCCCCGTGGGCCGTGATGGCCTCGGTCAGCGTCTCGGCCCGACCGTCGTGCAGCCAGGGGCCGGACAAGGCCACGCCCCACAGCGGGGCGGTCCGGAACTCGGACGACTCGGCCAGCCCGGGGCCGTAGCGGTCCGCCAGGTCCTCGCCCATGTCGTGCAGGAGCAGGTCGGTCCACGCGGCGATGGGGCCGACCTCGGAGTCGATGGCCGGCAGATGGCAGCCGGTACAGCCCAGGCCGTCGAACAGGTTTCGGCCCGCCGTCGCGGCGTCGCTTGGCTCCTGGGGGGCAGGGGGCGCGAGTCCCTCGAGGTAGGCCAGGACCTGGCTGGCCTGACCCTCGCTGATCTCCGGGTCGGCCGCGGGATCGGTGTCGACGCGGTCGCCCGAGGTCTGGCCCTGCTGGTTGAAGAAGGACTTCTCGACGACGGCCGCGAGCGAGGAGCTCTGGGCCTTCAGGCCGAACCGCGCGATGCCCTCGTCGTCCATGTTCACGCGCCCGGAGATCCCGTCACCGTCGCTGTCTTCCGGGTCCTCCAGGGCGGTGAGCGTCTCGTCCGACACGCCTGCGAGCAGCCCGATTCCGAACAGTGCGGGCGCGTTGTAGCGGACCCACTTCTCGACATCGACGTCGTCGGGCACGTGCCCATCACTCCTCGAGTACAGGTTCTTCATCGAGGACTCGCCGTTGGTCCCGGCCGCCAGCCAGCCGTCCTCGCCGTCGCGCACGAAGACCTTCCACACGTCTCGGTCGCTCGGTCCGGCGCCACCGATGACGGGCTGGCCGTGGCAGTCCGCGCAGGACGTCGCGTTCCAGGTCGGGCCCAAACCGTCCTCGTAGCCGGCGCTCTTCGAGAACTCCAAGCGTCCCTCGTCCCACCAGTTCCGGTCGCCGTCGGCCACCCAGGGGACCGGCTCGCCGAGGGTCGTGCCGTAGACGTCGACGAGCTCGGTGGCGGTAACGGAGTCGGTGCCCGGTGCGGGCTCGGAGTCGGTGCAGCTCAGGAGGAGGAAGAGCACGAGGGCCTCGGGTCAGGAGGTCAGAGCGTCAGCAGGTAGAAGATGACATCGCTGCGTTCGGACTCGGTGAGTCTGGACCAGGCGCTCATGGAAGTGGTGGCCTCTCCGCCGTGGGTCGCTTGGAGCGACAGCATCGGCGAGCGGTCCATGCCGTCGTGGCCGTAGGGGTAGCTGCTCCCGACGCCCACGAGCGGGGCGGTCCGGTACCAGCCGGGCAGGTCGCCGATGTGGTCCTGGGGCTCGCCGCCCATGTCGTGCAGCAACAGGTCGCTCCACGTCGTGACGCCGGCGATCTCCTGGACGTGGCAGGCCGTGCAGCCGATCTCGACGAACAGCAGCTCGCCGCGAGCAGCACCGTCCTCGTCCAGCGCGGCGCGGGGCAGTGCGGGAGCCAGGCTCTCGATGAAGAGGACCAGGTCGTCGACGCGCTCGGCGCCGGGCTCGTCCGCCTCGACGCCGTGGTGGGTGGCCAGCTCGAGTCGGACCATCTCCTCGAGCGAGGACACCTGCGCCTGCCAGCCGAAACGTCCCAGCGAGCCGTCCTCGAGGATCGAGGGTGTGCCGATCACGCCGTCTCCGTCGGCGTCGTCGGGGTCGGCGAGCGCCAGGATGGCCTCGTCGGGGATGCCCGCGATCTCGCCGAGGCCCATGAGCGTCGGTGCGGTGCGGAGCTCGACCACCTCGGCGTCGGAGGGCAGCCGGAACGGGGCGTCGCCGCTCAGCTGGGCCCGGTGGACCATCGGCGGGTCCGGCTCGACCCACTCGTCGCCGTCGCGGGAGCCGTACCAGATGACGTCGGCGTCGACGCCGCCCGCACCGCCGGGGGCCTGGTCCATGTGGCAGACACCGCAGGTCGTGGCGTTCAGCTCGGGACCCAGCCCGTCCTCGACGGTGAACTCCGCCGCGAACACGGCGCTGACCTCGGGCCAGCGGGGATCCTCGGCGGCCTCGTCGGTCGGGCCGCCCAGCTCGCCGAGGCTCCGGACGACGGGCTCCGGCGCCTGGCCCAGGCTCTCGAGGAATGCCAGCACCTGGGCCTGTTCCTCGGCCGTCGCGTCGGCATAGGCCTGGCGAGCCCCGGCTGCCTCGCCCCCGTGCGCCAGGATGGCGGCATCAAGCGTGTCGGCCGAGCCGTCGTGCAGCCACGGTCCGAAGGCGGCGACGCCCCACAGCGGCGGGGTGCGGAACTCTGCGCCCGAGGCCTCGCCGACCTCGACCCCGTCCTCCAGGCCGGCGCCCATGTCGTGCAGGAGCAGGTCGGTCCAGGCGGGCAGGGGACCGGTCGGGCTCGGGAGCTCGGGCAGGTGGCAGCCGGTGCAGCCCATCTCGTCGAGCTGTCGGCAGCCGGCGTTCTCGGTCGGTCCGCGGTCCAGCTGGGCCGCGGGGGCGAGGAGCTCCAGGAACGCCGCCAGCGGGATGGAGATCTCGTCGTCGATCTCGGGGTCGGTCAGCGGATCGAGGTCGGTCCGCGTGTTCATCGTCAGCCCCTGCTGGTTGAACGCGCAGGTCTCGGTCGCTTCGTCCAGGCTGACGAGCTGAGCCTTCCAGCCGAACCGCCCGACCGCCTCGCCAAAGGTGTTCGCCCTTCCGGAGATGCCGTCGCCGTCGGCATCGTCGGGGTCTGCGTTCGCCAGGATGTCGGCGTCCTCGACCTGCGCGAGCAGCCCGACACCGGTCACGGTCGGCGCGTTGCGTCGGATATATGTGACGCCCAGCGGATCGGGCTGATGCAGCGCCGGGATGGAGTACAGCGCCTTCACCGCGCTGACGCCGTTGGTCCCCGCGGGCTCGCCGTCGGCGTACATCAGCCAGACGTCGCGGTCGAGCGCACCGGCGCCCCCCACGACGGGCGAGCCGTGGCAGTTCGCGCAGCTGTCGCTGTTGAACACGGGGCCCAGGCCCCCGACGCTGGAGAAGTCCCGCTTGAACTGACCTCGCCCGAGCATCCAGGTGAGGGCCGTGTCCTCGTCCAGGCCGGGGAGCGGCGCCCCGAGCTCCGTGCCGAACAGGTGGTCGTACCGGTCCGGGTCGAGCCCGCTCTCCGCGACGACGGGCTCGGGGTCGGTGCACCCGAAGACGAGCGCCAGCAGCGGGATCGAGGTCACCTGCCGCCACGGTAGTGGAACCATGGGCGACCCGCTGTCTGTGTGACAAGATGTGCGGCCAATCGATGGCGCTGGAGTGCTCGTGATCCTGTTGTTCCTGGCCTGTACCGACGACCCTTCGACCGACTCCAGCCCTCCGGGTGACAGCTACACGCCGCCCGACGAGGTCGAGCTGCACGGTGCCTGCCCGATGGCGACCGACTTCGGCGGCTTCACCATCGTGGTCGAGGACACGCAGACGAACGTCGACGGCTCGGTGGCCGACGGCGTCGTGCCCATCAGCGTCCTCGAGGAGATCGCGGCCGAAGGGGACTGCCGTGTGCTCCGGCGAAACAACCCGTTCTGCGAGGACGGCTGCGACCCCGGTGAGACGTGCGACTTCGACGGCGAGTGCATCACGTACCCGACCAACCAGGACCTGGGACGGGTGAGCATCAAGGGCCTGGACGCGGTGGTCGACATGGACCCGGTGTTCCCCGGCAACACCTACTTCAACACCTCGCTGCCGCACCCGGCGTACACCGACGGCGCCACGCTGAACCTGTCGATGCCGGCGGGCGTCTACGGGCCGCTCGACCTGTACGGCTTCGGCGTCGAGCCGCTCGCCGGGTTCGCCGAGCTGTACACGGTCGAGGCCGGCCTGGACCTCGAGGTCAGCTGGACCGCCCCCGCCGGCGAGGTCCGGTCCGAGGTCGCGATGTCGATCAACATCGACCAGCACGGCACCTCGCCCTCGACGCTGCACTGCACGTTCGAGGACGACGGCAGCGGCACCGTCCCGGGCGCCATCATCCAGGCGCTCATCGACACGGGCGTCACGGGCTTCCCGAGCGGCACCATCCAGCGTCGAACCATCGACAGCGGCACCATCGGCGACGGCTGCATGGACTTCACGGTGACCTCACTCCAGACGCCCGATGTGGACGTCATCGGGTTCACGCCGTGCGTCTCGACCGAGGACTGCCCCGAGGGGCAGGAGTGCAACACCGAGCTGCAGATCTGCGAGTAGCCCGCAGCTGTTGCAGTCCTGGCCCAAATGCGGGCCAGCACGCCGGTTAGCGAGCGCGCCTCGGAGGTCGCATGCTCGCTCTGTTCGGTGGTCCCGCTCGCTCGGCATTTCGCGTCGCGAAGCTCCTGGAGACGGCCCCCTCGGGCGTGACCGGGCTGAGCGCTCACTACGTGCACCTGATCGACGGACCGGTCTCCGACGCCGAACTCGAGGTGCTGCGCGCGCTCCTGACCTACGGCCCCGAGCCGGCTCCTGCAGCGGCTCCCCGGGTGGACGCCCTGGTCGTTCCGCGGCCCGGCACCATCTCGCCGTGGTCGTCCAAGGCCACGGACATCGCGCGGAACTGTGGTCTGTCGCTTCACCGCATCGAGCGAGGCGTGGCCTGGACGATCGAGGGATCCGAGCGCTCGGGCGTCCTGCCCCAGCTGCACGACCGGATGGTCGAGGCCGTGCTGCCCTCGATCGACGCCGCCCAGGCGCTGTTCACGAGCGAAGAGCCGCGCCCGCTCCGCCACGTCCCGGTCCTGGCCAACGGTCGGGACGCGCTCATCGCGGCCAACCGGGACTGGGGCCTGGCGCTGGCCGAGGACGAGGTCGACTACCTGGTCGCCGCGTTCACCGAGCTCGGGCGGGACCCCTCGGACGCCGAGCTGATGATGTTCGCCCAGGCCAACAGCGAGCACTGCCGCCACAAGATCTTCAACGCAAGCTGGACCATCGACGGCCAGGACCAGGATCGGTCGTTGTTCGCGATGATCCGGAACACCCACGCGCTGCACCCTGGCGGGACCTTGTCGGCCTACAAGGACAACGCCGCGGTCGTGCAGGGGCTGCCGGTCGAGCGCTTCTTCGCCGCGGGCGAGCGGATCTACGCCGCGCACAGTGAAGACGCGCACATGCTGATGAAGGTGGAGACCCACAACCACCCGACGGGCATCTCTCCGGACCCCGGAGCGGCCACCGGCAACGGCGGCGAGATCCGGGACGAGGGAGCCACCGGCCGCGGTGGGAAGCCAAAGGCCGGGCTGTCCGGCTTCTCGGTCAGCGACCTGGCCATCCCGGGCGCCGAGAAGCCCTGGGAGGCGGCCATCGGGACGTCCCCTCGCATGGCGAGCGCGCTCGACATCATGCTCGAGGGGCCCATCGGCGGCGCGGCCTTCAACAACGAGTTCGGGCGCCCCAACCTGACCGGGTACTTCCGCAGCTTCTGCTTGGAGATCGCCGGCACCGCGGGCCCCGAGTTCCGCGGCTTCCACAAGCCCATCATGATCGCGGGCGGCTACGGCAATGTCCGGCCCGGCCACGTCGAGAAGAACGACATCCCGGACGGGGCCAGCATCATCGTGCTCGGCGGACCCGCGCTGCTCATCGGCCTCGGCGGCGGAGCGGCTTCGTCGATGGCCACCGGCGACAGCTCCGAGGACCTGGACTTCGCCAGCGTCCAGCGGGCCAACCCCGAGATCGAGCGGCGCTGTCAGGAGGTCCTGGACCGCTGCATCGCGCTCGGAGACCACAACCCCATCACCTCGCTCCACGACGTCGGGGCCGGCGGGCTGAGCAACGCCCTGCCCGAGCTGGTGCACGACGCGGGCATGGGCGCGGACTTCGAGCTGCGCCGGGTCCACTGCGACGAGCCGGGCATGTCGCCGATGGAGATCTGGTGCAACGAGGCCCAGGAGCGGTACGTCCTGGCGGTCGAGGCCGCGAGCCTGGCGACCTTTGCCGCGATCTGCGAGCGCGAGCGGGCGCCTTGGGCCGTCGTGGGCAAGGCGACGGACGAGGAGCGCCTGGTCCTGGGTGACGAGCTGCTGGGCGAACAGCCCATCGACATGCCCCTGGACGTCTTGCTGGGCAAGCCCCCGAAGATGCATCGCACGGCGACCACCGAGTCGGTCGAGCGGACGCCGTTCGCGGCCGACGTGGACCTGCGCGAGGCGCTGTACCGCGTGCTCCAGCTGCCCACCGTGGCCAGCAAGGAGTTCCTCATCACCATCGGGGACCGGTCGATCACCGGCACGGTCGTGCGAGACCAGATGGTCGGCCCCTGGCAGGTCCCGGTCGCGGACTGCGCCATCACGACGACGGACTACACGGGCTTCTCGGGCGAGGCGATGGCAATGGGCGAGCGGCCGCCGGTGGCGCTGCTCAGTGGCCCTGCATCCGCTCGGCTCGCCGTCAGCGAGGCCCTGCTCAACCTGATGGGCGTCGGCGTCGAAGGCACGGTGCTCTCGGCCAACTGGATGGCCCCCGCCGGTCACCCGGGCGAGGACGCGAACCTGTACGCCACCGTCCACGCCCTGGGCATGGAGCTGTGCCCGGCGCTCGGCATCTGCATCCCGGTCGGCAAGGACTCGATGTCCATGCGGGCCACGTGGAACGACGGCGAGGCGCGGCAGGTGACCGCGCCGCTGTCGCTCGTCATCTCGGCGTTCTCGACGGTGCCGGACGTGCGCGGGGCGCTCACTCCCCAGCTCCAGTCCGGTGACTCGGTGCTCGTGCACGTCGACCTGTCGGCGGGGGCCGCTCGGCTCGGCGGCTCGGCCCTGGCCCAGGTGTACGGACAGCTCGGCGCGACCCCGCCCGACCTGGACGACGTCGGACAGCTCATCGCGCTCTCGAAGGCCATGGACGTGCTCCGACCGACCGCGCTCGCCTGGCACGACGTGTCCGATGGTGGGCTCCTCGTGACGATGCTCGAGATGGCGTTTGCTGGGCGCAGAGGACTGGACGTCTCGGTCACCAACGTGCGCCGGCTCTTCGCCGAGGAGCCCGGCGGCGTCATGCAGATCGCCGGTGCGGACCTGGCCGAGACGCTCATCCTGCTGCGTGGCGCGGGGCTCTCGGCCGAGGTCGTCGCGACGGTTCGGGACGACGAGTCGGTGGTCATCGGCCGTCTTCAGGAGGACCTCGTCGACCTGCACCGGGCCTGGGCCGACACGTCCTTCCGGATGCAGTCGCTGCGGGACGACCCGACGTGTGCGCGCGAGGCCTACGACGCGCTGCTGGACCGCGAGGACCCCGGCATCTCGCCGCACCTGTCGTTCGATCCGAGCGAGGACATCACGGCGGGCCTCGTCGGGCAGCCACGGGTCGCGATCCTGCGCGAGCAGGGCGTCAACGGCCAGATCGAGATGGCTGCGGCCTTCCACGCGGCGGGCTTCACGGCGGTCGACGTGCACATGAGCGATGTGTTGAGCGGCGCCGACGACCTGAGCTCGTACGTCGGGCTCGTGGCGTGCGGCGGGTTCTCCTATGGCGACGTGCTCGGCGCGGGCGGCGGCTGGGCCAAGGGCATCCTGTTCCACCCCACGGTTCGCTCGGCCTTCGGGGCGTTCTTCGCGCGGCCCGAGACCTTCTCGCTGGGCGTGTGCAACGGCTGCCAGATGCTGTCGCAGCTGCGAGACCTCATCCCGGGGGCCGAGGCGTGGCCTCGCTTCGTGAAGAATCGGAGCGAGCAGTTCGAGGCGCGCGTCTCGACCGTCGAGATCATGGACTCGCCGAGCGTGCTGCTGGCGGGGATGGCCGGCTCGCGCATCCCGGTCGCGGTGGCCCACGGCGAGGGAAGGGCGCTGTACGCGGGGACGGACCGGGGACTCGTGGCCGCGCGATTCGTCGACAACCGGGGCCAGGTGGCGACGAGCTACCCGGCGAACCCGAACGGCTCGCCCGACGGCATCACGGCGCTGACCTCGACCGACGGCCGGGCGACCATCCTGATGCCGCACCCCGAGCGGGTCTTCCGGACGGTGACGAACTCGTGGACGCCGGCGGACTGGCCGGCGGATGGGCCGTGGCTTCGGATGTTCCGGAACGCGCGGGTGTTCGTGGGCTGAGGGTTGGGCTCGATTCTCGAAGGTCAGGACTGGAGTTTCGACCCTTGGAAGGACCGGAACTCGCATCCTGACGGCCAGGACTGGAGTTTCGACCCTCCGGAGGACCGCAACTCGCATCCTCACCGGCGGTCCTCACGAGCCTCGAGCCCGCCCGGTTCAGTTCGAGCTGTTCGACAGGCAGTAGTCCCCGCTCGTCAAGAACCCGCTCGGACAGCTCCCCCCCTTGGGTACCGCGAGCCGCGCAGAGGACCCCGCCAGGCAGTAGTCGCCGCTCGTCGAGTACCCGGACGGGCACGACCCGACCTTGACCACCGCGTAGTTCGCCGAGCTGCCCGGGCTGCAGTAGTCGCCGCTCGTCGAGTAGCCGCTGGGGCACGACCCGGTCTTGGGGAGCGCCCGAGGGGACATGTCGTCCGAGTGGTCCGAGCTGGACCCCGCCAGGCAGTAGTCGCCGCTGCTGCTGTACCCGGACGGGCACGAACCGCTCTTCGCGACAGCGTGTCTCGCGCTGGAGCCCGCCAGGCAGTAGTCGCCGCTGGTCGAGTACCCGCTGGGGCAGCTCCCCGTCTTGATCACGGCGTACTTCGCCGAGGATCCGGGACTGCAGAAGTCGCCGCTGGTCGAGTAGCCGGACGGGCACGAGCCGACCTTGGCGACGGGCTCGGCGGGAGGAGTGGCGAAGACGAGCGCGATGAGCGAAAGCAGCATGCAGCGAGGATGCCATGCACGTCACGACCCTGTTCGATCGGCCCGACGCACCGATGGAGGCCGTGGTCCGTCGCAGCTGGCCGGACTGGATGTTCGGCGCCGAGGGGGCGGACCTGCTCGGCATCGTTCGGCGGTTCCCCCGTCATCAGGTGATCTTGTTCGAGGGCTCCGAGCTGGTCGCGGTCGGCAACAGCGTGCCGCTCGCCCAGGTCCCCGACGCGCTCCCCGACGACGGCTGGGACTGGGCGCTTCGCTCGGCCGCCCCGGGCCCCCATCGCTGTGCGCTGGCCGTGAGCGTGCTGCCCACTCACCGCGGACGTGGCCTGTCGAGCCAGGTCCTGCGCGCCTTCGGTCCGACGCTCGTCCCGGTCCGGCCGAACGGGTTCACCGGTGGGGACTTCGCCGAGCACGTCGCGGCGACCCGAGGCGACGGACTTCCCGTCGACCCCTGGCTGCGCACCCATGTCCGGCTCGGCGGACGCGTCGAGGGAGTCTGCTCGCGGTCCATGACGCTGCGAGCGAGCCCGGACGCCTGGGAGGGCTGGGATCGAAGCGGGCTCCTGGCCGAGCTCACCCCTGACGGCGTCTACGTCGAGCCGAACGTCTGGGTCCGGCACGGGTAGCTACTCGACCGCTCCCAGATTCGGGATGCCGGCGTCGTCGATGTGCGCCTGGACCTGCTCTCTCAGCTCGTCCATCGCCTTGCGCTGGGCCGCGCTCTTCTCGGCCTCGACCTGCAGGTTGGCCAGACCCTGCTCGAAGTCGGGGCCGAGCATGGTGTCCATGTCCATCATCAGGCTCATCGCCTTGCCCATGAAGTCGTTGTCCTGGTCGTACGTCCAGGTGACCTTCGTGCCATCACCATCGGGCGCCAGGGACAGCCCCGTCACGGACTGGCTCTCGAAGGGACGGAAGAACTCGAGCTCGTGCTGGACGCTCTGGTTCTCCACGCTCGCGATGGTGGTGAGCTTGCCCTCGCCCACGTCGTCGTTGCCGTCCCACGTGTACCAGGCGCCGACCCCCGTTCGGGGCTCGGAGTAGACGTACGTCGCGTTCGGGTCGACCTCGGACCAGACGCCCCACAGGTGCAGCTTCTCGACGTCGTCGATGTGGGGGAAGACATCGGCGGGTGTCGCGGCGACGGTGAGGCTCCGCTCGACGTGCGTGCTTGCGGGCTGCATCGACACCAGGCCGCCGAGGCCGAGGACGACGGAGGCCGATCAGGACTTTCTTCATGGGCGCAGGATAGGGGCTGCGATGTCGTTTTCGGAAGAAGAGCGAGAGTCGGTCTACCGGGCCATCTACACCCGGCGAGACATCCGCGCGTTCCGACCGGACCCGGTCCCGGACGAGGTGCTGTGGCGGATCCTCGACGCCGCCCACCACGCTGGCAGCGTCGGGTTCATGCAGCCCTGGAACTTCGTGCTCATCCGCGACAGGCCGGTCCGCGAGCAGCTGCTGGAGCACTTCAACGAGGTGAGCGCCCGCGCCGCCGACCTGTACGACGGCGACCGTCGCCAGAAGTACATGGCGCTCAAGCTCCAGGGCATCCTGGACGCGCCGCTCAACGTGCTGATCACGTGCGACACCCGCCGTGGGGGGCCGAACGTGCTCGGGCGCTCGACGATCCGCGAGACCGACGTCTACAGCACGTGTCTTGCGGTGCAGAACTTCTGGCTGGCCGCCCGGGCCGAGGGCGTCGGCGCCGGCTGGATCAGCATCCTCGAGCCGGACTACCTGCGCGACCTCGTGGGCATCCCCGAGCACGTCATCCCGATCGCCTACCTGACCGTCGGGTACCCGGTCGAGTTCCCGAGCACCCCGATGCTGGAGCGGGTCGGTTGGCGCCGACGCGAGGGGCTGCAGGACCTGGTCTACGACGAGCGCTGGGGTGCCGAGACGGACCGCGAGGCGCCGCCCACCGAGGTCGCCCCGACCCCACGCGACGAGGTGGTCCAGGCCACCGCTGCCCGCCAGGCCGAGCTGACGAAGCCGCCTGGGAGCCTGGGTCAGCTCGAGGCGCTGGGCCTTCAGATGGCGGCGATCCAGGGCCGCGCGACGCCTCGCTGCCAGCATCGGGCGCTGGTGCTGCTGGCCGGAGACCACGGCGTGACCGTCGAGCGAGTGAGCGCCTACAAGCCCGAGGTCACGGCCAAGATGGTCTACCAGTTCGTCGCCGGGGGAGGCGCCGTGAACGCGCTGGCCCGCGAGGTCGGCCTGGACCTGCACGTCGTCGACGTCGGCGTCGACCACGACTTCCTGGGCGCGACCGGGGTCCTCGACCACAAGGTCCGTCGCGGGACGCGGAACCTGCGCCTCGAGCCCGCGATGACGCCCGAGGAGTGCGCGCGGGCCGTCCTCGCCGGTCGGCGGGTCGTCGAGTCCCTGGACGAGCTGGATGTGCTCGCGGTCGGCGAGATGGGCATCGGCAACAGCACCGCGGCCGCTGCCATCTGCGCGGCGCTCCTCGGCACCGACGCCGCGGCGATGGTGGGGATGGGCACGGGCATCGGCCAGACCACGCTGGCCCGGAAGGTCGAGGTCGTGGACGACGCCCTGGCGCTCCACACCTCGCGCGAACCCCTCGCGGTGCTGGCCTCGCTCGGCGGTCTCGAGATCGCCGGTCTGGTCGGCGCCATCCAGGCGGCCCGCGACCGGGGCGCGCTCGTCGTGCTCGATGGCTTCATCACAGGCGCCGCCGCGCTCGTCGCGGTCCGGGACCGGGCCGAGATCCGCCAGGGCCTCGTCGCCGGACACCGCTCGGCCGAGCCCGGCCACCGGCTCGTCCTCGACGCCCTGGGCCTCAGACCGCTGCTCGACCTGGACATGCGCCTGGGCGAGGGCAGCGGGGCCGTGCTCGCGGTCAAGCTGGTCGACGCCGCCTGCCGGGTGCTTAGCGATATGGCGACCTTCGAGGAGGCTGGAATGGACCATCCTCTCGAGCCTGGAGGGCGGTCATGAGCGACCTCTACCGCGACCTGGGCGTCTCGAAGACGGCCTCGCAGCCGGAGATCAAGAAGGCCTATCGGAAGCTCGCGCGCGAGCTGCACCCCGACGCGAAGCCGGACGACGCCGAGGCCGAGGAGCGCTTCAAGCGGGTCAGCCAGGCCTACGAGACGCTGGGCGACGAGGAGAAGCGCAAGCTCTACGACGAGTTCGGCGAGGCCAGCACACGCCCCGGCTTCAACCACGAAGCAGCCCGCGCCCGACAGGCCTGGGGTCGTGGCATGGGCGGCGGCTTCGGCGGCATGCCCGGCATGGGTGGCGGAGTCGACCTGTCCGATCTGTTCGGGGGCGGTCGGGGGTTCGGCGGTCCACGGAAGGGCCGGGACATCCACGCCGAGATCACCACCGACTTCCGCAGCGCGGCGCTCGGCGGCGAGCGCGACCTGACCTTCCAGGACGGTCGGCGCATCACCGTCCGCATCCCCGCCGGCGTCGAGACCGGCAACACGCTTCGGATGCGAGGCCAGGGCGGACCCGGGCGAGAGGGCGGACCGGCCGGAGATCTGCGCGTGACCATCGTCGTCGCGCCGCACCCCGTGTTCCGCCGCGAGGGCCTCGATCTGCACGTCGACGTGCCCATCACGGTCGGCGAGGCCGTCTTCGGAGGAAAGATCCAGGTCCCGACGCTCGACGGCAAGCTCAAGGTGACGGTCCCCGAGCGGACCCAGTCGCAGAAGAAGCTCCGGCTCAAGGGCAAGGGCGTCCATCGGAAGGGCAAGCCGCCCGGGAACCTGTACGCCCACCTGTTCATCCACATCCCCGAGGGGGAGCTCGACGAGGACGCGCTACAGGCTGTTCGTGTGCTCGAGGGTGCCTACGGCGAGTCCGCCGGGTAGGCTGTCCCGTCCCCGAGGAAACCAGCACATGAGGGTCCCGCCCTCCCTCGTCCCCCTTGTCGAAGAGGGGGTGATCGACGAGGTCATCCGCCCGCTGATGAGCGGCAAGGAAGCGCAGGTCTACCTCGTTCGGTCCGGCACCGAACAGAGGGTCGCCAAGGTGTACAAGGAGTCCACGAACCGGAGCTTCAAGCACCGCTCGGACTACACCGAAGGCCGCAAGACGCGCAGCTCGCGCGGTCAGCGGGCCATGGACAAGCGCAGCAAGTACGGCCGTCAGCAGGCCGAGGCGGCGTGGCGGACGGCCGAGGTCGACGCGATCTACCGCCTGCACGGCGCCGGCGTCCGTGTGCCCGAGCCGTTCGAGTTCCACGAGAACGTGCTCGTCATGGAGCTCATCGACGATGGCAACGGTGGGCCCGCGCCCCGCCTGGTCGACATCGAGCTTGAGCGCCGGGACGCGCGCGGCTTCTTCGACTTCCTGCTGCAGGAGGTCGTCAAGATGCTCTGCGCCGGACTGGTCCACGGCGACCTGTCCGACTTCAACGTGCTGATCGGCCCCGATGGCCCCGTGATCATCGACTTCCCGCAGGTCGTGGACCCGGCGTTCAACCGCAACGCCCGGAAGCTCCTCATCCGTGACGTCGACAACCTGACCTCGTTCTTCTCGCGGTGGCTGCCGAAGCTGCGGCGCACGAAGTACGGGCCCGAGATGTGGGCGCTGTACGAGAAGGGCGAGCTTCGCCCGGACAGCCAGCTGACCGGCAAGTGGAACCCCAAGCTGAAGAAGGCCAACGCGATGTCCCTCCTCGACGAGATCGAGGAGATGGAGCGCGAGAACCGCGAGAAGCGCGAGCGCCTGGGCTTGCCGCCGCCGCGACCCGCCCGCAAGCCGGTCGAGTTCGTGAAGCCGCCTCCGGCCCGCAAGGAGAAGAAGAAGTTGTCCTCTGACGACGAGCCGCGCGGGGAGTCCAAGCGGAGCCGCCGGCGTCGCCGGGGTCGCAGTGGTCCGCCTCGCGACGAACAGCGCAGGGACGCGCCACGAGTGGAGACACGCGCGTCCCCGCCGTCGACCGCGTCGTCGGATGCGCCCAAGAAGAAGCGCCGTCGTCGCCGTCCGCGGAAGAAGCCGACGAGCGACTCCTAGGCAGGAAGCTACAGCCCGCCGCCCGGAAGCAGGCGTGCGCCGGTCCTCATCGAGTACTCGACGTCGTGGAACATGCCGACGAGCAGGTCCGGAGCGACGTCCCCGGTCCCCTCGGACACGACCGCGAGGGACCGGCCGACCTGTTGGCCCTCGGTGTACCCGGCAAGGCGGGCGTCGGCGTCGTCCGCCGTCCACGTGCCGCCCTCGACGGTCTGCCAGAGGTAGACCGCGCCCGCACCGGTCAACGTGTCGTTGGTGTTGTGGTACGGCGTGCCGACGGCGAGCCCTGGCACGCCGTCGTTGTCCTGATCCCACGCGACCAGCGCGTCGCCGAAGAACCGGTCGCCTCCCGAGCCGTCGAACGTGGCCCAGGCATCCGCGGCCTGGCGCGTGCCGGTCAGCGGGCCGCGCACAACGTGGACCGCGCCGCCGTTCGCGTGCCAGCTGTCCGCGGCCGGACTGCCGATCAGCAGGTCGGCGTAGCCGTCGCCGTCCATGTCCGTCGGGTCGGCCAGCCCACGCCCGGTCCACAGGTACTTGCCGACGACCCGGTCCATGTCCGAGCTGACGATGACGCCTTCCGCGTCTCCAGGGATGATGACGACCAGGCCGGTGTCCTCGCCGCCTTCGTTCGCGGCGTACTCGCTGACCACGAACTCGGCCACGCCGTCCCCGTCCACGTCGCCGCGGCCGCTGGTCGAGCCCATCCAGGACGCCAGCGCCTCGCCGTGTACCCGGACCACGGCGTCGTCGAGCGTGGTGTCCTCGGTGAGCGGGCCCGCCAGCACATACGCCGCGCCCGGGTCGGTGATGTCCCCCAGGTCGGCGCCGTTGGCCCCGACCAGCAGGTCCTCGATGGAGTCACCGTCCAGGTCGGCCACCGACAGCGTGCGTCCGGCGTGGTCGCCGGCTGCCACGCCGTGGAGCACCAGCCACGCGTCGTCGCCTGTGCGGTCCTCGATCAGGTCGTCGGTCGCGAAGACGAACACGGCCCCGGCTCGGTCCTGGACCGTCGAGGTCTCGCTGCCTCCCACGAGCAACAGGCCATCCATCGCCGCCAGCGCCCCGCCGAACTCGCCCTCGCCCTCGGGGCCCGACAGCGTGACCAGATCGTGGACCAGGCTCATCGACTCGGTCACCGGGGTGTCGACGATGTGCACCCGGCCGCGAAGGTCGTCGGCGAAGCTGGCCCCGATGAGCAGCTCGTCGTCGTCGTCCTCGTCGACGTCGCAGCTGCCGACGATGCGGCCCGACCGATCGCTCTCGCCGACGCCGCGGAGCTCGTACGAGTGCTCGGCGATGTCCAGATCACCCACGTAGCTGCAGTCGCCGGGCAGCCCGTCACAGTCGTCGTCCACGCCGTTTCCGCAGATCTCGGGGGCGCCGGGGTTCACGGTGGGGTCGCCGTCGTCGCAGTCGCCGGCCTTCGTCGACCACCCGTCCCGGTCCCGGTCGCGGGTCGTCCGGCCTGTCCGCCCCGAGTCGGCCGAGTCGGACGAGTCGGACGAGTCGGTCGGCGAGTCGAGGCTGTCCACCAGCGCCGGGCTGTCGTCGCTGTCCGGTCCGGCTGAGTCTCCAGGCGAGGTGCAGGCCAGGACGAGCGTGATCACACGGACCCCGCGCTCTGGCGCCAGAGCTGCTTGATGCGACGCTCGAGATCCTGCCGATGGACCAGGTCGATCATGCGAAGGCTGTCCTCCGAGGGGAGGAAGATCATGCGATAGCTGCGGCCGAGACGCACTCGCCAGATCTCTTTCATTCCGCGAAGGGGGCGCGCGTTGTGCCAGGCCTCGCCTCGCCCGGCGGCCAGGCGACCGACCAGCTCGATGGCCGCCCGCTGGACGTGATCGGGCCGCTCGGCGACCGCTTTGGTGAACGCCAGATCGAAGGCCGGGATTCTCAGTGGCTGGGGCCCGGCCTCGAAGAGCTCCTCCTCCTCGACGTCCGGCTCGAGTGGTGCCTCGGCGGTCTCCTCGACGGCCTCTTCCGCTTCCTCGGCCAGCGCCTTGAGCTCGCGACGCAGGGCGTTGCGCTCCTCGTGGACCAGCTTGTGGCGGGCCTTCTCGTCGGCGAGCGCGCGCTTGAGCGCCTCGAGCTCCTTGGGGTCCGCGCCCTCGCGCACGACCTGGACGACCTCCTGGACGACCTCGGTCTTCTTCTCCTTCCGCAGGCGGACCAGTTCGGCTCGGACGGCCTGCAGCTCCTGGCGCATCCGGTCCTCGGTCGAGACCCGCCGCTTCTTGTCGGCCTTCTTCCAGGCCGGCAGCTGCGAGAGGTGCGACTCGATGGGATCGACAGGATCGAGCCCGATCTGGTCTCGCGCTTCGAGCAGATCCGCCAGGAACGAGGGGCCCTGCTTGGCATCTCCCATCGGCAGGAGCCCGCGCAGCAGGTGCACCGCGAGTCCCGGCGCGCCCCCGTCCAGGGCGCCATAGGCCAGGTCCACGAGCTGGTCGCTGCGAGCGGCCTCTTCGAGCACCGTGAACCGATCGGTCGCGACGCGGAGTCGGGCGGCCAGCGGGTCGGTGTCGCCGACACCCAGCCGCTCGAGCAGGTCGGTCCGGTCGGCGAACGCGCAGCTCGCTCGGGCGGAGACCGCCAGGCTCGGGTCCAGGTCCAGCGTGAGCAGCAGCTCGACAGCCCGGTCCAGCTCGAGCTTGCGCAGCAGCTCGGTGATCCAGGTGGGCCACAGGTCCTCGGGCACATCCGAGAGGCGTGCCAGCTCATGCCCGGCCAGCGCACCCAGGCGCTCGGGGCTCCATGTCGCGGGGCCCGCCGCGGGCTTGCCCAGGCAGCACTTCTTGTACTTCTTGCCGCTTCCGCACGGGCAGGCGTCGTTCCGCCCGGGCGGCTTGGCGTCGTGCTGCACGGTGAAGCCGGACTGCACCGCGAGCGGCGCGACCTCGGGCAGGTGGTCGGCGACCCGGCCCTCGCCGAGCTTGGCGAGCGTGGCCAGGACCAGCGGCATGTCCTTTGGCGGGAGCGGCACGCCCTCGCGCTGGACCACCGTCTTCAGGTCGGCGTCGGCCACCTCGTCGGCCAGGGTCACGAGCAGGTCCTCGCAGTCCGCCGGCAGGGCCCGGCGCAGCATGCCGCGGGCGAGCCTGGCGGCTTCGGCCGGATGGGTACGGCCCGCGATGCGCAGCGCACACGCGGCGGTCACGGGATCGAGTCGGCGCTGACGGACGGCGGCCAACAGCGGCTCGGCGACGCCTTGGACCCGCTCGCAGACCAGCAACAGGGTGCCGTGGTCCGGCAGCAGCTCGGCGCCTTGCTCGAGCAGCGCCGGGTCGATGGCGTGTCCCTGGTCCGCTGCGGCCAGCGCCAGCACCGTGAAGGCCTTGGCATCCCGCGCGGCCAGGGCCTCGCCGAGCTGGCTGGCGTCGTCGAGCGAGACCCCGCTGATCCCGTCGCGAGTCAGCGGTACCGCGGCCAGTTCGGTGAGCGTCATGGACCCTCGAGTATCGAATTACACCCCCGCATGCGACCGCTCCGATGTGACCTCGATCTCGGCCCCGACGTCGTCCGTGGGCTGCTCCCGCATCGCGAGCCGCTGCTCCTGGTCGACCGGATCCGTGGCTTTCGCGTGGACCCACCGGCGCTCGTCGCGCACAAGCACGTCCGTCCCGACGAGCCTGTCTTCGCTGGGCACATCCCCGGGCGCCCGTTGTGGCCCGGTGTCTACACGGTCGAGGCGCTCGCCCAGGCGACGCTCCTCTTGTTCAGGCTGCTCGAGGTCGGCGTCGAGAACGCGGCCAGCCCCAGCCCGCTCGTGCACGAGGGCTTCCTGACCTCGATCGACATCAAGCTGTCCCGACCGGTCCTGCCGGACTCCCTCCTCGAGCTCCACGTCGCGCTCGGTGGGGGGTTCGGGGGCGGCCACCAGGTCGACGTCGAGGCCATCGTCGATCGACGCACGGCCGCGAGCGGGCGCATCACCGTCGCGGTCCGCCCTACAGGCTGAGCCCGCCGTCCACGACCAGGCACTGGCCGTGGATGTAGGTCGCGTCGGTCAGGAAGAGCACCGCCGCGGCCACCTCGTGCCCGGTCCCGACACGGCCCACTGGGATGTGCTCCAGCAGTCGGGTCTTCAGGCGGGGCGGCATGCGCTGCCCCATGCCGACGTCGAGCACGCCCGGGATCACGGCGTTCACTCGGACCCCGCGACCCCCGAGCTCCATCGCCAGGCTCTTCGTCAGGCTGGTGAGTCCGGACTTCGCCGCGGCGTACGCGCTGTGGCCGGGCAGGGTGCGCTCGCTGACGACGCTGCCGACGTTCACGATGGCCCCGCTCCCGCGAGCCAGCATGCCGCGCACCACCGCTCGGGCGCAGTTGGCGGGCCCGAGCAGGTTGGTCGCGACGACCTCGTCCCACGTGGGCCCGTCGTCCATCGCGAAGAAGCCCTGGTGGGTCAGGCCGGCGTTGTTCACCAGGACGTCCACGTCGAGCGGCTCGATGGCCTGGCGGACCGCGTCCCGGTCGCGCACGTCGAAGCGGACCCAGGAACCGCCGAGCTCCTCGGCCAGCGCCCGTGCCTTGTCCTCGTGCACGCGGCAGCCGACGACGACCTCGTCTCCGCGGGCCGCGAACGCCCGGGCGATGTGCTCGCCGAGCCCGCGCGAACCACCGGTGACGAGGACCTTCATCCGGCGATCGGCGGGAAGGTGTCGGTGTCGCGGCTCGCCCAGCTGTGGCGCTGGGTGTCGATGAACAGGCTGCGGTTGGTCAGGAGCGGCGCGCTGCAGGTCGTGAATGTGAGCCCGCCGGCATCGAGCGTCAGGCCCGGGTGCGCGCGGTCCCGCTCCAGGAGCGCCAGTCCGATGGCCCGTCCAAGTGTGGTCGACCACATGGTGAACAGCAGCCGCCCGTCCGCGTCACCCGTGACCGGGCCCGGTTCGGCCAGCGTGTCCCCGACGATCCAGCTGATGCGCGGGACGCCGTCGGCTCGGGCCGCACGAACGGCGTCCATCCCGGGGGCCTTGCGGCGTGGGTCGATCCGCCACTGGAGCTGTAGCTCCATCGGTCCGAGCGAGCGCATCTCGGGCAGCCGGACGCTGTAGAAGCCGTTCTCGAGCGCGCAGCGGTCCAGCGCGTCGAGGTCGGGCTCTCCGGGGTCCATGTCGGCGCTGAGCTCGCGCAGGCGGGCAGCCAGCTCGTCCATGCGCGAGCGCTCGACCAGGAAGTCGTACCCGTACTCACCCGTCTTGCCGCCACGGAAGCAGAGCCCCCAGCCCGGCGCGTCGAAGAAGCACAGGTAGGGGACGCCCAGCACGTCGGGGCTCACGAGCCGCGCCACGAGCTCCCAGGCGTACGGGCCGTCGACCGAGACGATGCCGTGCGAGTCGGTGTGATCGACGAGCTCCACGTCCAGGTCCGCGGCATGGGGCTCGAGCCACTCGACGAGCTGCGGGGCGGTCAGGCCTTCGACCAACAGCAGGTAGTCCAGGTCGTCGACGGCGATGTAGACATCCGCCAGGACGTGCCCGGCGTCGGACAGGAACACGGTGTGGAGCACCTGTCCGTCTCGCACGAAGAGCGGCCGGGGGCTGACGGCGTCCAGCAGGTCGTAGGCCTGGTCGCCGCGCACGCGCACGACGGCGACGTGGTCGGCGCGGCGGACGGTCGCGCGCTGGCGGAGGGCCTCATCCATCGCCGAGCTCCATCAGCAGGTCCACGAGCGCGTTGACCGAGCGCAGCGCGACGTGTCCGCGGGCGCCATCCGGGATCCGGACGCCCGTTCGCTTCTGTACGCCGACCGCCAGGTCGATGGCGTCCACGGAGTCGAGGCCCAGGCCGGTGCCGTAGAGCGAGACGTCGGGGTCGATCTGGTCTGGGTCGACGTCGAGCCGCAGGTCGGTGATCAGCACGTCGCGGACGTGTCCGAGCAGCTCCTTTCGCCGGGTGAGATCAGTACGCATCCGTGAACCTCGTCCCGCTCTCCATGACACGCTGGCCGGCCGTCGGCACCCCGGGTCGGAGCCAGATGGCCACCGCGCCCTCGTCGGGGTGATCCGGCTCGGCCTCGCGCACATGCACGACGAGCATCCCGGCCAGCTCGGGCTCGGTCGCCAGCAGCCAGCGGCCGTGGTCCAGGGCCTCGTCGGGATCGCCGAGGACGACGTCGACGGGCCCGCGGAGTCCGAGCTCGAGCGAGCAGGCCCCGCCCGGGACGATGGGCAGCGAGCGAGAGAAGAGCACCGCGCCCATCGCGTCGAGGCCCTGGTCGTGCAGGCGCCGGTCGAGCTCCTCGATCCGTGCCGGAGATGTGCAGCGCTGCGCCACGATGAGCCCGGTCGCAGCGCGCTCGTCCCGGCCAAGCCGTCTTCCGGCCCAGGCTCGACGGATCGCGGCCAGGAGCCACAGCGTCGAGGGATCGGCGTCGCGGGGGTCGAAGCTGCGGAGCTCGCTCTTGAGGTCGCGCGGATCCAGCGGCTCGGGCGACTCGACGCGCCCGATGGCGGCGATGTGGACAGGGCGTTGGGGGCGAGCCCACGAGCGCGAGGGACCGGCCACGATGGCGGTGTTCACCCCTCCGAAGCCGCAGCTGACCGACGCGACGTGTTCCAGCTCGGCGGTGCGCACTTGCGGCACGCAGTCGGGCGGCGCGCCAGGACGCGGCTGATGGAACCCGGCGGTTGCAGGCAGGAAGCCGGCGTCCCGGGCGATCAGCGCGGCCACCAGCTCGAGCATCCCGGCGGCCCCCTGGGTGTGTCCGAGCTGCGACTTGGGAGCGCTGACGGGCACGTCGCCGAGCACGCGCTGGATCCCTCGCCACTCGGCGGCGTCGTTGGCCTCGGTGCCGGTGCCGTGCGCGCTGACCCAGTCGATCTCGGGCTCGCCAGCCTGGGCCCAGGCCCTGGACAGCGCCGAGCGCACGCCGCGTCCGTCGGGGGCCGGCGCGGTCGGGTGGTGTGCATCCGCGCGGGTCGCCCAGCCGTTCAGGCCGGTCGGGTGGGCGTCGTCCCGCAGCTCGAGCAGCACGAATGCCGACCCGTCTCCGAGCGAGATGCCAGTGCGCGTCGAGAACGGCGAGCACGGGGCGCTCGCCAGGGCGTTCAGGCGGTGGAACCCCGCGTGCAGGCGAGGGGAGACGACGTCGAAGCCGCCGACCAGGACGCGGGCCACGCCCCGGTCGAGGAGACGCAGGGCGTGTCCGACCGCCGTCGCGCTCGACGCACATGCGCTCGAGCAGGTGACGACCGGGCCGCGGAGTCCCACCCGAGCAGCCAGGTCGTGGGCCAGCTCGTCCAGGGGGCGTGGTCGGTCCTCGAGGTTGGTGCCGACCACCAACGCCACGTGCTCCGGGTCGGTGTCGCCCAGCGCCTCCAGGGCGGCGCGGACCCCGAAGGAGACCCCGAGCTCCTGGTGGAAGTCCGGGTCGTCGTCCCGGTCCGGGGACGGCGGCGACTCCACGAGCGCGCCGATGGGCGGCCCCGAAGGCTGGAAGCGTGTCAGCGGACGGATCGCCGTCCGACCGGAGCGCAACAGCTCGCGCAGGGGCCCGATGCCGTCCCCCGCAGCGCTGACCGCGCCCATTCCTCGCACCACGACGTGTGCCACCTGGATAGGGTATCGACGTGCTTCACGACGGGCCAATCGACGTCCTCGTGGTCGGGGGAGGGTTCGCCGGCCTCACGCTCGCGCGTCAGCTCGAGCGGTCGTCGGACCTGTCGGTCGTCGTGGTCGACCCGCGCGTCCCGGACCCGACCGAGCGGCGGCTCGGGGAGTCCCTGACCGAGGTCTCCAGCCACTACCTCGAGGAGCTCGGCCTCGGCGAGCACCTGGCTGAGCAGCACATCCGTAAGCTGGCGCTGCGCTTCTTCCTCGGCCGGGCGCCGCTGTCCGAGCGGGGCGAGTTCGGGATCTTCGCGGATGGGGCGCCGCCTCGGCTCATCGAGACGGCGCTGCCCACGACCTGGCAGGTCCATCGAGGTCGGCTCGAGCACCACCTGACGCAGGAGCTGGCGGCGCCGATCCTGAGAGAGACGGCGCGGCTCGAAGGGGACGAGGTCTGGGTCGGAGAGCGTCGCATCGAGGCTCGGTGGGTCGTCGACGCCACCGCTCGTGGGTTGTTCGGCGGCCCGGCCCGGGACCTGGGGCACGCCGCCCAGGCGTGCTGGTTCTGGGTCGAACAGGCGCTCGACGTCGACACCCTGGGCCTGCCGCAGCGAGCCGCGCCCCACGTGCGGGAGCGCTCCACGGCACACCTCGTCGGCCCCGAGGGCTGGGTGTGGATCATCCGGCTCTCGGACGGCTCGACCAGCATCGGCATCGTCCAACCTCCCGGGACCCCGCTGGACAGCCCAGAGGCGGCGATGAGCTGGCTGGCCCGCAACGAGCCCGAGCTCCACGCAGCGCTGGGGGCCCCCGTCGGGTTCGCACACCTCGCGTGGCGGTCCCACACCAGACCGCTCCTCGAGCCGGGGCGCGCGCGGGTCGGTGACGCTGCAGGGTTCCTCGACCCGCTGTACAGCTCGGGCGCGGACGTGATCGCCATCGGCAACGACCTGATCGTTGCCTGCATCCTCGGCCGCATCCCGCTGCGGCGCGCGAACACGGTGTTCGACGGGGTCCGCGAGCAGTACGCCGGGGTCTACCGGGGCGTGTTCGACATCGTTCGGAGCCCTCGGGCGATGCTCGCGCGCACGGTCTGGGATCAGGCCACGTACTTCGGCTTCATCGCCTTGCTCGCGCGAACGGGGGCTCTGACGGACGGCCTCTCCGACGGGCTGTGGCACGCCCGGGCCGTCTCTCGCCTCCAGGCCCAGGTGACCGAGTGCCTCGTCGCCTGGGCGGCGGTGGACGACGGGCCCGCGGGTCATCTGGACCAGCCGCGCTGCGTGGTCCTGAACCGTCTCCTGGAGGGCCTTCGGACGCCGCCGCGTGGCCGAGCGCTGCGGTCGATGCTCGACACCAACCTCGGTCTCCTCGAGCAGCTGGCCGTGGCGATCTGGGCCCGGTCCCTTCGAGCGCGGGGGAACGCTGTCCCCCAGGGCCCGGTGAACCCGTACGGACTGACCTCGGGCGACCTCGACCTGGGCATCCGGCGCATCACCCCCGACCCCTCGATCCTGGGCGAGCTGGAGACGGCCTGGAGCTGAGTCTGCTCGACCGGAACCGCCTGCTCGCGACGGTCGGTCGGGGTCCTCGCCGGGAGCGCTGCCGCGAGGTCGTCGAGGCGTTCTTCGCTGGCACCGGGCTGTCCTCCTGGCCCGAGCCGTCCATCCTGGGCGCGTTCCAGGCCGAGGGACTGGCCTGCGCGGCGGTGCTGCAGGGGCGTGCGCTGCCAGATCCGCCGGAGTGCCTCGCCCCGTTCTCGCGCGTGGGCGAGGGGATCGCGGACGCTGTGTCGGGACGACTTCAGCCAGGCGACGACTGGCAGAACGGGCATGGGTTCGGCGCCGCCATGTTCCGACCTGGGCGCACCCTGGACCGGGCCCTGGCGCCAACCGGGGCCACACCCGCCTTCGACAGCGGCGTGGGCCGGGCGATCTGGTTCCGCTCGGCCGGTGATCTGGCTCAGGGCCGGCGGGTCATCGAGCGGTTCCCCGAGGCGCGGCGAGCGGCGCTTTTCCACGGCCTGGGCTTCGCGCTGGCGTTCGCCGGAGAGGGCACGGACGCAGGGCCCGAGACGGCGACGGGGGTCGAGGACGGCGCCGCGCTCCGACGGGCGCTGGTGCTGGTGGTCCCAGGCACATCGGTCGGGTAGTCTGCCGCCATGAGACGACGCGACTTCCTACGAGCGGGCGCCATCGGCGCGGGGGCCCTGGCCTCTCCCGGCGCGCTCGCTGCGCCGGCCGGCGTCGAGGGCATGCTGCGCTCGCTGGAGCGTCGCAAGGAGCAGGTCGGTGCGCGGCTCGCCCCCTTTCGCGAGGTCCTGGTCGAGCTCGGCATCCCCGGCATCGATGCGGACCTGTTCGACTCGGTCCTTCCGGGCCTCCTCGCGACGCTGACGTACGCGGAGTTCGCCGAGCTGCGCCCGCGGAACCAGCGCCACCCGCTCGCCCAGAAGGCCATCTTCTCGGCGGCCGAGGACATCGCTGGGGCGGTTCGGCGCCTGGCGGACGTCGTCGAGGGCCTGGGAGACGGAGACTGGGGCCGGCTGGAAGGGGCGCTGCGAGCGGATGAGTCGGCGCTCGAGGCGGCGCTCGACCGGGCGATGGTCGAAGTGGACGACCTGCGGCTTCCTCGACGAGCCGTCGACATGCTGCGCGCGACGTTCGGCGAGCTGCGACTCCGCACCCGCCGCGAGGGACTGCGCGGCATCCTCGAGCCACTCGCCGTCGACGTTCGACGGATGGAGCGGACCATCTCCGAGGCCGACGACCCCTATGACCCCGTCCGCGCGGTGACCCCCGTTGCGGCGGCCGAGGAGCTCGACGAGCCGAGCGACCCCGACGTGTACGACGACGTGCCGCCGGACAACACGAACATGACGCGCGCTCTGGGCTTGATGCTCCTGGGTGTCGGGATCGTGGGCGTGATCGCCGTGGCCGTCAGTGTCTTCGCGACCAGCGGGTTCGTCTTGATCTGCCCGTGTGTGTCGGTGCCGCTCATCGCGGGCATCATCATCGTCATCATCGCGGGCGCTCTCCTGGCGACGTCCAAATGAAGCGGCTCGCACTCCTCGTTCCGCTCGTGCTGTCCGGCTGCGCGGCCCTGGCCTCGGACCCGGTCGACCACGTCCACCTGCTGGACGGCACCACGCTCCATGGCGAGATCGAGGGCGTCAGCGACGGGGCCTTCGTCCTGCGCGTCGGCGACGACGACGTCCGCAGTGTGTCCTTGGACGACATCGACCACGTCGAGCGGAACTCCATCGCGCGGGTCGACGTCCAGAAGGCCCCGGTGGTCCGCCCCGGCTTCAACATCGGTCTGGTCGGCGCTGCAGCCGACGTCGAGGTCGAGGTCGACAAGCGCGGCGTGCACAGCGCCGGCGTGCGCGCGGGACTGGGCCTTGGACTCAACGCCATCAGCGGCTCGGGCTACCCGCAGGTCTCCGGGTACGGCGCCTTCTATGCCCAGCTCATCACGAACAAGCGGTTCCACATCGAAGGGGCGACCGGGCCGTCGCTCCTGTGGTCTCCCGGGTACAGCGGGGTGTTCCTCGCCTGGGAGGGCGGCGTCGCTGCGGTCGTCGACCTGACGGACCACGTCGGCCTGCGCGGTGGCATCGTCGGCTCGGCGCCCATGATGCAGGTGGCGCCCTATCCGGCCATCAGCTCCGGCTTCTACGTGCTGGGGTTCCGGCCCGAGTCCGCGGTCACGTTCCGCTGGTAGCGCTGCTCCTGGCGTGCTCGACGCCGCGGCCCACCGACGTCCTGCTCGTCACCCTCGACACCACACGAGCCGATGTCACCGGTCCCTACGGCGCCATCCCCTCGCCGACGCCGGCGCTGGACGGGCTCGCGGCTCGAGGGGTCGTCGCCGACGAGGCCCTGGCCGTCGTGCCACTCACGCTGCCGGCGCACAGCAGCATCCTGACGGGGGCGTACCCGGACACGCACGGCGTCCGGAGCAACGATGGGTTCTTCTTGCCCGCCGAGGTCGACACGCTGGCCGAGCTGCTGCCCGACCACGCCTCGGGGGCGTTCGTCTCGGCGGCGGTGCTCGACCACAGCTTCGGGCTCGATGCGGGCTTCGAGACCTATGTCGACGCCGTCGCGCGGGACGCTCGTCGGGGTCCGATGGCGGTGCCGTCCTCGCCGGCGGAACAGACCGCGGACCGTGCCAGTGACTGGCTCGCCGAACAGAACGGGCCGGTCCTGTTGTGGATGCATCTGTACGACGCGCACCTGCCACACGAGCCGCCCGAGGACCTGCTGCGTGAGCACGGCGATCCCTATCTGGCCGAGGTCGCCCGAGCGGACCGGGCCCTGGGGCAGATCCTCGACACGTTCCGGGTCCTGGGCCGCGACCCGCTCGTGGTGGTCGTGGGGGATCACGGTGAGGGGCGAGGGGACCATGGTGAACAGACGCACGGGCTGTTCGTGTACCGCTCGACGATGCGTGTCCCGCTGGTCATCGCTGGCCCGGGGGTGGAGCCCGGGCGGCTCGACGTGCCCGTCTCCCAGGTGGACCTCGTCCCGACCATCCTCGACGCGCTGGGTCAGCCGGTTCCCGCTGTGGACGGTCGCTCGCTCTGGGCGGCGCTCGGCGGCGACGAGCTCGACGCGGTGCCGGTCTTCGGCGAGTCGCTGTACGGGCAGCTGTCGTTCGGGCTGGCGCCGCTGCGCGTGGTCGAGGACGACACCCATCGCTACACCTCGGCTCCTCGACCCGAGCGCTTCGCCTGGCGCACGGACCCGCAGGAGCTGGTGGACCTGGGCGAGGACGCCGCGCTGCTGGCGCTCATCGAGGCCCGCGGCGAGGGTCGGTCGGCCACGGGTGGCGTCGACGCCGAGCTGCGCGCTCGTCTGAGCGCCTTGGGGTACGTCGGGGGCGGCGCGGTCGTGGTCGACGGGGCCGAGCTCCCGGACCCGAAGGACCACACCGAGCTGCCCGTGCTGCTCGAGCGGCTGACGGTGGCGGCGCGCACCCAGGAGCCGCAGGACGCGATCCCGATGCTCGTGGCCTTCCGCGAGCGCTATCCGGCCGTCGGAGCCGTGCACCTGCTGCTGGCCTCGGCGTACGAGCTGACGGGCCAGCTCGACGAGGCGAGAGCTGCTCTGGAGCCGCTGGTCGAGCGCAGCCCGGATGAGCCCGGACTGCGGACTCGACTCGCTCGGATGGAGGCCGGGGAGAGCCGTCGCCATGCGCTCGAGGCCGTGCTCGCGGACCATCCGAGCTGGACCGACGCCCGCACCCTGTTGGTCTGGCACCTCCGCGACGCCGGGGAGCTGAGACAGGCGCGGGAGCAGGCGGATCTGGGCGTCGCGACGGACCCGGACGACCTGCCCCTGAGGCTCGCGCGGGCATCCGTGCTCGTCGAGCTGGGCGAGAACCAGGCCGCCGAACGAGACGGGGTCGAGGTGCTGCTCGGGGCCCCGGACGACCCCGATGTCCGCTACGTCCTGGGCCAGGCGCTGGGACGGCAGGGACGGACGGACGAGGCGCTCGCGGTGCTGGCCGAGCAGCGGCAGATGCGGCCGGACCACCCCGGAGATGCGGCCTTGTACGGGCTGATCGCCTACAACGCCGGCCGCTTCGACGTGGCCCGCGCCCCGCTCGAGCTCGCGGCGAGGCACCCGGACACGGGGTTCGAGCCGCCGCTGGCGCTGGCCGACCTGGAGAGCATGGCCGGGCGCCACGAGGAAGCTCGGGTCTGGCTGTCCGCCGCGCGCCTGCTCGCTCCGGATGGGGCGCCGATCGACACGGTCGAGGCCACGCTGCTGTTGAGAGCCGGTCAGATCGAGGCCGCCTCGCAGCGACTGAAGTGAGAGTGCGGTAGACCTCTGCACCCGACCTGGAGGTCCCGTGCTCGCTCTTCTCGCTCTCCTCGCCTGTGGCGACAAGGATCCCGGCACCGACTCGGGCGAGGTCTTCCTCGACGAAGACGGTGACGGCTTCACCAGCGACGTCGACTGCGACGACACCGACCCGGACCACAACCCGGACACGCCGGAGACCTGCAACGGCGCCGATGACAACTGCAATGGCGTCATCGACGACGACCCGGTCGACGGCATCACGTTCTGGTTCGACGCGGATGGCGATGGCTACGGCGGCGACTCCATCTCCACCGTCGAGTGCTCGGCGCGCGAGTTCTACTACGAGGCCAGCGACGACTGCGACGACGCCGACAACGACGTGAACCCGGGCGCGACCGAGGTCTGCGACGACGACGACGTCGACGAGGACTGCGACGGGACGGCGGACGACGCCGACGACTCGACCGACCTCACGACCGGGACCGAGGTGTGGGTCGACGCGGACGAGGACGGGTACGGCGAGGCCGGCGCGACCTCGACCTGGGCCTGCGAGCCCGAGGGCACCGTCGCCGACAACGACGGGGACTGCATGGACACCGAGTCGGCGGTGAACCCCGGCGCGACCGAGGTCTGCGACAACGGCTGGGACGACGACTGCAACGGCACCACGAACACCTGCTCGCCCAACGGCGACGTGGCGCTCGACGACTACGAAGGCGACACCGGCTCATCGACGTCGCTGTTCGGAGCCGCGGTGAGCCAGGGCGTGGACGGTCAGGTCGCGGTCGGCGCGCCCGGGCACTCGGGTGGCGATGGCCAGGTCCAGATCGTCGAGGCCGGGTTCACGGTCACGAAGCTGGGAGGCTCGGATGAAGAGGCCGCGGGGAGCGCGGTAGCGCTCGCCGACATCGATGGCGACGGCGACGGCGACCTGCTCGTGGGCGCTCCGGACGAGGACGACGGCGACGGCCGGGTCTACCTGGTCGAGGGGCCGTTCAGCGCCGGCTCGCTGTCGACGTCGGCGACCGAGGAGTGGGGCGGATCCAGCAACTCAGCGGCGGGCTCGGCGGTGCTGCTGTTCGACAACGACGGCACGGCCGGCATGGCGTACGGCGCGGTCGGCGATGGCGCGGTCTTCATCGAGAGCACCATCGGCGGCAGCAGCCGTCAGATCTCCATCGCGGGAGGCGGCAGCGTGCTCGCCGCGGCGGACTGGGACGGGGACGGTGTGGACGAGGTCCTCATCGGGAACCCCGACAACGACTACACCTACGTCGCGGGGGCCAACGGCTCGGGCGGCGATGACTCGCTCTACGGAACCGGGCTCGGCTCGGCGCTGACCGGCGGCGACCTGGATGGCGACGGGACCGAGGACGTCGTGACGGGCTCCAAGTCCGCCGGCGAGGTCGAGGTCTACTCCTCTTCGTCCTCGTCGTGGCTGACGGTGACGGGTGAGGGCGGCTTCGGCGCGGCGGTCTCGGTGCTCGATCTGGACGCGGACGGCGCGAACGACCTGGTGGTCGGCGCCTCGGCGGCCACGAACGACGCGAACAGTCAGGGCGCGGTCTACGTCTTCTACGCACCGGGCTCCGGCACGCTCGAGCTCGCAGATGCGGACGCGGTGCTGTGGGGCGACGGCGACTTCGCCTCGGCCGGCTCGGCGCTGGGGCACGCAGGCGACATCGACTCGGACGGCGACGACGACTTGATGGTCGGCGCGCCCGGGACCGACTCGCTGGACGGGGCGGCCTACATCGTCACCGGCGGAGGCTTCTGATGATGCTCCTTCTCTTCACCCTGGCGTGCGGCGCCGGAACCGTGGCCCTGGGGCCGAGCGACACCTCGAGCGACACCGGCTCGGAGAACACCGGTGACACTGACCAGGAAGGACCCTCGACCAGCCCCTGGGAAGGCGTCTACGAGGGCGACGTCGGAACGTGGGTGCCCGAGTGGGAGTGGGAGTTCTGCGAAGGGGACCTCGAGCTCGTCGTCGACGAGGACGGCCTCATCGACGGAGACGGCACCTGCTACTACGCCAGCGACTGGGGCGACTACGAGTACGACATCCAGGTCGAGGGCGAGATCGACGAGGACGGCGAGCTGTCCGGCACCATCAGCTTCGAGACCTGGGAGGAGGTCGTCGAGTCGGACCTTCGTGGTCAGGCGGACGACGACACCATCGAGGGCGGCTGGGACTTCGAGATGTACTTCGGCGGTGGCGGCGGAGGCAGCGAGCAGGAGGTCGAGGGCTGGTTCGAGCTCGACCGTTGAAGCCCGGCGTCGTCACCGAGCTCACCAGGGTCCTTCGCGAGGAGCTGGCGGCCGTCGAGCGTGTCGCTGCCATGGCGCGGGACGAGGTCGGCAACAGCGAGACCAAGGCCGAAGGCAAGTACGACACGCGCTCGACCGAGGCGTCCTACCTGGCTCGCGGCCAGGCCTGGCGCGTCGTCGAGCTGCGCCGGCTGGTGGCCTGGATCGAGGCGTTCGAGCCGACGCCGCGCGAACAGGTGAGCATCGGAGCGCTGGTCCACGTCGAGCCCGGCGGCTGGCTGTTCGTCGCGCCGGTCGGGGGGCACACGGTGACGGTGGACGGGGTGCGGGTTCGGGCGATCTCGCCGGCGAGTCCGCTGGGTCAGGCGATGGCGGAGCTCGAGGACGGGGACGGGTTCCAGGTCCAGACGCCACGCGGGGAGATCGATCACGAGGTGCTGCAGGTCCTCTGAAGGCCGTCGGACGGCGGTATCAGGGGTGCCTCGGGCGCTTTCGCGGACGCCGTCGGACCCCCGGATCCGAGTGGTATATGGAGCCCCGGATGCGCACTGGTGGCGAGATGAGCAAGTTCGAGCGGGAAGAAGAGACACCTGTCGGGGTCATGCTCGCGACGGCCGTGGTTGTGTGGTTCGGGATCGTCGGCATCTGGGTGGCGGTCTTCGGCTAGCTCAGCAGTTCTGAACTGCCGATCCGCATCTTCCTCAGCATGTCGTCCGCGCTCGTCTTCGACCGGTGCGGCCTTGCTTCGACGACGAAGTAGTAGTTGATGCAGGTGCGCAGTCGGGCCTCCAGGTCGGCTTGGCTCGTGAAGGACCCTCGTCTCAGCACGGCTCTCGCCAGCTTGCTGAACCGGCTCGAACGCCTCAGGAACTCGGTGCGCGATGCTCGGTTTCGCAG
>JAAESX010000352.1 GCA_024228935.1 Pseudomonadota bacterium
CTGCGAAACCGAGCATCGCGCACCGAGTTCCTGAGGCGTTCGAGCCGGTTCAGCAAGCTGGCGAGAGCCGTGCTGAGACGAGGGTCCTTCACGAGCCAAGCCGACCTGGAGGCCCGACTGCGCACCTGCATCAACTACTACAACGTCGTCGAAGCAAGGCCGCACCGGTCGAAGACGAGCGCGGACGACATGCTGAGGAAGATGCGGATCGGCAGTTCAGAACTGCTGAACTAGTCGGTCGCGGCGCACCCCAGCAGGGCCCAATCACAGCTCGCCCGCGTAGCAGCCCAGGACGTACGGGAACGCCGAGGTGGCGTGGTAGTGGTAGTCGCCCTCGGGGCCTGTGTGGCCGTTGCAGGGGTCGAGCTCGCCGCCCACGTACTCGTGGTTGTCCCAGGCGTAGGTGGTGGGGTCGCCGGTGGTCTCCCAGCCGCTCTCGTACTCGACGATCTCGGTGCAGTCGGCGTCCGCGCAGCCGCGGGGTCCGTAGATGGGGAAGCCGTCGAGCGACCAGGCGATGACGGGGTCGCCGTACGCGTCGGGCTCGGGGCCCTCGTTCGGGCCGTAGATACGCAGGCCCGTGACGGTGACGGCGACCTCGCCCAGGAACGCGATGTCCCGGGGGCTGCTCGCCAGGACCCCCTCGAGCGGGATCTCGTAGAAGTCGTCCTGCTCGGACAGCCCGTTGGGCGTGATGGCGACGAACTCGAAGTGGGGGATGTCGTTGCTGGCGATCTGGAACGTGTCGCTGGTGCAGGCGCCCTCGACGTAGGGGGCGGCGTAGCTGCTGTTCTCGTTCGCCGCGTCGTGCTGCTGGAGTGTGGCCGCCTGGTCGCAGTTGCTGTCGCCTGTGAGGCTCGACGTCGAGGTGCAGGCCAGGGCGAGCAGGATCATGCGGGCTCCGAGTCGTTCACCCCCTTGAACGTGGTGGGGGCGAGAACCTGGAATCGAGCTGCTGGGCTTCCCGGCGTATGTCGCCACCATCCTGGGCGTGTGGAAGCTCGGCGGGGCCGTCGTGGTCCTGGCCCCCGGGCTGAAGCGGCTGAAGGAGTGGGCGTACGCCGGCATCGTCATCGACCTGGTCAGCGCCGTGGCGAGTCACGCGGTGAACGGCGACACGGTCGACCAGTTCCTGCCGCCGTTGGTGCTGACGGTCATCGCGCTGGGCAGCTACCTGCTGCGCCCGGACAATCGGAAGCTGGCTGGGCCGGTCGTCTGACGTCTCTCGCTGGGAGGACGTCCGGGGTGAGAAGGCGAGTTGTGACGGCCCTGGCGGTCTCAAGTCCCGTTGTGACGGCGACAACGCGAGTTCTGACGGCCTTGGCAGTCTCAAGTCCCATTGTGGCGGCGACGACGTGAGTTCTGACGGCCCCGGCGGTCTCAAGTGGCGTTGTGGCCGCCCGGAGCGCTCCCGCCACGAGCCCTCAGCCCGCGAGCACCGCTCTCAGCGCGCTCAGAACCGCGGTCGCGTCCAGCGGCGCAGCCTCGCGCCCGTTCGACGCATGGAGGTCGGCCTGACGCTCGAGTCGGTCCGCCGTCTCGGTCAGGATGCGGCGGGCTTCGGCCCGGCCGGCGGCCTGGGCGGCTTCGATCATCTTGGCATCATGCATGGCTATTCATCTCCATGCATGGCTATACTGCTTCTATGCATTCGGCGCTACGCGAACACGGCAACGAGCTGGCGCGAGATCGCCAGGAGCTCGCCGTCCGGCCGGTACAAGCGAGCGCGGCACTCGGCGATCCCATCAGCCGCGTGGTCCGTCGAGGCCGTGTAGAAGCACCAGTCGGCGCTCGAGGCGTGAAGCTGCGTCGAGGTCCGCACCAGCGTCCACGTCACCGAGCTCGCGGGGGCGACCCCTCGGAGCATCGGCAGGACCGGGGCGGGCCAGGCGTCGACGAGCGCCAAGACGTGCGCGTCGGTCATCGGCTCGTCGCGCTGGAAGCGACACCACCCTCCGACGACCGCCTCCTTCGCCCCCGAGAACGGCCAGCCGCCGTCGGTCCAGCGGTAGTCGAAGTGCTTGGAGAACTCCGGGGTCATGCCCTCGATGAAGCCGAAGGCGACGGCCTCGTCCGGGCTCGTCCGGTCGGGCGCCCTCTCTGCCGGGACGTCGATGGTCGAGGCCCGGCCGTCCGCCAGCACGGCATGGGCCGTCATCATCACCCGGTCTCCCTGGACCAGCCGCCCCGAGACGTGCGTGACGCTGCGGCCCTCGCGCAGCAGCTCAGCCTCGAACCGCGCCGGGCCGGGAGCCACCGGACCGATGAAGCCGATCGAGAGCTCGCGCAGGGGGCGACCGCTGAGCGCCTTCAGGCAGCGAGCTGCGACGCCGCCGAGGATCCCGCCGTACGTCGCCCGTCCCTGGCCCCATCTCTCGGGGATCACTCCCGTGAAGTGGCTGTCGGTGCGGGTCCACGTCAGGTGCTCTTCCATACCCCACCGGTATCCGCTTGCGGACACAGGGCGGGTCGGGCTACAAAGGTTGCGTGAGCAACAAAGGCCTCGGACCGCTCGAAGACGCGCTCGCCTACCGGCTCCACCGGACGGCGCGGCGACTCCGGGTCCACCTGGTCCGGTTCCTCGCCCAGCACGCTCCCGGGGTGAGCCCCGAGCAGTACTTCCTGCTGTACCGGCTCCACCGCGAGGACGGCCGCGCCCTGAAGGAGCTGAAGGACCCGGCGCTCGACGACCGCGCCAACGTGACGCGCCTGGTGGCCGGCCTCGAGCGCCAGGGGCTCGTTGGCCGCGACAAGGACGACGACGACGCGCGCATCGTGCGGGTCTTCCTCACCGAGTCCGGGCGCACGCTCTTCGACCGGCTCCTGCCCAAGGTGGTCGCGCTCCGCGAGGAGGCGTTCGGCCAGGTCGAGGCGAGCGACATCGAGGCCTTCAGTCGCGTGCTCGATCACCTGGAAGCCGAGTTCTGATCTTTTTTGCCGTTCAGGTAGTTGCTCAGGCAGCAAAAGTGTCCCACCAACGGAGTCCCGATGCTGCTCCTCTTCACCGCCCTGACCTTCGCTTCCGACCTGCCCGAGACCTCGGCCATCAAGCCGTCGGCCGACTTCCAGGGGACCGAGCTGGGCCTGCCGCCTGGCACCGCCGCCCCCGACGCCGACGTCCGCACGCTTCAGGGTGAGCCGACCCGGCTGGCCGAGCACGTCGACGGGACCACGCTCGTCGTCTTCTACAAGGGCGGCTGGTGCCCGTTCTGCAACGCGCACCTTCGGGAGCTCGCGACGGCGTACCCCGAGTTCCAGGCCCGCGGCGTCGACATCGTCGCCATCAGCGTCGACTCGGCCGAGGCCGCCACGCTCACCGCTGCGACCTGGGAGATCCCGTTCGCGGTGCTCTCGGACCCGAACCTCGAGGCGCACCGTGGGTACGACGTGGTGTGGACGGCGAGCGGCTTCGAGAAGCGGCTGCTCAAGCTCACCGGGGCGGACCTCGAGGCGTGGTCGGGCCGCGACGACGGCGTCACCGCCTGGCCGGCCGTGTTCCTGGTCGAGGAGGGCGTCGTGACCTGGGGCCACGTCGACGAGGCGCTCAAGGAGCGGCCGAGCATCGACCAGCTGCTCGGAGCCGTCGCCGGATAGTCGGGTGTCGTGGAGATCGCGTTCCCGAGCGTCGGCGGCACCCAGCGTGCCAAGGTCCAGGGCCCCGAGGACGGGCCCGTGGTCGTCGTCGCCCCCGCGATGGGCATCCAGGCCCGGTACTACGGCCGCCTCGTCGCGGACCTGGCGAAGAACGGCCTCGCCTCGGTCGCGGTGGACCACCCGGGGCACGGCGACAGCCCGGCTCGGGCCTCGCGGGCGCTGGACTGGGGCTACGCCGAGATGGTCGGGGGTCTGGGAGCGGCCATCGAGGCGCTCTCACCCCGGCCCGTCGTCGTGCTCGGCCACTCGATCGGCGGCCAGGCGGCCCTGCTGCTCGCCGACCGGGCCCCGACGCTCCAGCGGCTGGTCCTGGTGGGCTCGGGCACCCCGTTCATCGGCGCCTGGAGCGGCGGGATGGCCAGGCGGATCCGACTGGCATCCACGCTGTTCCCGCCGCTGTCGTCCCTGCTCGGCCACCATCCCGGCACGACTCTGGGGTTCGGCGGACGCGAGGCCCCCACCGTGATGCGCCAGTGGAGTCACCTGGCGCGAACGGGCAGCTACGACCTGCCTCAGCTCGACGGCGAGGCGCTGCTCGCCAGGCCCGGTCCGCCCGTCCATGCCATTGAGCTCGAAGACGACGAGTGGGCGCCTGAGTCGGCCATCCGGCACGTGACGGACAAGCTCGTCCAGCGCGAGGTCACCTTCGAGGTCTGGCGCGACCACGGCACCGACCACAACCGCTGGCCCACGCGGCCCGACTTCATCGTCGACAAGCTGGTCTCCGAGTTGGCCTGAGGCTCAGCGCTGCCGCCAGAACTCGGCGACGCCGGACTCGCGGTGGACCGTCTGGCCGAGCGTCGGGCTCAGCATCTGGACCCCGTCCTTGGCGGCCAGCTCGATCGCGCGCTTGATGGGCTCGTCCCAGGCATGGAGCGCCAGGTTGAACGTGCCCCAGTGTGGCCCGGAGTCGCCCGAGAAGAACACCTTCTGGTTGGGGCCCTCGATGACCCAGGACGACCAGAACGTCTGCGCCGCTGCCGACGGGCCCCGGCCCTGAAGTGTCGGGCCGGCGTGGCCACGATGCGCAGGCCGTTGACCTCGGTCTCCTCCCACCAGTCGAGCTCACGGATCTTCGACGGGCGCACGCCGAAAGCTTCCAGATGGGCGCCACAGCCCATCGAGGTGACCCAGGTCACGTCACGCTCGCTCATGCGCTGGACCGTCCAGTAGTCCAGGTGGTCGTAGTGGTCGTGGCTCAGGATGACGACGTCGAGCGGAGGGAGCTCTTCGGGCGCGAGCGGAGCGTCGTGGAACCGCTTGGGTCCCATCCATGTCAGCGGGGCGGCCCGAGGCCCGAGCACGGGATCCGTCAGGACGAGGCAGCGTTCGTCGCATTCCTCGTCCACGTCCTGATCCCAGAGCTCAACCCGGGCGACGTCCTGGTCATGGACAACCTCAGCGTCCACAAGGTCGCCGCCGTCCGTAGGCTCCTCGAGGAAGCTGGCGTGACCTTGCTCTTCCAGCCGCCCTACTCCCCCGAGTTCAACCCC
>JAAESX010000353.1 GCA_024228935.1 Pseudomonadota bacterium
ATCAGCGGCCGTGGGACGGACCGAACCGTCCCCCTCCAGAAGGTCGTAGAGCGCCAGGCCGACCACTATGGGCACCGGACCGCCTTCGGTGGCGTAACCGATTCCGGCATCGGCGAGATGCGAGACCACCCCGTCGGCGGCCGCCAGGCCGAAGGCCGAACCACCGGACAGCACAAGGGCGTCCAGCCGCTCCACCACTCGCTCGGGAGCCAGCAGGTCGAACTCGCGTGTGGCCGGGGCACCGCCACGGACCTCGCCAGAGGCCACCGTCCCCTCGGGAAACAGCAGGACCGTGCAGCCGGTGCGTGCCTCGATATCGGTGTAGTTGCCGACCCGCAGGCCGTCGATGGGAATCCTCACGTCAGCCGACGCTAGTCCGGGCCCCCGGTGGTGCCGCTCGTGAGGTCACGGTCGGTGCCGGCGGCAAGTGTCTCCAGGCGATCGTCGTAGTCGGCAATCACGGTGCGCCAGTCGAACCGTCGGATGGCCTCGTCCAGGCCGACCACCCGGGCCCGCCAGCCATCGAGGTCGATCAGCACGTCACGCAGGCGGGTCCGCAGGTCGCCGTCCGGATAGAGGGCGCCATCGGCCCACGATCCCACCAGCTCCGGGTAGCTCTGCCCGGTCGGGAGGACCGGCACGCAGCCAGCGGCCATGGCTTCCACCACGGCGATCCCGAAGAACTCGTGGTGCGCCGCGCTGACCACCACATCTGACCGGTCCAACAGGTCGACGTAGGCGGCCCGATCCTGGAACCCCCAGGCCACCACCCGATCGCCAAGGTGGTCCCGAGCCTCGACGAACTC
>JAAESX010000354.1 GCA_024228935.1 Pseudomonadota bacterium
CTCGCCCGTCGCCGTGGCCTCAGACACCTCCAGGCACACCCGAAGCTCGGCTGCACCCCTCGCGTGGAGCGTCACGTCCGACCAGGCGAAGGGAAGCATGACCTCGCCAGCAGGCGTGTCGACCGAAGCCAGCCCCACCGCCGCCAGCGTGTGCAGTGCGGCGTCCAGAAGCGCCGGATGAATGCTATATTCCCCGGATGTCTCCGACACCGACGCCGGTAGCACCACGCGGCCATAGACCGCGCTGCCCACCCTGAAGGCCTCGGTCAGGCCCTGGAAAGCCGGGCCATAGCCCAGCCCCTGCTCTGCCAGTCGCGGGTAGAGGTCGGTCAGGTCGAGTGGCTCCCCACCGGCCGGGGGCCAGGCCTGAAGGCGCGGGTCCGCGGAGGGAGACGCCTCGTCCTCGGGCGAAGACAACATCCCCGTGGCGTGTGCAGTCCATGGACCGTCCTCGGGCGCATCCTCGGCGCGGCTGTAGAGCGCGACGGTCCGATGCCCTTGTCCGTCGGGAGCCTCGACGTGCAGCTGCACACGAACCGCACCCCGCTCGGGCAGCACCAACGGAGCGGCCAGCATCAGGTCGGACACCGTCGTGCAGCCCACCGTGCGGCCCGCCGCAAGCACCAACTCCAGCAGACCCGTGCCCGGGACCAGCACCGTGTCGAAGACCGTGTGGTCCGCCAGCCACCGGTGCTCAGAGACCGACAGACGACCGGTGAAGAGGAACCCATCGCTGTCCGCCAGTGGCGTCGCCGCACCCAGGAGCGGATAGGCTGCAGATGACAGGCCCGCCGACGCCACATCGGCCGACGGCTTCGCCTCCAGCCAGTACCGCTGACGCTGGAAGGCGTAGGTCGGCAGCGCGGCAATCGCAGCGCTTCTCTCCCCGTGCACCACACCCCAGTCCACCGGATGCCCCTGGGTGTGCAGGACGCCAAGCGTCCGGTGAAGTGTCGCGAGCGCGCCTTCGTCTCGCCGAAGCGAGCCCACGACCACGCCCGCCGTCTCGACGCACGCCTCGGTCAGTGGCATCGCCAGCACAGGGTGCGCGCTGACCTCCACGAACACCCCGTGACCTTCTGCCTGAAGCGCCTCCAGCGCACGGTCCAGACGAACCGGCTCTCGCAGGTTCTGGCACCAGTAGGACGCATTCAGCTCGGGGCCTTCGACCCGCGCGCCCGTCACCGTCGACACCATCGGGACCGACACCGGCTGACCCATCACGTCCGCCAGGGACGCCGACAGCGACGCCAGGATGGGGTCGACCTGCGCACTGTGCGACGCGTAGTCCACCTCCACGCGACGACAGAAGACCCCGTCGGACTGCA
>JAAESX010000355.1 GCA_024228935.1 Pseudomonadota bacterium
CCTCGGTCAGCCCCTGGAATGCCGGGCCATAGCCCAGTCCCTGCTCTGCCAGCCGCGGGTAGAGGTCGGTCAGGTCGAGCGGCTCCCCACCGGCCGGAGGCCAGACCTGAAGACGCGAGTCGGCGGAGGGAGACGCCTCGTCCTCGGTCGCAGACAGCGTCCCCGTGGCGTGTGCGGTCCATGGACCGTCCTCGGGCGCATCCTCGGCACGGCTGTAGAGCGCGACGGTCCGGTGTCCTTGTCCGTCAGGGGGCTCCACGTGCAGCTGCACACGCACCGCACCCCGCTCGGGCAGCACCAGCGGAGCGGCCAGCGTCAGGTCGGACACCGTCGTGCAGGCCACCGTGCGGCCCGCCGCAAGCACCAGCTCCAGCAGACCCGTGCCGGGCACCAACACCGTGTCGAAGACCGTGTGGTCCGCCAGCCACCGATGCTCCGAGACCGACAGGCGGCCCGTGAAGAGGAACCCGTCGCTGTCCGCGAGCGTCGTCGCGCCCCCTAGGAGCGGGTGGGCGGTAGAGGACAACCCCAGGTCACTGGCGTCGGTGACCGAAGCGGTCGCCTCCAGCCAGTACCGCTGGCGCTGGAATGCGTAGGTCGGCAGCGCGGCAATCGCACCGCTCGACTCCCCGTGAAGCGCAGCCCAGTCCACCGGATGGCCCTGAGTGTGCAGTGCCCCCAGCGTCCGGTGTAGCGTGGACAGAGCGCCCTCGTCCCGGCGAAGGGACCCCACGACTACGCCCGAGGTCTCGGCGCACGCCTCCGTCAGCGGCATCGCCAGCACAGGGTGTGCGCTGACCTCCACGAACACCCCGTGACCTTCTGCCTGAAGCGCCTCCAGCGCACGGTCCAGGCGAACCGGCTCTCGCAGATTCCGGCACCAATAGGCTCCGTCCAGCTCGGGACCTTCGACCTGCGCGCCCGTCACCGTCGACACCATCGGGACCGACACCGGCTGACCCGTCACGTCCGCCAGGGACGCCGACAGCGATGCCAGGATGGGGTCGACCTGCGCGCTGTGCGACGCGTAGTCCACCTCCACGCGACGACAGAAGACCCCGTCGGACTGCA
>JAAESX010000356.1 GCA_024228935.1 Pseudomonadota bacterium
GCGGCCGGATGTGCGGGGCGATGACCGCCGACGTCTGGTACGCCAATGCGCTGCAAGCCGACCTGAGCACGAACACAGCGAGCATCGCGACCAACGCCGCCGACATCGACGCGGTCGAAGCGGACGTCGCTGGCCATGTGACGAGCATCGCCGCCAACAGCTCGGCCATCTCTGCCAACACCTCGGACATCTCGAGCAACGAGACCGACATCTCGGCCAACGCCTCCGACATCGCCGGACTCGACACCGACGCCTCGGCCAACGCGGACAACATCACCGACCTGGACGCCGACCTCTCCGCGGTCGAGGACGCCGTCGCGGACCTCGAGACCGACACCAACGGCGTCGCGGACCTGCTGGACTACGTCACGGCCGACACCTCGGACGACTCGGTCACGTTTTCGGGCGCCAACGTCTACGTCCAGTCCGGAGCGGGCTCGACCGACGCGACCGTCAACGGCCTCGGCAACCTGGTCGTCGGGTACGACGAGGACAGCTCCGACGACAAGACCGGCAGCCACAACCTGGTCGTCGGCATCTACCACTCCTACTCGTCGTACGGCGGCTTCGTCACCGGGTTCAACAACGAGATCTCGGGGAAGTGGAGCGCCGTCTCCGGGGGCACCAGCAACGTGGCGAGCGGCGCATACAGCGCGGTCGCTGGCGGCTACACCGGCGAGGCAAGCGGCTCCGCGAGCTCCCTCTTCGGGGGCTACCAGGTCGAGGCATCGGGCCAGTACGCCACGGCCCAGGGCGGCCAGGGCAACGACGCGACGGCCAACTACAGCGCGGTCTCCGGCGGGCAGAACAACGAGGCCAGCGGGGCGTGGATCTCGGTGCTCGGCGGCAGCTCGAACACGGCCTCGGGCAGCTACGACACCTCGTACGAGGAGTAGCCCCAGAAGCCCGGCGACAGCGGGCTCAACCGGTTACGAAAGCGGGTCATTCCAAGGTGATCTGCTCACATGTCCGACATCGCCAAGCACCTCGTCTCCATCAGCATCGAAGACGAGATGCGCACGTCGTATCTGGACTACTCCATGTCCGTCATCATCGGGCGTGCGCTGCCCGATGTCCGAGACGGCCTGAAGCCCGTCCACCGCCGCATCCTGTACGCGATGCACGGCGAGGGTCTGGCGTCCAATCGGAAGTACTCCAAGTGCGCTGGTGTGGTCGGCGAGGTGCTCAAGCGCCTCCATCCGCACGGTGACTCCGCGGTCTACGACGCGCTCGTTCGCATGGCCCAGCCCTGGAGCCTTCGGTACCCGCTGGTCGACGGCCAGGGCAACTTCGGCTCGCCCGATGGCGACTCCGCGGCTGCCTACCGGTACACCGAGTGCCGCATGCGCAAGGCCGCCGAGGCTCTGCTGAAGGACATCGACAAGGAGACCGTCGACTTCAGCCCCAACTTCGACGGCGGCGACATCGAGCCGGACGTCCTGCCCGCTGGCTACCCGAACCTCCTGGTCAACGGCTCGGAAGGCATCGCGGTCGGCATGGCCACCAAGATCCCGCCCCACAACCTGGGCGAGATCATCGACGCGACCATCGGGCTCATCGACACGCCCGATCTGGACGACGATGCGCTGATGGAGATCGTCCCGGGACCGGACTTCCCGACGGGCGGCATCATCTACGGACGGGTCGGCATCCGGGACGCCTACACCACCGGTCGCGGCCGCGTGGTCATCCGCGCGAAGACGCACATCGAGGAGATCAAGAACTCCGAGCGCGAAGCCATCATCGTCGACGAGCTGCCCTTCCAGGTCGGCGCCGACCGCGTGATGGAGCAGATCGCCAAGCTCGTCCGCGAGAAGAAGATCGAGGGCATCAGCGCCATCCGCGACGAGTCCGACCGCCACGGTCGCCGCATCGTCATCGAGTGCAAGCGGGACGCCTACAGCGACATCGTCCTGAACAAGCTCTACAAGCACACCGACCTGCAGAACACCTTCGGCGTGAACCTGCTGGCCATCGTGAACGGCCAGCCCCAGGTCCTGACGCTGAAGGCCGCGCTGACCCACTTCATCAGCCACCGCCGCGACGTCATCACCCGTCGCACCCGGTACCTGCTGCGGAAGGCCAAGGAGCGGGCCCACATCCTCGAGGGCTACCGGATCGCGCTCGATCACATCGACGAGATCATCAAGCTCATCCGCGCCAGCCAGACGACCGAGGAGGCCCGCGAGGGGCTCGTCGCCAACTTCGGCCTGTCGCAGATCCAGGCGCGCACCATCCTGGACATGCAGCTCCGCCGGCTCACCGGCCTGGAGCGCGACAAGATCGAGGCCGAGTACGCCGAGGTCCTGAAGACCATCGAGTACCTGGAGACCATCCTCGCCAGTGACGGCCGCCTGATGGAGGTCGTGAAGGAGGAGCTGCTCGAGGTCCGCGAGAAGTTCGCGGACGACCGCCGCACGCACATCGTCGACGCGCTCGGCGAGATCGACATCTACGACCTGATCGCCGAGGAGGACCAGGCCATCACGCTGACGGTCGCCGGCTACGTCAAGCGCACCGACCTGAAGCTCTACCGCGAGCAGAAGCGAGGCGGCTTCGGCACCCGCGGCATCGACACGAAGAGCGAAGACGAGGTCCGCGAGATCTTCGTCGCCAGCACCCACGCCAAGCTGTTGATCTTCACGACGCACGGCCAGGTCTTCGCGGTCCCGGTCCACCAGGTGCCCGAGGGCGGACGCTACGCCCGTGGGCGTCCCATCGTGAACCTGGTGAACCTCGAGAAGAACGACGAGATCGCCGCGGTGCTCTCGATCAACGAGTTCTCCGAGGACCTGGACCTGCTGTTCTGCAGCCGCAAGGGGCTCATCAAGCGCACGCGTCTGTCGGACTACAAGAACATGCGTCGCAGCGGGCTCCGCGCGTACGACTGCGCCGACGAGGACGAGCTCTTCACGGTCATCCTCTGCGAGACCGCGCAGGAGGTCTTCATCGCCACCCGTCAGGGTCAGTCCATCCGGTTCCCGGGCACGGACACCACGACCGAAGACGGCAAGTCGCTGAAGGGCGCCCGGCACATGGGCCGCGTGGCTCGCGGCGTCCGCGGCATCTCGCTGAAGGACGGCGACGAGATCGCCTCGATGATCGCGCTCGAGGACGACAAGCTCCTGCTGACCATCAGCGAGAACGGCTACGGCAAGCGAACCGAGCTGGACCTGTACCGGGTCCAGGGCCGCGGCGGCGGTGGCATCCGGAACCTGAACGTGACCGACAAGACCGGCCCGGTCGTCGGCAGCCTGCAGATCGACGACGAAGACCGGCTGATGCTGATCACGGACACCGGTCGGGTCATCAAGATCCCGGTCGAGAACATCCGGATCACGGCCCGCAGCACCCAGGGTGTGACGGTCATGCGGGTCGAGGACGACGAGCGCATCGTGTCCATCGCCCGCGTCGACGAGGACAGCGACGAGGACGAGGTCGAGGGCGAAGAGGGCATCGGAGAGGGCACCGAGGCGACGGCGGATGACGCCATCGAGACGGCCTCCGAGGATGCGGCCGGCGGGGAAGAGTAGTAGAAGCCCCACAATGCGCACCCTCCTGTCGGCCTTCATCAGCTGGCGCCAGCTCCTCGCGGGCTCGGCGTTGCTGCTGCTGATCCCTGCAGCGATGGCGGCCGTGGCGGTCGGTCCCTGGAGCCCGCTCCAGAGCTCCCGAGCCGCTGAGGAGGCCGGTCGAGGCGAGTTCGGCGCCGCGACGCACCGCTACGAGGTCCACGCCGACTGGGCCCTGACCCCCGAGGCCCGGGCGGATGCGCTCTTCACCGGCGGCACCCTGGCCGCTGTCAGCGGACAGGGCCAGCGCGCCGTCCGGATGCTTCGGACCGCGACCCGCGAGTTCCCCCAGGACGCTCGCGTCGGTGACGCCCTGGCGCGCCTGTCCGAGGTCCTGGCCGACGACATGGCGTCGCCCGAGCGCGCCGCGGTGGTCCGCATCCGGGCCGCCGGGGCCGACCCCCAGAACGAGCTCGACCACCGACTGCGCGCGGCCGAGCTCTACATGCAGGCCGACCGCGACCGACAGGCCTTCCGGGTCTACGAGCAGATCGCCAAGGACAAGCCGACGCTGGCGCACGCCGCCTGGCTCGAGATGGGGCTCCTGCGGCTCGAGTCCGGGGACGCCGATGGCGCCGCTCGGATGTTCGAGCGCGTGATGCGCACCGGCGCCCTGGGCGAAGACCTGGAGCTGGCGCAGCTCGGCGCGACCATCGCGCACGAGGACCTGGGCGACTTCGAGGCCGTCCTCGCCGAGCTGGACTGGACCGAGCTCTCCGACGAGGTCGCCACACGACGCCGTGAGCGCGTCGAGGCCGTCGGTTGGTAGTCCTCCTGGTCGCGTGCATCGGCGGAGACCCCGTCGACTCCACGCCCGACAGCACTGCCGACTCGTCCACACCCGAGGACACGGGCAGCCGGGACCCCCTGCGGGACCTGGATCCGTCGGTCCTCGACGCAGCCAGCTCGCCCTGCCGCGAGCCCATCGCGATGAAGGTCACCGAGATCCATGACGGCGACACCGCCACCATGCAGAACCTCGAGACGATCTGGCTCACCGAGAAGGTGCGCTTCGTCGGCATCGACACGCCCGAGCTCTCGGGCAGCGAGTGCTGGTCCCGCGACGCGACCGACGCGCTGAAGGACAAGCTCGACGGCAAGGTCGTCTGGCTGACCTTCGGCCGGGAGTGCGAGGACCAGTACGACCGCACGCTGGCCTACGTCCATCGCGGCGAAGACGAGTTCATCAACATGGACATGGTCCGCGAGGGCCACGCCTTCAGCTTCCCGTACGAGCCGAACACGACGTTCGAGTCCCGGTTCGAGGCGGCCGAGTCTGCGGCGAAGAGCGAGAACGCCGGCATGTGGGCGGACTGCTACTGAGCATGAAGGCCGAGCTCATCGCCGCCTGGCGAGCCCAGCTCGAGGCCCGGCGCAAGGTCGCGGAGAGCCAGCAGACGGCTGCCCGAAGTGGCACACGCGTCGACGGCACGCATCGCCCCGAGAATCGCGGCGAGCGCGGCGCCGTCACCACCCAGGGCTACCTGGCCCAGGGCTACGCCGAGCGCATGGCCACACTCGACGAGGCCCTTCGCATCCTGGAGCTGGTCGGGACCGAGGTTCGCGAGGTCGTCAGCGTCGGCGCCCTGGTCGAGCTGGACGACGAGCGACGCTTCCTGATCCTGCCCGGCGGCGACGCCACCTGGGTGCAGGCCGGCAAGGTGAAGGTGCGCGTCATCAGCAGCGCTGCACCCATCGCGGTCGCGATGCTCGGGAAGGAAGAGGGCGACGACGTCACCCTCCCCGACGGCGATCACGAGCTCGCCGCGGTCAGCTGACCGCTACCCCGGCGGGATCTCGACCTCGATGACTTCAGTCGCCATGACCCGGCCGTCGCCGACCAGCTGGAAGACGATCTGGCCCGTGAGCGGGACCGACGACGTCGTGGTGCCATCGAGGGTCGCCGTGAACGACAGGCTCGATGTGGTCGACGTGTCGACCGCCGTGTAGCTGGACGGGCTGATGCCGGTCACCAGGCCGTAGGTGTCGGTGATGGGGTCGAGCACGACCTCGTCGTAGATCCCCTCGAGCTCGACGACCTCGAACACGTCCTCGATGGCGCCCAGGATCGAGGCGGTCAGGGTCGAGGCCGGAGCCGAGTAGACGGCGCCGGCGTCCGCGACGCCGTCGCCGCCCGAGTCCACCAGCGATCCCGTGGCCTCGGCGAGCTCCGTCATCTGGGTCACCGGGGTGGTGCCGTTGTAGGCGATGCCGACCAGGAACGCGCCCAGGTCCGTCGCCGCCGTCACGACGTCCGAGACGCCGGCGTCGATGTCGCAGCCACCCGGGGTGCCCGAGCCCGCGTCGGGATCTCGCAGCGTGTTGTCGGTCACGTAGATGACCAGCGGAAGGGAGATCCCGCCGAACCCGACTCCACCGAGCGTGCCGCTGCCCGACACCCCCGAGGTGTACGACTCGCCCCCGGCGCCTCCGAACGGATCGCTGGCGTCGGCCACGAACGGCAGGACGTCCGTGGTGTCGTCGTAGGTCGCCCCACAGTCCTGGTCGTACCCGGCGCCGGTGAGCGTCTGGTAGAGCGCCTCCATCCCGCTCTCGGGCGAGTCCGACCCGCTGTGGAGCGCGGTGGCGATCAAGGCCGCCTGGGCCGCGGCGACGTCGTCGGTCACCTGCTGCTGCAGGATGAACGGCCGGTCGGATCCGGTGCCGTAGGTGGCGTAGTTGTAGTCGTCGTAGGTGGCGAACCCGTACGCCACGTCGATGGGCAGCTCGGCCAGCCCTTCGTCGAGCTCGGTGAAGGAGAACGACGTCAGCGCCGAGCCCATCGAGCTGGTCGTGTCCATCAGGATCACGACGTCCATGCCGCCGTAGCCGGACAGGTCGAACTCCAGGTCCACCTCGACCGTGTCGCCATAGGGAACGACGACGCCATCGATGGACCGGTCCTCGCCATCGCAGTCCTGGTCGATGCCGTCGTCCGGCTGGTCGTACGCGCCCGGGTAGGCGTCCGGGTCGTCGTCGATGCAGTCCTCGCCGCCATGGTCGGCCGAGTCGTACCCGTCGGCGTCCGCGTCGTAGTCGTTGGCTTCATCGCAGTTCTGGTCGAAGCCGTCGTACCAGATCTCCTCGGCGCTGGGACTCACGGACGCGTCCGCATCGTCGCAGTCGTCTCCACCGCGCGAGGCGGCGTCGTGCCCGTCGCCATCCGCGTCGTCGTCGCTGTCGCCCGCGCAGTCGCTGTCGACGCCGTCATACGCCGCGTCAGTCGCGCCCGGATGGATGTTCGGATCGTCGTCGTCGCAGTCGTCGCCGCCGAACGCCTCGGACACGTAGCCGTCCCCGTCGCGGTCACCCTGGAGCGCGCCGCTGTCGTCGATGACGACGCCCCCCTTGGTGCAGTTCAACAGGCAGAGTGTCCAGAGAATCGGGGCGTGCATGGCGCGAAGCCTACCAGCGATCCGCCCATTTCAAGCGTCGACCGCCTGCTCCCAGCCTTCGAGTTGCTCCCGCGTAGCCGAGGCCCCGCCGCACACGATGACCAGCACATCGCCCATGAGCTCCCCGGCATAGAGCGGAGCCAGCGCAGCACCGCACGCCGGCTCGACCAGCATGCGGTGGTCGTCCAGGAACCGCGAGCACGCCTCGACCGCCGCTCGATCGGTGACGCGCAGCGGCCGGATGTCATGCCGCATGGCCCACATGAGCGCCTCGTCGGCGACCCGGCGAGCCCCCAGCGTCAGCGCGATCGAGTCGATGCCCGGGAGCGTGACGAGCTGACCGGCCTCGACCGCCTGGGCGAACGAGTCGGCGCCGTGGGTCTCGATCGTGGTCAAGGGGACGTCGCCCCAGCCGTGCCGGGCCATGCCCATCAAGACGCCTATCATCAGCCCGCCGCCGCCGACCGAGAGCACGACATGGTCGGGCTTCAAGACCGGCGCGACCTCGTCGATCAGCGTGGCGTGGCCTTGCCAGACGTCGGGGTGGTCGAAGGGATGGATGAGCGTCCCGCTCAGCGAGCAGGCCTTCTCGTGCGCGTCGTCCCAGATGGTGCCGTGGACCAGCACCTCGACGCCCTCGGCTGCGATCTTCTCGCGCATGGCCACCGGGGTCCGCGAGGGCACGACGATGGTGCACGCCACGCCCAGCGCTCGGCTGGCGCAGGCGACGGCCAGCCCCGCATTGCCACCGCTGCTGCTGACGATGCGCTCGGCCCCTCGCTCGACCGCCTTCTCCACCGCTCGGCCCATCCCGCGCATCTTGAAGCTGCCGCTGGGCTGGGTGTTCTCGAGCTTCAGCCAGACCGTCCGGTCCGGCGTGGACAGCGGGGTCGAGCGAAGCAGCGGGGTCTCGATGTGGAGCATACCGACGCCTATCTCGGTTGCGACACCTCCCCAGAGGTGGGATGGTTCGACCAATCGAGGTCACCATGCTGGATCGACGCACCCTCCCCGAGCAGACCGCGGACCGGATCCGCACCCAGATCGTCTCGGGCGAGCTCCCTCCAGGCGCCAGGCTGCCCCCCGAGCGCGAGCTGGCCGTCGAGCTCGGCGTGAACCGGATGACGCTGCGCACGGCGCTGTCCCGACTCGTCGCCACCGGCCTCATCGAGCAGGTCCAGGGGCGCGGGACCATCGTCCTCGACGTGTCGACCGGCGGCGGCCCGGACCTGCTGCCCACCGTGGTCGAGCTGGCGCAGCAGCACGGTGAGCTCAAGGGGGTCGCCCGCGAGCTGTTCCGTGTCCGCCGGCACCTGGCGCGCGCCTGCCTCGAGCGCCTGGCCGAGGTCCAGCCCGACCCCGCGCCGGTGAAGGCCGCCGTCGAGCGCTTTGAGACCGCCGTCGACCACGCCCAGGCCGACAGCGAGATCCTGGCCGCGCTGGTCGAGGCCGCCGACTCGCCGGTCCTGGGCCTGTGCCTGAACCCGATCCGGAACACGCTCGCCAGCCTGGGGCCGCTGAAGAAGCCGATGTACAAGGATCCGCAGGCCAACCTGGCCGGCTGGCGAACGCTCTGTCAGTGGCTGGAGAACCCCAACCCGGCGCTCATCCCGATGATCGTCGCCATGCTCGAGGAGCGGGACCGGGCGACGCTGGCGGGCCTCCGATGAAGCTGCTGCTGTTGTCCCCGGCCACCATCGAGACCCGCCTGGGCCAAGTGCGCGATGCAGGCTTCGACCCGCCGACCTCGGCCCAGATCGCCGCCGGCGTGATGCGCATGTGGCATCGCACCGTCTTCCGCAGCGAGACCATCGGCACCTGCACCGACCACCCCGTCCGGGACAACTGGCGGGCTCGCTGGCTTCAGTTCCGGCCGTTCAGGTTCCCGTTCCTGCTGTGGGAGCGGGCCATCGCCCCCTGGGACATGTCGGGGCTGTTGAGTGGCCGCGAGCGGATCTTGCGGCACCTGCTCGGAGCCCATCACGACGCCGACCAGTTCCTGTACGACCTCGAGGTGCTGGCCATCCACCCCGGCGCGATGGCCGAGCTCCGAGCCCGCACACTGGCCATCCTCGACGGCTCGGATCCTCGCGCCGAGTGGCTCCGCGACCTGTGTGTCTACGAGCGGTACCACGAGAACCTGCTCGCTGGCATCGACGCCTACGAGGCCGGCGAGCTGCACAGCGACGACCCCGACATCAGCTTCACCGCCTACCTGGCCTGGTGCCGAGCCCAATGAACTCCCCCGTCGCCAGCTTCCTCGACATGACCGGCCGACAGCTGCGCGCCGCGCTCGAGGGCGGCCACCGGATCGACCCCAGCTCGCTCGACGACAGCCGCTACCGAGGCATCAGCCTGGGCCTGCCCGCGTTCGTCGACAGCCTGTTCTGGAAGACCTTCGAGAAGACCTTCCACCGGAACGACGGCCTGCGCGGCTGGAACGTGCGGCTCGAACAGACGGGGCTCGAGGGTCCCGTCACCCCGATGCTCTCGGGCGGCGTCCCGAAGACCTTCGGCCACTACGCCGTGCACGAGGGCGAGCGCTGGCTCGAGCTGCGGTACGGCGCGATGGTCGACCCGCTGGTGTCCCTCGAAGAAGGCGACGTCACCTGGCTCCTCGGGCGGTCCGACCTGCTGGGCATCCCCACGCCCAGCTACTTCCTGCTCGAGCGCCTGGGTCCGTTGGAGCACATCCCCGGCTGAGCGCGCGCCTACAATCCGCAGCGATGCTGCTCCTGGCCTGCACCCCCGAGCCCGCTCCGGAGCCTCCTCCCGAGCGGGTCTCCCTGCGCCTTGGGCTCGCGGAGTGTGGCCCGCGCGCTGGACGCGGACGAGATCGACTGGGGCCTGCTCGACGGCTCGACCGTGCTGCGCTGGGACTTCGAGGGGCGCGACCTGGTCCTGGTGGCGGGGCTGGTCGAGCGCTCGTTCCGCCGGATCGTGTCGAGCCGCCCATCGCCGTCGACGTCGAGCTCTACGGGGCTGAACCGGTGCTGGACCGGTGCAGGACCGGCTTGGTGTCCTCCCGATCCACGTCCGGCGGCGGATTCGCCTCCCGGCTGGTCACCCACATGTCGAGGTCGGCGGCGGGCACCTCAGGACAAGGGCCGGCGAGTGCAGCATGCAGGAGAAACAGGGCGGTCATGGGACTTCCGGACAGGCCGAGGATGACACTACCTACGGCGGACCGCGGCTGTTGTTGCACGCTTCGAAGACGCGAGAACACCATGCACATCAGTCCAGCCCTCAGGCCAGCCTCCCCCTACAGTCCCAGCGAGAGCGTCACGGCCTCGTCAGCCGTCCAGGCCGAGGCAACTCCGACACCGGGGTCGGATAGGATGAGGAACTGCCCACTCCAATCTCCTCCGGAGGTAGTCGGTGTCCCAAAACGACTCATCCACGACAACAACCCTGGTCCTGACTTCCTTCGTGACCGCAAAGAAGGTCTCGGTCGTACGGGCCCTCAGCCAAGCGCTGGGAGCCTCGGGCACGGAAGCCCCACTCGGCGCCGCCGTGGGACTCCTCGATCGTCTCCCGCATTCCCTGCCTGAGATGCAAGCGGACGAGGCTCAGGCCTTGAAGTCGCAGCTGGAGGAGGCCGGGGCGTTCGTGCGCATCGAAGGTCTCGATGAACCGGGAGGGGCTGCCCGCCTGCGACTGCGGCTGGTCTCCAGATCGGCGAGCGGCGAGCGAGTCGTCTATCTGGGCGGACGGGCTGTGGGCGTCCTCTCAAGCACGTTCCGCGAGCTGGAGGTGGCGGTCGGATCGGGCACTCACGAAATCGAGCTCCGCAAGCCGGGCCCCCTTCCCCTGGGCGGAGGCAGCCGGCTTTCGGTAGCGGTTGCGGGCGACGCACCGCAGACCGTGGACCTGCTGGTCACACCCCCGGTGTTGTTCGGAGGCTGGACCATCTCCGTCGGCTAGCCAACGCTGTCCACGCCAACGACAGAGGCACCCGGGCGATGAGCCACCCATCTACTGAGCACACCGCGGCTGACGGTGTCGCCTAACCCATGATGGGCCCCGGCGGCCCAAGGCATCGGTCGTTGCAGTGTCGTAACTAGTGGAAACCACGGGGAACTCCTACGGATAGGTTGTCTACACCCGAACCGTGAAAGGGGAACCCCGTGGGACGACCTAATAGCACTCGCCGCGGTCCTCTACCCACTCCTGAAGTGCGTGCCGATGACCCAACACTGACGCGCTTCGCGGGCATCGTTCCCGTCGCGCGCTTCGCGAACGGAGTTCTGGAGCTCCCGTCGTTCTTGCGCCAGGCCGCTCCGACGCCTGGACGCCGTCGCATCTACCCGGTCCATCTCGTGCTCTACGCCTTCGTGATGGGGGCGCTGGTAGGCGTCCAGCGCTTGGCTCATCTGGATTGGCTGCGTGGCGACGCGGTCTTGCTGAGGTTCCTTCGCCTGCCGGCTTGGCCTGTCCGAAAGGTCTTCTCGAGGGCCCTCGCGGGGGTGTCTGACGTGTCGCTGGAGCGCCTTCAGGACCTCCTGACGATGCTCGGGCTCCGCGCGGTCAGCGGACGGAAGTCGGTCGTCGCCGACTTCGACAGCTCGGCCATCGTGGCCTTCGGGGAACAGGAGGGCGCGCTCTTTGGCTACAGCGGTCGAGGCCGGAATCGCCGCCGCCACCACCCACTCGTCGCGTCGGTGGCCGAGGGCCGCACCGTCTTCCACCAGAAGTACCGGGACGGCTCCGCCTTCGACGCCAAGCAGGTCATCGACTTCTTCGCTGAGTCCCTGCGCCGACTGAGACAGCACCTGCCCGACGCCAAGGTCGCCTACCGGGCGGACAGCGGCTTCTGGTCCGCCAAGGTCGGCGACTGGCTGCTGGAGCAGGACCTCTCCTTCTTCTTCGCCCTGCGAATGCATCCGGGCGTGAAGCTCATGCTTCCCACCGTCCGCTTTCACCCGGCCGACGACGGCGAGGACGACCTCCAGGTCGGCGTGCTCGATGGAGAGGCGCTCAGCATGGACCAGCGCATCCGAGTCACGGTCATCCGGCGCCGGATTCACGATCGCAATGCGCCGCCTCCAGGAAAGGTCATCAAAGCCTCGCCCGAGTGGCGCTACCAGGCCATTCTGACCAACAAGAAGGACTGGGACCCGCTCGATGTCTGGCGCTTCTACAACGACCGCGGAGACTGCGAGCGCGTCTTCAAGACCGCCACGCACGGTCTGGGCATGTCCTGGCTCATCGCGCACGGACTGCGAGCCAACACCGTCGCGTTTCTGCTGCGCCTGATCGCCTTCAACGTGGACCAGCTCTTCCAGGCCGACGCCGAACGGCGGGCCACCGAGGACGGTCGCCGTGTCCGCCGACACGGACTGCTCTATCGACAGGTGCGGCTGTTCAACTGCGCCGGCAGACTGCTCAAGGAGAGGGGCCGCTGGGTACTCCGCATCGCCAGGAACGAACGGCTCTCCAGTCTGTGGCGTTTCTACGCGCCTGAGCTGACCTCCTCGGCCTGACCACACCATCGCTGACGACCTCAATCTCCAACGGGGGAAAGGGGGAGACGTGCGCCGCGATGCTCCAAAGCCGAGGAATGGTCGACTCCCCGTCAACCACCCCCCAGCACCGGGACTACAGCGGCCTCGGGTACAGTTTGGGCTAGGGCTACCAGCTGTACCGCCAGCAGGGGCACGACCGGGTCGGACTGGTGGCGCACGGCGACTGCACCCCGACCCACTACGACGCGCTGGACGACCGCACACGGGACGGCGAGCGGCTGCTCCTGATCCACTCGCGCCCATCCTCGTCGACGACACGAACACCGTCTGGCCGGACCTGGGCGTCGATCGAGCCAACGTCATCGTCTGGGTCGAGACCGCCGGCTGGACCGTCACCGAGGTCGAAGAGCTCGACGACGGCTGCCCACTCCCTCAGCCCGACGAGAGCCCGCTGACCTATGGGAGAGTGATCTGTCGCTGTCGAGCGAAGAGCGGGGGACCCTCATCCGCTGGATCGAGCAGGGAGCGCCTCGCGGCAAGGGCCCGGACCCGCTCACCACCTACGTCCCGACGAGCCGCGACGGACGCGAGCGACCCACGGATCGAGTCCTCAAGGCGGAGCCCGACCACCTCATCACCGCCGCCGAGCAGGAGATCCCGGCGACCGGGCTCCTGCCGTACCGCTACTTCGACCTGGGCAGCTTCGAGGAAGACCTGTGGCTGTCGGGGATCGAGATCGAGGTCGGCAACCGCAAGGTGGTCCACCACGCCTGCCTGATCCTCACGCCGAAGTCGCCCGAGGAGTACGGCAGCCGGAACGCGCTGCGAAAGGCCGTGCACGTCGACGACGACGTGGACCGGACGCACTTCTGGACGCCCGGGAAGCCGACGCGGAAGAACTACCCCGAGGGCCACGCCTTCCTGCTCCCCGCCGGAAGCCACCTGATCCTGGAGATCCACTACAACCCGTCGGGCCGCCCCGAGACGGACCAGACCCGCATCGGGCTGTTCGAGTACGACGAGTACGAGCCGCCTCGGCGCATGCAGGTCCACTACGCCCAGTCCCGCCGGTTCGTGATCCCGAGCCACGCCCAGGACTTCGAGGTCGTGCACACCTATACCCTCGAGCGGGACATGAAACTCACCGCTGCGAACGTGCACCTGCACTACCGCGGCCGCAGCGCCAGGCTGGTCGCCACCCACCCCGACGGGCAGGAAGAGACCCTCATCTCGGTCCCGCACTACGACTTCAACTGGCAGCGTGGCTACCACACGGTCGAGCCCACAACGCTCGAGGCCGGGACCACGCTGACGCTGACGGGGCGCTTCGACAACAGCGAGTACAACCCCCTGAACCCGGAGCCGACGCGGTGGGTGCCGTGGGGTCCGCAGACGCCGCTGAACGAGATGTTCAAGGCGGGCCTGGAGTTCACTCCGGTGGGCGATCCTCCGGACTGAGGAAGTCCTTCACGCCTTCACGGAACACGTCGGGCGCGCCCATGTGGTGACCGACCCCCTCGAGGACCAGCAGCTCGCCCCCGAGGCGGTTCGCTTCGTCGAGCGAGACCCGCAGGTCCTGGTCCCCCTGCACGACCAGGAGCGGGGCCGAGATCTTCGCGGCGTACGCCTGCGGCTCGTGGTCCGGCGCCCAGAAGCCGGTCTGCAGCGAGCCCCAGAACAACAACCAGCTGGCGAACGGCTGCGCGGGCAGGCCCATGGTCTGGAAGCGCGTCCCCACCGTCTCGGTCAGGCTCGCGAACCCGGCCTCGCTGATGACGAACTCCGCCTCGGCGCCCAGCTCGCCCACCGCGCGCAGGATCGCCGCCGAGCCCATCGAGAACCCGTACAGCCCGACCGGTCCGTACGTCGCGTCGATCGCCCGCACGACGTCGTCGGCCTCTCGCCAGCCGATGGTGGTGACCGGCTCGCCCGGCGAGTGGCCGTGCCCGGCGAAGTCGACGGCGATGGTGCTGTAGCCCAGCTCGCGGAACAGGACGGCGCGCTCCTCGAGCTGGTCGCGGGTGGCGCAGTAGCCATGGAACATCAGGACGGCCCCGCGCGGCTCGGGCACCAGCGTCGTCGTGGTGGCCAGCTCGCCGAGCCAGACGTTCGGCTCGCTGGAGACCGGCTGCGGGATCTCGACCCCGACCACGAGGGTCCGGAGCACAGCCAGGCCCGTCAGGTCCTCGGGACCGGGGGTGCGCTCCCCGGCGGGGACGAACGACAGCATCGCGTTCGCATGCGAGGCGACCAGTCCGTTGCTGGCCACGAGCGCCAGCAACAAGCCGCCGGCGATCAGCCGCGACGGGCGGACAGCCAGCCCTCGGAGACCTCGACGATGCCGATCTCCTCGACCGGTCCGCGCAGGCGCAGCGCCAGGTCCTTGCTGACCACGACGTCGAGCGTCCCGCCCGGCATGTGGACCGCGATCCAGCCCGGGTCGCACCGTCCGGTCTTCACCGCAGCGGCTGCCGCAGCACACGAGCTCGAACCGGACGCGATGGTGGCGCCGGCGCCTCGCTCCCAGATCCGGATGACGATCTTGCGCGGGCCCTCGACCTTCACGAACTGCACGTTGGTGCGGTTGGGGAAGAGCGGGTGCGTCTCCAGGAGCGGGCCCCAGCGGCGCCAGCGGGTGGCGTCGAGCAGCGCCTCGTCCCGGAAGATGACGCAGTGCGGATTCCCGATGCCGACGGCGGTGAACGTGAAGTCCTCGCCCGAGCTGGAGATGGGCTGGTCCACGACCTCGTCCACGTCGAGCAGACACGGCACCTCGGCCGGCTTGAAGCTGGCGATGCCCATGTGCGCGGTGACGTGCTCGGGCGCGACGACGCACGGCACGAGCCCGCCCTTGGTCGACACCGTGAACTGCTTGCCCATGCCGCGATGGTCGACCTGGTATCTGGCGAAGATGCGCAGACCGTTGCCCGATTTCTCGGCTTCGCTGCCGTCCGGGTTGAAGATGCGGAGCCCGACCTCGGCCCCGTCGTCCGGCGGCGCCTCGACCAGCAGGCCGTCGGAGCCCACGCCCGTGTGGCGGTTGCAGAGCATCCGCACGAACTCAGGAGACGGCGCCTCGGCCGGCCCGTCGGAGAGCAGCACGAGGTAGTCGTTGCCGAGACCGTGCGCGCGAAGAAGCCTCACACCCCCCAGTCTACCCGGGGTTACGAACACCGCCCGGAGTGACGATGCTGCTCTTGCTGCTGGCCTGCAAACCGACCAAGGACGCGGGGGACGACCCGGTGGGGGACTCGGGCCTCGACTCGGCCCCCTGTGTGCTCACCACGCTGTGGGCTGACGCGGATGGCGACGGGTACGGGGACCCCACGAGCTCCAGCGAAGAGTGCGAGGGCGTGACCGGCTGGGCCGCCGCCCGCGGGGACTGCGACGACACCAACGCCCTGGTGAATCCCGGCGTCGACGAGACCTGCAACGGCGCAGACGACGACTGCGACGGACTGATCGACGGCGCGGACGACAGCCTGACCGACGGCTCGACCCTGCACGAGGACCGCGACGGGGACGGCTACGGCGACGCGGACTCGACGCTGATCGGGTGTGAAGGCGACGGCGTCACCGACGACAGCGACTGCGACGACGACGACCCGAACGCCCACCCGGGCGCGACCTGGTACGTCGACCGGGACGAGGACGGCTACGGCGACCCGACCAGCGCGGTGGTCCGCTGCACGGCCCCGCCCCAGCACGTGGCCGACGGGACCGACTGCGACGACGACTCGGCCGAGGCCCACCCCGGGGGGATCGAGGTCTGCGACGGCGTGGACAACGACTGCGAAGAGTCCACCTCCGAGGCCGGGGCCGCCCGCTTCGTGAGCGACGACGGCGTCGCGGTGACGATGACCTCGGCGCTGTCCGGCAGCTCGAGCAACACCAAGCTCGCCGAGCTCACCACCGACGGGACGCTGTCGATCTGCGAGGGCACCTGGTACGTCGAGCTCGACGTCGACGCCGACCTGGCGATCCAGGGCCACGGCGCGGTGACCCTGGACGGCGCGGACGACAACGCGCTGGTGTCGATCTCCGAGGGCCACACGGTCTCGCTGTCGGACCTCACGCTGACGCACGGGTCCAGCGCCCAGGGCGGCGCCATCTCGTGCACGGACACCGCGCTCAGCCTGGACCGGGTCGATGTGATCGACAACGACGCGACCTACGGCGGCGCGATCTGGGCCTCGGAGTGCCTGGTCGAGCTCAGCGACGTGAGCGTCTCCGAGAACACGGCCACCTACGCCGGAGCGCTGTACCTGAACGCCAGCGACCTGGCGGCGACCGACACCGCCATCACCGACAACGACGCGAGCATCTACACGGTGTACGTCAGCGGGAGCAGCGGCGGCGGCGGGCGGTCCACCGTCGACCTGGACGAGGTCGAGCTGAGCGACAACGTCCTCACCAACTACGTGCACGGCTACTTCAACTACGCCGACGTCACCTGGACGGGCTCGGCGAAGAGCGACTCGGGCATGCTGCGGAACACCGCGAGCTCACCCAACTACGGCTCGCTGTACCTGTCCCAGTCCACACTGGACGCCACGAGCGTGGACTTCGAGGACAACGAGGAGGTCGACCTCTACCACTCGACCGGCCTGCGCTACACGCCCGGCGAGGACGCCACGTTCACCTGCGACGCCGACAGCTGCGGACGCTCCTCGACGTACGACCTGGGCGGCACGGACAGCGGCGGCGCCTACAGCAAGTACGTGCTCGGCGCCCTGGTCGAGGCGGACACCACCGCGACCATCGACCGCCTGCAGTTCTACGGCAGCAGCTCGAGCTGCGACCTGGACGCCTACGTCTACAGCAGCACGACCGGCAGCGGCACCTGGACGCTCGAGTGGTCGGACACGTCGATCCCGCTCTCGTCCTCGGACAGCTGGCACACCACCGACGACGTCGGCGTGCCCGTCGAGGACGGCGTCTACTACATCGTGGCCTTCGGCTGGACCTGCAGCGTGGACACCCACCTGTCGACCTCAGGCCTGAGCACGGACGCGGGCTTTGGCCAGGTCGTCGGGTACGCCTACAAGACCAGCGCCAGCGCGACCCTGACCGGCGACACGACGTTCTCTACGTCGACCTCGTACGAGATGCCCTGGCGCATCCGGATCGAGGCCACCGAGCTGTGAGCGCCTAGCTCCGGATGAGCTTCCGCACGAGCGCGTGCGTCGGGTGGTGCCCCTGCAAGAACGCCAGCTTCACCTTGCCACGCGTCTTGCGGATGCTGACCTCGGCGACCGAGACATGGTCCCGGCCATCGCTGACCGCGCGGACGGGCCGCTTCTCGGGGTGCCGCACGGTCACATCGATCACGCAGTCGCTCGACAGCACGATGCTGGGCAGCCGCGGCGAGTGGGGCGCGATGGGGGTCAGCTGCACGAGTGACAGACCCAGGTGGCAGGCCGCTCCTCCAGCCGCCAGCGCATAGGCCGTGCTCCCCAGGGCGGTGCTGACGATGACGCCGTCGCACACCAGGCGCTCGACGACCGTCTCCCCGTCGACCCGGACGTGCAGGTGGGCGGTCTGGCCGCTCATGCGCTCGAGGTAGATGTCGTTCAGCGCGCGGTCCATGACCTTCTTGCCGTCGACGGTGCGCCCCTCGAGCTTCAGGCGGTTCACCTCGCGGATCTTCCACGAGCGGCTCGCCAGCGCCGCGATCAGCGCCTCGTCGTCGGCGTCGTTGAGCAGGAACCCGACGCGCCCGCAGTTGACGCCCAGGTACGTGTACCGGACGCCGTGCTCGTGCATGCAGGACAGCATGTGGCCGTCGCCGCCCAGCACCAGGACCAGGTCCTCGGGCAGCGGTGGCAGGCGGTCCTCGATGCGCGCCAGTCGGGCCAGCGCGCGCGGGTTGCGGGGGTCGGCGAGGATCACGCCCGAGAGCTTAGTTCGGATCCACGTCGGGACCCGCCGGCGCTTCTCCCGCGATCTTCCAGACGGTCATCCAGCCGGTCGGCACGAAGAGGAACGCCGCGATGGTCACCGTCGTGAGGCCGACGAGCACCAGCATGCCCAGGCTCTGGATCCCACGGTTGCCGGCCAGCGCCAGCGACGCGAACGACAGGACCGTCGTGGCCGCCGACAGTCCGCTCGCCCAGCCGGTCGTCGACAGCGCCTTGAGCACGCGGCCCGGGCCTTCCTCGGCCAGCCGATGGAGCAGGTGGATGACGACGTCGACCCCGATCCCCAGCAGGATGGGGATGCCGACGATGTTCACGATCGACAGCTTCACCTGGGCGAGCACGACCACGGCGCCGGCCCAGACCATCGACGACATCAAGAGCACCATCGCGCCCAGCGCCCGCGACGGCTTGCGCAGATCGAGCAGCGTCCCGAGCAGGACGAGCACCAGCGCGCCGATCCCCACGATGGGCGCATCCCGGCGAATCACCTGGGCCAGCGCACCGAGGCCGATGAACTCGCCCGCGAACGGGACCTCGCCCATCTCGTCCTCGAGCACGGTCTTCAGCTCGTCGACCACCCGCAGGTCGTAGACGTTGCCCGCCGGGAACATCAGCAGGCGATGTCGACCCGCGGTGCTGCCCGTCACGTGCTGGAGTCCGCGCGGCAGGTCCGTCGTCTCGACGTCCTGGAGCGGGACGGACTGCAGGACCTCGAGGTTCTTCCGGATCGGCTCGGGCAGGAGCCCGTAGTTCTCGTCCGCCGACAGCGCCTTGATCTCGGCGACGACGGCCAGCTTGTCGGACTGGTCCGCGGGCAGGATGGTGTAGCGGCTGACCAGCCGGTCCAGGACGGGAAGCTCGCCCGCGTCCATCTTGGCCTGGAGCGCCTTCTCCCCCGCCAGCAGCGCCTCTTCGCTCGAGTAGGTCGCGATGGTCGGCGCCGCGGCGAGGCGGGCCAGCTCCTTCTCGGTGTCCGACATCTGCGAGTAGGCGGCGCCTTCCCGCCGCAGCTCGGTGAGGTCGTACTCGAACTGACCGCGGGGCAGGATGAACGCGGCGACGACCGTCACGACGACCAGGCCCAGGAAGCCGAGCGGCGCCATGCGGTAGGTGGGCGGCCGGTTGGAGTCGATGGCCAGTTCGCGGCGATGCCAGCGGCGGACCTGCTTCTCCCGCCACTGGATCAACAGCGGCATCACGACCAGCACGCTGGTGAGGCAGGCGATCACACCGAACGCCAGCAGCAGCCCCAGCTGCGAGAAGCCCTTGAAGTCCGCGAGCAGCAGCGCCAGGAACCCACCGGCCGAGGTCACCGCGGCGGCCAGACACGGCGGTCCGGTCGCATCCCAGGCCCGGACGACCGCGGCCTGGAGGTCGTCCGCGTTGTTCCGTTCCTCTCGGTACCGGGTGTAGAGGTGGATCGCGAAGTCGATGCCCAGACCGATCAACACCGCGCCCATGACGGCGGTGAAGGTGTTGAGCACCCCGATGGTCACGCCGGCGAACCCAAAGGACCAGACCGACCCGATCAACAGCGGCACGAACAACAAGAACAGCGTGCGCACGTCCCGGAGCGCGAAGCTCAACAGGAGCAGCACCATGATGAGGCTCGCGGCCGTCGTCCAGCGCATGTCGGCGCGGATGCCCTCGAAGTCCTCGACGTTGTTCTTGTAGGCGCCACCGATCCACTCGACGGTCACGCCCCGACTCTCGGCGTCCATGCCGTCGACCGTCGTGTAGACGTGGTCCATCAGCTCGCGCGCGAATGGAAGGTCACGCGCCGAGCCGCTCGGACGCAGGATGAGTCGGTCCAGCGACTCCTCTCCCTCTTCGGTCCCGTCCGCCCCCTGGGACATGATCCCGCGCCGGGCGTCCGCCTTCGAGAGCTGCTCGGTCAGGGGACCCAGGCTCAGGAGCCGGCTGGCGATGAAGGGGTTCTGGATGCTCGGGCCCAGGGACAAGGCGCCCTTCAGCCGGTCGCGGATCTCCTCCAGGCTGGCCATGTCCATGTTGATGACGCCCAGGCGCCAGGCCAGCTCGTCGTCCACGTCGTACAGCGCGTAGTCGACCAGCTCGCTCGTCTCGAGCTCGGCGGCCAGCTCGCGAAGGAAGGGGCCGGTGCCCTCGGGCGCGCCCGTGACCGCGATGCTGACCAGGTTGACGCCGCCCTCTTCCTGCTCGAGCTGGTTCATCGCGGCGATGGCGGGGTCGTCGCCCGGCATCAGCGCCAGCAGGTTGCTGTCCACCGTCAGCGTCGAGGCCGCCAGGGCGCTCAACAGCGTGACGACCGCCACAGCGATCCACGTGGCCTTGGGGTGCCGCAGCACGAGCGCCGCGAGCTTGCCGAACGGGGTGCGACCGGTCACCGCGGGGAACTAACCGAACGAGAGACTTCTTGATCGGGGGGGTCATGTCCCGGCGAGGTTGTTCCGATCCATCTGTTGGGAGTTCTCATCGACTCGCGGGGTGGGTCAATCCGTATACGGTGGTTTCGTATCCACTCCCCCCCAGGGGATCCCTTTTGGATACGATCCGCCCAAGTGGTTGAAATCGCGACGACACCGATCCTGGCACGCTCCTTGCTGATGTACCGACCGAGACCCTGGTTCGGAGCAATCAACATGACCGCAATCGCCATCACGACCCCGCAGGAAAAGGCAAACCGCGAAGAGCGCATCCTGGCGCACTACCCGCTGGTTCGGACCATCGCCGCCCGCATGATCCGCCGCTTCCCCGCGAGCGTCGACCTCGACGAGCTGGTCAACGTCGGTGCCCTTGGACTCATCGACGCCGTCGACCGGTTCGACGAGTCCCGCAACGTCCCCTTCAAGGCGTACGCCGAGATTCGCATCCGCGGCGCCATCGTCGACGCCCTCCGCGAGGCCGACTGGGTTCCGCGCAGCGTCCGCCGCAAGGTCAACCGCATCGAGGCCGCCCGCAACAAGCTGATGCGCGCCCTGGACCGTGAGCCCACCCGCGACGAGATGGCCAAGGAGCTGGAGATCTCGCCGCAGGCCTACGACGACCTGGCCGGCGACGCCGAGATCCGCAAGCTCGTCAGCCTGGACGCCCCGGTGGACGACGACAACTCGACGAGCCTGGTGGACCGCGTCCCGAACGGCGACATCGACTTCCTCACCGAGTGGACCCGCGACGAGCTGAAGGCCCAGGTCGTGAGCGCCGTTCACAACCTCCCGAAGAAGGAGCGCACGGCCGTCGCGCTCTACTACCTCCACGAGCTGACCCTCAAGGAGATCGGCCAGGTGCTCGGTGTCACCGAGTCTCGAGCCTGCCAACTTCGCAGTGCCGGGATCAAAAGGCTCAAGTTCCGGTTGGACCGGACCGTTCACTAAGGCGCAGGCAACGAGGAGCTCCCCTCGGGCCTGTTCCCGAGAGGACTCCATGAACCAGCACCTTCGTCTCGTCGAGCCGACCGCAACGCCCATCCAGCCCGCCAACGAGCGGGCTGCCTACGTTGCCGAGCTGCGAGCCCGCTTCCTGGACGGAACCCTCGACGAGGTGCTCATCCCGGACAACGACGTGCCGGATCGCCTGCTGCAGGAGCTCTTCCCCACGATCTTCGGGGCCGTCGAAGACGAGAACTAGCCGAGGCTGGGACCTAGCCGAACCAGCCTTCCTCGATCATCAGATCGCCGATCGCCCGGGCGAAGGGGATGAACCCCTCGGCGTCCGGGTGTCCGCCGTCGAACATCAGCGGCTCGCGGATCGAGTGGTCGGTCTCGAACAGGTGGTAGACGGACTTGTGCAGGCCGCCCATCTCGTCCCGGCCGGCCTCGAGGATCACCTCGCCCGTCGCCTTCTCGACGATGTTCAGGGCCTGGCCGTCGATGACCAGGTCGTGTCCCTCGTCATCGGGCTGGGCGTTCCAGATCGCATCCGTCAGATCGATCACCGGCATCCCGCGCAGATACGGCGCGATCTCGTCGAACTCCGCGTAGCGGTTCTGACGTCCGCGCAGGTCGAACCGTGAGATCGGCGGCAGCGCCACCATGCACTTCGCGTTCGGCAGCGCGAACCGGGCGTCGCGGATGTGCTGGGAGTACGAGATCGTCGTGTCCATCTGCGAGCGACGCTCACAGATGACGAAGGCATTCAGGTCCATCGACGGGCCGATCTTCTGCAGCCAGGCGCTCATCGCCTCGACGCTCTGGGCCGGGACGCCCACGTTCAGGCACTCGGCGTCGATGCCCTGTGCGACCAGCTGCCGCTGGAGGACCGCCGGCCAGGCCTCGTCGTCCTCGACGCCCCAGCCGAACGTGACCGAGTCCCCAAGGCACGCGATCCGGTAGGCCGGAGCGGTCTGGATCGGGCCACCACGCAGCCGGTTTGCGTTGCTGTTGACCAGGAAGTCCCGGGTGCGCGTGATGCGCTCCAGGAGCTCCTTGTTCATCGCCTCTTCCATCGAGTGCGGCCGATCGGGGATCCGCATGAACGCGTCTTTCAGGTTGGGAAGGATCCAGAAGCCGACGCCGATCTCGGGCCACTCGCTGGAGATCTTCTCGGAGACGCGGGCGGCGTCCTTGCGCTTCCACCACGTGTAGCCGCCGCCTCCGAGCGCGGAAGCCGCGACCAGTCCACCGCCGACGCGGATGAACACCCTTCGGTTCACGGCAGGTCCTCGAACTCGTCCCGCTGGGTCTCGACCGGCTTGGGGCTGCCACCGAAGCGCAGGGTGAACCCGAGCTCGAACGACGCGCCGAGGCTGGGCGAGGTCCCGGGGTCCTCGTACGTCACGAGCGAGCCGGGGGTCAGCGCCTCACCTTCCCAGGAACGCTGGGGCGAGCCGCCGATCACGAAGCTGACCGGCACCATCAGGTAGACGTCGAGCAGCTCGGACAGGGAGACCTCACCGCCGGGCAGCGCCTGGACGATCGCCAGGTGGTTGCCGTCGAAGCCGGGGAGTCCGGTGCCGGCACCGGGTCGGAGGTTCGCCTCGGTGCTCTCGCCGAGCATGTACTGGAAGCCCGCGCCGATGACCGGCCGGGCCTTGCTGGCGGGCATCGGGGCCAGCAGTCCGCGGGCGCCGAACCACCAGTTCGGGGCGACGTGATCGGTCCCGTCGCGGACGATGGGCTCGTCCCCGATGACCTCCTTCTGGATGTGCATGTGGAACTGGCCCGTCTGGACACCCGCGCCGACGTCCACCTCGACCATGGGATGCAGGCCGAACCCGACCCACACGCCGCCGTGTCCGCCGCCGCTCGAGGTCCGGATCTGCCAGGCGCGGGCCTCCTGCACGACGAAGGTCTTGTCGATCGTGTACCAGCCCCGGTACGTCTCGTCCCAGGGGCCCTGCCCGTAGCCGCCACCCGCGCGGACGAACACCTGCATGCGGCGTCCGGCGGACAGATCGCGCCACGACGTCACGGTCAGGCCCGAGTTCTTGTACTTGATGTACTCGCCCGGGGTCATGCCCACGAGCTCCCACGGCTTGGCTGCGTCGGTGTTGCTGTCCTTGGTCAGGTCCTCGAGCGTGTACCCGGGCCGCTGGATGCCGGCGCCCCCGCGCGAGGTGAGCGTCGTGACGTCCCCGATCTCGGCCGCCAGCGCGGCGAGCTGCTGACCGGCGAGCTCGGCGTCCCGCTGGGCCTGATCGGCGGCGTCGGGGTCCTCGAACTCGCGGATGTCCTCGTGCCGGCCCTCGCGGCCCTCGATCACGGCGACCAGGATCTCGGCGACGCCCTCGGCGAAGGCCTCGTCATCGCCCAGCCCGAGCTCGGCGTCGAAGCTCAGGGCCTCGCGGCTGTCCCAGACATCGATGATCGTGATGTGCACGAGCGAGCCGCTGGTGCGGGCCTCGACCGTGCCGGCGACGGCGTACCGGGCGTCGACGCGATCGCCGACGACGTACGCGCAGCCCAGGAACTCACCGGGTGGGCAGGACAGCAGGTAGACGAGCGCCGAGTGCTCGCCGAAGTCCGGCGCCGCAGAGACCGGGATGGCCTGCAGGCCCTGGGTCTCGGACAAGACCGACTGCAGGTAGCCGGACAGGAGCGCAGCCAGGCTCGCCGCTTCCTTGTTCGCAGCCTGGAACTCGGAGACGAAGACGCGGGACGGCCCTTCGGGCAGGTCGTCCTGCGCATGCGCGGGTCCGGCGAGTAGAAGCGGAAGCAGGCTCAGCACGTGGCGGAGCGTATCAGGGCTTGACCACCACCCGCCGACGGGGTCCGCGGCCGACCGGGGCCTCGCCGCCGTCCGGGGGGTCGAGCACGCACATCAGCTCGAGGTGCGGCGTGTTCGGGAACATGTCGTAGGGCTGGATCGAGCGGACGGTCCAGCCACGACCGACGAACTTCGCCAGGTCGCGAGCCAGGCTGTTCGGGCTGCAGCTGACGTAGACGATGCGGCGCGGGTCGAGCGACAGGATCCCAAGCGCGACCTCGGCCTCGAGGCCCCGACGCGCGGGATCCACGATGACGACCGGACGGCGCTTGGCGAGCCGCTTCTTCAAGGCGGGCAGCGCATCCGCGACGTCGCTGCGCAGGAACTCGGCGGGCACGCGACCGGACGAGGCGGCCTGCCGTGCCCGGCGGACCGCGCTGGCGTTGGCCTCGACCCCGACGGCCCAGCCGGTCACGCCGGCGAGCGCCAGGGCGAACCCACCGACGCCGCTGTACAGGTCGACGATCGGGACGCCGTCCTTGGCCTCGCTGGCCTGGATGACGTCGTCGTACAGGACCTCGGCCATCGCCGGGTTGGTCTGGAAGAAGTCCGCGGGACCGACGTGGTAGTCGACGCCGATGAGCGACTCGGTGAGGAACGTCTCGCCCATCAGCCGGTGCGTCCGGATCTCGCCTTCGTCATCGCGCTCGAAGATCACGTTGTCTTCGCGCTCGTTCACGTGCAGGTGCACGCCGGACACGTCCTCGCAGGCCAGCGCGATGCGCTCGGCGTACTGGTAGAGGATCCGCGTGTCGTACTTCGCGACCAGCGTGACCAGGATCCGACCCGTCTTGCGCGAGCGACGCGCGTGGATGTAGCGAAGGAGCCCGCGCTGCCCGTCGAACGGACGCACGTCCAGGTCGATCATGTGGTGGGCGGCGGCCTTGGTGACGGCCCGGAGCGCGGGGTGCACGACGTTGCACTCGGGGATCGGCACGATGCGGCGCGTGAACCGACCGGGGGCGCCGAGCTGCGGGCGGCCACGATCCGAGTAGCCGGCGATCAGCTTGATGACGTGCCGGAACTCCTCTTCGCCGTCGGGCGAAGGGACGACCTGGTTCACGCCGACGTCGTCGAGGCCCTCGTTCCGCAGGGCGTACAGCACCAGCTCGCGGCGCGCGTCCCGCTGGCCGTCGGCGTCCAGGTGCATGAGCGGACAGCTGCCGCACGGGTGGTACCGGTCACAGGGCGGCGTGACGCGAAAGTCGTCGGGCTCGTCGCTGCCGAGCCACTGGGCGTACGACTGGTTGGCGCCGCGCTGACGGACCTCGACCCGTGAGGTCTCGCCGGGGATCCCCTGCCAGACGAGCAGAGGCTTGGACTTGCCGCGCACGATCGCTTCGCCGCGAGCGCCCCAGTAGTCGGGCGTGACCACGATGGGTCCGCGAGACGGGGGCCGGTTGCTGCGAGGAGGTCGGTCGTGACGGGCCATCGCCGCGGTCTATCCCCGACAGGCCGCCTTGGCCCGATGGCATCAAGGATCGCTACCACAAAAAGTCTTGACGAGTCGAGAGCAGGGTGTTTCCATGTCAACACCCCTCCGGCAAAGGGATGGTCACCCCCCCGACCACCTGTCCCCCCGCCGACCCTTCCTCCGATCTCCCCGCCAAACCTCATGAACGCCCTCGATCCGATCCCGTTCGACGAGCTCCCACGTGGCGCCGCCGCGCCTGGCCGTGGCGCGCGCCACATCGCCGAAGTGCTCGAAGACCGTGGAGTCGACGCCTCCGCAGACCTGTACGACGAAGCCGTGGCGCTGGCCCGGGATGGGCAGCTCGCCCGATCCCGCGACCGCCTGCGCATGCTGCTGTGCCTCGATCCGCACGACGGACAGGCTCACCTGCTCCTCGCCAAGGTCCTCGCTGCCCAGAACCGCTGGACCGACGGGATCGCTGAGCTCGACGCCTCGACCGCCTGCGGCCTGCGCCTGCCCCCGGGTCTGCGCGACTCGTTCGAGGCCCGGCGAGACGCCAAGGAGCGCGACACCCGCACCGAGAAGGTGATGGCCGCGACCCGCGGAGAGCTCGGAGCGCTCCGTGAAGAGGCTCGTCGCCTGCGGGCGGAGAACACGCGGCTCGAGCGCCAGGTCCGCGACCTGAGCGACAAGTCGCGGCTGTGGATGAGCGCCACGGTCGTGGTGTGTGTGGTGTGCGTCATCGCTCTGCTCGGCGCCGTGTTCGCCAGCGGAGACACCGAGACGCCGCCGGTCAGCGAAGAGATCGTCGAGGCGGCCCCGCCCGTCCTCGTGCCGCACGAGGCCCCCGAGCCCGCGGCCGAGGTCGTGCCGGAAGGCCCCCGCTCCTACATCGTCGTCGGCGGGGACAACCTGTCCGTCGTGTCCGAGAAGGTCTACGGAACCAGCGCTCGCTGGGAAGAGATCCGGGATGCGAACGAGGCTGTCCTGCACGGCACGAACTCTCTTCAGATCGGAATGGAGCTCTCCATCCCGGACTGAAACCCCCACGAGAAACGGAGGTGCGGAGTGACGGCCGCTCCCCTCCCTGCGTCGGTGACCCAGTGCCAGGGCCCGACGTGGTCGCAGGGCCGGTCCTGAGAAGGGCCGGCCCTTTCTCGTCAGATGACGCCGTCCTTCTTCATCTGCTTGATCTTCGCCAGGCGCTTCTTGCTCGCCTTGTACCCGTCCGTCTTCACGGCCTTGCGGTACCAGTCCTCGGCCTGCGCGTAGTTCTTGCGCCGCCAGTAGATGTCCGCCTTCCGGTGGCACGCCTGGGCCTGGTAGTAGTCGTCCAGCGCAAAGCCCATGTAGGTGTCGATGTGGGACTCGGCCTCGTCCAGCCGGTCCTGCTTCACGTAGCTGGTGGCCAGGTAGTAGTGGGACCGCTTGTTCTCGGGGGCGTCCTCGAGCACCGTCTGGAACACCGAGTCGGCCTCGCGGTACCGCTTCTGGTGCAGCAGCACCCGGCCGTAGACCAGGTTGTTCACCACGTTGTGCGGGTAGGCCTTGTGGTTGGTCTCGGCGCTGTCGAGCGCCTTGGCCATCTTCTTCTCCTCGATCCATGTGAACGCCAGCGCCAGCGTCGCGCCCGGGCCCATGAAGACCGCCTGCTTCTCCGCCTGCTTCATGTCGGCGATGCCGTCGGCCCGCTCGTCGCCGAAGTTCGGCAGCGCCTTGCTCGTCAGGGTCACGACCGAGCGCCAGTACTTGTACAGCCCGTCGCCGACGAGGACGTCCTTGAAGTCGGGCGCCAGGACCTTGACCTGGTCGATGTGCTCCATCGCCTCGACGCCGCGCCAGATGGCGCCCATGAACTCGCTCTTGCGCATCATGTGGATGGCTTCGACGCCGCCCAGCGCTCCCAGCAGGAAGTGCTCCCAGGCCTGCGCGCCGGGCTTCTCCAGCGAAGCGTTCAGCTCCTCGGCCGCGGCGGTGTTGGCCTTGTAGTACGACTTCTCCCAGTTGAAGTCGAAGTTCTCCATCATCAGCGCCTGGTACGTGATGACGAGCCCGGTGTTCCCGATGCCGCGACCGGGCCAGTCCTCGGTCATCGCGTTCCAGTGCTTCTTCGCCGGACCGTACTGCCGCTTGTAGACGAGCTGCACGCCCTGGTGGGTCTGTCCGACGAAGTCGACCTCGAGCCCAAGCGCCTTGGCCCCGACATAGACGCGAGCAGGCCACTCGCCATCGGTCGGCGCGCTGGCGTCGATGTCGGTGGTGACCCGCTCCTCGACCTCGCCGAGCTCGGGCGCGGCCCCGCCGGTGATGGACCCGTCCGGCTCGTCGTCCTGGGCGAACGCCAGCGTCGACAGGAGCCAGATCATGCGTGCCGGACCGTGGCGTCAACCAGTTCGGCCCCGAGGTCCCGGGCCATGAGGTCCAGCGTCTCGACCAGGCCGGTCGGGCTCGTGACGTTGATCTCGGTCAGGTGCATTCCAATCACATCGATCCCTACGAAGAGAAGCCCCTCCGCCTTCAATCGAGGCCCGATCGCCGCGCAGATCTCGCGGTCGCGGTCCGTGAGCTCACAGGCCACGACACTCGCTCCGACGTGCATGTTCCCGCGGTGATCGGTGTCCCCCGGGACCCGCAGGAACCACCCGCGCGGCTCGCCGTCGACCAGCAGGATGCGCTTGTCGCCCGTGGTGATGTCCGGCAGGTACTCCTGGGCGATGCAGGAGACGCGACCCTCGTCCGTCAGCAGCTCGACGAGCGCGCCCAGGTTCTTGTCCTTGGCGTGGGTCACGACGACGCCGCGGCCCCCGTTCCCATCCCACGGCTTCAGGACGATCTTGTCGTGCTGGGCCGCGAACGCCCGGACGTGCGCGAGCGTCTTGGCGAACGTCGTCGAGGGGCACAGATCCGGCCACTGGAGCGCGTAGAGCTTCTCCTGGGCCAGCTTGATCGAGCGCGGGTCGTTCCAGACCCTGGCCTTTGTCGCCAGGTCGAGCAGGTACGTCGTGAAGACGTACTCCATGTCGAACGGAGGGTCCTTGCGCATCCAGACGACGTCGAAGTCGTCGAGCGGCTGGTCGACCATCTCGCCGGCCGTGAAGTGGGGAGCGGTGTCCGAGACCGTGACCGAGGTCGCCATCGCCCAGGGTCGGTTTCCCTGCACGGTGACCTGGTCGGGGGTGCAGTACGCGATGGGGAAGCCCCGCTTCTGGGACTCCCGCATCAGCACGAAGGTGGAGTCGCCGGCGACCTGGATGCGGTCGATCGGGTCCATGACGAAGAGGGTGCGCATGGCTTCTTCTTATCCGGAGCGTCAGGTGGTGTACCGGTCGAGGATGACCGCGCCCGTGGCGTCACCCGCGACATTGACCGTCGTCCGCACCATGTCGAGCATCCGGTCGACCGCCAGGATGAGGCCGATACCCTCGATCGGCAGGCCGACAGCCGTCAGGACCAGGGTCATGGTGATGAGTCCAGCGCCGGGGATTCCGGCGGCGCCGACGGCTGCGGTGGTGGCCGTGATGAAGACCAGCACCTGTTGCCCCAGGGACAGATGGATGCCGTAGACCTGGGCGATGAACATCGCCGCGACGGCCTCGTACAGTGCGGTCCCGTCCATGTTGACCGTGGCCCCGAGCGGCAGGACGAACCCGGCGACCCGCGGCTTCACACCCAGGTTGTTCTCGACGCAGTCCAGCGTGACGGGGAGCGTCGCCGCCGAGCTGGCCGTGCTGAAGCTGACCGCCAGCGCGTTCTTCACGCCGCCGAAGAACCGCCACGGGGTCACCCCACCCAGGCCCCAGCCAAGCGCCGGGAGAACCAGGAACCCGTGGATGCCGAGCCCCGCCAGGACCACGAACACGTACCAGCCCAGCGCCGAGATGGCGTCGAAGCCCTGCTCAGCGATGACCTTGGTCAACAGGCCGAACACGCCCAGCGGCGCCAGCCACATGACCCAGTCGGTCAAGCGCATCATCGCGAGGTTGAGCGAGCGGAACACGTCGACCAGCGGCTTTCCGTGGTCGCCCAGCGTGCTGAGCACAGCCCCGAGTCCGATGCCGAAGGCCAGGATGGCGAGCACGTCTCCGTTCGCGAGAGAGGCGAACGGGTTCTTGAACGTGTTCTTCATCATCTCGAGGAAGAAGTCGCCGAAGCCGCGCTCGACCAGCGTCGCAGGGGCCTCGCCACCGAGCGACAGATCGACCCCTGCCCCCGGCTGCACCACGTTCACGAGCACGAGTCCCACGACGACTGCGATGGACGTCGTCAGCGTGAAGTAGGCGAGGCCCTTGACCGCCAGCCCGCCGACCTTGCGGATGTCGCCCAGGTTGACGATGCCGACGACCATGCTGGCCAGGACCAGCGGGTAGATGATGACGAGCAGCAGCTGCTTGAACAGCACGCCCATCCAGCTGACCCAGCCGACCAGACCCATCACGGTCTCGCTCTGGCGGGCGGCGAAACCGAAGATGAGCGCCAGCACCATGCCGAGCACGATGAGCGCCGTCAGCAGCAGGTCCTTCTTGCGGTCGGGGGTGGTCATGGCGAGGACTCTACCCGCTCCGGCCTCAGAGCCCGCCCCCACCCCGGAACAGGTAGACCGCGCCTGGGCCCTTCATGTTGGTCGAGGTGTCGTGCTCGAAGCCCGGAGCGCCGACCAGCAGGTCCTCGAAGCCGTCATTGTCGACGTCACCGGCGTTCTCGAGCGTGAAGCCGAAGAGAGAGCCGGGGTGTTCGCAGCCGTCGGTCTCGCAGGACTCGAACGGTTCGATCGAGCCTTCGAGCCAGCCGTCCGCGTCCTCGACCGCGTCGTAGGTCCCTGAGAGCGGGCCGAGGAGGAGGTTCACGCGACCGGAGCCTTCGCGGTAGCCGGTTCCGCCCTGGTAGGCGTCGGAGACCACGAGGTCCGGGTAGCTGTCGCCGTTGATATCCAGGATCTCGGCCTTGGTGTGGTACTGGTCCGTCCACGTATCCACACGAACCTCGGCGTCTGTGATGTCGCGTGTGCCGTTGCTGGGGTCGCTGAACACCCAGATTGCGGCGTCGTATTCGCCGTCCACGGCGCCTTTCGCGCACAGAACCACGTCTGCGTCGCCGTCCGCGTTCAGGTCCGGCCCGGCGAGTAGTGTGGGCTGTACGTAGTCCAAGCCGAGGTATTGCGCGGGGCCTGAGGGTTGATCGGGCGTGTGATCGGGTGTTCGGAGGTCAAGATGCCCGGAGCGCTACCTGTCGAACTGCGTGAGCGAGTTGTCGCAGCGCACCACAATGGCGA
>JAAESX010000357.1 GCA_024228935.1 Pseudomonadota bacterium
GCGAAGTGCTTCCGCCGGTTGCGTCCCTGCATCCGGGAGCCTTCCGCGATGTTCAGGACGATGCTGGAGGCCGCCCGCTTGCCTTGGGACTTCAGGTCAGCGTCCCCGGAGGGGAAGTCGACCGAGCGGAACCAGCGACTGACGGTGAGCGCCCGCTGGTAGCAGCTGAGACGCTCGTGGGGAAAGGACCGTGCCATCTGTTCTCCACGGGCCGCGTGGGTTCATGGACGGCGGCCCTCGCTAGAGGGTCAGGCCGCCTTTCATGGGCCCGCGTGGCGTGTGGGGATGGCAAGGACTGGACCAGCGAGCTTTGTTTGTCACGGGTGCAGTGAGCAGTGCGAAGGTGGTCTGAGCTGCTGTCATCGAATGGGTCCGTCGAGGCCAGCGCCATGCCCGGTCCTCGTCTCCGAGGGGAGGGGTAAGGCGCATGAACGACCCTCATGGCGGCATGCTCGCACGAGGAGGGGCCCAACGGGAGCCTCTTCCTGCTCCGGCGAGGCGCATCTGCAGGCTGTTTGCCTGGTCTGGGCCACCCCAGAAGGCCCCCAGCAGGTGGCGCGTGGCCGCCAGGCGCACCCCTCCACGCCGACCACCCGCTCGGGCCGCGGCGCTCAGCTCGCCGCTGCGGCGGGCGGACCCCGGCTCTCGTGCGTGAGGCGGTGGAACACCAGCCCGGCCGGGTAGCCCTGGATCACACGCCAGAGCTGCATTCGCTCACCGCACCGCGGACACGCCCTCGGCAACACGTCGAAGGAGCGCTGTTCATACTGCACCTCTCACATGGGTTGCGTGAACTGGAGGAGCTGGGTGGGGTGCCGGGGAACTCTCGGGTAGGCTCTCACGGCTGGCGAGGAGCCGCTGGATGGACTCGGGCTGCCTGGGCACGGGGGCGTAGATCCTCTCGCCCTTGTCGTTGCAGACGGTGGCCAAGAGCTGTCGCGTGCGCGCCATGTATCGGAGCTGGCTGGGCGTGACGCCGAGCCTTGCGGCCAGGTCCACGCCGGTGATGCCGCCCGCCTCCAGGAGGTGCTCCTTGAGGCTCTGTAGCTGGTAGACCTTCCGAACCCATGCCACCGCCGGACCGTCGAAGGCCTGCCCAGCCCCCGTGGTGCGTCCGCGCTGGTTCAAGATCTCGGCGACCTCGCCGTCGGTGTGTGCGGCGAGCAGGGTGTCAGCTTCTGCGACGACCCGCGCTGATGTCCTCCGCGTGTCGCAGGACATCGTGGGCAGGGAGACGGTGAGGGTCGAGGTCGCCCCTCCGCGGAAGCGGACGTGTGCGGTGAGCTGCTCGCCTCGGAGCAGCGTCACGTCCTCGACGAGGAGGGCCAGCATCCGCTTCCTCTCCCGCTGGGGCGTCTCGGGGGCGCTCCAGACGGCCGGGAAGTCCGTGGCGAGGGCGGTGATGCGCTCGCGCGTAGCCTGGTCGAGGTGGGCAGCGTCCGCGAGCCTTTGGCGCTCGGCGTCGTCTCGCGCCTGCTCGAGGTGACGGAGCGCGCGGTTCCAGTCCGCCTCGAGTGAACTCGCCACGAGCCGGTTGCGCGGGTCGACCGCCATGTAGCGCTGGCGCGCAAGGTCGGCTTCGTGCTCGGCGCGCTGGACGGCCATCTGGCGCAGTCGCTCGGCCTCGTCCATCCGAGCCTGCAGCTCGTCCTGCACGGCGAGGCTGAGCTGGAGCGCCATGGGAGTCATCGCGTCGATCACGAGCTGCCCGACGGCCTCGTCGATGTCGGTGCCGGCCATGCTCTGGCAGGAGCTGCCGCGCAGGCTCGCATGCTTCACGCAGTAGTAGGAGGGGACGAGGCGGCCCTGGCGATGGTGGTAGCTCACGCTCATGCGGCCCCCGCACATCCCACAGAGGACCAGGCCTTGCAGCAAGGCAGGCCCTTCACGTGGTGGTGTACGTCCGTCGAAGCCCGTGGGCGTGTTGGCCTCCAGCTGTGCCAGGTTGCGCTCGTACTCTGCCCACTCCAGGTAGCCAGGGTGCTGGTCGAGGAGCAAGACCTCCCAGTCGTCCCGCGCCAGCTTCGTCCGTCGTGTCCCCCCATCCGCCCGGCGCCTTGTCTGCGTGCGACCGTACACGAAGGCCCCGGCGTAGCGCGGGTTGCGCAAGCACGAGATCACGTGGGACAGCGTCGGTTTCCGCCAGAGCACCTCGTGGCTGTCGTGGGCCTTGTCGCGCTGGGTGGGGAGCAGGAGACCCTGTTCGTGGAGCCAGCGCAGCGTGGCGCTCGCCGCTCCCGTTCGCCGGAAGGTCTCGAAGACGAGCGCGATGCTCCCGCGGACCTGGACGTCCGGGTGCAGCACGACCCGCCCCGTCCGGTCGTAGACCAAGCCCACGGGGAGACAGATCTTCAGCTCACCCCGCCGCGCCTTGGCCAGGAGCCCTCCCTGGAGGCGTGCTCGCAGCAGGTGTAGCTCAGCCTCGCTCATGGTCCCCTTCAGCCCGAGCAGCAGCCGATCGTTGTAGAGCCCCGGGTCGTAGATCCCATCCTCATCGAGGATCAGGGTGGAGGTGAGGGCGCAGATCTCGAGCAGCCGGTGCCAGTCGGTGCAGTTCCGGGCGAGCCTGGAGACCTCGAGACCCAGTACGATGCCGGCGTGCCCCAGGCCGACCTCGGCGACCAAGTGCTGAAAGCCCTCGCGGCCATCTACGCTGGCTCCGGACTTGCCGAGGTCGGTGTCGATGACCTGGATCTGGTCTTCGCTCCAGCCGAGGGCGGCGGCGCGACGCTGGAGGGCGTACTGCCTGCGCGTGCTCTCCTGGTTCTCGGCTACCTGCCGCAGGGAGGACTGTCGGACGTAGAGGTAGGCCGTCCGGGCGAGGTGCGCGGCCGTGACCTTGGACCGGGTGTTCGTCATCATGTCTCCGAGGCGTGGGCAAGCGCGACCTGGACCCAGACGTCGATCAGTCGTGCCTGGAGCTCGGGAGGCGGGAGCCGGGGGCGCGAGGACGCGGGCGAGCCCTGACCGCGTCGCATGTCGGCGACCTGGACCCAGGCCCACAGGCCCTGCATCTGGACACCTGTCACCCCAGGCGGGCGCCGAGCGGGGGCAGCGAGGACGGCCTGGCGGAGGGACTCGTACTCCTCGCTGAGCGGGCGCTGGGTCCCGTCTCTGGCAGTCACTCCGGGCCCCCCTTTTTCGCCCTTCGAGCGAGGGCCCTGGCGATGCTCTTGGGGTGGACCAGGAGACCGAGCTGCTCGCGGAGGCGTGCGGCCAGCACCGCCACGCCAATGGAGGGGTCCTCCCGTCGCCAGGCCTCAACGCGGTCGAGGACCTCCTCCGAGAGCTTGTGCGCTCGTCGAGGACCCTTCTTCTTGGGGAAGAGGCCGAGCAAGCCCTCCTGGTCGAAGGCGCTCCTGGCGCCGTAGAACGTGGGACGGGACAGTCCGGCCGCGTCGGCGGCGTCTCGGACGGTCATCCCATCGACGCGTACATGCCGGAGCATCTCGTACTTGACCTGAACGAGGTCGCGCGGGTCAAAGAAGGGGTCGCGGTCGAAGAGCTCGTCCTGGACCCTGTCGGGATGGGGATGGAGGAGGCCTCGCTGCCGCAGGGCGCGGCCCTTGGCGTCGTCATCGGGGGTGTTGGGCATCGGCTCACCTCGAGGCATGTAAGGAGTATTAAGTGCCATCACGATCTTGTCAAACACGTGAAGTCCGCCTGGCGCACCAAATAACGTGATGGTGCAGCACTGTTACCACTATTGATGTGGGGCTGCCGGAAGGCGTGGACGAATTGGGCCTTACACTCATGACGAAATGAGCTTTACACATGGCCCAGCCTCCTGGTCGCTGAGTTCCTGCAACACGGCCGCCAACTCCATCAGGTCATCCAGCCGAAAGTGGGCGCGTCCTCGCGCGAACTGCTCAAAGGCGTCCGGCGTGGCGGCGCTGGTCCAGCGC
>JAAESX010000358.1 GCA_024228935.1 Pseudomonadota bacterium
GCACTTTCAGCGTGTGGAGGCCGCCAGGCGCCAGCGACGACCGATTCCGACGCTGCCGACACGGACACGGACACGGACGCGGATGCCGACACGGACACGGACACGGACACCGACACCGACACCGACACGGACACGGACACGGACACCGACACGGACACCGACCCCGAGTACGACGTCTACCTGGACGTGCGGCTCGACGGCACCGACAGCCCTGAGCAGCTCACCCTGGCGTCCTTCCCGGTGCTGGGCTTCGAGGAGTTCACGCTGGGCGATCAGTCCAGCGCCAGCGAAGCCACCGGTGCCGACACCCAGCTCGGCTTCTGGACCCCCGACGAAGCCGACATGCTGTTGCTCGACACGTCGCTGCCGGACTGGAAGGCCTGGCTGGCCGTGGTGCTCGCGTACGCCGACGAGAGTGGCGACGCCAGCTTCGAGGACGGCGTCGACGGCTCATGGGGCGCTGGAACCAAGATCGTCACCTACCTCCAGGGGACCCCGCCCGAGCTGGCCGGCATGGGGGTCGTGGACGGCTGGCAGATGTGGGTCCTGGGGGAGACCGACGACTTCCCGGACGTCACCGCCTGGGAAGACGGGCTCGACCTGGCCGTGGGCGACCCCGATGCCGTGCTCTCCGTCGCCGGCGGCCACGCCGCGGGCATCGTGGAGCCGGACCTCGTGGCCGTGCTCAGCATGATGGCCTTCGAAGGCGTGCAGGTGGCTCCGCTCGCCGACGGGCAGGACCCGAGCGCCTGGAGCTTCGACCTCGGGCGTCCTCCGGCCGACCACGTGGTCTCCGAAGCCAACGAGCTCGGCGGCATCACCAGCTACGCCCCCGAGGTGGCGCTGAGCTACCTCGACAACGACAACAGCGGGAACGTGAGCGACGGCGACGCCGGGCTCGGCATCCCCTGCACGCCGGACGACGAGGCGGTGGTGTTCTACTGGGTGGCGCCGCACACCGATCCCATCACGGCCTTCCTCTTCCAGAGCTACGGGTACGCGGTGGGCTGGAACCTGGTCGCCATCGACGGCGAAGACGCCCGCATCGTGACCGAGCCCGTGGACCTGGAGATCGACCCGGTCCGTTGCTCGCTCGAGTAGGGCTGGTCCTCGGCGGCGTGCTCGCGGCGGTGCTCGCCGTGGAGCTCGTCCTGCGCGTGGCCGTGGGGGTGGGCTGGCCGGACCGCCTCGCCGACCCGGGCGCCTACAGCGACCCCCTCTGCCACGACAGCTACTGGACGATGTCGCTGGACGCGGGACGCCTGCGCGAGCACACCGTGCACGAGCGCGACGAGCGGCTGGGCTGGGTGCCCGACCGGCGCAACCAGGCACCCATCGGCGCGTGGCACACGCCGAAGCACCCGGTGGGCGACGAGCGGCCCGTGCTGGCGCTCTTCGGGGACTCCTTCGTGTTCAGCACGGTCGAGCCGCGGCTCGCCGACGTCCTGCAAGCGCTCGAGACCGACCGGCGGGTCCTGAACTTCGGCGTGGCCGGGTACGGGCTGGACCAGGTCGTGATGAGGCTCGAGGAGCGGGCCAGCGCGCTGCGCGGCGCCGAGGTCTGGATCGGCGTGCTGACCACCGACCTCGACCGCACGGTCCTCCGGCACCGGTCGGGGCCGAAGCCGGTGTGGACGGGGGGTGGCTTCGAGGTGCTGGAGGCCGTGCCGCTGC